>CAZSFY010000013.1:42001-89070 GCA_964606315.1 uncultured Chitinophagaceae bacterium | reverse complement strand
GTATTGTAAGATAAAAATCCTGTTGAAAAAAAGAGAAGTCGCCTCAATTGAGGCGGCTTTTTTGTTTTCTAAAAATATGATCCTGGTTTGTTGCTAAGTTTTCGGTGGCTGCTTTTTTTTCTTAAAGTTTCGTCCGCGCCAGATTAAAAAGCCGGTGACAGGTAGACTGGCAGAAATTAAACTTGAAAGAAAAGCCAGCACTTTACCGGGCATACCTAGAATAGCGCCAATATGAATGTTCAGATTGGCGGCCTGGATACGTTCTCCACTATTTCTATTATTCCACAAATCACTTTTAAGCGTTTCTCCGGTATATTGATCTATAGCATAATAATCGTTCCTGTTATAAAAATATCCTTTATTGGTGTTCATGGTAAGCCTGTAACAATCAGCGCTATCAATTGCATACTCCAGAAAATAATTATCCAGATCATCATACGATGAAATGATCCTTACCAATTCCTCTTCAGCCCTACTGTTAGAAATTTCTTCTTTATTAGTAATATCAGATTTAACCCGGGTTTGTTTTTGCGGCGTTTCACCTGCTGTCGCCAACCAGTAAACGCTATTCTCCATCCACTGATACGCCATTACCAATCCGGTAAGCGCTATAATAATCGCTGCCCAGGATAAATAAAAACCGAGCACATTATGTAGATCATAATTCAACCGGCGCGGAGACGCCCCCCACTTAATCGTTAGCCGCTGTTTGAGATGCTTTTTTTGTTTGGGATACCATAGAATAAGTCCGGTGATAGTCATAATAACAAATAAGATCGTACTAATATTCACGATGTGATGCCCTATGCCGGGTATAAGAAGGGATGTATGCAAACCCAGAATAATGGCCCAGAAGTTTACATTATACGGATAACTATGTATCACTTCACCTGTATACGGATTGAATACAATAGCAGTATATTTTCTTGTACTATCACGCACCCAAACAACAGTAGCCCTATCACCTTCGGGATAGACCGTTGCGGTCATATAGATGATCTTTTGTTGAAAAAACTCTTCTGACTTTTCTTTGATAGCCGTTGGAGAAATAAAAGGTTTATCCTGTTTTTCAACATTTTTATATACTCCGGCCTGGAACAATAAATTTATTTCGGTCTGAAAAACATAAATGGCGCCGGTGATACTCACAATAAAAACCACTAGCCCGGTTATTAAACCGAGCCAGAGGTGTATCATTCTTGTATATTTTTTAAATAATCCCCGTCGCATTTATTATTACTCCGTAGGATGTTTCACCACAGAAATACCGTCTACGCCATCACCTGCTATTTGCTTACCAATCGTATAAGCATTTGCACCATCGCGATAATCAATTTCCAGTATGTTGGTTTTATTATTGGTAATACTTTTATGATAGGTAATATACTTACCATCACTAATCAACGGATACCTGGCCAGACGTACAGAAGATTTAGGAACATTGAATTTAGCCACTACTTTCGAAGGAAGATCTATTTTAGCGAAATAGTAATTTTCTTTATCCAGATCATCCCATGTAGGTATGTCATTAACATTAAACAACATAGCCATTGCCGATTGATCTTCCAGGAAATTTAATTGCATTACCTGCGTAGGTTCTCCTATTGTTTCTGACAGGTCAAAGAAATAACTGTCATCAAATACGGCGGTTCCGTTTTTAATTCTGAGAATAAACCCATATACATCGTCATCGCTGGGCGGACCATAAGGACCTCTGTAAGCGCCAACATATAAATCACCATTGCTTGTTTTGGCAAAAAGCTGATTAGTGTATCCAATTTCTCCTATCGATGTGTTGCTGGTCACCTTTGTTGCGTTGGTCATAGACGGATAGTCAATCGCGATCACGTGAGTACCTGGCGCATAGTTACCATCAAAATCGTAATACACACTTCCCATGATAATCTTATTCCCATGCAGTACAGCCTTACCTACGTTCACATTCCAGTTTACACCAGGTTGTTTCTCAAAAGTAGGCAGATCGAAAGTACCACTGGCAGTGATCGTAAAATCCGGAATTTTGATAGTGAACCATTTCACAGCTGGTTCGCCCCATACTATGGGATCTATTATTAAAATGGTATTGTTATCAATTAAGTTTTGCGAATAGGCGCGGGAAGAAATATAAGAAGTTATCAGCAGGGACGCCTTTTCTGTTACTGTTCCGTCTGCCTTTAATTCAAATTGATAGAATTTCTTTTCTGCACGCGAAAAGAAATAAAAATAATTTCCGGACTGTATCAATTCATTGCCTGGCACTTCAATCCCAAATCCAACAGGACTAACACTACCGTTTTTAATGTCATCTGTAGGAAGTATATAATTAACACCTCCTACCTGCACTCCCAGGGAATAAAAAATATCCTCTTCCGGTGGCGGATCGTTGGTTTTTTCTTTTTTACATGCATTCATTAAAATCAGGGCGCCGAATAACATCCCTATACCAAACAGTCTGATTAAAAGTTTATTTTTCATTTGTTGTATTTGTTTCATTTTTATTGAATAAGAATTCTTGCTTTAACATAAATTGATCTACCAGGTTTTTGTAACAGATAGTTATCGTACACCTGTTCATTAAAAATATTCTGAGAGCCTACCGTGATATTATACTTTCCCGACTTCACACTATATGAAATACCGGGACTGTGAACAAACTGAGTAGGTATCTGTGCTTTGTTCTGATTTCCCAAACTTGGCCATTGAAGAAAAAATTTATGAACGTATTGTGTATTCCAGAAAAAAACTAATGCTGTATTGTTTTGAAAAAGGTTCTTCAGCGTGTACGAGCAGTCGGCATTGGCCATAAAATAAGGTGTATTAGGCAACAGATCCTTATAAGTTAGATTTCTGCTTCCATTAACATATTCATTCCAGTCCCTCGGTTGCTGATAGGTTATATTTCCACCAATTTTGAATCGGTCATTATAAAAATATCTCGCATCTAATGACACTCCATAACTTTTCACTTTTGAGACGTTGGTATAACGGCCCGCGCCTAGTGTTCCCTGTAATAAATACAAAATCTGGTTATCGACATTTCTATAAAAAACTGAAAGCTCAACATTCAGTTTGCTTTTGAGACCAAGCTCAATATTATTCAATAAGAGCCCGGAGTTGATATTAATACTTTCTTCCGGTTGCAGGTTGGGACTTGTCCGCACGAATACGCCATCCCCTAACACTTCTTCCGCATCTGGCAGACGATATGTTTTTTCTATTGAAAATTTTACAATACTGTTATTGTTTATGTTATACTTTGAAGCATACCCATAACCCCAGTTATTACTCGAACTTTTAATTGAATAGGCTACTGGTCTGTACCCCAATGAATCGGTAATATATCTTTCACCCACAGTTGATACAGAGAAATCATAATTTTTTACCCATACCGAATGAGAAAAGTTTGATCCGTTTGTCAACTCATAAACCAAAGAACTAACCTGCTTTTGAAGCCGCTGTGGCATGATAAAAGAAGCCGTGCGGTCGCTTATGAACGGATCGCTGCCGGTACGTGTGGTCAGATCAAAAGTATAGTTAGCATATATCTTATGCTTTTGATTAAAAGTATAGGTGAGATTAGCCTGTTGAAACCAGTTTATGGGTTTCAGGGTTAGTTGTGATTTTCCGTTGCTGCCGCGTCCGAGTTCACTGTTATTAGGATGTTCATTCACCACTTTACCTGTCCAGTCGTATATTCTCGAACTGGTATCTATCACTGTGCCTTTTTGATAGCTGACAGAACTATACGCTGATACATCAAGATTAATTCCGAAAATCTTTTTCTTCGAATAAAAAACAGAAGGCGCGTAGGACATATTCTCACGTGTGGCTTCTCCATATACAGCCGCCATAGTAGTACCAGTCTGAAGTTCCTGGAAGTTGCCGGCAACGATCATATTTATATTAAACTGATCGGCCCACTTTTTATCGAAAAAACCAAAACCCAGTTTACCGGAAGTCGAACGGTATGCATCATGAAATCTCCTGGCTTTGATCTGGATAGCCCTGCCTGTTGAAGGGTCTGCTATTTCAACTCCGCTACCCCATACCTGGTAATTATTATCAGAATAATTATGATACGCCTGAACGTCTACATAAAAATTTGATGAATCGCTCACCCAGCGGCTACTAAGCGCTACACGGTGCGTATTAAATGAACCAATGCTATAAGAAGCATCCAAATATTTTCTCTTCTTATTTTTTGTTACTACGTTAACGATTCCGCCTAATGCATCACCTCCGAATTGTGGCGGCACAACACCTTTAAATATTTCAACGCGCTCTACTAAATTGACCGGTAAATTATTGATTGAATAAGCAGGACCGTAGCGATCCAATGGAATACCATCAATAAAGAACCGAACCGATCGACCAGACATTCCATCGAGCGAATAGTTAGCATTAGATCCTAATCCGCCGCTTTCCCTAACACGTATACCAGCCGTATAAGATGCCAACTGGTTTATTGTCACTTCCCTGTCCTGCACGCTTTGCGTTTCAATAACATTGACATTATATCCCGATTCCTTGACCACCTGTGCCTGGTTTTTTGCATGTACCTCTACTTCGTTTAATGTGCGTACATCGTTTTTCAATATAAAATCAATGGAAGATTTATTTTTATCAACTGTTATCCACCTATCAACCTGTTCATAACCGGTATATCCAACCCTGACCCTATGCTTACCTGAGGCTATATTATTTAATACATAATAACCATTAATATCTGAAACAACACCGACCTTCAGAGAATCAATTGTTACGTTAGCATTAGCAATTGGTTCACCATTCGCCTCTGTAATTCTTCCCTTAATGATAAATCCAGACGTCTGAGCTTTGATCCCGTATGAAAAGAAAACTAAAACAATAATCCACAAAAATTTGGTGAACGGCATTCTCTAAGTATGACGAAATAGTCGTTTTCTTTTAAGTTTTAATTCGAACGAAAGACTGCTCTCCAAGAAATAAAAACAGGAGTAAACAGTCCATTCTATATTACAGCAGGCAAAACTATGACTTTGGGTATGCGCCCAAAAAGCCTAAACTACCTTTTACCACTTTCGAAACTAATTTTTACCGATCTCGCAAATGATTCAATATCATTCGAACGACTACTTTCTTTCTTTATATCTATATGTATCTACTTTTCAATACTTTATACAACCAACAGTAGCTAATATTTGAATGAGTGGGTCAATTGGCCAACAATGAAGTTGATTGTCATTCATATTACCAGAAATGAAACACGGAGACTCTGTTTGATCATTAAGTAACGGAGCTACACGGAAGAAAAACAACAATTATCAATAACTGAAGTAGAGGTAAGTCCCATTGCTTCTCATTTCTCCTAAGAGAACGCATTAAAAATTCAGTTGCGCCTGAAGTCTTAATAAACGACCCGACTGCAAATTATTCTGCAATTGGAAATCCTCATATCTTCTGTTAGAAAAAGTGTACATGGCTACAAGCTCGAAATTCCGGACAGGCTGCCATTCGATGCCTATTTCAAATTCTTTTACTGTATAACTGCGTGCATCGCGTTCATGCTTTTTACCGCCATCATAATACTGATAGCGCATAAAAGGAAATATAACCTGTTTCTGTGTTCTGATCTGGTACATCAACTGGATATAACCACCATGCAGGCTTTGTGTTTCTATACTATCAGTGAACTTATTGAATTCCGGTCCGCGACCAACAGTATATTCCGTTTGTATACCAAAAGGCTGCGGATACATTACGAAAGAACCTGCTATACGCTGGTCAGTAAACGTTCTATTTTCAATCATTTTTACACCGGTACTGATATGGCTGCCTCTCATCACATATTTTCCGGTATAACCCTGTATGCCTGGCTCAATGATCTGCTCCCCTATTTGCATCGGTAAAGAAAAACGCGCAACAACATGCGGACTATTATTCATTTCGGAAGTATTAGCTGTTTGGCCATTAAATACACCAAAAGCTACTACGCCATAATCACCAGAGCCCTTCAATCCTGATTGCACCAGGCTGGTAAATAATTCTCTTTTTTCTTTAGGCGCCCAGTAAAGGAAAACACCCAGGTCACGCTCGTTAACTATAGCGCTATTTAACCCATCATTACGATCGAGAGGTAAACGGTTCTGGCTGGATTGGAGATTTTCAAATCCATAGGGTATTTTACTCTGCCCGATCCTTACGCGGAACTCGTTCAGCGAATCAATTCCCAGATCAAAATAAACATCGCGTATTTGTCCAAAATTAAGACGGTCAGTACCGACAGCACCGGCAAAGTCGGGCTGAATGTAGAAATACACTCTTTTACTCAGTTGCCCGAAAAAGACCAATCGAAGGCGGCGTATGAAAAATCCGCCATTTCCACCCCATGACTTGTCGCACTGCTCACAACCCAACTTGCTATTAGTTTCAAAAAGACGGTTATAACGAACTTGTGTATAACCTCTCAGGGAAATGCGCTGGTACCACTTCTTATCATCGCTGCCCGGAGGATCGGTTAGCCAACGATTTTTTTTGAGGGTATCGGTCAGCATGTCTTCCGATACATCTGCAGCGTACAATGACGAAGGTTTTCCTGTGAATACTGCCAGAGACAATACAAGCAAGATTAAAATCCTGGTAGTCGGGAGACAAACTTTATAAGTTATGACCTTAATTGATTTCACAGGTGCAAAACTCAGGAGTTAACATTAAAATAAAGATTTGGTTATACCGAATTAAACGAATGGTAACGATTAGTTAATAATTAATTAACACAAGGAATTTGGAGCAGTGGAAAATTGACAGTGGAGAGTTGGCAGTGGGTGATTAATTGTCAACTACCCACTGTCAACTGTCAATTCTTTTCTACTGCTTCTCCAAGAAAACCAATTCCGAAATGAGTGATCCTTTTAATGTCATATTAAATCCAGTGTTCATCAATTCACTTCCCTTTTTTACAATTGGTTCATTGCTCTTATCTTCAAAATTTAACTTGTAAGTCATATCTGGATCAAGTCCTTTTAATTTAATCAGTTGACTATCGTTGCCGGCAAGCGCTTCATGCTTAAAAGCATACACAACACCTTTCTGAGTAGAAGGATCATAATACTGAATACCATCCCATATTTTACCTGTAGGGCGGGGAAAGATATGGTAAAGATTACCATTTCTGATTAATGGTCTGAGTCTTGTTTTGTAAGTATGTACAGCATCTTTTATAGCAAGCTTACCTTGTTCAGACCAGGCAGGTCCCCAATCGCCACCACTTGGAGCATCAGGATGCCAGTATGCCGCGCCCATCGAAGCTGAGCGGAATTCATAACCTGAGCCTTGTGCGGCAAAGGGTTCCCACGATCCTACAACACATGCCAACTGCATAGGGTGCATGGCAAAAGTAGCGTCATAAAAAGAACGTCGGGCTTCAAGCGGATAATATACATCCTGGTTCTGGACTTTTGAAGCACGGCTAACCGCGCCAAAATCTTTTAGCCCCCCGCCCGAAGAACAATTCTCCCATAAAAAAGTAGGAATAGCTCTGTATAAAGAATCGATCACTTCATAGAAACCCCTGATAGACCAATAGCCTACATCTTCCTTATATTTTGCTCTTTGATCTTTGCCATAAGAACCGCCTGCTACCGGACCTGCAGTAGCATCCGATCGATAAAAGTCGGCGCCCAAATCATTAATCAAATAAGATATGTCTTCAAACCTTTCTTTTTTACCACTTTCGCTGGTAAGATTTTCCGATTCATTATCATATAACCCAAATCGCATTCCTCTTTCTTTAGCATATTTTGCTGCGGCAGGAATACCTTTGGGCCAGTCGATTGAATCTACGATAATATGGCCGGGATCACCATAGCTCATCCACCAACCAATATCAATGACTACTTCTTCAAATCCCAAAGGAGCAATATCATCGATCAGCGGATAGTATTTTCTTTCCAGCGGATTGACCATCGACTCTTTTGAAGCCAACGCGGCAAAAGCATTCCATTCTACTTTTGGAAAACTTTCATCATCCCTTACTAGCGAGGGCATAGAATATTTAAAGAGATATTTTCTTAGGCTGTTTCCTCCATCATCAAGATCCCCGTGATATGCTCCTATAAATGCAGGGGGAACTTCAAACACTTCGCCAGCATCGAGGTCAGTTCTAAAATCATCTCCTATACCTGCCTTTACAGTTACAATATTTTCCGCATGTTCAATACTTATCCTTCCTATGCTCCACTCCCATCCTACATACATACCATTCTGGTCATTATCATCAATAATAATAAAAGGTATCCAGTCGTGTTTTTCAGTGATCTTAAGAATTCTTACAAAATTGCTATCAGTCGACATATGGTACACTCCGATACTATCAGGCATACTCGCGTCGTCATTAATATAAGTTATTCTTGTTGAGCGGTTACTGTCCAAGGCTGGCAACACAATACTTTCCTGGTTATAAATCGTAACCGAATGAGCAGCATTATTTTTAATGAACATTGTATTTCTCACAGGACCTGGTCCTTCGTGCGCGTGCCATATACTGATCAACTCCATCGCCGGTTGTTCATTTGCAAATACAAGTGTTAAACGATCGCCTTCAAAGGATGAACGCGTAAGTTTCCAGGAAAGAGATTGAAACTGACTGTCGACGCTTATTTTATCCAGCAAGGGAAAAGGTATATTCTCAGCCAGCCAGTTAAGATTATTTTTTGTATCGCTCAGTTCGTTTATCAGTAGCTCACTGTTATCATTTACCCTTAGAACAAGTTTAGTATCCTCCGTTTGCAATATCCAATTTCTTTTCTCAGAACAAGCGGTAAACAGGTATATGATAATAACTAAAAAAAAGATGGTTTGAATGTAATTTAACCGGAATAGCATTTAGCATCAATTTTAATTCCTGAAACATTAAATATAGATAAAATATGATCATAGATTTTATAATACAGACGCAGGACAATTAACCCCATTTGGTATAGTTCGCTGACAAAGAAACGCATGTAACGGACTGTTTTGTACTGAAGTAAATTACCAACTACTTTGGCGGTGGGTCTCTAAGGCGGACCAGAGCTTCTTTTTAAAACATCTTTTGCTAACAAAAGCCCAGGAATCAATTTCTCCGGGCTTTTTTATATTTTGTATATCTCCCTGCTTTCAAATCTTGAAAAATAGAAGTATTCTTGTGTAGATTTTACCCTCTCTGATTATTTATTCCTATGAAAGCTGCCCCTAAAAACTGCTTTAATGAAAAAATATCTTGTCCTATTTTATTGTATTGTTTTCACATTCGATATTGTAGCCCAAACTATTACACCAGCCGGACCGTTAACCATCTGCAGTTCGGGCGGTACTTTGCTGACGGCATCCAATGGTGATAGTTATCAATGGAACCTGAATGGCAGTCCAATTAGCGGCGCCACCGGCAAAACCTATAACGCTAACAGTAGCGGAACTTATACAGTAAACATTACTACAGGTGGCAATACTGCCACTTCACCGGGAGTTGTGGTGACGACGCAAACCATAACACCAACCATTACTATTCCCAGCGGAACGCTTTGTTCAGGTACACCTATACAGCTCAACTCTTCGGTAACCGGCGGAACTGCTCCTTACACTTATTATTGGAGCTTCGGAGATGGAGGTTCTTCTACCCATCCAAATCCCCTGTATAAATTTAATATTACAGGATGTGGCGGAGCGGTCAATACACAAGCCGCACTTACAGTCACAGATGCCAACGGTTGCTCAGGAACAATAATCAGAACGATAAGCATATTGCCTGCTCCGGATATCCAGTTGTCAGACCAAAATGTATTTTCACCTTTCAGCAACTGCGAAAACAATCCCAACCCTGGAAATCCTAACTATACTATCACCGTAAATAATATTTCCCCCGGAAACGGATGTGTTACTGGAAATTATACACTTGACTGGGGTGATGGCTCGGCCCCTGAAACAGGATTAACAATGGCCAGTTTTCCACGGTCACATACTTATACCTCCCTGGGAGCATTTAATCTAACGCTTACGGCCACAGGTAGTAACGGTTGTCAGAATGTCAAAACATATGTTGTGGCTAACCAAAGTAACCCTGATATTGGTATTGCCACAACAGGAATTACTGAGGGCTGCTCCGATCTGCCGGTCAATATTGTAGTAAGCTATTGGCAATCCAACTCACCCGGCACTACTTACTTACTGGAATACGGAGATGGTACAACAAAAGAAATGACTCATCCAATTAATCCTTCCAATATTGACGAGGTTATTAATTATACTTATAAAACTTCCTCATGTGAAACACGGGGAAGACCGGATTACCTCCTGGTAATTTCGGCTACGAATGCCTGCCGTACCAAAAGATTTGAAGGAGGAAATATTATTGTGAAAACAAAACCACGGCCCGATTTTTTAGTGACCACCTCACCGGCATGTACCGGACAGGCCGTTTGTTTTGCGAATACTTCTGTCGAAGGTTTTTATAATAACTGTTCCAGGCTTACTCAATATGAATGGGATTTTGGTGATCCCGCTAGCGGGGCATTAAACACTTCAACCGCCGTTAACCCCTGTCACAATTATTCTGCTCCCGGAACATATACCGTAACACTAAGAACAATTAACCCATGCGGATCGCAAGAAATTACCAAAACAGTTTGTGTGAGTGCCTCGACTACGGGAGACTTCTCCATCAATAAAGAAGATATATGCGCGGGAGAAACCATTAGCACTACTAATTCCACAAGTCCTGGTACTTGTGGGAGCGCAGGTTACTTATGGAGCGTGAACTATACACCTGACTTTTGCGGTACTTCACCATCATGGGACTTTGCTTCAGGATCTGGTACTTCTTCCAATCCTTCTTTTATTTTTCACAATCCCGGTACATACACAATATCCTTATCGCTCTCCGGAGGCTGTGGAAGCGGAATTACACAAAAAACAGTAAGGGTAAGACAAAAACCGGTAGTTACCTTAGACCCTATCGACAATGCGTGTGGACAGGCCGTAATAACGCCTATTGCTGACATTAGGGGCTGTAGCAATAATGCTACTTATTTATGGGAGTTTGATGGCGGCACATCCGGAACTTCAACCGATGCCAATCCGGGTGCTATTACCTTTAGTACTCCTGGCATTCACACTATTTCATTAGCTGTAACAAATGAGTGTGGAACAACAACGGCTACTCAACAATTCTCTAATAACACGGGAGCTGATCTCACTGTACCTACCTCTGTAACAGTTTGCGGTGGCGACAATACAGGAGCATTCAACTTTACAGCAAACCCTGCCAATGCGCCTATTACCTGGACAAATGATCAGCCTTCAATAGGAATTGCAGCAAGTGGAACAGGAAATATTCCTTCTTTTATAGCTACCAATAACACTACTGCTCCAATAACAGCAACAATTACTGTTATAGCTACTATTAATAATTGCCCAAACACGAAAACATTTACTATTACTGTTAACCCTAAACCTGCAACCCCTGTAGTAATAACGCCTGTTAATTATTGTCACAACGACCCGGCAACTCCTTTATCGGCAACAATATTACCTGGTCATCAATTGAGATGGTATAATACAGTCACAGGAGGTGTTGCGAATTCAGTATTGCCAACCCCCACAACAAATACAATTGGTACAGTGGTATATTATATCAGCCAGTTTAATCCTACTACTAATTGCGAAAGTGACCGTGTATCCGTTACCGTTAATGTATCAAAAATTCCTGTAGTTTCAGGATCGAATTTTACAGATCCTACCAGTTGCGCCACAGCAACAGGGACTATTACGTTGAACGGATTGGATCCTTCGTACAATTATTCAGTGAGATATATCAAAGACGGAGGAGCGCCAACTACCATTTCCTTAACATCCAATGCTTCGGGAAATATTGTTATCAGTGGATTAACAGCAGGAGTATATGCTGATATCGTGGTCATTAACAATGGCTGCCTATCAAATATTTCAGGGCCTTTTACTCTTCAGGATCCTAATCCTCCGCCCGCTCCTACGCCGGGTGCAAATGTCGCTATTTGCGAAGGCACGCCGTTGTCATTATCTGCATCCTCGGGTCTTAGCGGTATCAGTTGGAATTGGGCTGGCCCTGACGGATTTACCAGTAATCAACAAAACCCCGTCATCAATAATGCCCAACCTATTAATAGCGGCAACTATTCCGTAAGTATCACGTTAAATAATTGTACCTCTCCTTCGGCACAGGTAAATGCAATAGTTTATCCAAGACCCGCAGCGCCAACTGTTGATCCTGTTGCGTCTACATGTTTAAAAAGTAATCTTGAATTATTTGCCTCTACATCATTTGCCGGTGGTGTTTCCTGGAACTGGACAGGTCCCAATGGATTTACCAGCACCCAGCAGAACCCGGTAATTTCTAATACGACTGCGGCAACAGCCGGAAACTATCAGGTTACTGTAACTTCAGATGCAGGAAGCTGTGTTTCTCCACCTTCTGCCACCACTGTATCTATAATTCCAATACCTGTCATCAGCAGTGTTTCTTTTATTAATCCGATTGGTTGCGGTGCAGCTACAGGTATTATTGTATTGAATGGTCTTCTACCTTCAACAGATTATATCGTTGATTATGTGCGCAACGGAAGTGCCCAGTTGGGACTCACCTACCGGTCGGCTCCGGATGGAACGATCCTGGTGACCGGGCTCCGTAGCGGTACGTACACCGATGTTACTGTTAAGCTGAATGGCTGTACGTCTGACAAAGCCGGCCCGCTTCATCTGGATGACACTCCTGCTTTTTCAGTTATTGCCGAAACAAATGGAGAGCTTTGTGAAGGAAGCACATTGTCTCTTTCTGCAAGAGCGACAGCATCGGGAGCAGCAACCTATTACTGGACAGGTCCCAATGGGTTCACCAGCACACTACAAAATCCTGTAATCCCCAATGCAGGAATACAACATGCAGGCACATACGAAGTTAGTATAACAATTAACGGATGTACCGGAAAAAGCTCGGTAACAGCCAGCATCGCGGCAAACACAATAGGAGGATTTACCAGCGCCGGCGCTAGTGTTTGTCCGGGCCAGAATAATGGGACCATTACGCTCTCAGGATATCACGGAAGAGTGCTTCGCTGGGAATATTCCGTCAACAATGGCCAAAGCTGGAACCCGATAATCAACACAAGCGCATCTTTGCACTATACCAATCTCACTGCTACCACATGGTATAGGACATCTGTACAAAGTGGTGTATGTGCTGCAGCATATTCTACCAATACTATTATCTCGGTGCTCGAGGGAGTTACAACTACCAGGATGGAACCTATGCTTATCGAAACATGCAACCACGACACAACAGTTGTGTTCACCGCAAGCGCCATCAATCAGGGAACGGGTCCATTAAAATATTACTGGCATATCAATGGTAATATAGAAGGAACTACTAATCCTTTTAGTTATAATTTTCATTCACCGCTATCCAATCCGTCTGATGAAGTATTTGACGTGTATGTGGTAGCAGAAAATAATGACGGATGTAATGAAAGATCACCTTCAGGCAGTGTTATAATTCATTCCGTTCCTGCTCCGGATATCATCATCAGTCCTTCACCGCTTCAGCGTGAACCGCATTTTACTTTTACTTTCAGAGATAATTCACCTGAAGGCCCTTCCGATGTTTACACCTGGGACCTTGGAGATACTACTACACCACAAAGAGCCGGAAGAGAGATTACCTATCAATATAAAAACACAGGAACTTTTAAAGTGTCTTTATATGTAGAAGATAAAAGCACCGGATGTAACGCCATAGATTCAGTAATGGTTACAGTAGTGCCTGTACCCGGATCATTATATGTTCCGAACGCATTTTATCCGGGAAGCAATCACCCTGAATTAAAAACATTTAAGTTAAAAGGAACAGGAATTAAAAAGTATCGTCTGCAAATATTTGACGCCTGGGGCAAAGTGGTTTTTGAAACAACAGAGCTCAATGCCGACGGCAGCCCCAAAGTAGCATGGAACGGTAAATATATGAATACCGGCCAGCTATTGCCACAAGACGCTTATACCTGGAAAATCGTAGAAATAGAATTTGAGAATGGCAAACCCTGGAGCGGGATGTCCTATGATGGAGGGCGGCCAAAATATTTCGGAAACGTCACCTTATTCAGATGATCTCAACTTACTGCAATATGATTATTTTTTACCTAAGGAGAAAATTCTGCATTGCCACGCATATCTTTTTGATGATGCTCGGCATGTGTTATGAGACAATGGCACAAGATCCTTTGTTTTCACAATTCTTTTATTCCCCGCAATACCTGAATCCCGGTTTTACGGGTACAGGAAAAAATGAATTCAGGGCAAATTTCAACACGCGTATTCAATGGGTTAACCTGCAAGCTCCTTTGCAAGCTTATAATGCTTCGGCCGATTATTATTTTAGTTCACCCAAGATGAGCCTGGGAATGCTGGCTAACAGATTTAATGAAGGGTATCTGAAAACTTCGCAGGCTTATTTGCTCTTCGCAAAAAATTTTGGTTCTGATGAATATATGTGCCGGGATTGGTTTGTGAATGTTGCCTTCCAGGGTGGCATAGGATCTATCAATGCCAACCGTAACCATTTGTTGTTCCCCGATCAGATAGATATTGATGGACCTAATGGGTTGCCATCGCAATTTGAATTATTTCAGCAGGCAGGTAAAACATATTTTGATATGTCGGTTGGAATGGTGTTTTGTTATTTGAACTGGATGGCAGGAGGTGCGGTGCATCATGTTAATGAACCCGTATACGGCTTATTAGCAGGGGGCGACGATAGTCGTCTGCCACGCCGTTACACCTTCCATCTTAGTTATATTAATTCCAGGGCCGATTATGATGTGGCAGACGACAGGATCTTAATTAAACCCACTATTATTTATAACATACAAGGCGTAAGCAGAAACCTGACAATAGGCAGTTTATTTGAATTTCCAGGCTGGGTTATTGGAGGAGGTATTTGGTACAAGAACAATTTTGGCAGCGGAAAAAGCATGGGAATAATAGAAAATCACACGATCAATATTGGCATTACCCTTAAGCTGGGCTCTGTAAGAAATCATTACAACGGTGATGCTACCATGCGCCTGAACACAGGATTTAGCTATGAGGCGGAATTGAATCGCCCGGGTATAAGATATACCAAGGGAAGTACGGAGGCAGGTATGTTATACGACCGGAACCTTAATGGAAGTAACGAATGCCGTAGCGTAGACTGCAACGTCAGGTATCCCTGGGTGTTTTTTTAGTTCATTGCAGGAAACCTTTCGAAGAAATCTATTAAGATACATTTTTATCCTTTCGTTTTTCCTTCCTTCGTCTATATAAGAAAAACAATAACAATAGAAGAGCAAATAAAATAAACCCTGTTATATATTTCAGGTATCCGGAAGCAAGACCTGCATTAATAAAATAGCTCTGAATAAAGGAAGGCAAACCCAGGCCGCTTTTGGCATCTTCTAATTGTATATACTCCAGGACAAAATCACACTTTTCGGTTTCCTTGTCAGGCTGAGTAATACAACCCAGGAAACTCTTCTTATTGAAAGCGACATACATTTTATTATCTGCTCCCAACTGCAGCGCCCCAGCCGCTCCGCCAACATCACCGGCCCCTACCACATATTTCGATTGGAGAACGCTGTCAGCATTCCCGCTAACACGATATTGAAATATATTATAACCGCCTGTTCCATTCGTATTAGCCATGGTTGTCAGATAAAGGAATGATCCTCCTTTTGAAAATTCTACGCCATAGGGATAGGTCCCCTCCTGTGGAACAATCTTTATAGCATTGCTAATATTTCCACTAGCCGGATCAAAGTCAAGTAATTCAACAAATGAAGTAAGATGAGCTGCTGCCAGTTTAGTACCAGTAGGGGAAGATTTAAGATAGCCAATAGTATTTAAACGGCCGGTTATAATATTTTCAGTCTGACTTATAACGGGCTGCTCATTAATACCTTTGCCTGTAACCAGATAAGCATAATACTCATCACTATTATACTTATGCGTAATCATCCATACATCCTTATTATTAATATGTCTTACAGCCGTTATTTTTTCACATACCGGGGCTAACAAAGAAATATTTTTTTCCGTTACATCTCCTATGCCCCCATTCGCTTCCATATCAACGACCGAATACTGCATTCCGGATGTTGCCGCTTCTGCAGCAATAGTAAACAGGTAATATTTATTTCGGCTCCCGGGATCAGGCACAATGATAGAGGATTGGGTACTACTATTATCGCCTTTCAGTCCCTTGCCGTTAGGCATCACTTTATGGTTTCTGTCCCATACCTGAATACCATTAGTATAAAACAACAATTGGCCTTTACTATCACTAATTGAGGCGCAGCCTTCCCATTGATTAATCTTTCCCTTCTGAAAAACCGGTTTTCCTTTGCTAAAATCCAAACCGGCGCCATAACCAAAATACCAATTATACGTTTCCTGCTGGGCAGTAGTAATTAAATAGCAAAGAAAAAATGGTATCAGTATTAAATACTTGCACTGTGAACTGCAAGGCAGGAAATAACTATTTATTTTTCGCATAGCTGTCGAATGAAGGAGAATATAAATTAGCCACGCACACAGATTCTCAATAGCAAACAAATATAAACGATAAGCAACAGAGTCTGCCAACTATTGTCAGACTGAAACGGCTAAAAAGACGCTATTTCTCACCAGGATCAGGCAGTGAATCAATAGATACCAACAGTTAATAAATAGTTTGCATTATTTTATTAATACTACAGTGTTGTACTCCTATTAAATGCTTGAAGCCTTGTCTGATGTTAAGTAATGGCAGTAAAGATCTTTTGCCAGTTTGGATAAAATGATTTTTTGCCGACCAGGTAATTTTCTGCCCTTCAGGTAGTGCATGATATTTCAATCAGATTAACCTTTTCTGACCAGAATATAATACACTTTTCAGATGGTCACATGTTAGCTGTCATCCGGCTAAAGTTACCAACTCCTTATCGGCTGTTTTCGTTGCTGGTTGGATCGGTTATTTTCAAAGCACAGTACGTTAATATTTATTAAGCAACCGGCGAAACAACAAGTGGTTTTACAGGAGATGGTCTGCTTTTTTTCTTCATTTTATTGACCCATATTAGTGTGCCCGTCACCGGTAGACTTGTTGCAATAAGACAGGCAATAAAATAAATGATCTTTGTAAAAGTACCATAAACATTACCTGTATGTAGAGCTTTAATTGATCCAGCGATTCTTTCATTAAAAGGTTTACCCCTGAAAATATCCGTTTTTACAATTTTTCCTGATTGAGCATTAATCGTTAACCTGTCACCCGCTGCCGGTGCAAAAAAGCCTATACGGGTTTTACTTACATTAATATTTCCATCTGCTTCCTGGGGGAAATTGATAAAATAATTACCCCTGTACTGAAGTGCCTGATCTGCGCTTCTCACTATTTCCTGGAGAGGCATAACAGTTATTTCTTCCTTTTGTTCAGATTTGTTTCTTTCACCTGCTCTATTTTGTTCACCTCCTTCTTTTCTTTCAGTGCCCGCACTTCTTTCTCTCCCCTCACGTCCACCTTCATCTTTTTTCTTATAAGTACCCAAAGTTTTTTGCAATCCGTCCCTGTACCATTCAAATGACCATTGCGGACCGGTAAGTCCCATCAGCAATAAAAAAATAAGTGAATAAAAAGCAAGTGTGTTATGCAGGTCGTGGTTAACTCTTTTCCAGTTAGCCTTCCATTTAATTTTAAGCCCCTGTCTCCATGTTTTTATTTTTTGCGGAAACCATATTACCAAGCCGGTAATACATCCAAGCGTAAAGATGATAGTCGCATAGCCGGTAATCGCGCTTCCCAGCTTTCTGTTTTCCATACTGTTTAGGATTGGCTTTTCGACTTTATCAAGTAATAGCCACCTGTGCAAGCTGAACATGACAGACATAAACTCTTTAGCGCTGTTTTTATCATTTGATGTTCCCAGTATTTCTCCGGAATAGGGATTTACCATATAAGTAGTTCCAAAACGGCTTTTGTCATCTTTTTTTCTTACTCCCAACTGGTAAGTTCTTGCCGGATCGTGGGGAATTTGAATACTGGTAACCCTGCCCCCGGAAATTGCAGCTACTTTAGCCAAAGCAGAGTCTGCAGGAATTCTCTTTGCATCTTTCGGGACCTCCACTTTGTATAAATGCGAAGCTCCGGCTTCTGTAATTTCAGTACTAAATGTGTATAGCGTTCCGCTAAAACAAACAACCACCACAATCAAACCACTTGCCAGTCCCAGCCACAAGTGAATATCATTGAATAATTTTCTAATCTTCTGCCATGATGATTTCTTCTTACCTGCCATATTCATTTTTTTACACGACTACCTATTACAGATAACCGCTGTCTTTTTATATACTTGATAAACAACAAGTTAATATTATCAGACGACGATTATATCCGGATTTAGGCTAGCAATTGTGGAATGCTTTAAATTGCAATGCTCTTTTGATAAAAAATGAGAAAAAGGAAAAACATGTATACAAAAGGGAATTTTTGAATTACCCCACAGAGGTTTCAAATTCTAATCTCATTTTAATATCTTTTTCCTGATTTAGAAAGCTAGTATCTGAACCAAATTTTACATTACTTAGGTAAACTGAAGCGCATAAGATGGAGGCCAAAAGAAAATATAGTCTGGAAACATCTTCAAAATATTATAAATATTTACACTATGAGTTAATACAGGGGGGAGGTAACGTTATTGAAGAAAATCGTAATACCCAGGAAACACTGGGAAGAAAAGAGTTGTTATATGAACTTATTTCGCCCGATGGTATACATTTTTGGTATTGCAACAGCCATACGCTTATTGAAAACCCTTTATTACTGGATACCGCCCAACAGTTTATTCAGCTCTGTTTCTCTATTAATGGCACTTGTGTTTATCGCAATGAAGATAGTGGCCAGCAATTCGTTTTTGGTAAACATGAATATAATATCCTCCATTTTCAGCCCCAGCGTATGTTTGTTGAGATGGATGAAA
The DNA here is from genome assembly GCA_964606315.1 of uncultured Chitinophagaceae bacterium. GTDB lineage: Bacteria > Bacteroidota > Bacteroidia > Chitinophagales > Chitinophagaceae > Flavitalea. The sequence continues at coordinate 70,033 of CAZSFY010000013.1, read as the reverse complement.
AAGAGGATATGGAGATGTTTATCATCAATTTTGTTCCGCAACTCTTTGAAAGGTATCTGCCTGAGTTTCATCCATTTCTTGACCAGATCCGTCAATCGCAACAAGCATCATCAGACCTTATCACTTTACTAAATCCATATCATCTCCCTGTTACGCCCAGGATCAAAGCTATACTCTACGAAATTCTTAATTGTCCGCTGGAAAATTATTATAAGAAGTTATATCTAAGAGCTAAAGTAGTGGAACTGCTGATGATATTATTGAGCCACGTAGATGAATACAAATCTCTGGAAATCAGTAATAATAGCAATGCAGGATTGCGTAAAGAAGATGTTGAAAAAATGCAGCAGGCCCGTGAAATCCTGCATTTAAATCTGCAAAACCCTTGTTCGCTAATCGATCTGGCTCATCGTGTCGGCACTAATGAAAACTACCTGAAAAAACATTTTAAACAGGTTTTTGGTAATACCGTATACGGTTATGTTCAGGAAATGAGAATGCAACAGGCGAAAAACATGCTGATGCAGGACGATTATGATATTAACGAAGTGGCCCGCCTGTCAGGCTACAAACAAACGCATTATTTTATAGCCGTCTTCAAGAAATATTTCGGATATGCACCTTCACAGATCAAGAAAACACTGGGAGCAGCATGGTTATTTAATGCTATTGATTTACTGGTATTAGATACGATTGATTTAGTAGTATTAAAGTTGGCCTATATATAATCAGCCGGAAGTCCTACCTTTGTGCCCCTTTTTTAAGTATTATAAACATTATGGCTACCATTACAAGAGAAAATATTAGCACGCTGAACGATAAGATCATCGTGAAGATAGGAAGGGAAGATTATCTGTCTTCCTTTGAGAAATCCTTAAAGAACTATAGCAAATCGGCCAGTCTGCCTGGATTCAGGAAAGGCATGGTACCTGCCGGATTGGTAAAGAAAATGCATGGTCAGGCGGTATTTACAGATGAGGTTCTTAAGACTGTAGAAAAAGAGCTAACCAAATATATGGTAGACGAAAAGCTGGACATTTTTGCCCAGCCGCTACCACTGGCGGAGAATGATGCCCGCCAATTGGATGTTAACAACCCTGCTGAATACACTTTCGGATTTGAAGTAGGTCTGAAACCCGAGTTTACCGTAGCTGACCTGGCAAAAGAAAAAATCACCCAATATGTTATTGAGATAACTGAGGATATGGTAAACCAGCAAGTGGAGCGTTTGCAAAAGGGCTATGGCAAAAAGAAAGATCCGGAGGGTGGCGAGGAAGATGATAATATCGAGAAAGCTGAAGTAAATGAGGATCTTTTCAAAATGGTTTATCCCGGTAAGGATATTACTACAGAAGCTGATTTCAGAGCTGAGATTAAAAAAGAGATCGAAGCCTATTGGCAGGAACAGGCCAAAAACCATGCGCAACACGAAATCTACCACAAGCTACTCGATCACTCAAATATTACTTTCCCTGAAAGCTTCCTGAAACGCTGGCTGGAAAACAGCGGCGAGCAGCAAAAAACTGCTGAAGAAGTAGAAAAAGAGTTCCCGGGCTTCATTAACCAATTGAAATGGTCGCTGATCAATGATAAAATTTCCCAGGACCAGAAAATAGAGGTTGATCCAGAGGATCTAAGAGAGTTCGCGAAAAAACAACTCTTCGGTTATATGGGCATCCAGAACCTTGGTGGTGAGCAACAACCCTGGCTGGAAGATTACCTGAATAAAATGATGCAGGACAGAAAGTTCATAGAAGATTCTTATCACCGTATAAGAACCGACAAGGTTTTTGAGTGGGCCGATAGTCAGGTACAGAAAGAAGAAAAATCAATCAGCGTTGAAGATTTCACCAAAATGCTGGAAGAACATCAACATCATCACCACTAACAATTATAGGGCCGTCCCAAAAGTAACCCTGGGGTTCTAAGAACCGTTTACGAAATCTTTCCTACCGGGTGTATCCGAATAAAATCGGGATAATAACTTTTGAGACGGCTTTTTCGTGCCCTTACCCTTTCAGGCAGGTCACTCTGTCATGTTTTTTGGCGGTTTAAAAGTTTGGACGGAGATTTGAAAGGTAAACGGAAATATTACACAGAAAATCTTCAATATGGATCACCAGCACGAATTCGAGAAATATGCCATTAAGCACAGACGCATTTCCTCAAATACCCTGAATGCCTATAATAAATACCAGGCTAATCATTTCTCCTCAAATATAACTACCCACCAGGTAACCAATCTTACTCCAAACATCATTGAAGAAAGGCCAATGAATGTTGCAGTAATGGATGTTTATAGCCGGTTAATGATGGACAGAATTATTTTCCTGGGCTATCCCATCAATGACGAAGTAGCCAATATCGTTACCGCCCAATTACTTTTTCTTGAGAGCACCGACCGCTCAAGGGATATCCAGATGTATATCAACTCCCCGGGGGGAAGTGTTTATTCAGGTTTAGGTGTGTATGATACCATGCAATACATTACTCCTGATGTTTCTACCATCTGTATTGGTATGGCCGCTTCAATGGGAGCCGTATTACTCGCTGCCGGTACAAATGGAAAAAGAACAGCGCTGCGCCATAGCAGGATCATGATGCACCAACCCAGCGGAGCAGTAGGCGGACAAGCCAGTGATATTGACATCACCGTAAATGAAATCAGAAAAGTTAAAAAGAACCTTTACGATATTCTCTCCTTTCACACTGGCAAAACTATCAAGCAAATCGAAAAAGACTGCGACCGTGATTACTGGTTAACGGCTGATGAAGGCAAAGAGTACGGACTGGTAGATGAAGTTTTGATCATGAATCCCAGAAAAGAAAAGAAAGACTAATCACCCAATTCTCACATTTTATAATTCTACAGATATGGATCTTTATTCAAAATATATTAAACCTCTTCATATGAACGACCAGGATGATGAGGACGAACCCAAAGAGAAAGAAAGCAAGCTGGAGATGGGAATGCTTACCAAAAAACTGGAAAAGTATTTCTTTGAAAGAAGGGCTGTATATCTCTGGGGGATGGTAGATGACAAATCGGCAAGAGAAGTGACCACCAAACTGTTGCTCCTGGATGCTGATAAACCAGGTGAAGAAATTAAGTTTTTTATTAATAGTCCCGGTGGTGTAGTGACCAGCGGTATGGTGATCTACGACACTATGAAGTTGATTAAAAGTCCGGTAAGTACCATTTGTATGGGATTGGCCGCCTCAATGGGTTCTATTCTATTGAGCGGAGGTGAAAAAGGTAAACGGTTCATTTATCCCCATGGAGAAGTAATGATCCACCAGCCCAGCCTGGGTGGGTATATCCAGGGCGTGAGTGTTGACCTGGAGATCACTGCCAAACAGACAAGAAAGGTTAAAGAGATAGGAGCCAGGATATTAGCGGAGAATTGTGGCAAAAAAATGGAGCAGGTAATGAAAGATTTTGACCGCGACTATTGGATGGACGCTAAGGAGTCTATTGAATATGGCATTGTAGACCATATAACCGAAAAATTGTAATCTGAACCCCTGGGCTAACCTTCTATAAAAGAGTTGGCGGTACAGGAAAAGTTCGGGAAATTTGTATCATGGCTAAAACAACTTTGCATTGTTCCTTCTGCGGTCGCAGCCGAGATGAAGTGAAGATTCTGATTGCAGGACAGGAAGGTCATATCTGCGAAAACTGCGTTGAACACGCAAGGGAAATTATTGAGCAGGAGCTCACCGTGAAAAGTGAGATATCTTCTCCTTCTCAATTCAAACTGAACGTAAAAAAGCCTGTTGAAATCAAGAAATTCCTTGATGAATACGTTATTGCCCAGGATGATGCTAAAAGAGTGTTGGCCGTAGCAGTATATAATCACTATAAACGTCTGCAGCAAAAGCCGACCGAAAATGATATTGAAATTGAAAAAAGCAATATCGTTATGGTGGGTGAAACCGGTACAGGTAAAACCCTGTTGGCTAAAACAATTGCCAAATTATTAAACGTTCCATTCGCTATAGTTGATGCTACAGTATTTACCGAAGCTGGTTATGTAGGTGAAGATGTGGAAAGCATACTTACACGTCTGCTTCAGGTTTGCAACTACGATGTGTCAGCAGCAGAACGCGGAATCGTTTACATTGACGAAATTGATAAGATTGCCCGTAAAGGAGATAATCCTTCCATTACACGTGATGTGAGTGGAGAGGGCGTTCAACAGGGTTTATTAAAACTGCTTGAAGGAACAGATGTACTTGTTCCACCACAGGGGGGAAGAAAACATCCTGAACAAAAACTCATTAAAGTAAATACGCATAATATCCTCTTTATCTGCGGAGGCGCTTTTGACGGTATTGATAAAATTATCGCGCGTCGGGTGAACACCAATGCTATCGGATTTAATGTCAATAAAGAACTGCAGGATAACATGAAGAAAAATCTTCTTCAGTATGTAAATGCCAGGGATCTGAAAAGTTTTGGATTAATTCCTGAATTACTGGGACGTTTACCCATTGTAACTTATTTAAATCCACTTGATGCTTCTACTTTGAAGTCTATATTGGTAGAACCGAAAAATGCACTTATCAAACAATATCGCAAACTATTTGAACTTGAAAATATCAAGCTCACATTCGATGAGGCTGTTTTAGACTTCATGGTGGCTAAAGCAATGGAATATAAACTTGGTGCGAGAGGACTGAGAAGCATTTGCGAAAGTATTTTTAATGATGCCATGTTTGAACTTCCGTCTTCCAAACAAACCACTTTACATATCGACATGGAATATGCCGAAAGCAAGTTCAATAAGAGCAAGCTAAGTATGCTTAAAGTGGCCTAAATATTCTTCCCATGACCGACCTTATTGAAAAAATTAAACTTTCTGCAGGTATTACCGAAGAGCAGGCTATAAAAGCCATCGAGGTGATCAAAAATTACACTAAGGAAAAATTTCCCATGTTCAGCGGAGCGATCGACAACCTGTTTGAGAAATACGGTCCTGAGGAAAAAGATCCGCTGGACTAATCATCAGATAGGTTAAGATTCATCTGATAATTATTCATTGTGGTTATTGGTTAAAGATATTACTAATCTTCATCCTTTTCTTTTATAATTCGTGGTAAGCGTTCTCTGCGCACGTCAAAATCATGATAATATACCTTACCAACGATTCATCTTCCGGAAGTCTCTATAGGTTCATACTCCGTCTACCCCATAAATATATTAGTAAACACATCCGTATAGTTGACCTTAATAGACTTTACATTGTGTGATAAAAGTATCTTATATACACTGATATATTAAAGAAGAAAATTGCTGCTACCTGACTATGAGTTATGTACAAATACATTTTGCACAGATACACTTAACTGTGCAGAAATAAACAAATAATAGATATTTTTTAGTGAACACCGGAAGGATTGTTCTTCAAAATTTTTTCTGTTTCAGATCTCTCTTATTCCAGGCCTCTGTTGTTCCAGCGCTTTTTCTTATTGGAGGTTTCCCTCGTTTGGGTTGTTTTCTCTTATTTCAGCACTTCTCTTGAAATGACCAGCTTCTGGATTTCAGATGTTCCTTCTCCTATAGTGCAAAGTTTACTGTCGCGGTAATATTTCTCTACCGGAAAATCCTTCGTATAACCGTAACCGCCAAATATCTGAACAGCCTCATTCGACACTTTTACAGCTACCTCACTGGCATAATACTTGGCCATAGCCGACTCTTTAGTAACCGAAACTCCTCTTTCTTTTAAATCGGCAGCCTGGAAGGTCAGCAGTTCTGCTGCCATTATCTCTGTGGCCATATCTGCCAGTTTAAAAGCAATGCCCTGGAAACTTGCAATGGGTTTATCAAATTGCTGTCTTTCTTTTGAATAGTTCAGCGCTGCTTCATAGGCGCCTTTCGCAATTCCTAATGATAATGCAGCAATAGATATTCTTCCTCCATCCAGTACTTTCATAGCTTGTTTAAAGCCATCGCCGACCTGACCCAAACGGTTACTATCAGGAATTCTGCAATTATCAAAAATCATTTCAGCCGTTTCACTTGCCCTCATTCCGAGTTTATTTTCTTTTTTACCACCACTGAATCCAGGTGTACCCCTTTCAACAATAAACGCAGTAGAGTTGTTTTTTGAGCGCGGATCGCCTGTACGGGTCATTACCACAGCCACATCCCCACTAATACCATGTGTGATCCAGTTCTTAGTACCGTTAATGATCCAATGATCACCATCCTTTTTAGCCACACACTTCATATTACCTGCATCACTTCCGGTATTGGGTTCGGTAAGTCCCCAGGCACCGATAAATTCAGCGGTAGCCAGCTTAGGCAGATATTTTTTCTTCTGTTCTTCATTACCGAAATTCAAAATATGACCAGTACATAATGAGTTATGAGCAGCAAGACTTAAACCTATAGAACCACAAACTTTAGCTACTTCCTGGATGACAGATATGTATTCAAAATAAGTAAGGCCAGCGCCGCCATATTCCTCCGGAACCAATACACCCATGAACCCCAACTTGCCCATTTCTTTAAACACTTTGACGGGAAACTCCTGGGACTCATCCCATTCCATTACATAAGGCTTAATGTGTTGAAGAGCAAAATCTTTTGCAGATTGTGCTACCTGTGAGGTAAGCTCAGATACTTCGAAATTCATAAGACTGCAAAATAATAGATTATTTAACAGACAATCAAGCTAATGCTAACCTATTTTACCGGTTTAACAATCTGCTGACTAATCATTTATGGCGATTTTTCCCTTTCAGGCGGGGTTACAAACAAACTAGGCTTAATAATCCTATACACAGAATCCTTTAATCCATATACCCTTCGTACCTGCTCGACCGATTCAAATCCACCCAGTTTCTTCCTGAATAATACTATTCTGTTAGCCAGTTTACTCCCAATACCAGGCAACTGCTGCAAAGTAAGTGTATCTGCCTTATTAATATCAATAGGCGCCAAAGGCCGATATACATATTTATCCCGGGTCGCTGACGTCCTGGTATTGCGGCTATCTCTTACCATGTTTCTGCCGTCCCCGACGGTTGCTGAAGACAGCGTCCGGACTGGCATAGGCCTTTTTTCGCTGATAACATTATGAACATCAGCTTTATTAGTATCGCGATTCGATAGTAATTGTAGCTGTGTTTCTTCATGCGGAATTGTTTCTTTTTTTGTAGGGAAAAAATATTTAGGCAACACACTGACCATAATAATTAATGTAACAAGGATAACAATACCTCGCCGCTCTTTTTTGGTAAAAGTCAAATATTCATTGTTTTGCATACTGTACGATTTGCATGCAAAATAGTTGCAACGGAAAGACAAACAATAAGTATTAAAACGATAAATCAAGTGGAAAAAACTAATCCATCGTAAGCTAAATTTACTCCTGCCGGAAGTTTTTTCTCTATTTCTTCATGCAGACCCATTTGATGGCTGATATGAGTAAAATAGGCCTGACCGGCCTCCAACTCACGGGCGAGCGCCACGCCTTCATCCAATGTAAAATGGGAAATATGTTCTTTCTGCCGCAGTGTATTAAGTGTCAGAAACCTAGAGCCTCTTATTTTGTCTTTTTCTGCAGGATCGATTTTATTAGCGTCAGTGATATAAGTATAAGCACCAAATCTGAAACCGAGTACAGGCATTTTGAGATGCCATACTAGGATGGGCACAATGTCAATATCTCCTACCGTAAAAGCTTCCCTGCCGATAGTATTCAGCTTTATTTCAGGAACGCCAGGATATTTAGACTCGGTAAAAGCATAGGGAAATTCTCTGAGCAACACAGCCTGCGTCATCTCATTGGCATATACTTCCATAGGCTTACCACTGAAAAAATTATAGGCACGCACATCATCCAGGCCGGCAACATGATCTTTATGAGGGTGAGTAAAAATGATAGCGTCCAATTGTTTCACCTTTGCCCTTAGCATCTGGTAGCGAAAATCGGGACCCGAATCGACCACCAGAGTTGTTGTGGCCGATTTTACAAGTATGCTCGATCTTAATCTTTTATCTTTTTTGTCGGTAGATGTACAAACCCTGCAATCGCACCCGATCATAGGTATACCACCGCTGGTACCTGTTCCTAAAAATTCAATAGTTAATGAGGAGCTAGCCATCAGGCTCTTTCCTGTATTTGCTGGTATATTTTGCGCGATCCTTCACTTAATATTTCGGGATCTTCTACCAGTTTTGCAATAATATCCATCAGGGTATTGATCCTGCCTTCTAATTGAAGAAATTTATTGAGCACCACCACTTTTTTCTGCTCCAATATACAATACCCACTCTGGAAGGTTCCACGTTCATAGCGAACAACGTAGTTAAGTTCTGAAAGAAGTTCTTCCAGTTTATCTAACGTGTTTTGCGTGTATTTCATCGCTGCGAAGATACATTATTAATGGACAATGCTCACTTACTCACCATCCGCACTATGGGAATGATCATTTCTTCCATACTCACACCCCCGTGCTGAAAAGTATTTTTATAGTAATTGGCGTAGTAATTATAATTATTAGGGTAACACAGATAAACGTCTTCTTTGGCAAAAATGTAAGAAGAGTTTACGGTAGGAACAGGTAGCCCCGCCTCTTTGGGATCCCTGAAAGCCAGTACGTCGCGGGATTCATATTTGAGATTACGGCCATGCTTATAACGCAAATTGGTAGTAGTTTGTTTATCGCCTACCACTTTAGCAGGAGATTTTACCCTCACACTTCCATGATCTGTCGCCAATATAAGATTGATCTTTTTATCTGCTATTTTCTTTAATGCCTGGTGTAGTGGTGAATGCTCAAACCAGCTTTTTGTCACCGACCGGTAACTGACCTCATCACTGGCCAGTTCCTTCAGCACTTCCATTTCGGTACGGGCGTGGCTAAGCATATCCACAAAATTGTAAACAATCACATTCAGATCGTTATTCAGCAAATTATGTATGTTATTCACCAGGTCTTGGCCAGCCTGGTAATGCAGCACTTTGGTATAATTGAATTTTACATCCTCTTTTTTTAAGCGTTTAAGCTGTGCCCGCATAAATTCTTCTTCATGCAAATTCTTTCCTCCCTCATCATCATCATTTTTCCATTGCTGGTTGAAATGTTTATCTATATCCAACGGCATCATGCCGGCAAACAAAGCATTACGGGAATATTGAGTAGCGGTAGGCAATATGCTGTAAAAGGTTTCTTCTTCGAGTATTCTGAAACTTTCGGCAAAGATTGGCTGAATAGCTTTCCACTGATCGAATCGCAGATTATCGAGTAACACAAAAAAAGTAGGAATACCTTTTTCAAGATGGGGTAACACCTTATACCTGATCAGCGTGTGAGACATAATAGGTGCATCCGCAGCTTTGGGATCGACCCATCTATCGTAATTTTTTGAGATGAATTTAAAAAATTCAGTGTTGGCTTCTCCTTTTTGTGTACTTAGCACTTCAAGCATTTCCGGGCTATCACTTTTCTCCATTTCCAGTTCCCAATACACGAGTTTCCTGTAAATTTCCATCCACTCGTTATAATCAGGGTTACTATTGAGCGCCATAAACAGATTACGGAACTGCTGCTGATAGGCTGTGGTAGTTTTTTCAGCCACCAGCCTTTTGTTATCTATTATTTTCTTTAGACTTAATAATACCTGGTTAGGATTGACAGGTTTTATAAGATAGTCGGTGATCTGACTTCCAATGGCATCATCCATCAGGTTTTCCGTCTCATTTTTTGTGATCAACACTACAGGTATCTGTGAACTAACCTCCTTAATTTTGGACAATGTTTCCAGACCCGTAATTCCAGGCATTGTTTCGTCAAGCAAAACAACGTCAACCGGATTCTCCTTTATAAAATCAATAGCATCAAAACCATTTGTAAGATCACTAACCTCGTAACCTTTGCTGCGAAGGAACAGGATCTGGGACTGAAGACTTTCAATCTCATCATCCACCCATAATATTTTACCTAAAGCCATATATGAATTTAACAGATTTAATAGATTATATTGTTAACTAATGCACAATATCAAACGAAAGATTATCAACGATCCTGTTCACGGGTTTATTACTATCGATCACCCGTTAATCCTGCAGATCATTGCTCATCCATATTATCAAAGACTGCGCCGGATCAATCAAATGGCTTTTGCACACTTAGTATATCCAGGAGCGATACATACCCGTTTACACCATTCTTTAGGCGCCTACCACCTGATGTGCAATGCCATTAATGAACTAAAGAATAAAAGCGTAGAGATTACTCCGGAAGAAGAACTGGGAGCGAAAGTAGCGATCTTACTGCATGATGCCGGTCACGGACCATTTTCGCATGCATTGGAAAAAATACTCATTCCCGGTATTCATCATGAAGATCTTTCGCTGCAAATGATGCATGTTTTAAATGAGCAGTTCGATGGGAAACTCGATACTGCCATTGCTATTTTTACCGGCAACTATCATAAACCTTTTTTACATCAGTTGATATCCGGACAATTGGATGTTGACCGGCTTGATTATCTCACCCGGGACAGTTTTTTCACGGGTGTTTCCGAAGGTGTGATAGGGTATGACCGTATTATTAAAATGCTTACGGTACATAATGGGGAGCTGATGGTGGAAGAAAAAGGTATCTATTCTATTGAGAAATTTCTTGTTTCCCGCAGACTAATGTATTGGCAGGTGTACCTGCATAAAACAGTGGTATCGGCAGAAATGATGCTGGTAAAAATTATTAAAAGAGCAAAGCAGCTTATTAATAATGGATTTACTCTTTCTTCAGCTACGCCTGAATTTGATTTCTTTTTAAGCAGCGAGCCCAAAGACATGACCAATATGCGGCAATTTGAATCATTCTGCCGCCTGGATGATTTTGATGTAATGACCACTATTAAGAACTGGATGGGGCATTCCGACAAGGTGCTATCCACTCTGTGCAGACTCCTGATCGACCGTAGTTTATTAAAGGTTAAATTAAGTGCCGAACCTTTTAAGGAAGAATGGATAGAGGAGAAAAGGAATGTTATTTGCAGGAAATTGGGGTTGACGGCTGAGGAGTCGGATTATTTCATTTTTACCGGCGAAGCCGAGAATACCACTTATAATCCGGCTGAGGAAAAGATCAATATTCTTTTCCGGGATGGAAGCGTTAAAGATATTTCACAAGTTGATAACGCCTTAATCCATCAAACGCTATCAGTCGCTGTGAAAAAATTCTATATTTGTTTTTTTAATTCTTAATCTATGCAATTTACTGCAGCCCAAATAGCCTCAATCATTAACGCAAGGATAGAAGGCAACCCTGACGCGGCTGTAGGTTCTTTTGGTAAAATAGAAGAAGCAGGCGATGGCCAGTTAGCCTTTCTCGCTAATCCTAAATACGAAGATTATTTATACACCACCAGGGCCTCCGTTATTATTATTAATGAATCGCAGGAACTCCGGCAGGCAGTAAAAGCTACCCTTTTGCGGGTAAAAGACGCCTACTCTGCTTTTGCAATATTATTATCCACTTACCAATCGATGGTATCCCAACAGATGACCGGGATACAGGAACCTTCTTATATTGCAAAATCTGCAGTTCTGGGTGAGCAGGTATTTATAGGAGCATTTGCTTATATAGGGGAAAATGTAAAACTGGGGAATAATGTTAAAATATACCCGGGCGCTTATCTGGGTAACAATGTACAGATAGGAGATAACTCAATTATCCATCCCGGCGTCAGAATTTACTATGACTGTATTATCGGTCAGCAGGTTAGTATTCATGCAGGGACAGTAATAGGAAGCGACGGTTTTGGCTTCGCCCCACAGTCTGACGGCAGCTTCAAAAAAGTTCCACAGATAGGCAATGTTATAGTAGAGGATAATGTGGAGGTTGGCGCCAACTGCAGTATTGACAGGGCTACTATGGGTTCAACCCTTATTAAATCAGGCGCCAAGCTGGATAACCTAATACAGGTAGCCCATAATGTAGAAATAGGGAATAATACGGTGATGGCAGCGCAGGCCGGGGTGAGTGGCAGTACTAAAATTGGTAAGAACGTAATGATTGGGGGACAGGCGGGCATAGTGGGACATCTGCAAATAGCCGACAATACAAAAATCAACGCCCAAAGTGGCGTCAGCAAATCTATAAAAACACCTAATACAGCCGTAACAGGTTCTCCTGCTTTTGATTATACCAGTGCGTTGCGAAGCCAGGCACTCAGTCGCAACCTGCCCGAACTTGAAAAAAGAATCACCGAACTTGAAAATCTGGTGAAGCAATTATTGATGGAGAAAGCAGTATCATAATAATCAGCAGTTTATCCTGAAAAGATTACTATTTTCGTGGCCATATGGAGCAGGAGCATTTTCAGAACACTATAAAATCTGAGATCACTATTTCCGGAGCAGGTATTCATACCGGTCAAGCTGTCAATATCAGGCTTAAGCCTTCCGGCCCCAATACTGGCATTGTCTTTCAGCGGATAGACCTGCCAGGTAAGCCCATTATTAAAGCAGATGTCGACAATGTTATTGAAACCAACAGGAGTACCACCCTTGAAGCTAACGGAGGCAGAGTGAGTACAATAGAACATTTGCTGGCTTCGCTTGTGGGTATGCAGATCGATAATGTTCTGATAGAAATAGATGGAGAAGAAGTGCCTATTCTTGACGGAAGTGCACAACCCTTTGTTGAGGCACTGGAAAAAGCAGGCACTGCTCCACAGGATGCCAAAAAGATCTACTATAATATTCAGCATAATATCACTTTCATAGATGAAGAAAAGAAAGTGGAAATGGTTGCCCTACCTTATAATGACTACAGGATCAACACCCTTATCGATTTTAATTCTCCCGTACTGGGCACACAACATGCTGCATTAAAAAATATAACCGATTTCAATACCGAAATTGCTCCCTGCCGCACATTTTCATTTTTTCACGAACTGGAATGGCTACTGGCCAATAATCTTATTAAAGGCGGAGATATCAATAATGCCATTGTTGTTGTTGATAAACCCGTTACCGGAGACCAGGTTAAGCGCATTTCCAAAGTATTTAATAAGCACGACGTAAAAGTTAGTGAAGAAGGAATACTGAATAACCTGAAGCTGAGGTTCCCTAATGAACCCGCCCGTCATAAATTGCTCGACGTAGTTGGAGATCTGGCACTGGTAGGCTTTCCGTTCAAAGCCCATATCATTGCTAACCGCCCCGGTCACGCTTCAAATGTCCGTTTCGCAAAAAAGATCAAAGAACACATTAAGAAACATAAGCATAAGCAGGATATTCCCAAGTATGACATTACCAAACCGCCAGTACTGGATATTCACCAGATAGAAAATGTGTTGCCACACCGCTTCCCTTTTCTGCTGGTCGATAAAGTGATTGAGTTAACTGATAAACAAGTGGTAGCTATTAAGAACGTAACGTATAATGAACCTTTCTTCCAGGGTCACTTTCCCGGGAACTGTGTAATGCCTGGTGTCTTGCAGGTAGAAGCTTTAGCCCAGGCGGGAGGTTTCTTAGCAATACCACGCGATACAGAGGATAAATATGACACTTATTTCCTTAAAATTGATAATGTTAAATTCAAGCATAAAGTCGTACCGGGCGATACACTGGTTCTAAAAATGGAGCTGACTAATCCCATCAGAAGGGGTATCTGTGAAATGAAAGGAACCATATTTATAGGAGACAAGCTGGTAACGGAAGCCTATCTCGTAGCACAAATTGTAAAAAGACCTAAAGACTGAGTATGATTAGTCCGCTTGCATATATTCATCCTAATGCAAAAATCGGGAATGATGTCGTTATTGAACCATTTGCCGTTATCCATGATAAGGTCACCATTGGCGACAATACCCATGTGATGTCTCATGCTGTGGTAGGAGAATACACTACTATTGGTAAACACTGTAAGATCTTTCCCGGTGCGGTAGTGGGTGCGATACCACAGGATCTCAAATACGTCGGAGAAGAATCCACAGTAGAAGTGGGAGACTATACTACCATCCGTGAAAGTGTAACAATCAACAGAGGAACAAAGGATCGCTGGAAAACAGTAGTAGGCAGCAACTGCCTGTTAATGGCCTATTCACATGTGGCGCATGACTGTATACTGGGAGATTATGTGATACTGGGTAATGCCGTTCAACTGGCGGGACATGTCACGGTTGATAATTATGCTATTCTGAGTGGAATGGCTGGCGCTCACCAGTTCACACATATCGGTGAACATACTTATATCGCCGGGCATACGGTAGTACGTAAAGATGTCCCCCCTTTTATTAAAGCTGCCCGCGAACCGCTCAGCTATATGGGAATTAATATTGTGGGACTTCAGCGCAGAGGATTTTCCAAAGAAGCTATTACTGAAATCAGCAATATTTATCACACTCTCTTCGTAGAAAAACATACGACCTCTGCGGCCGTACAAATCATCGGGAAAAATTTCGGCGACAGCGCTGTTAAAGAACAGATCTTATCTTTTATTACCAATTCAAAAACGGGGATCATTAAACGTCCTTTAAAAACTGCAACAGATGCAGATTTTACTTTCTGATTGTGGCAAGAGATACAACCGTGACTGGATCTTCAGAAAATTTTCCAGAACATTTACACCAGGAACACATTATGCCATAACCGGTCCTAACGGATCAGGAAAATCAACTTTGCTACAGGTGATCGCCGGCTCAGTAATGAACAGCGAAGGAAATATTACCTATACCGTTAATGGCAGCACTATTGATAATAATAATATCTTCCGCTATCTGTCTATAGCAGCACCTTACCAGGAGGTAATAGAAGAAATGACTCCGACTGAATTTTTTTCTTTTCATCATCAGTTTAAACCTTTCCTGGACACACTTAGCATTCAACAAATTATTGAAACTGTAGGACTCGAAAAATCGGCCCATAAGCAGATAAGGTATTTCTCTTCAGGCATGAAACAAAGAGTTAAGCTGGCACAGGCGATATTTTCAAACGTAGATTGTATTTTACTTGATGAACCCTGTACCAACCTGGATAATGAAGGAATAAATTTATATCACAGACTCATCGTGGAGTATTGCTCTTCGAAAATGGTTATTATCAGTTCTAATGATCCGCAGGAATATACCACCTGCACTGAAATCATTAATATCCTCGATTATAAGGCAGCAGATAAATTACCGGTGGCTGGCAATCAATAAATTGAGATCAGTGAATTTTAAATCAAAACGCTGGCTAAGATAAAAATTAGTGAGCGCTCCCTTAAACAGGTAAATACCCGACCTCAAATGCACTTTGTGCCAGATAAGATTTTCAAATCCTCCGTTATCACCTGCCTCCAGCAGGAGCGGCATCAGCACACTGCTGATCGCTTGTGAAGCAGTACGTGCAAATCCCGAAGGAATATTAGGTACGCAATAATGAATAACCCCATATTTCATAAAAATAGGATGCTCATGAGATGTGATCTCTGCAGTTTCGAAACATCCCCCCCTATCTACACTAACATCAATGATCACACTACCCGGACGCATATTACTCACCATTTCTTCTGTTGCCACAATAGGTGTACGTCCGCCTTGCGTACCCAGCGCCCCTACCGCCACTTCGCAGGTTTTTAATTGTTTAGCCAAAATACGGGGTTCAATAACCGAAGTCCATAAGCGGTGGCCTACATTATTCTGCAGCCTTTTCAGCCTATAAACACTATTATCAAAAACCTTCACCGAAGCTCCCAGCGCCAATGCAGCACGGGCGGCATATTCTCCCACTATTCCCGCTCCTATAATAATGACTTTGGTAGGCGGAATGCCGGAAATACCACCCAGCAGCACTCCTTTTCCATGATTTGCCGAACCCAGGTATTGGCCGGCAATCAGCATAACGGCGCTACCTGCTATTTCACTCATGCTCCGTACTATCGGATAGGTTCCGCTATCATCTTTCAAAGCTTCAAAAGAAACGCCGGTAATCCTTTTTTCCATCATTTTCTCCAGTAATGAGGCTTTCATTACCGACATATGAATAGGCGAAAATATCTGCTGGTTCATTTGCAGGAAGGGAAGATCTTCCTCTATTACAGGAGCCGACTTTACAAGGATAGGCGCTTTAAACACTTCGGCCTTATCGTACACGATGCGGGCGCCCGCCTCGCTATAGTCCTTATCTCTGAAATGCGCTGCTTCACCAGCATTATGTTCCAGCACTACATGATGACCATTGCTGACCAAAACACCTACTGCATCCGGCGTCAGCGCTATACGATTTTCCTGGAACGCCGTTTCCCTGGGAATACCAATATGCAACTGGGCTCCCTTGGGTTTGATATCCAACGTTTCTTCAAGCGTCTCGTAACTAAAAGATGTGCTAATAATAGGCTTTTGATGCGACATTGATCAACTAATGGTTTGGACGTACAATTTACGATTTACATTGATCTCGCGGGTATTGTTATTTATTTCCCCGATAGTTATTTCCACTGTATCGGGCGGAAATATATTCCTGGCTATTGAAGGCCATTCCACAAAACATATACTACCTGAATATAAACAATCCTCTACACCCGCCCTAATAGCTTCTTCTTCACCCGAGCAACGGTACAGATCAATATGATAGACGGGACCTTTTGCAGAAGTATATTCGTTAATAATAGAGAAAGTCGGACTGCTCATTATCCCTTCAACTCCTATTTCACGACAAAGCGCCTGTATAAAGGTGGTTTTGCCGGCTCCCATAGCGCCATGAAATGCAAAAACATGTGAATCCCCCAACTCCTTCCACAATTCAGAAGCCGCATTTTGTATTTCGTCTATCTTGTACACAAGTTGCATGTCGCAAAGATAGTTTGTCTAAGACAATTGAGAGTTGACAGTGGAGAGTTGACAACTCCACTGTCAACTTTCCACTCTCCATTGTCAGTTGCCAATTGCAACAGTGTATAAATAATAAACGCCCATACAAAAAACCTTCTTTTTAATTTTGCGATATGGAAAAAATGAATTGGAAGGTTGAAGGAATGACCTGTTCCAACTGTGCCCTTACCGTAACTAAGTTTCTTGAAAAAAAGGGAAAGAAAAATGTGAAGGTAAACCCTATCAGCGGCGATGTGCTGTTTGATAAGGATGGCGAACAGGACCACCAGCAACTGATAAAGGGCATAGAAGAACTGGGATACACTGTACATGCCCATCACTCCCATACCCCGTCTTCCAAAAAAAGATTATTTAAAAACAATCTACAGCGCTTCTTATTCTGCTCAATATTTACCCTGCCACTCATGTTGCACATGGTTGAAAGATGGATAAATATTCCTGCTTTCATTATGAATCCCTGGGTGCAACTGGCGCTCTGTCTGCCTGTTTATATTGTGGGAATGGATTTTTTTGGCCGCAGCGCTATCAAAAGCATCCGTAATGGAATGCCTAATATGAATGTGCTGATCGCTATTGGCTCAACAGCCGCTTTTATTTACAGCTTAACGGGCACATTGTTACACATGGGACATGAATACCTGTTCTATGAAACCGCCGCAGCTATTATTACACTGGTATTTCTTGGCAACTATGTTGAAGATAAAACGGTAAGCACTACACAGACTGAACTGAATAAACTGGCTAAATCACAAAAAGTAGTGGCCAATATGATCGCGTTCAATGAAGATCATGAAGAGGTGATTATGCCGATAGATAATGACCAGTTGCGCAATGGTGATCTTATACTGATAAAAACAGGTGAACAGGTCCCGGCCGATTGTAAAATACTATCTGGTAGAGCTAGCGTAAATGAATCTATTATCACCGGTGAAAGTCTGCCGGTAGAAAAAAATCAAAAAGATATTTTAATAGGTGGAAGTATCATTACAGATGGGATTATCAAAGCCCAGGTAACTGCAGAAGCTAAACATTCTGTTCTCGCTAATATTGTAAATCTTGTTAAACAGGCACAGGGAGAAAAACCTCCTATCCAACAAATGGCCGATAAGATCAGTGCCGTTTTCATTCCAACTGTGCTAATTATTGCCGCTATTACCTTTATTGTTAATATCATTATTCTTAAGGAATTTACTCCTTCCCTCATGCGTACCATTGCCGTTCTTGTTATTGCCTGTCCCTGTGCTATGGGATTAGCTACTCCGGCAGCTATTGCAGTGGGATTGGGAAGAGCGGCCAGGAACGGCATACTTTTCAGAAATGCAAAAAGTCTTGAACTGTTTAAAAACATTACACAAGTAGTATTTGATAAAACAGGCACACTTACTTCCGGAAAATTCATTATTAAAAATTTTCACACTACCATCGATGAGGATGAGTTTAAAAAGATAGTTTTCTCATTGGAAAAATATTCTAATCATCCTCTTGCCAAAACAGTAGCAGCCGAATGGAAAATAAAAAATGATATTCGCTGGACTCAAACCAATGAAATAAAAGGTATGGGTATGAAAGCTACTACTAAGGAAGGTGATGAATACCAGGCAGGTTCCTATAAAATGGCTGCTGCATATACCCAGGAAGACTATCACAATATCTATGTGATCAAAAACAATGAACTAATAGGGTGGATCGATCTCGAAGATCAGCTACGCCCCGAAGCTAAAACCGTAATACAATACCTCAAGACAAAAAAAATAAAAACAATCTTGTTAAGTGGTGATCGTTATGAAACATGTAAACGTGTAGCCAACGAGTTGGGTATTGATGAAATCATTGCTGAACAATCTCCCGAACAAAAACTCGAAAAGATTGCCACTCTATCTGCCGAAACCCCAACAGCGATGGTAGGTGATGGTATTAACGATGCACCATCTTTAGCAAAAGCCACCGTAGGTATTTCATTGAGTGAAGCCTCACAAATTGCTATGCAAACGGCTGATGTTGTTCTTATGAAAAACGGTATTCAGAACGTTCCTCTTTCACTCGGATTAGGCAAACACACTTTTATTACCATTAAACAAAATCTCTTCTGGGCTTTTATCTATAATATTATCGCTATTCCCGTAGCGGCATTTGGATTTTTAACACCTGCTTTCGGTGCATTAGTCATGGGTCTTAGTGATGTGGTACTCGGACTGAATTCTGTAAAACTTTATATTAAAAAAGTAACATAACTTTTTACAGCAACTTGAGTAGCATTCATTCAATATTAAAAGAATACTGGGGATACCAGTCTTTTCGTCCGTCGCAGGAAAAAATCATCAATGCTGTTTTAGCAGGAAAGGATACGCTTGCACTGCTTCCTACCGGAGGCGGTAAGTCGTTATGTTTTCAAATACCTGCTCTTAGCCAGGAAGGTTTATGCTTGGTGGTCAGTCCGCTGATAGCCCTCATGAAAGACCAGGTAGAAAATCTGCGTAAAAAAAATATCACTGCCTTTGCTATTTATTCAGGCATGCACCGCAAGGATGTGCTGAATACTTTAACACTCGCTTCAAACAGCAATTGCAAGTTCCTGTATGTTTCACCCGAAAGATTGGAAACACATTTGTTTAAAGAATGGTTACCATCGTTACATATCAACCTGGTTGCCGTTGATGAAGCTCATTGTATTTCGCAATGGGGATACGATTTCAGACCATCCTATTTGAAAATAGCAGCCTTGCGGGAAGAACTGCCTGGCATACCTGTACTGGCTTTAACCGCTTCTGCTACTTCGGAAGTACAAAATGATATTTGTGAGAAACTGGAATTCCGGGAAAAAAATATTTTCAGGCAATCCTTTTCAAGACCCAACTTATCTTATAGTGTATTCAATGTTCCTTCAAAAATCAACAAGATCATTGATATCCTTAATAAGGTAAAAGGAACAGCCATCATTTATTGCAAAAGCAGGAAACGCACAAAAGAGATCAGCGATCTGCTGCTTATGCAAAATATCAGCGCAGATTATTACCACGCTGGTCTGAATACTGAACAAAGAAACCAAAAGCAGGAAGCATGGCTGAAAAATAAAATCAACGTAATCGTTTGTACAAATGCTTTTGGAATGGGTATCGACAAACCTGATGTACGACTGGTTATTCACGCCGATATCCCCGACTGCCTGGAGAATTATTACCAGGAAGCAGGCAGAGCGGGTAGAGACGGACAAAAATCTTATGCTGTTTTACTATATGATGACCAGGACCTGGAGGCACTGCGCGAACAGGTGAATATCAGGTTTCCGGATATGGACACTATACGAAAAATATATGGAGACCTGATGAACCATCTGCAAATCCCATCAGGTTATGGAGAGGGTAATAGTTACGATATTGACACAGCTCTTTTTATCAAGCAATTTCAACTTGATCCATTTATTGTTTTTTCGGTATTTAAAACACTGGAACAGGAAGATATTCTTTTCTTTAACGACCAGGTTTTTACTCCTTCCAAAATTCAGGTTAACGCCGACCGATCCTTACTAACACAGATAGAAAATGAAAAACCTGAACTGGATATTATCCTGAAATTCCTGCTTAGGAACTATGAAGGAATTATAGACCATGCTGTGAACATTTATGAATCCAATATCGCTAATAACCTTCGCATGGATACTAAGGAACTGACTGATAAGCTGAAGATAATGGATCATCTTTCCATTATTACTTATCAGCCACAACCGGATAAACCCCAGATCTTTTTATCCAACAACCGCGAACAAGCCAGTGATCTGCAGATCAATTTGATCAATTATGAAAAAAGAAAACAAAGGTTTACGGAAAGACTACAGGAAATAATCAGCTATGCTACCAATAGGGATACTTGCAGGAGTGTAATTATCGGAAAATATTTTGATGACAATGAAATTACCAGTTGCGGCATTTGTGATGTTTGCCTTGAACAGAAAAGAAAACCTGTCAATCAAAATGAATTTGAATTGATCCATAATGAGATTTTCAATCGGATAAAAGCATCTCCTGTATTGCCGGAAGAAATAATTGCCGGCATGCCTGCTGTTTCAAAAACCAGGATCCTGGAAATTATCAGACTGCTGCAACAGGAAGAAAAGATCACACTCACAAAGAATGGTCAGCTCAAAATAAAAGCATCGGTATTTTAATCTTATTTTTACAACATGGCGAATGCTAATCTTAATACAGATGGTCGTTTGTTAAGCGCTTCTGACAAGGAATTTGAAAACAATATCCGGCCTACGGCTATTGTTGATTTCTCCGGTCAGGAACAGATCATTGAAAATATTAAGGTATTTATTAAGGCAGCCAAAATGCGTAATGAGGCGCTCGATCATGTATTGTTTCATGGTCCGCCAGGTTTAGGTAAAACTACTCTCAGCCGGATTGTCGCCAATGAGCTCGGTGTAAACATCAAAGAAACTTCGGGACCTGTAATAGAAAAACCCGGCGACCTGGCTGGATTACTTACCAGTCTTGAGTCGCATGATGTTTTGTTCATTGATGAAATACACCGTATCAGCACCGTAGTAGAAGAATACCTCTATGCTGCGATGGAGGATTACCGGATTGATATTATGATTGATAGCGGTCCAAGTGCGAGAAGTATCCAGCTAAACTTACATCCTTTTACCCTTATTGGCGCCACTACAAGAAGTGGTTTATTATCGGCTCCGCTCCTGTCGAGGTTTGCTAT
Organism: uncultured Chitinophagaceae bacterium; assembly: GCA_964606315.1. Taxonomy (GTDB): domain Bacteria; phylum Bacteroidota; class Bacteroidia; order Chitinophagales; family Chitinophagaceae; genus Flavitalea. Next base: position 48,480 of record CAZSFY010000013.1, on the reverse strand, counting down.
AAAATCACGCCTCGAATATTATACTGCAGAAACATTATATCATATCATTCAACGTGCGGCCGGTATATTATCGGTAAAGATTACTTCTGACGCTGCCAATGAAATAGCACGCAGAAGCAGGGGAACGCCACGTATTGCCAACGGATTATTAAGAAGGGTTCGTGATTTTGCGCAGGTGCTTCATAACGGTATTATTGATCATGGTATCACCCAACATGCATTAAAAGCATTAAATGTTGACGAACATGGACTTGATGAAATGGACAATAAGATCCTGCTGACTATCGTAGATAAATTCAAAGGGGGACCTGTAGGTATCAATACTATCGCCACAGCAGTAGGTGAAGAAAGTGGAACAATTGAGGAAGTGTATGAACCTTTTTTGATACAGGAGGGTTTTCTAAAACGCACTCCCAGAGGCAGGGAAGCTACCGAGAAGGCTTATCTTCACTTAGGAAGATCCTCCCAGCAAAAGCCGGGAGGAAATATGTTATTTTAGCTGACAGGCGCTACCAGCCTGAAGCCGTTTCCATGAATATTTACAATTTCAATAGTAGAATCTTCTTTCAGGTATTTACGCAATTTAGCAATATACACATCCATACTTCTTCCATTGAAATAGGTATCACTACCCCAGATCTTTTTAAGCGCCTGCTCTCTCGGAAGCAGATCGTTCAGGTGCTCAGCCAGTAATTTCAGCAATTCATTTTCTTTAGGAGAAAGCGTTTGCGTTTTTCCATTATGGATAAGTTCTCTGAGCTTGGGATTGAAGTGATAGGAACCCAGATCAAATTCTTTATTTTCCTGTTCCTTATTAACCTCTTCGTTACGCTTAAGGATAGCTTTTATTTTAAGCAATAATACCTCACTGTCGAACGGTTTGGTAATATAATCATCTGCACCCAACTTATATCCCTGAATAATATCATCCTTCATGGTTTTAGCACTTAGGAAAAACAAGGGAATATCAGGATCCACATCACGGATCTCTTCTGCCAAAGCAAAACCATCCATATGCGGCATCATAATGTCCAGCAGACACAAATCAAATTTTTCTCTTTGAAAAGCTGCCAGTCCCAGCCGGCCATCCCTTTCAAGTGTTACATCAAAGTCGTTTAACTCCAGGTAATTCTTCAATACCATCCCCAGATTCTGATCGTCTTCACACAGGAGTATTTTCGGTTTTTTGCCTTCCATGTTATAAATTTAGTTCGTTGATGATAAACATACGGTAAATAAATTTAATCAATTTGTACCCAGTCGGGTAATTTTTTGTTAATATATATACATTGCACCTTAATTATTAATCATCGTTATGTCAGATATCACTAATGCTTTTATAGAGTCAATCAAGGGTGGATACAGCTTTAAAGGGGAATGTTTTAAAGCCGGAACAGCGATGCTCGACCGTAAACCGCTCACCGGCACGGATGTATTTATCCCGTTGCGCACCATGAACAGGCATGGACTGATAGCCGGAGCCACAGGAACCGGAAAAACCAAGACCCTGCAGGTACTGGCCGAAGGACTTAGCAACGCCAGCGTACCTGTATTGCTGATGGATATCAAGGGCGACCTAAGCGGCATTGCTGCGAAGGGAACCATTAATGATAAGCTGACCGAGAGAATGAATGTGATAGGGGGAGAATTTATTCCCGCAGCATTTCCTGTAGAACTGCTGACCATCAGCAACGAAAATGGAACAAGGGTAAGAGCAACAGTTAGCGAATTTGGGCCAATACTACTGGCAAAAATACTGGGACTTAACGACACTCAGGAAGGTGTGGTATCACTGATCTTTAAGTATTGCGATGACCATAAACTTCCCCTCCTCGACCTGAAAGATTTCATTAAAATGTTGCAATACATCGGCAACGAAGGAAAGAAGGAAATAGAAAAAGAATATGGTAAAATCTCTACCACAACCACCGGAACTATTCTTCGTAAGATCATAGAATTACAGCAACAGGGAGCAGACCTGTTTTTTGGAGAACCTAGCTTTGACGTGGATGATCTTATGAGAGTATCTAATGATGGCAGAGGAATAGTAAGCATATTAAGAGTTACAGATATGCAAAGCCGGCCAAAGTTGTTTTCCACTTTCATGCTGAGTTTGCTGGCCGAACTCTATAGCACATTACCGGAAGAAGGTGATCTCGATAAACCTAAACTCATCATCTTTATAGATGAAGCACACCTGGTATTCCAGGAAGCAACCACTGCACTGCTGCAACAAATACTCACCGTTATCAAACTTATACGTTCAAAAGGAGTAGGAATATTTTTCTGTACACAAAACCCGCAAGACATTCCTGCGGGAGTATTGGCACAACTCGGACTTAAGATCCAGCATGCTTTAAGGGCTTTTACGGCCAATGATAGAAAAGCAATCAAACAGGCGGCCGAAAACTATCCCGAAACAACTTTTTATAATGTTGATGAGTTGATGACCCAGTTAGGAACCGGAGAAGCATTTATTACGCTGCTCAATGAAAAAGGTATCCCTACGCCTATCGTACATACCATGCTTGTTCCTCCTGCATCACGTATGGATATATTATCAGAAGGCGAGATTGTAGATGTGGTGAATAAATCGGCTATCAGAAAAAAATACGCTGAAAACATCGACAGTGAGAGCGCCTATGAAATACTTACAGCAAAACTGGAGCGGGCCGCGCAGGCAGTAGAACAACCAGCCGAAAAACCCAAAAATCAAAAGCCTGAAAAATCAATGACAGAAAAAGTGCTGGATAACTCTATTACCCGCCAGGTATTACGAACCGCAGCGACAATGATCACCAGGAACCTTCTGGGTGCGATAAAATTTGGAGGTAAATCGAAATAGAAAGATTGATCTTATAACGCCTTTAGCTACTTCTCAAGCAGCTTTATTCCCGTTTGCGTGAGGGTAATCTTATGCTCCTTATATAATTTACCTATTGTCATTTTGAAGGTTTTTTTACTCATTCCAAAAAAAGAGTAAATGTCTTCCGGATCCGATTTGTCATGGTATGGTAAATAACCGTTATGCTCACGAAGCAATGAAAGAATTTTATCAGACTCACTGTCCACTCTTTTATAACCACGCTGTCCGGCTACAACATCAATTTTATTACCCTCATGGATTTTTTTAATAAATCCCTCGAATGAATCACCGATATTAATATCACGGTATATTTCATTAAAATGCAGCAACCCCTTGTGGCGGTTATTGATAATAACTTCATAACCAATATTCGTTCTCCTATAAATGGTCAATGTAACAGCATCCATTTCTTTAACAGTCAAATGTTCATTACTTAAAGCAGCCTCTATTTTTTCCGTTGCTGTCAACCGTCCGGTTCTTTCATCAATGTAAATAAATACCAGGTATTCGCCATTGGGTAACATACGTGTAAGCTGCTGCGATTTAGGAACGAACAGATCTTTCATCAGCCCATTATCCAGGAATGCACCTTGCGGCGTAATACTTACCGCTTTGAGTTTAACCATGTCTCCCACCTTTCCCTTGGGAATTTGTGTAGTGGCAATAAGCCTGTTGTCTGAATCATGATAAACAAAAACTTTCAGTTTATCTCCCGGCTTCGCTCCTTCGGGTACAAAACGCTTTGGCAGCAATACACCTTTATCACCATCATCAAGATAAACACCAAAATCAACTTCTCTGTCGATGGTTAGTGTATTATAGTCGCCGACTTTAATCATATATAAGCATTACATTTATTCCTAAATTGGAATCAAATTTAGTCTGATGTTGCAAAAATCAACCATACAATTTTTAAAAGCATTAAAGAAAAACAATAATAGGGAATGGTTTGAAAAAAATCGCAATGCTTATATCAATGCTAAAAGCGATGTTGAGCAATTGACCGTAGCAGTGATCAAAAAGTTTGGTGGTATTGACCAAAATATTGCCCATCTTGAGCCTAAGGACTGTATGTTCAGAATCAACCGTGATGTACGCTTCAGCAAAAACAAATCACCATATAAAACAAATATGTCGATGTACCTCTCCAAGGGAGGTAAAAAAAGCGCTTATGCCGGCTATTATTTCCATTGCGAACCAGGTAAATCCTTTACCGCAGGCGGCCTATGGATGCCGGAAGCGGGGGATCTGAAAAAAATAAGGCAGGAGATCGATTACAATCTTGATCATTTCAAAGCCATCCTTAATAATAAAAAGTTTCGCAAAATTTTTCAATCACTCGACCAGTCAAAGGAAAATATGTTGGGTCGTCCACCCAAAGGTTACGATGCCGAAAATCCGGCTATTGAATATTTGAAATATAAAAGTTTTATTGCTGTTGCGTCTGTTGATAATGAGGAATTAACATCAAGGAACCTGGTTAATAAACTAACATCACATTTCGAAACCTTACAACCTCTGGTCGACTTCTGCAACCAGGCTCTTGATGAATAACCTATATTGTGTGTAAAAACTTCTTCATTATCTGCGTTCTTATATCAGGTAGATACCGGAGCTGACTAATCAATGTATTAAAATCACAAAATATTGATTTTCAATATAATTGAAACAGTTTATAAATATTATCTTCTTCCTAGTAATGGACTATTTTACAATTTTGGCAACCGATAAAATAATAGCGGGCGGCATAGTTTTTTAATATGAGTAGGGGAAGTTAGATACTTCATTGTCCATTAAACATAAAAATGTTATTATGAAAAAAGTAATTGTAATCCCTTTCCTACTACTGAGCATAGGCGTTTTTGCACAAAAATTTCAATTGGGTCTAAAGGCGGGAGCTAACCTGAGTAATTTAAATGGAGTGAACTGGGAAAATGCAAAATCAAAAGCAATGTTTGGTTTTCATGGTGGCGCGTTTATTAATTTATTATTCGGCGACAACTTTATGTTATCACCGGAGGCGCTAATTTCCAGTCAGGGTGCCAAACTTGAAACTGCGGGACAAAAGCAGGATCTTAAATTAACTTACCTGGCCGTACCTGTATTACTTCGCTACAGGTTCGATGGCGGATTTTATGTTGAAGCAGGACCACAGGTATCGTTCAAGCTAAGTGAAAAAACAGGAAACATTCCTATTGATAATTTTGCCAAAGACCTCGACCTCGCTATTGATGCAGGAATAGGTTATCATGGTAATAGTGGTTTGGGTATCGGAGCAAGATATGTTGCAGGAATTTCAAAAGTGGGGGATTTTAATAGGAATGCAGCAATGAACCCCGATTTCAGGAATGGCGTATTCCAGTTATCATTGTTTTACACCCTATTTAATAACAACAGAGATTAATTATTTGTAGCGACTACTTTGTTAGCTGCACCTGAACAATTGTTCCCGGCAACTGTCGCTTACCTTCATTAGCTATATACAAATCACCGGAAGGAGTGAACAACATTCCTTCCGGATGATTAAAAACAGATTTATCAAGCGCGTAAAGCGCTTTTATTTTGCCCAATGGGTTCATCACCAACAACAGTGAACGAACTGCTTCCAGGATATAAATTTCACCCGTTAACGGATGAATCGCAATTTCAGAAGGTTGAAATATAGTAGCATTCTTTTTTATCTGAACCTTACCAAATACAGGATCCTGGAGATCAATTTTCATCACTGGCTTCACAGTCATTGTCTTTGTAGTCAGATCAAATTCATAAATACCTTTGAAAAGAGGGTCACCTTCCTCCTGCCCTTTTATTGCCACTAACAGACGATTCATTTTTTTATCGTAACAAACTCCTTCTACATTTTGTTTAACGGTGAGATGAGTACCATATTCTTTCACCTGTGGCTTAACAGATTTATAGCCTATTATTTCATAGATGCGTCCATCAGCGCAGGTTACATACATATTGTCTTTTACTATTTCAATGCCTTCGTAATCACCCGGCGGAGCAAAGGAGATTGTCGACTCTACGAACGAAGTGGCAATATTATAAATGTACACGATCCCCACTTTGTCCTGTATACATGCAATCCTATCCGCATCAACGTAACTGATACCCGATATATCTTTCAAGACCTCAGGCAGGGTCCAGGTACGCAACACTTTTGATATTGCACGGCCGGTATCCTGTAGGGAAGCTTTTACCGGTTGCGCTATGCTACTTTTGCCTAAAAACAAACATATAATTATTACTAATATATTTTTCAGGTCCTTATTTGTCATTTATTCTATAATTTCACCAAAAATCTTAGGCTATTATTCAACTTTTCCTATATTTGTGTAATCAATACAAATAGAAATAATACATTAAATTAATCTTAATAAGACATTATAGTGAGCTAGTTAGATTTGACAAGAATAAGGATGGGTAAAGAAAGAACAAATTTACTATTTCGCTGAACTTTTTCATATGGCAAGCAATCGTTAGGGCCCGCTGTTTCTACAGGGGGCTTTTTTGTTATAGTAAAATTTTCCCTATCTTAATGCTTTAATAAACAACGATTGCTTTTCATAGCCCCGCCTTGATGGCGGGGTTTTTTATTTTCCAGGTCCGG
>CAZSFY010000013.1:3968-41991 GCA_964606315.1 uncultured Chitinophagaceae bacterium | reverse complement strand
AGCAATCGTTAGGGCCCGCTGTTTCTACAGGGGGCTTTTTTGTATCGAATTTTTTCCTAATTTAACGCTCTATTAACAACGATTGCTTTTCATAGCCCCGCAGGATACACATCAGCGGGGTTTTTCATTTACTTTCGTTCTACAGCTAATTTATTGTAGAAATAAATATCTCAATACAAGAATTTGATTAACCATGAGTAAATATTCGGCAATACAGGCAGCAGCTTATAAGGGCAATATGGAACTTCCCAAGCTTGGGCTTGTCATTTTTACCTTCGGCAACGTATCGGTAGCCGACCATCAACAAAAAGTATTTGCCATTAAGCCCAGCGGGGTGGATTATACGGCATTAAACGCAGAAAAAATGGTGGTGGTCGATTTTGACGGAAATGTGGTGCAAGGTGATTTAAGGCCTTCATCAGACACGCTTACACATGCCGTTCTTTATAAACACTGTCCTGAAATAATATCTATTGTACATACGCATAGCACTTATGCCACCGCCTGGGCACAGTCTTTAAGAGATATTCCCAATTATGGTACTACCCATGCCGATCATACTTTAGCAGATATTCCCTGTGCTCCTCCTATGAACGATGAAATGATCAAAGGCAATTATGAGTATGAAACCGGTTTTCAAATATTAAACTGCTTAAAAGAAAAAAAACTAAGCTATAAGGAAATGGAAATGATCCTTATTGGCAGTCACGCTCCCTTTGCATGGGGCAAGTCGGTAGAAAAAGCTGTCTACAACGCTGCAATAGTTGAAGAACTTGCTCGTATGGCTTTCCTGACAGAACAAATTAATCCTTCTGTAAAACGATTAAAAGATTCCCTGGTACAAAAGCATTACGAACGCAAACACGGGGAGAATGCTTATTATGGACAACATTGAGTGGACAGTTGATAGTTGACAGTGGTTAACTATCAACTGTCCATTGTCTTACAATTCTCTAATCCAGATATTCCTGTAGCTCACTAAATCACCATGATCCTGTAACAGGATGGGCCCCTTACCATGAACCTGATTTTGCGGAGCGCCTATAAAAGGCGTAGTACCAGCAACAGCAGTGTGATTCTGAATAATCACTCCATTATGAATAACAGTGATATAAGCAGGTGTAAGGATCATACTGTCTTTATTAAATAAGGGGGCAGTCCATATAACATCATAGGTTTGCCACTCACCTGGTTTCCTGGATGCATTTACCAGCGGCATTACTCTTTTATATAAAGCGCCTGCTTGTCCGTTAGAGTAAGTGGGATTGTTGTAGCTGTCCAGCACTTGCAGTTCATACACCCCTTGCTGGAAAATACCGCTGTTTCCTCTCCCCTGTCCATCACCTTTTACCACTGAAGGCGTACGGAACTCTATATGAAGCTGATAGTTATCAAATTCATCTTTGGTTTTAATATCGCCTGCACCTGGTTTTATTGTTATAATACCATCGGCAACTGTCCATTTTGCTGCTGAACCGTCGCGGGTAGATACCCACTTAGAAAGATCCTTACCATCGAAAAGTACAATAGCATCCGAAGGTGCTGTAGCTGTTGGCTTTGGCGTAGAAACACCACCTGGAGTAACCACCCTCGGCACGGGATTCCAAAGCTCTGTAGACTCATGAGTAACTTTCGATGTATTTAACTGTGCACTGGCAACCGCTGCAATAGAAACAAGAACAGTTGCAATTAAAACCCTTTTTTGCATCACTTTGCTTAAAAATTAGTTATTAGAAATTGAAAATCTCAACCAATTTACAAAATCCATTCCATCTCCCATACTTAAATATTTACACTTGCATTTGAAAACAGCCGTTCGCACTAAACGGCCTTTGAACGCCTCCGCCAAGTCCTAAATTGAATCAAAATTTTGGGATGAGAAAGTGTATATGTAGTGCCTTCTTCCTATTGCTATTCGTTCCAGTAATAGCCCAGATAACTAATTCTACTACTAATGAGGCCAAATCCGACACCACTACTATGCAGGAAGTAGTGATCCGAGCGAAGAAACCACCTATGCAGGTTTTCCCAGATAAAATAGTGATCAATGTAGAAGCATCCGTTTCCAATACCGGCGCTACGGCAATGGAAGTATTAGAGAGGTCTCCGGGTATAACCCTTGACCGTAATGGCACTATCAATCTGAAAGGACGACAAGGTGTTCTCATTATGATTGATGGGAAACCTGTACAGGTAACCGGTATGGATCTCAGTAACCTGTTAGGCAGTATGACGGCTGCTGAAATCGAAACCATTGAGATTATTGATAATCCTTCAGCCAGATACGACGCAGCAGGAAATGCAGGGATCATTAATATCAAAACAAAGAAAAACAGGCAAAAGGGATTTAATGGAAATGTCAGTCTGTCTTTCGCCCAGGGCAGATATACCAGGACCACCAATTCTCTCACCCTCAACAAATATTCTGGAAAAGTAAATCTGTTCGCCACCATAGGAGTTAACTATATCAGCACATTCAGCAGCGTATATGCTAACCGGAAATATTATGCTGAAGATAACTCCACCATTCTGTCGATGTTCGAACAACCCTCCTATTTCAGTGCAACCGTCCCAATACAATCGTTAAAAGCCGGAATGGATTATTTCATCAATAAGAAAACCACTATCGGTGTTGTGCTCAACGGAACAGGCCTAACCAAAAGAACCAATGGAAACAATCCTGCCAGTTGGATGGACCCACAAGGAAATATTGATTCGGTCATCCTGACTACTACCCGTCAAAAAGAAAAATTTAAAACAGGCGCTATTAACATCAATGCGAAACACAGTTTCGATAGCCAACGGGAAATCACTTTCGACCTGGACTATCTCCGCTATACAATACAAAATGACCAACAGTTTACCAATAGTTTACAGGAAGAAAATGGTTATATAGAAAATATCAGCGGTAACATTCCTTCAACTATTCATATTTACACCGGGAAAACAGATTACACGCAAAGATTCAGCGATAAATTAAAAATAGAAACAGGTTGGAAATCTTCTCATATCAAAACCAATAACCAGGCTCTTTACTTTATTAAACATACAGGCGACTGGATACCTGACTATAATAAAACCAATCATTTTAAATACGAGGAAAATATTCATGCATTGTATGTAAATGGAGAATATACTCCCGGTAAATGGAAAATACAGGGAGGTGTAAGATATGAAAACACTTCTTATAAGGCTCATCAGCTGGGTAATGCCGAACGAAAAGATTCTTCCTTTTCGCGCAATTACAATGGATTTTTTCCTTCTGTGATGTTTAGTGTTCAAGCAGACTCATTAAACAGTTTTACACTTTCTGCCGGAAGAAGAATAGACAGACCACCATTCCAGATACTAAATCCATTTGTATTTATCATTAATAAATACACTTATCAAACAGGAAATCCATTTTTCAAACCACAATACACATGGAATACAGCATTCACTCACTCCTTCAATAATATGCTGACAACAAGTTTGAGTTATAGTATTACTAATGATTATTTCTCGCAGATCTTTTATGTAAACGATGAAGGAATTATTACTTATACCGAAGGCAACCTGGACAGAATGGAAAATATTGGTCTGTCAGTCACCGGGCAATGGTCACCAACAAACTGGTGGACATTTTCCGGACAGGTAAACGTTAATCACAAAAAAATAAAAGGGTTTGTGTGGGATAATCTTACAGCATCACTTACACAGATGAATTTTAATATCAACAACCAGTTTACTCTTCCTAAAGGATGGGGCATTGAAGTTTCCGGTTTCATGCAATCGCGCGAACAGGAGTTGCAGGAAATCACAGAACCAACCGGACAGGTGATTGCAGGAATTTCCAAACAGCTATTCAACAATAAGGGCACTTTAAAATTGGTGGTGCGTGATATTTTTTATACACAGGCAATGGAAGGCAATACCATTTTTGAAAAGACCACCGAATATTTTAAGATTACCAGGGATACAAGAATGGCCAGTATCGCCTTTAGTTACAGGTTTGGCAAATCTGTAAAACCACCTTCTCGCAGGAACACTGGAGGCGCCGATGATGAAATGAAGAGGGTAAATACTACCGGATAATCAATTACACTGTCCGAGAAGATACCATAAAATAATAAATACGACAATCGTACCGAGGCATCCGCCTCCGAGTTTTTTGGCTCCATAGCCAGCAATAAGGGCTCTGATAAATTTATTCATTGTTATACAGCTTAGGTTTGCTGTTTTGCTAACAAAATCATGCCACAAATATTATTCATCCCATCCGCCTCCTAACGACCGATACAGATCAATAGCCGCATGAAATAATTGTTTCTTATTTTCCATCAATTCGAGTTCGGCTTCCAGTACTCCTTTTTGTGCTGTGATCACTTCAAGATAATTGGCATAACCCGCAAGATACAATTCCCGTGCAGTGGAAACCGCAGCGGTCAATTCATTTACTTCTTCCTGTTTCAGGTTGAATAAACTGGTAGTATTTTCAATATTGCGAATATTGGTCACCACTTCATTATAGCTGTTTAATAATGTTTTCTGGTAATTATAAAATGCTTCATTACCCCTTGCTGCAGCAATATTGTATTCTCCTTTTAATTGACGTTTGGCAAATATCGGAGCAGTAATTCCCGATGCTATACCATACACAAATGAACCTGGGTCAAATAATAACCCTCCTTTAAAACTATTAAAACCTACATAAGGTGATAGATGCAGAGACGGAAGAAACGCAGCTCTTATGGCATCAATATCAGCCGTAGCAGCCATCAACGCCAATTCAGCTTCACGAATATCGGGGCGGCGAATTAATAACTGGGAAGAATTTCCTGTTGTCAATACAGCAGGAAGCTGCTGGTGCATAATAGAAGTATCTTTAGGAATATTCTGCGAATATCTTCCCAAAATGGAATTCAGATGGTTTTCTATAACAATAATTTCCTGGAGAAGGGTGTAATGAATGGCTTTTGTATTCAATAACTGGGCTGAAAACTGTTGTACTGCTAACTGAGTAGCCCTTCCTCCTTCTTTCTGGATTTTTACTACTTCTAATGCTTCCTGTTGCAGGTTCACGTTTTTAGCTACAATACTTAATTCTTTATCCAGTGCAAGCAGTTCGTAATACATTGAGGCCACCGACGCTACGATATTGGTCATCAGCAAATGCCTACCCTGTTCGGTCGCTAACAAACGTGCGGCAGCAGCTTTTTTCTGATTTTTAAGTTTACCCCATATATCCAATTCCCAACTACTTCTTATACCAACAAAATAATCAGGTGTAAATGATCGTTCTACTTTCTGTTCCTCTTTGATGTTAGGCGAAAGGTTTGTATCAAAATTGCCAACGCCAGTCATCGTGTAATCTCCAAACTTGTCGAAGTTAGCGGAGGCAGAACCTTCCAGAGAAGGTAAAAAAGCTGCCTTGCGCATCATTAATTCTGCCTTTGCCATTTCTACACGCTGGTTGGCAATAAACAGATCCGGATTATTACGCAATGCTGTGTCGATTAATGCTACCAGGTATGGATCCTCAAAAAACTGCCTCCAGGAAATATTAGCTATGGAATTTGTATCGGGGTGACTTGACGCAAAAGTATCCGGAACATTCTTAATATCGGGTAATTGTACCGGAGCAGCCACTTTGCAGGCAAACAGATAAAACGAACAAATAATTACGACAAACCACCTCATGACTTAGATCTTTTGGAAAATAATACATACAAACCCGGGATAAGGAAGATACCAAATAATGTTCCCATCAGCATACCACCGGCAGAAGCAAAACCAATCGATTTATTGCCCATTGCTCCTGCACCACTGGCCAGACAAAGCGGAATAAGTCCTGCAATAAAGGCAAATGAAGTCATGAGAATCGGCCTTAAACGCGCGGTGGCGCCTTTGATTGAAGCGTCAAGTACAGACATTCCCTGCCTTCTTGCCTGGGCAGCAAACTCAACAATCAATATGGCATTTTTACCCAGCAAACCGATCAGCATTACCAATGCTACCTGTGCATAGATATTATTTTCAAGTCCGGCTAGTTTTAAAAACATAAACGCACCAAATATTCCCGTTGGCAGCGATAATATTACTGATAACGGTAATAGAAAACTTTCATACTGTGCAGATAACAACAAATAAACAAACACCAGGCAGATGATAAAAATAAAGACTGCCTGATTCCCTGATAATATTTGTTCTCTTGTCATACCGCTCCACTCATAATCATATCCCCTGGGTAATGTTTGTGCAGCTACTTCCTGGATAGCATTGATCGCTTCACCTGTTGAAAAACCTTCTTTCGCATCTCCGTTGATCATAGCCGCCGGGTACATATTGTACCTGGTAATCTGTTCCGGCCCTAACACTCGTTCCAACCTGACAAATGTGGAATAACTCACCATTTCTCCTTTATCATTTTTTACAAAAAGGTTCAGGATATCTTCCGGCTTCTCACGGTATTGCGGGGAGGCCTGCAGCATCACTTTATACATCTGTCCAAACTTGATAAAATTAGTAGCATAGAAACTTCCCAATAAAGTTTGGAGCGTACTCATGGCAGCTTCTACTGTTACACCTTTTTTTGCAGCCATCTCCTGGTCTACATGTATCAGGTATTGCGGAAAGGATGGATCAAAGCTGGTAAACGCGGCGCCTATTACTTTGTTTGCTCTCAATGAATCAATAAAGTTCTGAGTAACGGACGCCATTTCCTGCAAATCACCACCTCTGTCTTTGTTCAACAACCTCATTTCAAAACCACTGGCATTACCAAAACCAGGAACAGTCGGCGGTGCAAAAAATTCAATTGTTGCATCTGCGATATAACTCGTGCTATCCTGAAATTGTTTGATCAACTCATTAACAGATTCTTTCCTGTCGCTCCAGGCGTTAAGATTGATCATAGCCATACCATAAGAGGCTCCGGATATTTCACTCATCAAACTATATCCCGCCAGCGTACTGATATTTTCTACCGATTCGAATTTTTTGCTAACAAGATCAATCTGATCTAATACCTTTTCTGTTCTCTCTAATGTTGAGCCTGGAGGAGTGGTTACGTTAACATAAATAACACCCTGGTCTTCGGTAGGAATAAAACCTGATGGCAACACACTGCTCACACCCCAGGTTCCTAAACAGAAAAATAATAACAACCCTAATGTCGCTACTCTCCTTCCTGCTATCCATGCTACAATAGTTCCGTATTTTTTTTCTGTCTTATCATATCCTTTATTAAAAGCAGTAAAGAATCGTTGTAAAAGATTTTTTTTCTGCCTATTGGGATTATGTCTTAACAACATCGCACATAAAGCAGGCGTAAGCGTTAACGCGTTAATACCCGAAATAACAATTGAAATGGCCAGCGTTATAGAGAACTGCCGGTAAAATACTCCCACCGGACCCGAAAGAAAAGCGACCGGAATAAATACAGCAGACATCACCAATGTAATGGCGATAATAGCGCCGGTAATTTCTTTCATACAGGCAATGGTTGCCTCCATAGGTGGCAAATGTTCTTCCATCATTTTCACGTGTACCGCTTCGACGACCACAATGGCATTATCGACGACTATTCCTATGGCCAGCACAAGCGCAAATAAAGTGAGCATATTAATAGAGAAACCGAACAACTGCATGAAGGCAAGTGTTCCTATCAGTGCCACAGGTACAGCAAGAGCGGGAATTAATGTAGAACGAAAATCCTGGAGAAATATAAATACTACAATAAATACCAGTATGAATGCTTCTATCAGCGTTCGCACTACTTCATTAATACTGGCATCTAAAAACCTTGATACATCATAGGCAAAATTATAATCCATACCCGGAGGAAATGAACCATCTTTTAATTCTGCCATCTTGCTCTTGATATTTTGAATTACTTCCTGCGCGTTACTACCCGGACGCTGCTTAATCATAATAGAAGCAGATGGACGTCCGTCGGTTTTGGAAGTCATATCATAACTTACCGTACCAAATTCTATGTATGCAATATCTTTTAATCTTAATACAGACCCTTCAGCATTAGCTTTAAGTACAACATTTTCATATTGCCCGGTTTCATTAAACTTGCCTGTATATTTTAAAACATATTGTTTTACGGCAGAATGTTTACCTGAGTTTTCACCTGCCACACCTGGCGCCGCCTCAATGTTCTGGTTGCGTAAGGCCTGAATAATTTCTTCAGTAGAAATATTATAGGCAACCATGCGATCAGGTTTTAACCAAACACGCATGGAGTATTCTCTTGCTCCCATAATATCAGCAAAACCTACTCCATCAATACGTTTTAGTTCCGGCAATATGTTGATATCGGCAAAGTTGTATATAAACTCTTCGTTAACGGTTGTATCCTCGCTGATCAGATTAAGGTAAAGCAACATACTGTTCACCTCTTTTTCTGTTACCACTCCTGCGCGAATCACTTCTTCTGGCAGTTCATCAAGTACAGTAGTAACCCTGTTCTGTACGTTCACCGCTGCCTGATCGGGGTCAGTACCCACTTCAAAAAATATCTGGAGCAAAGTTGTTCCATTATTACTGCTCACAGAGTTCATATAGGTCATACCCGGTACTCCATTTACCGCACGTTCAAGCGGAGTGGCTACTGCCTTCTCACAAACATCGGCATTGGCTCCATTATAGTTGGCTGTTACTACTACAGAAGGGGGAACAATATCAGGGAATTGGGTGATGGGAAGCGTAAATAAAGCAAGAATTCCCAATAATAAAATTATCAGGGAAATGACCAGCGACAAAATAGGTCGCCTGATAAATGTTTCAACCATTGTATGATTTGTTTATTGGAGCAGTGTGACAGAACCGTCTTCAGGATTTATATATTGAGGAGAGATAACCGCCCCTTCACGAATGTTTTGAATGCCTTCGTAAACGATCGTATCGTGTTCTGTTAATCCAGACTGAACAACTATATATTCTTTGAACTTAGTTTGAGGAACAAAACTTCTCATTTTCACGCGGTTCTCATTATCTACCACATACACAAAGCTTTTATCCTGTATTTCCATTACTGCTTTTTGCGGAATCATCAATGCATTATTGATAGATGTTTCAAGTAAGATTTTTCCTGTAGCGCCGTGTTTGAGCATCTTTTCAGGGTTGGGAAATGTGGCCCTAAAAGCTATGGAACCAGTATTAGCATCAATTTCACTTTCCATTGTTTCTACCCTACCGGTATAAGGAAATATAGAACCATCAGCGAGAATAAGTGTGATATTATCATAACCTGTCAGCTTATGATCTTTTTTGGCACGTAAATACCTCAGGTATTCATTTTCAGAAACCCAAAAATAAGCGTACATAGTCTGGAGATCAGATATGGTAGTTAAAAGAGTGCCTTCATCAACCAGGCTGCCTACCTTCATAGGTATCCTGTCAATAATGCCATTAAATGGCGAACGTATATACGTATAGGATAGCCTGATCCTGGCATTTTCTTCCATCGATTTGGCTTCGGCTATTTTAGCTTCGGCAGATTTCAGTTTGGCTTCGCCAAGTTCATATTCTGTTTTAGAGATCACTTTTTTATCAACCAGCAATTTAACACGGTTCAGTTCCAATTCAGCAGCTTTTCCTTCTGCAATAGCATTTAACAACGCAGCATTGGCTTTTGAACATTCATTCTGGAATTCAGCATTATTAATGGTAAAAAGCGGTTGACCTTTTTTTACTTCCTGACCCTCATCTACAAGGATCTGGTCAATAAAGCCTTGTATCTTGGCTCTGATTTCAACATTTTTGGAAGCCTGGATATCAGCTACATACTCATGATCAATCGTTGTATCCGTAGGCGCAAGCTTAACTACAGGAATAGAAAGTAAAGACTCTTTGACCATATCAGTTTTATTATTCTCTTCACATGAAGTGAAGAATAATACACTAACACTACTTACCAGAAGCAAAAACTGTCTCATACCTTTACTTATATTAATTTACTATTAAACCTAACCTATACATTCTCATTATTCTTACAGCAGCAGCTCTCGTTAGAGGGATAAATGGCAGGAATGCAGGAGTTTTGTAAATCTGCAAGAAGGGACATGTCGAAAATATAGCCATTTATTATTATATTAAGAGACTAACGACAAAGATATAAAATTCGTATCCTTGTTACTCATATTTAGACTCATTTTAATCAGATATTAATGATTTTTATATTGGTGATATAAAAATCATGTACAAAATCACTCTAATCTTAAATCTCCAGGTTGCGAAATGTTAACAAAATATAAAAATATCAAGGTTTGCCCAGGTTTGTTGAATACCAGCAATTAGAAGTTTATCTGTTACTTTGGTGTTATGTACAGATTTTTAATCATAGCGTTACTGCTCACTAATAAATTAACCGCACAGTCATTAACAGGAATATGGAGAGGAGAATTTCTGCTACAGCAATCTTTCAAAGCACCGTTTATTTTTGAAATCGATAAAAATAATGAGGTGATTTTGATTAATGGAGAAGAAAGATTTAACACAGGCAAACTGACTGTCAGAAAAGATTCGGTCTTTATTCCCCTTGATCAATTTGATAATGAACTGGCATTTGTAAAGAAAAAAAATATCCTGAAAGGCGTGTTGAGAAAACAGGAGGGTTTGGAGGTGCTAGCTACTCTCACGGCCGAAAAAGGAAAGACGCAGAGATTTATTACGAAGGGACAAGAGCCCGTTCGTGATTTCAGCGGTGAATATGAAGTGGTCTTTAAACCGGAAAAAGGAAATGAATATAAAGCCGTGGGATTATTTAAACAGGAAGGCAACAAGCTTACTGCCACTTTCCTGAAAGCTTCGGGTGATAGCCGGTACCAGGAAGGCATAGTGGAAGGCAACAAATTTTATCTTTCTTCTTTTATCGGCTCAACGCCGGGGTATTATTATGGGGAAATAAATGACCAGGGTGACCTGCAAGGTGAGCAGATAGCCACAAAATCGAGGATAACCATTACAGGACGCTTTAATTCCCAGGTGCAGGTAGTGGACGCTTACCAGTTGACTACTACAAAAGACGCCCGTTTTAATTTCGCATTACCAGATATCAATGGTAATATTATTTCTTCCGATGATGAAAAATTCCGCAATAAAGTGCTGGTAATAGCCATCACAGGAACCTGGTGTCCCAACTGTATTGATGAAGCAAAATTTTTATCGCCCTGGTATATGCAGAATAAAGACAGAGGTGTAGAAATTATTGCTATTCACTTCGAACGTCAGCCGGATGCTGCCTATGCCAGGAAAGTGATGAATCGCTATCGCGAACGTTTCAACGTAGAATATACGCAGCTTTTCGGTGGAACCACCGCAAAGGAGGATATATTAAAAGCATTGCCGGGACTTAATGATTTTTCAGCATTTCCTACTACTATATTTTTAGACAAATCAGGTAAGCCTGCCAAAGTACATACCGGTTTTTCGGGGCCTGCCACAGGAAAATATTACGACGACTTTATCAAAGATTTTAACCGGGAAATTGATCAATTACTGTCAGAGTCGGCTCCTTAACAGGAGGTAATTATTGAATTAAAATTTACGTTTTTTCATTATACGTTAATAATCAGAGCATAGTATTACCACCTATATTTTTTAATGGAGGATAGCTTGCATTTATCCAAAACTCTTTTAATCTTTATGGTCATTACAGGTTTAGACCTGGCATCGTTTTTACTCCAATTTCCTACTTATATATCCATATCTCCTCTGAATAACGATCAAGTCCTTTGCCGGACTGTAAATCATTATCTGTATCGTTAAAAAATGTAAGTATGAAAACAGTTGTACAATCACGTGAGGAAAATCTTCATTCAAAACATTTGAAAGACTCATTCCGGAAAACAGTGTTGTTTGTTTTATTTGTTCTCTTTACCGTTTTAGCTTTTATATAACCAGAAGTTATCTCATTAAACCAGTCAGGTCGCATATTTGCGGCCTTTTTTTATAACTTGGGCATATATATTGATAATTATCATTATCAAATCTCCAGTTATTATGAATACAATGAATCGCAGGGAAGTTATTAAAACGCTGGCGTTGGGTAGTGGAGCTTTTATATTTTCACCTAACAGTTTACTGGCAGCAACAAGAAAATCAAAAACAAAATTAGGAATAGCCCTGGTAGGATTAGGGTACTATAGCACCGAATTATTATCACCAGCCCTGCAGAAAACCAAAAACTGCTACCTGGCGGGTATCGTTACAGGGTCACCTCATAAAGCGGAGGCCTGGCAAAAGAAATACAATATTCCCAAAAAAAATATATATAGCTATGAAACTTTCGACACCATAGCCAATAATGATGACATTGACGTTGTGTACATAGTTTTACCTCCATCCATGCACAGAGAATATGTAGTAAGGGGCGCTATGGCTGGAAAACACGTCTGGTGCGAAAAACCGATGGCTATGACAGTTGCGGAATGTCAGGAAATGATCGATGCGTGCAAGAAGAATAAACGATCGCTGGCTATAGGATATCGCTGTCAGCATGAACCTAACACTATTGAATACACGAAACTGGTAAAATCCGGCGCTCTGGGAAAGTTAACTGATCTGACTTCTTATGCTGGTTACTATGATTCAAGAACCAATCACTGGAAGCAGAAAAAAGAAATGGGAGGTGGTGCATTATACGATATGGGCGTATATGCTATACAGGGGGCAAGACTAGGCTCACAAATGGAACCAATTGCTGTATTGGGAGGGAACTTCAGCACTACAAGACCTGAAATATATAAAAACGGATTAGACGAAACCACTTCGGCTAAACTTGAGTTTCCCGGCGGATTAATCGCTGATATAAAGACAAGCTTCGGCGAAAATTTTAACAGGCTTGAAGTAACAGGAGAAAAAGGTTCATTGGTAATGAGTCCCTTTTCCAGTTATGAGGGCATTAAAGGTAAAGGTCCCAAAGGCGAAATTTATACACCTTACCAGCTACCCCACCAGCAGGTATTGCAAATGGATGATGATGCTTTCGCCATCATGCGCGGAAAACCTATGATAGTTCCGGGTGAAGAAGGCCTAAGAGATATTAGGATCGTAGAAGCTATCCAAAAGTCAGCCGCCGACAATGGAGCGAGGGTAGCTTTATAATGATAAAACCTACAATCGCACAGCAGCACCCAATGTAGAAAAACTTACTACAAAGGTTTTACGTAAATATTTTTGTAATAAACAGTGCTTCCAGGATCATGTCCCTGTAAAGCAAAAGTACCTGAATCTATTTTTCTTCCGGGATGCCCTCCGGGAGGAACAAAACCATCAGGCTCTGTGTAATCAAGAACTGTCTTATTGTTGATCTTAACGACAATATGTTTGTCTTTCACAATAATATGTTGTGTAAACCACTCATTATCCTTTGCATGAGATTCCTTAATATCAGATATATCATACAAACTTCCTGTACGCTTCCAGTCGCCATGTGAATTATTTACCTGCACTTCAAAACCCTTTTCGGGCCATCCGCTCTCCTGGTAGATGGTATGAAAATACATTCCGGAATTTGATCCGGGTAACGTAAGCACATCAGCTTTGAACTCGAAGTTTTTAAAATTATGGTCCTGGTAACTGCCCACATAAAACAGGTGAGCAACCTCGCCATTAACTTTAATCATTCCGTTTTCAACTGAAAACGTTCCTGCATTTTCACCAACTTTCCAGTCGTTCAGGGTTTTTCCGTCAAATAAAGAAACCCAGCCAAAATCTTTTGATGTTTTTTTTGAAGAAGAACAGGATAAGAAAAGCGCCACTACGGCAGCAAACGATAATAATTTTCTGAAAGTCATTCCACTTATCATTTTAAATGAATGAAGCTAAGTATTTTATTCTTATGTTCGGTCAATTATATAAATTTATCGATTAAATCCGGTATTTGTTACGCCTTCTCTTTGCCATACTGTTGACTTTTGGCTGTACCAGAATTATTGCCCAGCAGTTTGGGGGCAATCCGCCTTCGATTAAATGGAAGCAGATCAACACTGATACAGCAAGAATAATCTTTCCACAGGGTATGGATACTGCTGCTATGGATATTAGCCTGACCATTCATCAACTCGCCCGCCTATCACAGCACAGTATAGGATCCTGTTTGCATAAGATAAACATTGTACTGCAAAATCAAACTATACTATCCAATGGTTATGTTGCACTGGGTCCCTACCGCTCAGAATTTTATATGACACCGCGACAGGATAATTTCGAACTAGGAAGTTTACCCTGGCACCAATCATTGGCTCTGCATGAATACAGACATGTTCAACAGTATAACAATTTCAGAACGGGCATCTCAAAAGCAGTGTATTATCTGTTTGGCGAACAGGGACAGGCGCTGGCCAATGCGCTGGTGATACCCGATTGGTTTTTTGAAGGAGACGCTATTCACCAGGAAACACAATACAGCAACCAGGGACGTGGAAATATTCCTTATTTTTTTAATCCTCCCCAATCGATCTGGGCTGCCGGCAAACAATACAATTGGATGAAATGGCGCAATGGCTCTTTAAGAGATATGCTCCCAGATCATTACAGATTGGGTTATATGCTTACCCAGTACGGATATACGAAGTACGGTGACGATATCTGGAAAAAAATCACTCACGATGCCGCAGCGTATAAAAAGATTTTCTACCCTTTCCAGAAAGCCGTACGTAAACACACAGGTGAAAAATATACCGACTTTCAAAACAATGCATTCGCTTTATATAGTAAACAGATAAAAAAACTGCCGGATAGCGCTTCTGCGTATGCCAGCTCTTATAAACATTTCAATGCCGATTATGAATTTCCCCAATGGGTAAATGACTCAACAGTGGTTTTTCTAAAAAGCAGCTATAAAAAAATACCCGCATTTTATACCAGGAATATCCACTCCGGCGCTGAACATAAATTAACGCTTAAAGATATTTCTCCCGATAATTATTTTTCCTTTAATAACAGCAAGATTGTCTATACTTCCTATTCTCCTCATCCAAGATGGGGATGGAAAAATTATGGAGAAATAAAAATTGTTGATATCCATACGGGAGAGAAACATCTTGTTACCAGGAAGACTAAATATTTATCACCCGATATTTCGCCCGATGGCCAGTTATTAATCGCCGTACATGCAGACCCTTCAGGCAATAACAATCTTCATTTGCTTAATGCCGTATCAGGAGAACTAATAACTGATATACCTAATCCATCAGCATTTGTTTTCACACAACCAAAATTTTATACCCGCGATAGTATCATTGCCTCTGTCAGGAATAAAGAAGGCGCTATGGCGCTTGGCATATTTGCTACTAACGGGCAATATAAGTTGCTAACGCCTTTCAGTTTTAATATCATTGGTTACCCCCAGGTAAATGGAGATACTATCAATTTTACTATGTCTTATAATGGAAATGATAGGTTATTTTCTGTCATCAATAGCGAAGTATATATTTTTCATCCGCAGTATCCTAATCATCATACAGGCGATTATCATTTGTCGACGCGCAATGGAAGAAATACCTGGATGACTTATACCGCAGCAGGATGGCATACCATTACCGGTAATGGAAAACTGGAAAAAATAATATTACACACACCAACGAAATTCAATCTCAATAATCTGATCACAGATTCAGCAACAGGTAACTATGTTATTAGTAAGTACCGCAAATCGCACAGGTTATTTAATTTTCACAGTTGGCGGCCTTATATCGGCGATCCCGAATATTCTTTCTCTATATTAGGCGAGAATATCCTTAATACATTTTTGTCGGATATCTATATCAATTATAACAGGAACGAAAGATTTAAGGAGACAGGCGCTTCTTTTGCTTATGGTGGACTATTTCCTATTATCCGTGCCGGCGGATCAATGATATTCGACAGAAATCATACAGATAATGAAAGAAGCATTTCGTGGAATGAGCTTAGTGCCTATGCCGGAATGAATGTACCCCTGAATTTTACCAAAGGAACATTTTCCCAATATCTTAATCCTTCTCTGTCCATTAATAACAGAAGCATTTATTATACCGGCGCATCGAAAGACAGTAACGATAATAAACAATTTAATTTTGCTGATCTCTCACTATCCTTCACCAATCAGCAGCTTAGGGCACGCCAGCAAATCAATCCGGGATATGCCCAATCAATATCCATTCGCTATCGTACTATCCTGAATAAATACGAAGCAAACCAGTTTAATATAAGCGGAGCATTTTATTTTCCCGGACTATTCAATAATCACAGTCTTGTTATACAGGGTGCTTATCAATCGAGGGATACTATGCAGCAATATTCTTTTTCCAATATCATGCCTTTATCCAGAGGCTATAGTTCAATTAACTTTCCTGGAATGTGGAGGATAGGACTAAATTATCATTTTCCTATTGTTTATCCCGACGCAGGATTTTCCAATATTTTCTATCTGCTTCGCATAAGAGGAAATGTTTTTTATGATTATAGTGAACTGAAGAGTCGCAGAACCGGCGACACTCATTCCTTGCGCAGTATGGGCATGGAACTATTCTTTGATTCAAAATGGTGGAACCAATTGCCGGTAAGCTTTGGAATAAGATATAGCAGACTCACTGATGCAGCTTTAACAGGAATAGGAAGTAATCAGTGGGAGTTCATATTACCACTCACCCTATTGAGCCGTTAATATTAATTCTTCAATATCTTAAACTCAACTCTTCTGTTCAACTGTCTGTTTTCATCAGTGTCGTTAGGAGCAACAGGTTTCGTTTCTCCATAACCATGCGAGATGATCCTGGATGCAGGTATGCCCTGTGAAATAATATAATCTCTTACCGATCTCGCTCTTTCATCACTTAATTTGAAATTATATTCATCCGAACCATAACTATCAGTATGAGCGCTCATCTCTATTTCAATAGAAGGATTTTCCTTTAATAATTTAACTACCCTGTTTAATTCAACATAGGACTCGGGACGTAAACTCCATTTATCAAAATCAAAAAATACATTATTAAGTCGCACAACTGTACCGATTTCTATAGGCGCCAGGTAAAGATCTTTATGTATCTCTTTATAGCCAGCTTTCACCAACGAATCAAGATTAAGATTTTCTGATATAGCAAAAAAATGATCGGCAGAAGCTCTTATGCTATAGTTGTTATCATAAGGTAATACTATTTTAAACGCGCCATCAATAGGACTTGATACTCCATTACCTGCGATAGTACCGTCAGGTAAGATCTCATAAACTAATGAAGCGCTTAACGGTTCCTTTGTTTTGAGATTATATACATTACCCGTAACAAGCACTACAGGATTAGGTTTCTCTTTTTCTAAAAGTTTTATTCTAACGATATCGCTTTCTCCATATGAGTCGAGGCTGGTTGACATATAAGCATATTCCCCACCGGCATCCAATGTAAAAAAGGCATCCCAGTTAGGCGTGTTAATAGGTGAGCCCAGGTTTTCAGGATCTGACCATTTTTGCCAGGTTTTATCGAGACGCGTGGTTTTATAGATATCATTATCTCCCAGTCCGCCCGGACGGTTACTGCTAAAATATAGAGTAACGCCATCAGCCGCCAGGTAAGGTGTCATTTCATCGTAATCGGGCAGATTGATTTTTTTTCCTATGCTTTTAGGCTCGCTCCAGCTTCCATCGTTCTGCAGAAAGCAAACATAAATATCGTTGTTAGTGCTGCCCGGTTTATCTGCCATATAAAGCAGCAACGTTTGACCGTCATGCGACATCGAAGCGCCCGATTGCATACCACGATCGTATTTATTATAATTTTTGACATAGAGCATATTGGGTTCGCTCCATCTACCCCTTTCATCTATATAGCTCATGCTTACTCCTTTTCCCAGGTAAGCGCCATCCTTAAAAGCGCCTCTTATCAGAATGCGGTTGTTATCGGGAGATATCCAGTACACAGCATTATACTGCATTGTATTCAAAGGATATTTCAGGTGGCGGGCTTCCATCCAGTTGCCATCCTCATCGCGCAGCGAATACCATATATCCTGGGAGTTGGGAACAGCATTATACTTAGTGTTAGCCGGATGGTTCTCACAAATAAAGAACAGGATATTACCATCCGCAGAAATAGTGGGTCTTAATTCCGGGAGTTCAGAGTTAATATTAATACCCAGGTTTTCAACTTTGATAACAGTACTTTCTTTTATCACGTTTTCCTTCTGGGCTACCAAAGTGCCGGAAGTATCGGACATCGGCTGGGCGTTGGAAAACTGCCAGCCATAAAGGAGTATCAGGAGTACCAGGTCTTTCATGGACTATCGTTTATAAACAGATCGGAAACCATTTAAAAAACTCCATAATCTATTGGAATATTGCCCACGATAGCTAAGATTTTGGGCAGAGCAGTGGACAATTGATAGTGTATAGTTGACAATTGACAGTGGAAAGTTGACATTTTGCAAATCCACCCTCGTCTCGTGGTTACCACGAGATTACCGCGAGACCACTCCCGCCAGCGGAAGATAGCAAGGTAGTGGACAATCGACAATTGACAGTTGATAGTGGAAAGCGGACGTCAACTATCAACTGTCAATTGACCAACGTCTCCCGGCATAAAAATTGCTGTTTTTTATCAGACTATTCCAAACTGTTAACCCCACAAGAATTTCAGGTGATTAATAAGCAAGATATAGAAATCGTCTTCCTCTCTTATTCCCTAATTTCTTACATTCATATTGCTTGAGTAATACTAATAACAACACCAGAGAAACCCATCACCTTGCGTCCCTTGCTCTTGAGGGTGCCAATATTGGTGTATTCAAGATCAATATGCAGAATGATGAAATAGAGTACACACGTACCTTTTCCTGGTTGTTAACCGGCGATGCCGACTCTCCTTTTATAAGAGCTGATTTTACAAATAGCATACGTCCACAAGATAAATCACTCCGCCAGGCTGCATACTCGGAAATGCTACGGACGGGAAAGTTCCATTATGAGCCGACAGTAATATGGAAAGACGGAACAGAACATAAATTACGAGCCGACGGCAGTTGTACTTTTGATACCAGCGGAAGACCATTGATTTTTAGTGGAATTGTCCAGGAGATCACTAAAGAAAAAGATAATAACCGGCTCCGGCATGACTGGGATACACGTTTCAGTAATATTATTGAACAAGCGCCGCTGGCCATGAGTTTGTTAAGAGGTTCGAATCTTCTTATTGAAGTGATCAATAATCACATGCTGGATATCCTTGAACAGGAACATTCCATCATCGGGAAATCCATTAAAGAAGTGATACCCGAATTGACTGACCAGGGTTATATAGAAATGATGCTGAAAGTACTGGAAACCGGAAAGCCGGTGAGAGGGACAGAAATGCCGGTAAGACTTATGAGAAAAGAAGTAGAAGAACTGCTTTATTTCAATTTTGTTTTCGCTCCTTTTCGTAATTATGAAGGACAGATAGATGGCGTGATCATCACTTATACCGAAGTTACCAACCAGGTTAAATCAAGAGTGGCGCTCGAAAGAAGCGAATCGAGATTCAGGACACTTATTGAAGAGGCGCCGGTAGGCACTTGTTTATTCGTAGGACCAGAAATGAAAATTGAAGTGGCTAATGATATAATGATAGGATATTGGGGAAAAGACCGGGAAGTAATCGGAAAAACTTTACGCGATGCAGTTCCAGAGCTAGTAGGACAGCGATTTTTGGATGTTCTTGATAAAGTATTTACCACTGGCGTTACTCATGAAGAAAGATCTGCTCCCGCAGATCTAGAGATAAATGGAGCACTCAATACCTATTATTTCGATTTTACCTATAAGCCGTTATTTAATGAATCGGGACAGGTGTATGCGATCATGAATATGGCCTTAGATGTTACAGAAAGAGTGATAGCCACCAGGAAACTGGAAGAAAGCGAACTTTTTTCCAGGAATATTATTTATAACTCTCCCGTTGCCAAGCTGGTATTTACCGGCGAGGACCTGGTCATTACGACAGTCAATGAAAATATGCTGAATTTATTAGGCAGGGATGATTCTATCATAGGAAAAAAATTTTCCGAGGTGATGCCTGAACTCCATACTTCGACGGTTCCTGAAAGATTAAGAAAAGTGATGGCTACAGGTGAAACTTTTTATCAGCCTGAAGAAAAAATTGATATTATCAGGTTTGGTCAGCCATACACAGGTTATTACAATTATATCTACAAACCGCTTCATGATACATTAGGGAATAATTATGGCGTCATAGTAACAGCTACAGAAGTAACCGACCAGGTAAAAGCCCGCCAAAAAATTGAAGAAGCCGATAGCAGTTTAAGAGGAGCAGTAGAACTGGCCAATTTAGGCACATGGGAAGTAAGTTTTGATGACCTGGAGTTTACTTTTTCGGAAAGATTAAAAGACTGGTTCGGATTTGAACCTGATGAAGAAGCAAATGCCCGCAATATCATGGAAGCAATTGTTGAAGCAGACCGTCCCCTGCTGATTGCTGCCTATCATCACGCCATTGCTAATAATACAGACAATATCTATGATGTAGAGTATACTGTCATTCCAAAGAAAACAGGAAGGAAAAGAATTCTTCACTCTATGGGAAGAGCCTTCTTTAATGAATCGGGAGAACCATTCAAAATAAGCGGTACTGTTCAGGATGTTACGACACAACGTACTATACAACTTGCCCTTGAACAGGAAGTACAGGAGCGAACAGAAGAATTGCAGGCGCTTAATGAAGAACTGATGGTTACCAATGAGGAATTGGCACAGCTCAACGAAAATCTTATTTATTCTAACGATGAGTTGCAGCAATTTGCACATGTTGCCAGCCATGATCTGAAAGAACCACTGAGAAAAATAAAAACTTTCATTGACAGAATAGAAACCGATACAGAAAATACACTATCAGAAAAAAGCAGGATATTCATCGAAAAGGTTAATAATGCTACTAATAGATTGTTTTCCATGATCGAAGGAGTACTAAACTACTCAACTATTAATGCTACAGAGCAACAACTTCAGGCAGTGGATCTGAATGTTATCATTAAAGATATCATGGTTGATCTTGAAGTGCTCATAACTAATAAAAACGCCGTTATCAAAACCGATGTTCTTCCTGTTATCGAAGGGGCTTCAATATTATTATACCAGTTATTTTATAATCTGATCAGTAATTCTTTGAAATTTTCAAGAAGTGAGATTCAGCCTTTCATTTCCATATCCTCGAAAACCTTTTATAAGAATAATGTTCCTTTTACAGAAATAGAACTAAAAGATAATGGAATAGGATTTGGCCAGTCAGAGGCTGAAAAGATCTTTAATACTTTCACCAGGCTAAATTCCAAAGACCAGTTCGAAGGAACCGGATTGGGATTGTCACTGTGTAAAAAAATAGTTTTACGTCACGGTGGAAGTATTCATGCAAAGGGGAAAAAAAATGAAGGCGCGGTTTTTACCCTCACGCTCCCCATCAAACAATACCCGCCTTCCACTGATTCTAATTAACCTATCTTTATATCCGATCAATGTTAACCGATAGCATGACCACCAAGAAACTCGTGATATTAGACGATGATCCGGACGACCTTTACCTATTGAATGAAATTTTTTTAGAAAAGGGGTTCCAGTTGCAATCATTTAATGATGGACAAAAATGCCTTGCCTATCTGAATAATTGCAGGGATGATGAACTTCCCGATGCTGTTCTAACAGACCTGAACATGCCCCTGGTATCGGGATATGATATCATTAAGAAAATAAAGTCCAACAACCGGCTGGAAGGTATCCATATCATCGTATGCTCCACATCAAATGCACAATCTTCCATAACGGAATGCCTGGAGCTGGGTGCCAGGGATTATTTTGTTAAGCCCTATAAGATTTCAGGCTATTACGAGCTTGCAGACACCATCAGGAGCTATTGAACCTATACTGGTCGTCGCTAAGTCATACCCAATTTTACTGATATACTCAATAAAAAACTATTAAAAATTTTTAATACTCTAAACCATTTATATTACCTACCTTAAAGAATGGCAGATTTTTTTGATGGCTTATTTAGTGGCGAAAAGATTCCCCTTAGTAACCTTACACAACTTCACGATTCGGCTCCAAACATTATTGTTTATTCAGCACCGTTTATGTTCTTCTTTGTATTACTGGAATATTATATTTCCAGGAAGCAGCATAAAGAATATTACAACAATAAAGAGACTATCGGTTCCACACTGGTGGGGTTGGGAAATGTAGCCATAGGCGTTTTATTAAAAACTCTGCTTCTTGGAATATTTGTTGTTATCTACAATCTTATTCCCTGGAGAATGACTTTCACCTGGTGGTCATTTATTCCCTGCTATATAATATTTGATTTTTGCAGTTATTGGGCTCATCGTGTATCTCATCACATGCGATTCTTTTGGGCTACGCATGTAACGCATCATTCAGGAGAAAATTATAATCTCACTGTATCATTTCGTTTGAGCTGGGTTCAATACTTTAAAATAATATTTTTCATACCTGTAGCCCTTATCGGATTCCATCCGGTTATCATTTTTATTACTAATCAAATCGCTGTTCTCTTTCAATTTTGGGTACACACCGAATATATCAGGAAAACACATCCTATTATCGAATACATCTTTGCCACACCGTCCAATCATCGTGTTCATCATGGCTCCCAGGAAGAATATATTAATAAAAATTTTGGCGCCACTTTTATTATATGGGACAGGATATTCAGGACTTACCAACCCGAGACAGAACAGGTAAAATATGGTATCACACATGAACTGGAATCAAAATCCAACCCTATCTATCTTAACTTTCACGAGTATGTCGATATCATAAAAGATGTAAGGAAAGCAAAGAATCTGAAAACCAAACTATTCATGATATTTGGAGATCCTGTAGATATTGCACGCTTTAAAGAAAAACAACAACTCAATAAGCAGAGCCTGAAAAAGAACAGCCCCCTGGTAGGGGCTGTGTAACCAAAACTAAATGCTTGTGAGATACTTACTCAAAACAACGAAGACATAAAGGTAAAGTCCTGTTCACATCGGGCAATACCACGTTTGGGGTATTTTATTTAATCTTTACCACGCTTCGTTTTATATCTTATACAGCTTATTATAACTGTTTAAATGATGCAGTAAGATCACCTTTGATATCATCGATATGCTCAATACCCAGCGAAAGTCTTAATAAGCCAGGTTCAACACCGGCTGATTTTTGTTCTGCTTCACTTAGCTGCTCATGCGTAGTTGTCGCCGGATGAATGATCAATGTTTTAGTATCGCCTACATTTGCCAGGTGACTGATCAGTTGCAAATGATTAACCAGCTTATCTGCCGCCTCTTTGCCTCCTTTCACTTTGAAAGACAATACGCCACCAAAACCATTTTTAAGATATTTCTTACCTAGCTCATGGTACTTATTGCCTTTGAGGCCAGGATAATTTACATATTCTACCTGCGGGTGAGCCTGTAACCACTCAGCCAGTTCCAAAGCATTATCTACAGTGCGCTGTACTCTTAAACTTAATGTTTCCAGCCCCTGTAAAAAGAGGAATGAATTAAACGGACTGGTTGCTGGTCCAAGACTCCTTAAACCAGTCACCCTCGCACGAATGCCAAAAGCTATATTACCAAAAGGTCCATCAGAACCAAATATTTCCCAGAATTTAAGATTATGGTAAGCTTCGTCAGGTTCAGTAAAATAGGGGAACTTGCCATTACCCCAGTTAAAATTACCGCCATCAACGATCACTCCACCAATACTCGTTCCGTGACCACCAATCCATTTTGTAGCTGCTTCAACAATAACATTGGCGCCAAAATCAAAGGGGCGGCACAGGTAACCACAAGCCCCGAAAGTATTATCAACGATTAAAGGAATATTATTCTTTTTGGCAATATCTGCAAGCTTCTCAAAATCAGGAATACTGAAACCAGGATTTCCTATTGTTTCCACATACAGCGCTTTTGTGCGGGCATCAATTTTAGTGGAAAAATCAGCCGAATTATCAACATCTGCAAACCTTACCTCAAATCCCAGCCTTTTAAAGCTTACTTTAAACTGATTATATGTACCACCGTATAGGTGAGAAGACGATACAATATTATCTCCCTGCTGGAGAATATTCTGAAGGGCCAGGAATTGAGCCGATTGACCAGAAGCGGTGGCCAATGCTCCTACACCACCTTCCAACGCTGCCACACGCTTTTCGAAAACATCGGTGGTAGGATTCATGATCCTGGTATAGATATTTCCAAATTCTTTTAAACCAAACAAATTAGCAGCATGTTCGGCGCTGTCAAACACATATGAAGTGGTTTGATAAATGGGGACAGCTCTGGATTTAGTGACAGGATCGGGAACTTGGCCTGCATGAACCTGTAATGTTTCGAAACGTAAATTTTCTTGAGACATATATGGCAAATTTTAATTTTATTGTCCACAAAAGTAGTGGACTAACAGCATAAATCAAATTATTAATTTCCTGGTGTTCATTAACAATTCTTAACAATTGAAGCTCTGACTGTTATAGTTACGTTATAACCCCTTTCACCCTCAAAAACTTTTGTGATTTCGGAGTCTAAAAGTTATAAAATATTATATCATGAAACCGGGTATAAATGCAAATCTAGGAAAAGTAAAAGTTTCGGATAATATTCTTGCCGGAACTTCAGCAGTCACACAGCATACAGCTTTTAATAACAGGCTTTATTTAATGAAGAAAATCTTATTGTTTCTCCTGTTTCTCGGTATGCTGGCGCTATCTGCTACAGCGCAGAAAGGGCGTATTCGCGGCGGTTATGTGGTAAGACCACATGTCATAGTAGGTGTTGGAGGTGGACTTGGTTATTCTCCATTTTACGGACCATACTATCCTTATCCTCCTTCTGTATACAGATATCATATGATGCCTTCAAGATTAAGTCTGAATATCCAGGATATTCAACTTGATTATGCGGATCTTATCAGGTCGGTAAGAATGGACAAATCTATCAGTAGAAAAGAAAGGAAACAAAGAATTAAAGAACTGAAGTACGAAAGAGAGAAAGCTATTATTGATGCGAAGCGTGATTATTATTATCAACGCAGAAACGATATTCCACCATCCAGATAAGAAAAAAACACATGTTGCAAATGCTATTATCCGTCTGCCTGGTTTGACGGATAATAGCATTTATCTTTTACAAAAAGACTTTATGCAATTCACATTTTCACCATCAGTAACTTTAAGATAAAAGGAGCCTCTCTCTAAGGAACTAACGTCGATGCTTAACTGGTTATTACCTGCATTGAGCTGAACCTTTTTATTCATAATAATTGCTCCTGAAACATTATAAACATTGACAGCTACAGTAGTTTGAACAGAGACAAATAATGTATAAAAAATTGTACTGGTAGCCGGATTAGGAAAGATAGTCAGGTCACTTTTCTCTTCAACATTGGCATTATCGAGTAGGATAATATTTGAGTAAGCGAAACTTCCATTCTGGTTAACAGCTTTTAAACGGTATTGATTTTTACCTTTTAAAAGATTTATATCTCTGTAAATATAATTATTACCGGTAGTTTTTGCTATTACCACACCAATAGAGTCAAATTTATTATTGGCCGCCAATCTTTCAACAATAAAATAACGACCATCATTATTAATATTCTCTGCGGTCCATTTTAGCAGAGCAGCATTTTTTTGCATGTTACCCGTAAAACCGATAAACTTAAGAGGAAGAATTGAATACTCCGGATCTAACCTTAATGTAATATCATCTATCAAGGTTCCGTAAGTACCGGTTGTCACATAGTTTGTGAATTCGATCCTTACACTTTTATCAACCGAATTAGCGGGGATATTAAAAGAAAAATTTTCAGTAATATAATACCAGGAAGTTTGTGTATAGGTTTTATTAGTATTTATATAATTCACTCCCGATTGAACACCAATAACTTTTACCGTTACGCCAACGGTTGCAGGAGTACCACTTTGTCTCCTGGCTGCTTTAAAACTAAAAAGATAAAAAGAACCTGCTGTAATACTAACGTTCTGATAAAAGCAACGCTCAATATCTATTTCACTCACATAGTTCGATGATACACTTCCACCATACACCGTCTCGGGGTTGATCTCGATTGAACAATTAGTGCTCCAGTTCTGGCTTCCATTGCTAAAACCCGGATTCAGTACGAGGTTCGTCTGAGCGGTACCGGCAGAAACAATGATCAGCAGAAGAGTAATCTTGAAAGAAATTAACTGGATTAAAGTATTCGTTTTCATCGTATCGGTTTGTACCGATACTTATCCAGATATGGGCCAACTATATAGATAATTGAAAATCATTACCTTGTAAAAAGTCAACATTTCTCATTTGTCCAAAAAACAAAACAAAATCCCTTATTGGGAAAATTTCCTGGTATTATTCCAATGACTACTAACTGAAATTATTATTCACTTTCCTTGATAATAGCATCATATACTTCTTCTGCCTTTTTGTAAAACACTCTTGCGTCATCTTTCTCTTCATCTTTTATGCCCGGTTCTTTGGTTTTCCAACATTGCAGTAAGGCCTGCTTGCACCATTCGGCGCTTTTTTTAATTCTTATAGGCTTACCATCAACGAGTACAAAAACAGGATTGGTATGGCTACTGGGAAATATTCTTAGCGCTATCCAGGAAGATTTTTCAACAGGATAAGTAAACTTTATTTTCTTAAACTGGCCATCGGCAACAATGGTAGCAGTATCAACAGGATAGCCATTCACTATCAATTCTACTCCTACTTCTCTTGAGCTTCCTATCCTGGCTCTTTCCAAATGCCAGTAGGGTTGCTCTGTTAAAGGTCTTTTCATAATGTCCGAAAATAAATCAGACTGCTGAGTATCCAGGTAAGCGGCAACATTAGCAGTAATATTTAATGTTTTGCGGCCCTTAATAAACAGCTCACTATTCTTAAGACCTGGTTCCACTTTGTTAACAGCGAAATCAATGATATGTGACCGTCCATCCGATACATAATTCCTGCCTTTTTGAAGGGCTTCAACAAAGGCATCGTAAGTAATAGGGCCTGAAGTATTAAAGTAACTGCGGGCATGCCCAACACGTTCATCAGTTATACAGGGATAATCAGTTTCTCCTGCCGCACGCGGCCTGAACCCACTATTCAATGTATGATACCACATATTCAATTCCCAGGGAGCAGGAGTATCGCCTAAACTGAAAAAATCGATGAGGTTTTGAGTAACGGTAGCTATATACTCATTAGCGCCTATCCAATCCATTTTAGGAACGATATAATTGGGAAGCTCATTAGTGGGCTTAATGGGTCCAAGCCCCCATCCTGAATGAGCATAACCTACTACACTACCCTGTTCTTTTGCCCACTTCAAAATGGGATAGGTCCAAGTAGGCCAATCCTCAATCGTCTTTGCACCGGGATAATCATCCTCTTTTAAACGAAGCAGCACAAGATGCCCGGCATGGTTAGAAGGAAAGCCCGAAACCTCCACATCGTTTCTCATAATATTCTTTTTGGTAGAAAGAGGATTATCGTCACCAGTAAAAAAAGTTTTCTGCTTATACCAGGCCGGAGCCCATGCCAGCAGTGAAGCAACGCTTAGATCCTCTCCCAATACCTGTCTCCACATATCCATCGGCGGTACTCCCTCACTAGGTAATTCATAATGACTGCAACCGGCAGCATGAATATGGTGATCGGCGCTATACCATTTTTTGCTGGCCATGTTCACCCACCGGCTGATGGTAAACGATTCAGTAATAGAATCAACATTTACAGGAACAACAATCTCTTTGATTTGTAATATACTTTCAGGTCCCTTCGAATAACTCACTGTGTACTTACCAGGTGGTAACAATACATGCTCTCCATCTGCTCTGTATATCTGTGGTTGAAAAAAGAAGTCGGGGTATTCATCCATAATAGCGCTTCTTTTTGCAGGAAGCGGATAAACGCCGTTAAATTGACCAGTCAAAGGCTGGGCACTGTTCCTGATAATAAAAGAAGCCATAGTGGGCGTTCCATCGGTATCTTTTACTTTTAGTTTGACCTTCACCGTTGGTCCAACCGCAAAAGATAGCTTAACGATATTATCTTCCGAAACTTTATTTTCCTTAGCTCCTTTAAGATTAAAATCAAGAGTAGTATTTATTGTGCCTTCACGAGTGCAGTATAATTGCACTACAGCATATTCAAGTTTTAAACCCGATAAACTCGGCCAGAGCGGACGGGCATGAAACATTTGTACTTCCAGGAATTTGTCGGGGTTACGTTCAGCTTTCAATCTGTTATAATCGAAATGAGCAACCCTCAAAGGGTTATGAATAGTTTCATGCGCATCCGGACTATTTACTGTAAGTGTATCTTTAGTACCGGCATCGTTGATCACTTTAACAAGAAAACTGCTCCATCCATTTTTAAACAACTGCACTGGAGCATTTCCCAACGAAGCTTTTACTTTTCCATTTTTATCTATATGTACTAAAGCGAAACAATAAGCATCAAATATTTCCTGAACCTCTACAACAGTTTGTTCGGTTAATGCCTGGGCGGGTAGGTCCAACAACCGTTGCTGGTCCTTTGCAGCCATTGAGTTTCCCATGTATACCAGTGCGTCATTTAACCGGATCGCCTGCGCCAATAAAGGTTGTGGTTCAACATCTTTAACAATCGGAAAATATCCTTCCTGAGCAGTAAGAGAGAAAGGACTAACTAAGGCTAGCAGGAAAAAAAGCTTTATGTGCATGGCAGTTGATTTTCTTAAAAATATATCCAGTTAAAGTTATTAAAATAAAGGAAACGAATGATAAGCAGGATCATACAGATGCCTGTTACTCATCAAAGTTTTGCTGACTCAAATATTAAGGAAAAGAAAAGTTGAAGTATGTTCAAAGAAAAAGGCCGGATAGACATCCGGCCCGCGTTTTAAATCCAATATCCTATGAAAAACCGAAACATACTTTACCAATCCTGTGCCAATCGCTGAAACCCTTTACCAGTCTGCATTTGAGAGGTTTAGCTTTTATAAATCTTTCCCCTGAACGGAAAGAAATCCTCTATTTGGGAACGAGCTATTTAATACATATTATCTTTGTTTATATGACATCCCAGACAGGTAAGTATATCATCATTGCAGGGATCGCTATCGTTGTGATAGGGATCATTATTTATTTTTTCAGTGATAAGCTAAACTGGATAGGTCGTCTACCCGGAGATATTCGCGTTGAAAAAGAAAATTTCAAATTCTATTTTCCCATTACTACAATGATCCTTTTTAGTATACTGCTGACCATTATCATGCAGATCATTAAAAGACTGTGAATACTTCGGGAAGCCTGGCATGATCTTTTTACAGTGTATAGGTGAGAATGGACAGTGGAAAGTTAATGAGAAAGAAATTGTCTACTGTCAACTATCAACTGTCCATTGAATATTAGTTGTCCATTGAAAAAAGCATAACGATGAAAAACGCACATCAAACAAAAAATATAGACCAAAAAGGATTTAAGAATTCAAAACCACCTGCCCGCGATAAACTGGACCCTCGCGGGGATCTTGAGATCAATGAAAATCCTGGAGTTGTCAACAAAAAACAACTACGTAACGGTGTAAAAACCGAGGAAAACGATCCACAAGGTACAAGAAGGAAAAAGTAGTCCGAACAACCATCACATCGTTCGGTTTCTTCACAGCATGAAAACACCTGACTCCACACCCGATTTTTCGCAGCATGCGAAAAGAATTATTTTAAGCTATTTATCCACGCCGCTATTTTTCTCGCTTCTTCTTTAGGAACCTGTGGCATAGGCGGCATTTCAGTGGCGTAATCAGGCCAGTTTTTGGGTTCCGGATTATAAATCAATTGCACCATTCTGTCTACCGAATATTTTCGTTTGGCAATATCTTTAAATGCCGGGCCTATCTGACGTTTATCAGTATTGTGACAGGCATTGCAGGTATATTTAGCTAATAAGGGTTTTATTTCGCTTTCGGTCGGAATCTTGTTTGTAGGAGTTTTAGTAACTACAGTGTTTTCTTTTGAAGGCGAAGGTTTTTTATTGCTTTTTGCAGCCGGTAATTCCTTTTCTTTAATGGCCGAATTTTTAGTACTGACAGTAGCGAGATCGAGTTTTTCTCCATCAGGGATATTGTTCAGTGTATAATATGCAGTTGGATGTAATACCGGAAGAGATCCCTGAACTGAAACAATTCCTGGTAAGCTAATAGCGTGAATATAAGTTTCACGTAAACTGTCAACAATAATTCTAGCTGTTAAACCATCCGCAGAAATCTTAACACCTTTAATCGGGCAATTTGCCCTGTTCACAATTGGGCTTCCATAAACAGGATGATATTTATAGATAAAACTTTCTACGTTATAGGAAGCAATATCTTCAGCGGTTTTCTTATCTACCGGTAATGTAAAACGGATTTCAAAGCCATCAGGCATAGCTTTAACAGTCAGCATTTCAAAAGGAATATTTTTATTCCATTCCAACCGCTGAATACCTTGTGTCGCATCTCCTGCCGATCCCCAACCTCTATTGGTTTCACCGACAATTAAAGAACCATCATGCGCCCACGACATACGCAGTACCCCTGACTGAAAACCGCTTCTGAATTCCCAGGCCACACCCTGATACTCACCTTTTATTTTCTCCATAAATACACGACTGATCTTGCTTTGTCCCTGGTCACCTACAAGTATTTGTCCTTCAAAAGGACCAAAGTGACCCTTCGGAATTTTTAGAATATCTGAAGTCGATACGCCCAGGATACCATGAGGTAAATACACTGCCGGCAATTGCATTTCCGGAAATTCTTTTTTGGCATCAGCCGGAATATTAAATGGTCCGGTTAGCTGGTTTTGCGGTGCAATATATTTTCCATTTTCATCCTTTCTTCTCTGCTCATCAAATTTTGCATTGTGTTGTTCTCTTGTCAGTTTAAGAGGTGAGTTAGGCATGAAAGTCCAGTCAAGTCCGGCGGGATTTCCTACAAAAGAACCCTTTTTTACATGTACTATACTTCCTGAAGGAACCCAATCGCCCTGGTTATCGGTATAAAATAATTCATCATCAATAATGCCCATTCCACAGGGTGACCGCATACCTGTCGCAAAAGGTTCCATCGTGCCGTTGGGTTGGATATGTAATACCCAGCCCCTCCAGGGAACGCGACTTTCACCACGCCAGCCTTCTTCTTCTCCAAAAGCTAAATTGGCAGAAACGAAGAATGAGCCGTCTGCCATTATTTTAGGACCATAACTGTATTCATGATAATGACCTGAGAGCGGCCAGGCGTACACGGTTTCAAAAATATCGGCTTTACCATCCATGTCCTTATCTATCAATTTGGTTAATTCTCCGCGCTGCACACAGTACAGGTAACCGTCTTTATAAGCAAGCCCTAATATTTCATGCAGACCGCTGGCATATTTTCTGAAATAAGGATAAATAGAAGTAGGATTCTCAATAATAAATACATCTCCTCTCCTGGTAGCTACTGCCACATTACCATTAGGTAATGTTGTTACACCTCCTACTTCCATTACCAGTCCCTCAGGAACAGGTATACGTGCAATTTTCGTATAATCATCTTCGGTAGGAGTATATTGTTGTGTGAAAGATATTTTTGTTACACACAATCCTATCAGCAGGAAAATTATTTTATATCGATATAGTATAAGAATATCTAAAAACATTTTTTTCGGTTGTTCAATTAAAAAAGAATAGCATAAGAAAGTTGCTGACGAACAGGTACGATCAACTCATCGTGTTCGCCAACCCTGCGGATAACAGGAGTTGTTTCTGACTGATCTATACGTATAAAATAGCAGTGATCATCTACCTGATACCATTCTTTTGATATCCTGGTAATATTTTTTGCTTCAGCCATTCTAACATATAAATCACCGGGATTGTTTTCGATGTTCACCGTTCGTTTCAACGCCTCTCCCTTATCAACCACTTGTAATACATCTTTGATATTTGCACCGTGAACGGAAAAAAGAAAGGCAACCTGGTCATTTTCCAGCAATTCATATCCTTTAGAAATAAAACCGGTTCCTGTTGTATCGCGTGATGTTGTATCTTTTTCAGACGATAACTTAATTATTGACTGATGAGGAACTTCAAGTAGTAATCTTGACCCCAGGGGAATAGACGAACCATCACCTCTCGAAACCCACATAGGTATGGCATCAATAAATTTACCCCGCCATAATTGATATACCGTACCACTACCTTTGTCATAAGAGTAATGTAACCCCGTCGGATTGCCCACATTAACGTTATGGATGACTCTTTTTCCACCAGGTATATCCATAAAACTCCTAAGAACAGTATTTTCCGGGGTTTTGATCACTATAGGATCTGGTGTTTCACGATAAAGGGAAGTTTCATCACTAATCAGAAATTCTCTTACGTCAGGTGAGGAAACGGTTAGTCCCAACGACGTAGGTAACCACCCCAATGCCTTGGAATATATTATTTCGAAAGGATAAGTGCCCGGAGCGAGATGTATAGGTGTGGAAATGTACTGTTCGTAATCACTAAGGACTTTGTTATTGATCTTTACTATTCCATTTCCATAGGTTTCACGTTGAAATATATAATCATCCTCATGAAAAATATTGACTTTGCCTGTGTACTTTACCAGGAACTGCTCATCCTTTCTGATAAAAGAACTGTTTAATACGTGGAGTTTACCACGTTCATCAGGTTCAGGTAAAGTGTCGAAATCGGGAACAGTCTGATGTTCCGCATAATACAATACATAATTAATATCGGTAAGCGTAGGTGGCGCGCCCTTGTATTTTTTTATTGTAAGGTTACGAAAAGCTATCTGTCCGCCTTTACCTATCTCGTCCGAAGCAAGGAGACGGAGCGGAGCTGTGGCAACTTCATTTTTATGCGCAGCATTTGTAGTCGGTCCGGTTAATTCTACATTATCATGGATAACAACATTATTCAGTTCTACACGAAGTAGCCTGGCATTTTCAGTTTTCGTTCCTGCCGCATCAAATCGCGGTGCACGAAATATAATTTTGATATGTTGCCATAAGCCCGGCGCTCTGGATACATTCTGGCGAGGCGCATATCCTTCTGCGGCTATTAAATTACCTGTATTACTTAAGGTATGCGGACCCACGCCACCGTTTGAAGATGCTCTTGCATCCGGTTCAGCCCAACTGTCAGTAAGATTAAGGAGATACCTGTCAAAGATAAAAATACCCGAAGAGGCTCCCCTGGATAACATATAATCCATTTCCAGGTCAAAATCCCCAAACTCATCTGTGGTATAAAGAGAAGCACCCTTATTCTTTTTATCCGGTACGTTCACCAGTATGCCGGTTCCTTTCTCCCATGAAAAAGTACCCTTTTTAGGATCGGCTATAATTTTCGAAGCTAATTTCCAATTACTGCTGGGCGATGCAAAAGCAGTAAGATCGTTAAAGCTGACAGGCGTCTGCGCCATCGAAAAATTCCAGTTTAAACAGGTTCCAGCAAAAATGAACACGCTGGTAACAAAACACATAGGTCTAAAAAACGCAATCATTTGAATACATAAAAAATGAACAATCAGTCTACTAAATGTGTAGAACGAAACAAGATACTGACTAAGTCGTTAAGTTTATTCAAATAATTTAAAAGGTTGTGGGCAGAGGGGATCAAAGTAGTGAATAGAACGCCTAATAAATTTCAAATCAAATGCTTATAGCGCTTCCCCTGGTTGTGGCACTATAAAAGTTGGAAGGATGGGATCACCTTCGGCCACCGTACGATTAATATAAAAAATGAGCGGGACCTGATAAGCCCCGCCCTAACCAAACACTAACTGCTATAAATCGTTAATTATTTCTTTTTAAGTTTTTTCATATAGA
Source organism: uncultured Chitinophagaceae bacterium (assembly GCA_964606315.1). GTDB lineage: Bacteria > Bacteroidota > Bacteroidia > Chitinophagales > Chitinophagaceae > Flavitalea. Next base: position 8,138 of record CAZSFY010000013.1, on the reverse strand, counting down.
AAGCCCTGGCTTCGTCGTATATTTTTTTGGCTTCTTCTCTTTCGTTATCTCTTATTCGTGGTGATTTCTTTATCCAACACTGATCCAGCGCATTGATGCACCATTGTATACTCTTAGCCACCTGTATTGGTTTATTATCCACTTCTACATATACCGGGTTAGTGTGCGAGCTGGCAAACACTCTTAAAGCGACCCAACTGGATTGATCCGGTGTATAAGTAAAGTTTACTTTTTTCATTGTTCCATCGGCAGTAATAATCTGCTCTCCCTTTACTTCACCATTTACTACAAGTTCGACTTTTACATCACGGCTCTTTTTCAAACGCGCTCTCTCGATACTCCAGTGTGGTTTTTTATCCTGGCCGCTTTTGTGAATAGATTCGCCAACCGCGTCCTGCTCAGGCGTTAAATAAGCCGCTACATCAGCTTCTATAGTTAATGCCTGTTTCTTTTTTGTCGATACCTGGCTATTGTTTACACCAGGCTCTACGCCATTCACTGAAAAATTAATAATATGCGAAAATCCATCCGATACATAACTACGACCGGCTTGAATAGCGTTAACATAAGAAGTATAGCTACCCGGAGTATCTGTTTTGAAATAACTGCGGGCATGTCCTACACGTTCATCAGAAGCACAGGGAAAATCTGTTTCTCCGCTTGAGGTAATACGTAACCCGGCGTTTAAAGTATGATACCACATATTCAATTCCCAGATAATAGGTGTATTACCCAAACTATAAAAATCAATAAGACCGAGTGGCGCAGTAACAATATATTCATTGGCGCCAATACCATCCATACGGGGAGTAATATAATTGGGCAGCACACGCGTATATTCATCATAAGTACGCCAGATGGGTACATGCTCCATTTCGGCTGCTGTCAATGTAGGATCTATCATCCTATTTGACTTAACCATTGGCCAAAGCCCTTCACCGGAATGAGCATACCCTGTAATAGCGCCCTGTGCCTTAGCCCATTTCAGAATTGGGTAAGTCCAACTAGGCCAGTCATGAATCATCTTTGTGCCAGGATAGTCATCTTCTTCCAACTGCAATAGCACAACATGTCCTGCATGGTCGGAAGGGAATCCGGAAATTTCTACATCATATCTTAATACATTGTCTTTAGTGGAAAGCTCATGTTCTTTACCTGAAAAAAATTGTTTCTGGTAATACCAACCCGGTCCCCAGGTTAATAAAGCAGATATATTGAGATTTTCACCAACAGCCTGCCTCCACATATCAGCAGGCTTCACGCCTTCCTGCGGACTATTATAATGACTGCAACCGGAAGCATGTATATGATGATCGCCGCTGTACCAGCCCAGATCGGCCATATTGATCCATCTTTTCAATTTGAAGTCAACATCAAAACTATCTACGCCTTTAGGAATAATAACAGTTTTCTCCTGTGGCAGATATTCAGGTCCGCGTGTGTACTTGAAGTTGTATTTTCCAGGCGGTAATAAAACATATTCTCCGGTTTCGCGATAAACCTGCTGTTGAAAGAAAAAATCAGGATACTCATCGTATTCAGCTATTCTTCTTGAAGGCAGCGGATATACTGAAGATAATTTACCTGGTGCTCTTTCGATACTATCGGATATGGTAAAGGAAGCCATGACAGGTTTATCGTCATAGTCCTTAACAGTAAAATAAACTTTTACCGCCGGTTGAATATTAAAGAGAATATGTACGGTATTTCTGAAGCCGATATCTTTTGTACTTTCTCCAACATTAAAACCCAGTTCCACTTCTCTTTCTCCTGCATCTTTACTATACAACTGTACAACGGCATATTCAAGTCCAAAACCTGTAAGCTCACTATTCAGTGGTCTGCCTCTGAACATCTGCGCATCTAAGAACCTGTTAAACGATTCTCCTTTAGGGACTACATGATCGGGATTCACCGTTGCTCCGAAAGAATACTTGTTAACAGGCATCAAAGCATTCGGACTTTCCACGTCAAGCGGCGCAGTCACTTTTGCGTCATTATTTACTCTTACCAGGAAGCTTGTCCATCCTCCCTGCATAAGTATTGGTTTAGCGCTACCCCTCCTTACTTTCACCCTGGCTTCGGGACTGATATCGACAATTGCGATACAGTATGGATCGAATACCTGCTGAATTCTTTTAACAGCATGGCTATCAGGAGTACCCTTTCTTATTTCCTCTATGATCTTTTCGTCATCAGGTGATAAAGGATTACCAAGGTAGGCTAATGCCTCTTTTAAGCGTACTGCCTGCGAAATGAGCGGTTGCGGCGCTATTTCACTGGTATAAACAATAGGAGTAGTATTATGCTGACCTTGAGCATGGTTTTGCTGATGCTGGCTCATTAGCGCAGTAGAGCATAATATAACAAGCGAAAGAGATAATATGATTTTCATGACTACTTTTTTTCTACAGCTATTTAATTATTTAGATGAAAACATTTCAAATAAACTCAACGCACCTAAAACTGTTCCCAGGGGAATAGCAGACAGATCTACTTTGTAATTATTGCTATGATTGGTAAAAGGTGTTTTTTTGCCCTCGGCTAAAGCTTTCTTTACTTCATCGCTACCTGCAGTCCCTACAAATATATAATCACATTTTGTTTTTTTGGCAGCCAGGTGAGTGAAGTCCTCAGAGCCCATGAAAGCAGGAAGGTCATTGATAATATTATCGACGCTGATTGCTGCCTGAAGCGCTTTATTTACTCTTTTAGCCAATACAGTATCATTCACCAGTGGGATTGTACTGCTTTTCATATACACTTCAGGATATAGTTCCTTAGGCAGACCGTAGGCTACGGCGACACCTTCATTGATCTGATGGATTCTTTCCAAAAGTATATTTCTAATTTTTTCATTGAACCAACGCAGATTAAGTTTGGCAATAGCCGTAGCTGGAATAACATTATTCTCTATGCCTGCCTGAACAGCACCCACTGTTAACACAGCAGTTTCTTGCGCAGGAATATTCCGGCTGATAATAGTCTGGTATTGTAAGATGGCATTGCTCATCATTACAATGGGATCTTTTGTTAATTCAGGAGTAGATCCATGTCCGCCGACACCTTTAAAAGTTACATCCAACTGATCACTACCTGTATTTCTCATACCATATCCATTGATCACTTTTCCTATTTCTATAGGCAACGTGTGCATAGCAAATAAATAATCTGCATCGGGAACATCATTAATGAACTTAGGATCGGCAGCCATCGCTTTCGCACCTAATAAAGGTTCTTCAGCAGGTTGCGCGATAAATACCAGTGTGCCCTTCCATTGTTTTTTCAGGGTATGCATGATCTTAGCGATACCAAGCATCCAGGTAATATGTGCATCATGGCCACAGGCATGCATAACAGGCACTTCCGTTCCATCTTCTTTCCTTACTGTTTTTGTACTGGCATAGGGCAATCCTGTAGCTTCTTTAACAGCGTTACAATCCATATCGGCCCTGAACATAACAACAGGACCCTTACCATTCTGAAGGATAGCAGCCACACCAGTCTTACCGATGCCGGTAATTACTTTGTAGCCTAAAGCGCTCAACTCCTTTTCTACAATGGAAGCTGTTCGTACCTCCATAAATCCTAATTCAGGATGCTGGTGAATATCTTTAAATATAGCTACCAGTCTCGCAGAGTCATTCTTCGCCATCTTTTTAATATCCTCAACAGGCTGCGCATAAATATTGTTCCCCAGCAACAATATCAATAAGAAAAAATATATCAATGAAATTTTCATGATTTTCTACAGCTATTAATTATTCCGGAGAAAACATTTCAAATAAACTTAGCACACCTAAAACTGTTCCCAGGGGAATAGCAGACAGATCTACTTTGTAATTATTGCTATGACCGGTAAAAGGAAATTGTTTACCCTCAGCTAAAGCTTTCCTTACCTCCTCGCTACCTGCGGTTCCTACAAACACATAATCACATTTTGTTTTTTTGGCAGCCAGGTAATTAAAATCCTCGGAGCCCATAGCAGCAGGAAGATCGCTGATAATATTATCAGTGTGGAGCACTGCACCAAGCGCTTTATTTATTCTTTTAGCCAGTACGGTATCATTTACCATAGGAATAGTACTGCTTTTCATATACACTTCGGGATATAATTCCTTAGGCAGACCGTAGGCTACGGCGACACCTTCATTGATCTGATGGATTCTT
>CAZSFY010000013.1:0-3868 GCA_964606315.1 uncultured Chitinophagaceae bacterium | reverse complement strand
AGGCTGCGCATAAATATTGTTCCCCAGCAACAATATCAATAAGAAAAAATATATCCTGGCTATCATTATTTGGACTTTGACTGAACACCTTCAGCCATTAATTCGTTAACTAATTCAACTGTATGGTCTACCAATAACTGGCCACCTTCATGTCCCACCATAGTACTCGGCGGAATCGCACTATATCCTCTGCCTTTTTCAGCTCTTTCCGTAGGCAGATAGACATGTTCTCCCGCAAGTTGCACTACAAAAGTCTGCAAAGCCTTGCTGCGACCTTGGATCCTTACTCCATATTCAGTGTATAATTCAAATGGGTTTGTACAAATAGCAATATCTCCAAGCCTCACTATATGTATCTCGGCGGGCACAACAAGGTCTTCTCCTTTCTGTTGTTGCTCAAAACGATCTACGACACGTTGGTTACCATATTGGCCTACTTTTAATTTTTCCTCTTTAGCAGGGTCGGCCGCGATTTCCTCACGTAACTTATCACGATCTTTTTTAGCACGAACATACTCGTCCCTGGTAACTACTCTCATTGGCAGTTGTAGTACCTTTGTACGATGTATAAGCTCAGGAGTTTGATAACGGTCATTCTTGACAATATCATAAGCCTTCACCACTGATTCATAAATACGTGCTCCTATTTCCTGCACTTCTGTACGGCCCGACAGTTTAAGCATTCGGTCATAAGCTTTTCTTCTATACATTACATGTGGTGACTGATCACCGGCGGCAGCGATCCATCCTACCACGCATAGTTGCTTACCAAATTTTTGTTTTAATAATTTTCTTACTTCATCCCAGTAGTCGGCATGCACAGTCATACCATTTTCTGTTTCCTGGGCGGGACAGCCAACATTTACACAAGTGGCTATCAGTTCATTTTTTTTATTCCAGAAAAAAAGTGTTTTTACGTCATGATCCTCATAGCCTTCAATCCCCATGAAATTATCAATATAAGTAGCGCCGTACATTAAACTAGAGCCATCGGCATACGTACTTCTTCTGTTATGCGCCACTACTGCGCTGGAAAGACCCCAGCTTACTGTGCATGGAACCTTGTTTTTCCATGCACTAACAATTCCTTTAGCAACGTTCTGAATAAAAAATTTAGCGTATTCTTCCGGTTGGGTAATATCTTTTGGAATAGGGTAATGTGCAAAAAGCGTATCCTGTACTGGTCCGCTGTGAGTATGCGTAGCAGTGAGAATTATCTTATCAACATTAAAACCAGGTATTAATTTAGCTACTTCTTTTCTTACACCTTCCTGGTAAGCAGGTGAGATATCTACCAGATCACAGGCAACAAAAACCACGGTATCTTTTGCCTGATTTCCTGGTTGTGATTCAAGAGCAATAATATTTGTCCGCAAGGGCGCTTCAACGATAGTAGCAACACGGAGATGTCCCTGTCCAGCTAAAGCTACAGGCAGCTTTGGAGTAATATCTACTTCTGCGGTTCCGACATAAGTTGTTTGTGCGTTAAGACCACCTGAGAAAACAAAAAAACAAATCAGCGATAAATAATTAATGTTCCTAATGAATTTGTATAGCACTTTTTGTTTAATCATTTCCTTAACATTTAATAAAATAAAATAGGGGCAGAGAATCCTTAAACTCTGCCCCAGCTACCATCATATCTATTAATTATAACCCGGATTTTGCTTTAATACTGATGCTCCGTCAACAACACTCAAATCAATCTCTCTTTGCGGAATTGGGAGCACTTCAGATTTACCCTTTGGAAATTTGTATCCATTAGTAATCAGGTAAGGTAGGCCGGTTAAATCCATATAAAACCGATTTTCGTCCTCATTATACTTATCCAACAAATCCCCCATATAACCTGGTTGCTGAAGGTCATAACGTTGCAGATCGAAGACGCGGACTCCTTCCATGCCGAATTCAAGTTTACGTTCGAAACGTACAGACTCGCGAGCAAAATCTTTACCGTTAGCTGTAAATTCTCCGCTATACAGCCCTACAAAATAATTTGCTGCAGGAGTATTGGTGAATCCACCTTGCGGATTGCTATTATTGATATAAGTTTTTACAAATCCATCGGGATTAGCAGCTCTTGCACGAACAAGATTTACATATTCTTCAGCTTTTGCCAGCGTTCCTATTTCCACTTCACATTCAGCCGCCCATAACAATACATCCGCGAAACGGATCATGGTATAGTTGGTTGAAGTAACGAATGCCCATCCCTCAAAAGATCCTAAACTGGTTTCTTTATCCGCCTCCCAGAAAGCGCTTTTTATGTGGCAATAAGGTCCGCCATCCTGGTTAATCAAAAAGGAAAGATCAAAAATACCCCAGTCAAGATAGGGAATTCCTCTTCTTCCCATTGTCCAGTCGAGACGGGCATCAATAGTGCCGGTATAAGGAGTGAAAGGATCAGTGAGTCCAACTCCCATATCGCTATGCATAGGTACATCGTTAAATGAAGTGAGCAGCGGCAGTCCTGTTACAGCATCTGTTTTAAAGGAATTAGCCAGATTAAATGAAGGCTGATACCAGTTACCCCCATAAGGAACAGGAGTTGTTAAAGATTCACCGGCATTACCGTTATATCCACCATCGTTGGCTACCGCAGCCATTTGCACCGCGAATACTGACTCGGAGCTGTTTTTAGTCCTGGGATTCCAGGTGTCTCCGTATTTATCTACCAACTTGTATTTTGTACCGTTGCTGGTTACACCGTTAGCAATAATATCTTCAAGAACTGGTTTTGCTTCTGTCCATTTATTCTGGAACATATAGACTTTAGCCAGGAAAGATTTAGCTGCCCATTTATTGGCTCTTCCTATATTAGCTTTTGTTGCTGAAAGATTATTTCCTGCAAATTCAAAGTCAGCCTCAACAGACGCCCAGGGAATAGTTTCATTGCTTTTGAAAATATCATCGGCGCCAAAAACTACTGATTCATCAATATAGGGAACATGTCTCCACAGCTTTACCGCTTCAAGATGATACACACCACGCAGGAAGCGGGCTTCAGCCAATACCTGTAATGCTTCTTCAGTAGTGAATGTTCCTTCAGGCAGTTTGTTTAAGAGACGAATGGTTTCATTTGCACGATGCACGCCGGTATAAATAGATTTCCATCTGTCTGCAATATGTACCTGGGTTGGATTCACAGTATAATTTTCTATTGCATCCCATTCTGGGCCGGCAACATAAATACATCCCTTTTTTGCTTCATCCGAAACAATATTGAATACCAGGGAATTAGATATACCATTATTAAAGTCGGCAGCATTAAACCGTGCTGTTCCGTTAAGAATAGAATAGGTTCCTATCAACATTCCCTCTACACCATGCTTCGTCAGCAGCGTATTCTCACTGATACCTGCTATAGGCACTCTTTCCAAAAAAGACTTATTACATGAGCCCACGGTAATTACCAACGAAACCAAGCCCGATGCAAGTATTAATTTATTTTTAATCGATTTCATTTTGAATATTTTTTAATATTATAATCAGTAAATATTAAAATCCAACATTAACACCAACGAGTATTATTCTTGAATTCGGATAAAATCCTTCATCAATACCAAATGTCAGGTTTCTGTAGCTGGTAATTTCAGGATCAAATCCGGTATACTTGGTTATAGTGAACAGGTTTGAACCCTGTACATAAACACGGAATTTATTGATACCAATTTTTTTCAACCCATTCGCGTCAATATTGTATCCAAGTAATAATGACCTCATTTTTAAATAAGAACCATCTTCAATAAAATAGGTATTAGCCACATTTGCCACACTGAAATTCGGAGTTGTTTCAGCTATAGGGTGTATAGTGTTGGTATTCTGAGGAGTCCATGCGTCAAGTACTCTTCTGCTAAAGTTACTTCCA
>CAZSFY010000012.1:26895-94819 GCA_964606315.1 uncultured Chitinophagaceae bacterium | reverse complement strand
TCTATATTGATCCATGGAAACCAGTAGAAAATGCCATTATAACACATGCGCACAGCGACCATGCCCGAGTGGGAAATGTGCGATATGTATGTCATGAATTTACTAAACCGATATTAGAATTGCGACTGGGTGCTAATCAGTATCAAACAGTCAAATGGAACGAAACAATTAACAAAACCGGTGTACAGGTTACATTATTTCCAGCCGGACATATCATCGGTTCTTCGCAGGTTAGAGTAGAATACAAGGGAGAAGTGTGGGTGGTTAGCGGCGACTATAAACTGGAAAATGATGGCATCAGCGGAGTATTTGAGCCTGTAAAATGCCACAGTTTTATAACAGAATCTACTTTTGGATTGCCTATCTATAATTGGAAAAAACAATCAGACATCTTTGCGGATATCCATTCATGGATCAGTAACAACAAAAATGCAGGGAAAACCTCTGTACTTATTGCTTATTCACTTGGAAAAGCGCAGCGTGTACTGCATGCACTAAAAGAAACAGCTATTAAAATATTTGGTCACGGAGCGATTTTCAATGTGCAACAACAATTATTATCGGCAGGAATATTATCGCCCGATCAATTTCCAGCTATTACCAGAGTTACTCCTGAAATTCCTAAGGAAGAATATAATAATGCAGTAGTTATTGCTCCCCCATCGGCAGAAGGAAGCAGTTGGATGAAAAGATTTGCACCTTATAGCGTAGGTATCTGCAGCGGATGGATGCAGGTAAGAGGAAACCAGAGAAGAAAAAATGCAGATGCAGGTTTCGCTTTAAGCGATCATTGCGACTGGAACAGTTTATTAAAAGCCGTAAAAGCTACCGAAGCAGAAAAAGTATTTGTTACACATGGTTTTCAGTCGGCTTTCTCCCGTTACCTGAATGAATCAGGAATAGAAGCTGCAGAAGTAAAAACCGAATATGGAAATGAAGATGAAGAAGTCATACAGGAACTAACCAATAATACTGCTGAACAGATAGCAGACGATGAGTAATAAAGAAAACATATCAGCAGATAAAGGAATAAACCTGTTTGCAGAACTTGTTTACAAATTAGGCACACATACCAAAACTAATGACAAGCTTGAAGCATTGGTCACCTATTTTAACGAGGCGTCGTCAAAAGATAAAGTATGGATGATAGCATTATTCAGCGGACGAAGACCACGACGTACCATCAGCGGAAATAAACTGGCCGAATGGTGCGCCGAACTTACCGGCTTACCACTTTGGTTATTCCAGGAATGTTATCATACAGTGGGCGATTTGTCTGAAACCATTGCACTGCTTATTCCGGAACAGGAAAATCACAAATCATCGGACAAATCATTGTCGTGGTACGTTGAAAAATTCATTGAACTGGAAAAAGCAGATGAATTAATTAAAAAAAATTTTATCCTTAATTCATGGAAAGAACTGAATAGCAAAGAAAGATTTGTTTTCAATAAATTATTATCCAGCACATTCAGAGTTGGCGTTTCTCAAAATATGATGGTCAACGCACTGGCCAAAACCGTAAACCTTGCGCCAAGTGTAATTGCTCATCGCATCAGTGGTAAATGGGATCCAGCCGCTACGCCTTTTGATGAACTATTAAGTCCATCTTCTGTTAATATCGATCACTCCAAGCCCTATCCTTTTTACCTTGCTTATGCGCTGGAAGATGATCCACACAACTTAGGAGATCCTGAAGAATGGCAGGCCGAATGGAAATGGGATGGCATACGCGGACAAATAATAAAACGTAACGGCTTATTATTTGTTTGGAGCAGGGGTGAAGATTTGATTACGGACAAATTCCCTGAATACAATCTACTTGCAGAAAAACTACCCGATGGAATAGTAATCGATGGTGAAATTCTACCGGTAAAAGACGGACGCGTACTTAACTTTAATGTTTTACAAACACGCATTGGGAGGAAAAATATTACTAAAAAACAATTAGAAGAAGCTCCCGCCGCCATTTTTGCTTATGATCTTCTTGAACAACATGGAGAAGATATCAGAGAACTTCCTTTGATAGAAAGAAGACATCGTCTTACAGCAATAGTCAGTGATGTAAATCTCCCGATAATTACTTTATCTCCTATTATTGAATTTCATGACTGGCAAGCGCTCGCTACCGAACGTGAAGCATCAAGAGAACATAACAGCGAGGGATTAATGCTAAAACGCAAATCTTCGTTCTACCAGGTGGGAAGAAAAAGAGGTGATTGGTGGAAATGGAAAATTGACCCATTAACAATAGATGCGGTAATGGTATATGCCCAGAAAGGTACAGGAAGAAGAAGTAATTTATATACCGATTATACTTTTGCTGTAAGAGATGGAGAGAAACTGATACCCTTTACGAAAGCCTATTCAGGATTAACAGATAAAGAGTTCGCGCAAGTCGATAATTTTGTAAAAAGAAATGCTATCGAAAAATTCGGACCGGTAAGAACAGTGAAACCGGAACTGGTATTTGAAATCGCTTTTGAAGGAATTGCAGCTTCTAACCGGCATAAGTCGGGAGTGGCGCTGCGATTTCCCAGAATATCAAGATGGCGGCATGACAAACCTGTAACAGAAATCAATACGCTCGATGATCTTAAAAAGATGCTGAGGCAATATGGGAAATAAAGCAATTAAAAAGACTCCTGGCTATAAGATCATGCACGATTGGTTCAATAGCAAAAAAATAAAACCATTTTCCTTCCAGGAAGAGGCATGGGAACATATTATAAATGGGCGTTCCGGTCTGGTAAATGCACCAACAGGATGCGGAAAAACATTTTCAGTTTTTATAGGAGCTATCATCGAATTCATTAATCAGCATCCTGATAATTATCTCTCTAAAAAAAATAATGGATTACAATTATTATGGGTTACTCCATTGAGAGCATTAGCCAAAGATATTCAAAGAGCTATGGAAGAAGTCATTTCTTCTATTGGCATTCAATGGCAGGTAGGTAGCAGAAATGGAGATACTACAGTCAGTGAACGGCAGAAACAGAAAAGGCAAATGCCTGAAATATTAATCATCACTCCCGAAAGCATGCATTTGCTGTTGGCACAAAAAGGATATGCAAGTATTTTTTCCAATCTGAAAATCATTGCTGTTGATGAATGGCATGAACTAATAGGATCCAAACGCGGTGTGCAGGTGGAATTAGCTGTCTCCAGGATTGTGGGATGTGCCAATAAAAATATCAGTATATGGGGCATCAGTGCAACTATTGGCAATATAGAACAGGCTATGGAAGTGTTAATGGCCCCTCTCCGGTTACATAATAAAACGATTAACGGACAATTAGTAAAAGCCAATATCCAAAAGCAAATAGACATCGAATCTATTTTTCCTGATGAGATAGAAAAATATCCCTGGGCGGGGCATCTCGGTCTTAAACTGGTTCATAAGATCATTGATATTATCAATGAGAGTAAAACAACATTGATCTTTATTAATACCAGGGGCATGAGTGAACGATGGTATCAAACGATTTTAGATGAGTGCCCCGACCTGGCAGGTTCTATCGCCCTCCATCATGGGTCTATTGATATGGAAATGCGCACGTGGGTAGAAGAAGCGCTCCACAGTGGAATATTGAAAGCTGTGGTTTGTACAGCCAGTCTTGATCTTGGTGTGGATTTCCGCCCGGTTGAAACAGTAGTACAGGTAGGTTCACCTAAAGGTGTTGCCCGTTTTTTACAAAGAGCGGGAAGAAGTGGCCACCAGCCTGGCGAGATAAGTAAAATTTATTTTCTTCCCACCCACTCTCTTGAACTCGTCGAAGCGGCTGCATTAAAAGCTGCAAAAAAAATTGATTTTATAGAAAGCAGGGATCCCATGATCTTATGCTTTGATGTGCTAATACAATATTTATGTACGCTTGCTATATCAGATGGTTTTGAACCGACAACACTTCTTCCCGAATTACGGTCGACATATAGCTATGAAACATTAAGCGATGAAGAGTTTGAGGAGATATTATATTTTATTACTTCCGGCGGTGAAGCATTACAGCAATATGACGAATTCAGGAAAGTTGAAATCATTAATAATGTTTACAGGATCAACAGCAGAAAAATAGCTATGCGTCACCGCATGCATATCGGTACAATAGTTAGCGATCCTATGCTTAAAGTAAAATTTCTTTCCGGTGGATATATAGGAATGATTGAGGAGTATTTTGTCGCGCGGCTGCAACCCGGAGATTCATTTACTTTATCGGGACGCAACCTGGAGTTTATCATGATCAAAGATATGACAGTTGTCGTAAAAAAATCCACTTCAAACAAATCAATCGTTCCGAGTTGGAATGGAGGAAGGCTACCATTGTCTTCTAACCTGGGAATCATGTTGCGAAAAAAGTTTCATGAAGCATGCAGCATGATCAACGGGCATCAACCGGCAAGGGATATAGAAATAACCACTCTCTACCCTCTTTTTGAGCTTCAGAAAAAATTATCTCATATTCCCAAAGAGAATGAAATATTACTGGAACATATAGAGACGAGAGATGGCTTTCATTTATTTGTCTATCCTTTCGAAGGACGGTTAGTGCATGAAGCCCTGGCCGCATTACTCGCCTATCGGATAAGCCGCTTCACACCTATTACTTTTTCTTTTGCTATGAATGATTATGGTTTTGAATTATTAAGTGATCAGCCTATTCCTGTAGACGATACCAACGTAGAAGAACTTTTTTCTTCTGAAAATTTGCTGACAGATATTCAAAAAAGTGTAAATGCAGCAGAAATGGCCAAACGAAAATTCAGGGATATAGCTGTTATAGGTGGACTGATATTCCAGGGATATCCCGGAGAATATAAAAAAGCCAGACATCTTCAATCATCTGCTTCATTGCTTTTTCAGGTGTTTAATGAGTATGACAAAAACAATCTTTTACTGCGGCAGGCCTATAAAGAAGTGATGGAACAACAAATGGAAGAAGTAAGATTACGCGACACTTTATCAAGGATACAACAATCCAGGATAATTATCAGCTTTCCCGAAAAACTCACACCTTTCTGCTTCCCTTTAAAAGTGGATAGTTTACGCGAAAACTTTTCATCTGAAAAACTGGAAGACCGCGTTAGAAAGATGCAGGAGCAGCTAAACAAGTCATAAATTTTTTGACCCGTATATTTGTATTCATCATGCAGGCCATCCTGGAATTTGAGGTAAAAAAAGAATCGCTTTGTCTTTCTTCTGACAGATGTATTTATTGGGAAAAAGAAAAAATATTAATTGTCTCTGATCTTCATTTCGGAAAGACAGGACATTTCCGTAAATCCGGTATAGCAGTCCCTGCATCGGTATTTAAAGAAGATATACAAAGACTTGTTGCGCAAATACAATATTTCAAACCCAGTAATATAGTGGTAGTTGGTGATATGTTTCATAGTCACGCCAATAAAGAACTTAACCTTTTCGCAAAATGGAGAAGCGATTTTCCTTATCTGGAAATCCACCTGGTAAAAGGCAACCATGATATCCTGCACAAAAACTGGTATGCCAGTAACGGTATACAATTACATGATCACTCACTGGTTGTTGACCAGTTTTGTTTTCAGCATGATTATGCTAATTGTACGAACGGGCAAGCGAATTATGTTTTTTCGGGTCATATTCATCCCGGCATTACCTTACATGGTGCAGGTAAACAATCACTACGATTTCCCTGCTTCTACTTTTCACCAACTTTTTGCGTATTGCCCGCATTCAGCAGGTTTACCGGATATGTAAGTATTAGTGCCAGAGAAGAAGACACTGTATTTGCTATTGTAAACAATTCATTGATCAGGGTTAGCAGCTAACGTTTTTTCTTAAACTGCTGGTAATCGAGGAAATAAATAAACCGGAGTGTTACTTCATTGGCATGAGGAACATGCCATATCCTCCTGGCATTGTTAAAATAGGACTTATATATACTGCCGTTAATATAATCTTCATAATCCGGACCCAACGAATTTTTCCATGCCAGGATAATACGGCTTCCTAAACGAAAATCCCATGTATAAAAGACATCGAGGTTAAAGACATTATAGTTGACATTATAATCAGATGCTGTTAGCGCCAGTTTTTCAACCCAGTTGCCATCCGGCAATACATCATAGAGATTTGTATTTAATATTCTGTTCCAATAGTGACGCGCTCTGAATGTAAGATTCATTCGGGGCGTAAAATTATAAATACCACTAATTATCGACGTCACATCCCTGTATCTTCTTCTCGCTAGAATGGGTTGTCCTGTAAAATCATCTCGTGTAAAGGAATAACCGAATTGTCCCCTGTCTTCCTGTTGAAAATAAGAAGCGCTCATAGTAAATCGTTCGCTAAACCTGTAACGAGCTTCGAGCGATAATTTATAAAACGGATTATCGGGCAAAGGTCCTTCAGCGCCCCCGAGGTTCCAGTTGAAATAAAGTTTTTTCCTGGCATCTGTAGCTCCTTGTGCAAATAAATAATAGTAAGGGGCTCTTCTTAATTTCTGGCGTGGCGTTTCATTTTTGTTTACAGGTGTTTGCATTTCAAAAAAATCATTCTGCCATGTTGGAAATGCACCGGCCTGGAATTCCAGTGTCCAGAAATTTCTGAACGTCCAGGTTGAGATCGCCATCAATTCTGTTTTTTGGTATTCAAATGGTTTATACAGATAGGATTGTGCTACCGAAAAACTATATACCTGGTTCAGGAAGGAACCTTTAGGCTGATAAATATTATAGCTTACATTGGCAGTAGTAGTCACTTCATTGGGCGACAATAAAAAACCCAGATCATTAGGATCGTACTGTGCAGTCATAATATTATTGCTCAGCGAATATTGTAATGTACCGCTCACCTTACCGATCTGTAAATAGTTTTTCAATCCGTCATAGTTACCAGTCTTTTCAAATATTTTACTGTATCTCGGTTGTAGTAATAATCCAAATTTGTTCTCTTTATCGTAAAGGGCTATATCCAGGCCCGTCACATTCGCATCTCTGCCTGAACCATTACGTACAACATTGGTGTTGGTCAGTGTTATATAAGACCTATTTTTCAACGCCTGGTCTAATACAAAAACATTATAGTTAGTAAGTTCTTCTGTAGTGATCGTAGAATCCAACCCGCTCACTCTGTTCCTGATCCTTGCTCTTTCAGACCGTGCAATAGCATTGAAAACACCGATACCGAGGTTATTGCTTGTTCTGCCAGAGAATTTAACGGCGTTGTATAAACGAGTAAGGGAAGGATTTTGAAGAATATCATAGTTGTTCAGTCCTCCCCGTCCCACCGAGTCGATCACCGATCGGTACCCCGAAGGTTCACGGCCAACCCTTCTGGAATAAAACAAATCGGATTTATTAAATAATTCCGTTCCTTCAGTAAAAAATTGCCGGTTCTCGCGGAACTGTATCTCAAACGGAGAAATATTGTTGATTACATTATCAGATATTACCTGCCCAAAGTCAGGTATGAGTGTAGCATCCAAAGTAAAGCTTTCGCTTATTCCGTACTTAACATCCATACCGCCGCTCCTCAGCCATTCATTTTTATATTGTTCGTTCTGGTAAGGAGTGCCCCGGTATCCGCCGCTCAGATAAGGGGCGAAACTCAATCGTAGCGGAGGTTCAATCTTCTCCAGGCCCGTCAACTTCCCAAACTGGTTAACGAAGCCGTTGACATTTGGATTAACGGGGTTCCAGAAAGAGCTCTCATTCACTCTTCGGCTAAATCGTAGAAACTGGATCCCCCACTGGTCTGTTTTCTTTTGTGAAAAACGAATGGAAAAAAGCGGAATTTTTATTTCTACGCTCCACCCATCTTTTCGCATACTCACACGGCTATCCCATACTGCATCCCAACTGAGATCACCATAGATACCGTTGGCCGGAATGACCGCCGCCGATATACGCGCGTCACTTTGAACATTTCTCGAAGTAACCAGGAACTGAAAGGCATTTTGGCGGTCATAATAAGGATCTATAAAGACCGCGAAGTAATCCACATCTGCCATTCTTTCCTGGTCCCTGGGAGTAAATTGCCTCCTGATCTGTTGGGGATCACCGTATAAAATGGCTCCGATATAGATAGCTGTGTTGTCGTATAATACTTTTACTGCCGTACTGTCGCTGGCAGGCAGACCGAATGATGGGGTATTGGTTACAAACTCAATGGCTGAAGGAGCCTCATTCCAGGCTTCCTCATCAAGAATCCCATCAATATGAATAGAAGAGATTATTTTGAGGGACTGGACATCCTTTTGTTGTCCCACAGCAATAAGGGAACAGAAAATAAGAGCATATATGAGGACGATCAGGTTTCTCATGTACATCAAGGGGTGTGCAAAAATAGCTGAAAATCAAAATGGGTCTTACCTTCAGCTCAATTATAAACGCTTGAAACACATAATTATTGACCGTTATCAATGCTAAAAATTGGTTTGGGGCAAGATTATCAGTAGGTTATGCAACCTTGTCAGCTATCAGTTAAGCTTATTTTTAAGGCTGGCTACCTGATCCTGTAAAGTGCTGACTACATTGGCCAGTTGGTTAACATCCCAGCGAGGCTGAACATTTGCCTTGCTGATGATCATGCTGGCCTTCCATATTTCAAGGATATCGTTCACATTTACCGTATAAGGCTGGTACGCCGTATTATCACTCACCAGCGTGAGCTTACCCTTTGATTTCCCATTTTTCATAATACGCTTATACACAATGCCTTCGCTTCGGGAAATGATAATATAGGTCTGATTGCTCTTGATATCATCCAGGTTTTCTGTTAACTCACCTATGATGACCGAGCCGCTGGGCGTAGGGAGCATGGAGTCCCCCACAATTTCAAAGGCACGGTAATTACCGCCTGCCAGCATAGGTAAAGTGAAAGTGTTTAACTCATCGATATATTCAGGATCTGAGTAACCGGCAAGATACCCCGCTGCAGCCTTCACCGGAACAAAGCCGATCTCGTTAGTGCCGGAAGCCAGCTTTTGTGCACGTCTTTTTGCCAGGTAATTTCCTTTCGTCTCGCCCAACTCACTCAAAAACAATTCATCCAGCGATAATTTAAATATCTCACTTACTGTTTCAAGGACGTCCAGGCGTGGCTCGGCACGCTCTTCCTCATAAGCTCCCAGCAACGAACGCTTGATCCCCAGCCTGGTCGCAAATTCCTCCTGAGTCCATCCTCTTAACTTGCGTAAATACTTTAGATTTTTTCCGGCTAATGACATAACTAATATCTTTAGCTGCTAAAATACTAAAAAATTTGACACTACAAAAGCTTTAGACATTTTGTTGACAATCTTATTATTATCAATTAGCCATATATAAGACGTACATCCGGCTAACGGTAGTTTTATTACCTTTGCGCCCTGTCAGAATGGCCAGCAATTACAGCTAGCATTATATTTGACACCATAACACTTTTAATAACACTGATTTCAATATAATATGTTAGGTTTTTTATCAAAAATATTTGGTGGCAGCAAGTCAGAGAAGGACATTAAATCGATCGAGCCCATTGTTGCTTCCATCAATCAACATTTCGCAGCACTTCAGTCCCTATCCAATGATGAACTGAGAAATAAGACCGTTGTGTTCAAACAGCGTATAGCCGATCATGTCGCAGAAATTGATGGAGAAATAAAGTCAATTACCGAAAAAGCTGAAACGCTTACTGCCAGCGAAATCAACGAGAAGGATGCTCTTTACCAGCAGGTAGACAAACTGAAAAAAGAAAGAGATACCAAATTAGAAGAAGTACTGAAAGAGATCTTGCCCGAAGCATTTGCCGTTGTTAAAGAAACAGCCCGTCGGTTTAGAGAAAATGCGGAGATAGTATCCACTGCAACAGAACTGGATAGAACACTCAGTGTTAAAAAAGATTATGTAAGGATCGAAGGTGATCAATCTATATTCAAAAATACCTGGACTGCCGGGGGCAACCAGGTAACCTGGAACATGGTTCACTATGATGTGCAGTTGATAGGCGGTACTGTATTGCACCAGGGGAAAATTTCAGAAATGGCTACCGGTGAGGGTAAAACGCTTGTCTCCACCCTGCCCGCTTATCTTAATGCCCTCGCAGGAGAGGGTGTTCACATAGTAACTGTGAACGATTATCTCGCCCGTCGTGACTCTGAATGGAATGGCCCGATCTATGAATGGCTCGGACTCACTGTTGACTGTATCGACAGGCACCAACCTAACAGCAACGAAAGAAGAAAAGCCTACCAGGCCGATATCACCTACGGAACCAATAATGAATTCGGCTTTGATTATCTCCGTGATAATATGGTACACAATCCTGGAGAAATGGTGCAACGCAAACATCATTTTGCGATGGTGGATGAAGTCGATAGCGTATTGATTGACGATGCCAGAACACCTCTTATCATTTCGGGCCCAGTACCTAAAGGAGATGAACAACAATACCACCTATTGAAATCCCGCGTGGAAAGGCTATTTGAAATGCAACGCCAGGTAACGAATAAATACCTTAATGAAGCCAAGAAAAAATTTGCAGAAGGTGATGATGATCCCAAAAGCGGAGGGTTAGCATTGATGCGCGCCTTCAGGGGATTACCTAAAAATACCGCTCTGATCAAATTCCTGAGTGAATCCGGCGTCCGCGTAAAGCTGCAGAAAGCAGAAAACTATTATCTCGCCGATCAGCAGAAAGAAATGCCCAAGGTGGATGAAGAGCTCTTCTTTCATATTGATGAGAAAAATAATTCGGTTGAATTAACTGATAAAGGTATCCAGGCTATCACCAAGGCAGGTGAGGATCCCGACTTTTTTCTTTTGCCGGATATAGGTGTGTTGTTGGCCGACGTAGAGAAAGCAGAACTGTCTGCCGATGAAAAACTACAACAAAAAGAAGCCATCCTTAACGACTATTCAGCGAAAGCCGACAGGATACATACCGTTCAGCAATTATTAAAAGCTTATACATTATTCGACAAAGACGTAGAATATGTGGTTATTGACGGAGCTGTAAAAATAGTGGACGAACAGACAGGACGTATTCTCGATGGCCGCCGTTATAGCGATGGATTACACCAGGCCATAGAAGCAAAAGAGAACGTGAAAATAGAAGCGGCTACACAAACCTACGCAACTATTACCCTGCAGAATTATTTCAGAATGTATCACAAGCTGTGTGGTATGACGGGTACTGCCGAAACCGAAGCAGGCGAGTTCTGGAATATTTATAAACTTGATGTGGTAACCATTCCCACCAATGTACGGGCTATAAGAAAAGACCACCAGGACCTGGTATATAAAACGAAAAGAGAAAAATACAAGGCTGTTATTGAAGAAATAGAAAAACTAAGTAGTGAAGGGCGACCGGTGCTGGTAGGAACTACCTCTGTAGAAGTAAGTGAATTGTTGAGTAAAATGTTGCATGGGAAGAAGATCCCCCATAATGTATTAAACGCCAAACAACACGCTCGCGAAGCGCAGGTGGTAGCAGAAGCGGGTTTTGCAGGTGCGGTGACCATCGCTACGAATATGGCGGGACGTGGTACGGATATTAAACTCGGACCCGGAGTAAAAGAAGCTGGAGGTCTGGCTATTATTGGTACAGAGCGACATGAAAGCCGGCGTGTGGACAGACAGCTACGCGGACGTGCCGGACGTCAGGGTGATCCCGGAACTACGCAGTTCTATGTTTCACTGGAAGATGAGTTGATGAGGCTCTTTGGAAGTGAACGTATTGCCGCTATCATGGACAGGTTTGGTTATAAGGAAGGTGAAGTGATTCAGCATAGCATGGTTACCAAAAGCATTGAACGTGCACAGAAAAAGGTGGAAGAAAACAACTTCGGTATCAGAAAGCGTTTGCTGGAATATGACGATGTGATGAACAAACAGAGAAACGTTGTTTATAAAAAGAGAAATCATGCATTGTTCGGCGAAAGGCTGGCTCTTGATCTGGATAATGCGTTCTATACAGTAGCTGAAGGATTGATAACCTCTTTCCAGGAGCAGGAAGACTTTGATGGATTTAAGATGGCTGCCATCGTAAATTTTGGTATTGACACATCAATAACAGAAGAAGAGTTTTCTAAAGATAATGCCAATACAGTTTCAGAAAAGCTATATCTCGAAGCTATTGCCCGTTATCAGTCAAAAAAAGAACAATTACATAAACAGGCTGTACCTGTCTTTACTAATATTCGTCAACAACAGGGATCCCATATTGAAAATGTGGTAGTGCCTTTTACTGACGGCAAAAAAGGCATTCAGGTATTAGCCAACCTGAATAAAACCATTGAAAGCAGCGGCGCTGAACTAAGTAACGCACTCGAAAGACAAATCACACTGGCCATTATCGATGATTCCTGGAAAGAACATCTGCGTGCTATGGATGATCTTAAACAAAGCGTTCAGACAGCTTATCTGGAACAAAAAGATCCACTTGTTATTTATAAAATCACTGCCTTCGACTTGTTTAAAAACATGGATGGTGAAACGAATAGAAATATTGTGGGCTTTTTATGTCACTCCAATATTCCCGGTGGACAGCAGCAACAACAAAATCAGATAAGAGAAGGCCGTCAGCAAAAGACCGACCTGAGCCGGATGCATGCTAACAAAGAAGAAGTTGATGCCAGGGGTGATGACTATGCAGCCAATGAAAATGATTATTACGATCCATCGGCCAACGTAAAGCAGGCTCCTGTAAAAGTAGGACCCAAAATAGGCAGAAACGATCCCTGTCCCTGCGGTAGCGGAAAGAAATATAAAAACTGTCACGGCAAAGAGGCTTCTTAATGGATATCGCAGCATATATCGACCATACGGTATTACGTCCCACAACCACGCTAGCAGATGTTACGCAGTTGTGCGATGAAGCCGGTCAATATAGGTTTGCCGCCGTTTGTGTACCTCCCCCTTTCATCAGCAATGCCAAAGGATTATTACAACATACATCCGTCAAAGTAGCAACGGTAATAGGTTTTCCTTTTGGCTACTCGGTGGCCGAAGCGAAGCTGGCCGAAACATTAAGAGCATTAGAAGATGGAGCGGATGAATTGGATGTCGTTATTAATTTATCGGCATTAAAGAGTGGTTCATGGAATTATCTTGGTACAGAAATGAAACCGCTTACAACTGCCATACACAAACAGGAGAAACTGATAAAAGTTATTATAGAATCAGGATTGTTAACGGATGAAGAAATTATCAGATGTTGTGATCTGTACAGTTCTTTAAAAGTAGATTTTGTTAAAACTTCAACAGGTTATGCTCAAACAGGCGCAACGCTCGAAGCGGTGCAACTAATGCGGGCCAACCTTCCATCTGGTATAAAGATCAAGGCTTCCGGGGGAATAAAATCCTATGCAGATGCCAAAAAGTTTATCGATGCAGGAGCCGAACGCATAGGAACCAGCTCCGGAGTGGCTATTATAAAAGAACAACCATGAAGAAACTCTTATTTCTATTAGCAACTTGTTCATTTTGTGCTGTTACCTTTAGCCAGGACAGTGCCTCTTCCGTTGTTATCCATAAAGATCCCCGGGTTAGTCTGCTGATTAATAAACAGATAGAAATCAATGAAATAACTTCACGTAATTCCCGGCGTGCCGGACCAGGATTCAGAATACTGGTGATCAGCTCCAACAACCGGAATAGTGTTATAGATGCTAAAACAAAAGTTTATCGTAAGTTTCCAGAACTTAAAGCCTATATGATGTACCAGGCGCCATTTTACAGACTAAAAGTGGGCAACTTTAAGGAACGTGAAGAAGCAGAAGCCTACCTGTCCAGTGTACAGAAACTCTTTGAGAGCAATATCTATATTGTGCCCGACACTGTTGAATTCAGACCCGATCTCGATAATTAACCACTATTTTTTATTCATCTTCTCTTTGATGACATTCTGTTTACCTCTACGATAGTAAAGAGAATGGTTTTTAATCATGATCAGTTCATATTTTAAGGTCGATCTGTAATAAAATTTGTTATCTTGACCCCTACCAAAGTTTATGGGTGAAGATACAATAATGGGCCTTGGACATCTTGAACAACTAAAGGCCATTCAAAACAATGATAAAGAAGTAATGAAATCTCTTTATCATGCCAATTTCAAAAGGGTTGAAGCGTATATTCTGAAGAATCAGGGAGACGAAGAAGAGGCAAAAGACATATATCAGGAATCATTCATAGCCCTATGGCGAAATGTTCAGTTAAATAGATTTATGCCGGAAAATAATTCATCTTTTTCTGCGTACCTGTACCGTATTGCGCAAAACAAATGGATCGACTATTTACGTATGCGTAAATCAAAAAAACTAATCGCCCTACCAGATAATATTGAATGGAACGACTCTAACGATGTCGCCCCGGAAGAAAATGATTTTCTGAAAATAGTAAAAGAAAAATTTAATGAGCTTGGTGATAATTGCCGTAATATCCTGATAAAATTTTATTACCAAAAGCAATCACTAAGAAATATAGCCGAATCTATGAAATGGACAGAAGCAACCGCCAGAAATAATAAATACCGTTGTATTGAAAGGTTGCGGTCCCTTGTAAAAATAAAACAGTAGTGTAGTGGAAAAGAGAGAAAACATATCCGAAGAACTATTCACCAACATTGAAGATTATTTATTAAACAGAATGTCTGCCGGTGATAGAATCAATTTTGAACAACAGATGGAAGCCGATAATTCCCTGAAGCAAAAAGTCGACGAAAGCCGATTGTTGATAATAGGGGTAATGGAGAAAAAACTTGAAGATCAATTAGCAGAATTTCATAGTGAACTGAAAACTAACAGAAAATCTAATACATTCAGATGGTATGCAGCCGCAGCAGCAGTAGTTATCATAACACTTGTGACCTGGATCTTTACCGGTCACACCAACAGCACAGAAAAATTATTTGCAAAATATTACAGTGCCGACCCCGGCCTTATTACCGCAATGAGTGAAACAGATCAATATTCATTTGATAAAGCTATGGTGGATTATAAGACCGGCGCTTACGAAAAAGCTGCACAGCAATGGGAAAGCCTGATGGCTTCTGCCCCTTCTGATACACTGTTTTACTTTACGGCTTCTGCTTACCTGGCATCAGGCAATACAGCGAAAGCTGTTGAACTGTATCAAAAAGTAGCTAATAATACAAACAGCGCTTTTTACCAGGACGCGCAGTGGTACCTGGGACTTTCCTTATTAAAGGAAAATAAAATAAAAGAAAGTATATCGTGGATTGAAAGATCTGAGCACGCTGATAAAGAAGAGTTGTTAACCTCCTTACAAAAACATGCACAGCGTCAATAACCTGAAAAAAACAATACTAGCTGCCTTATTTTTGATTGCTCAAATAGGAATGGCGCAAACTCCAGAGCAAAAAAAATATGAAGACATTTATCGCGAATACAGAAACCTTGGCATCAAAGCATGGTTAAGCTCTAACTCCGACAGCGCTCTTTTTTATATTAAAAAAGGACTCGAAGCTCTTGAAAAGACCGAACGCACACCTTTTAATACTTACTACCGTAAGGCCCTGATGAATAATAACCTGGCCGGTATTTACAGGTTACAGGGCAACACTACCCTTTCCATAGAAGCTATGGAAACCGCCATAAAAAATACCCGGTTGTTCCTGGCCGACAAAGAACCGCATCCCGAAAAGGAGCCGGCGCTGATATTTCTCTTTGAAGCAACCGATAACCTGGGAGGTATCTATAAAGATTTAGGAGATTTCACAAAAACGCATGACCTGCTATGGTATTCTTACCAACAGAAAAAAACACAACTTCCCCCTGGAAATGATGCTGTGTACAAATCAGAAATATTATTAGGGCAGCTTTATTATGCGACCAGGCGTTATAACAAAGCCAATGAATATTTATTGAAGGGGTTAAACTCCCTACAGGCTATTCCCGGCGATAAATACCTGTTTTGGCTGGGAGACGCCTGTTATAGCATGGCCCTGATGAACGACCAGCTTAAAAACAAAAAAGTAGCTGCCGAATGGTACGAAAAAGCTGATAGTTTATACGACAAGGCATCGGATGGGATGTACGATATGATATATCTTGAATTCCTTCGTAATGCAGGATTGTTTTATGCAGAGAACGATATGCTGGAGAAAGGAATACAGAAAGCACAAAAAGCCTATCGCTATGTATTGTCAACGGAAAACGAAGGTTCGCTATTACCTTTTTACCATCTGCTCAACTTTTCAGAAATATATAACGAAGCTGAAAATTATCAACAGGCGCTTTACTACAGCACAAAAGCCCTGGAAAACGTTAATGTAAAAATCAGCAAAAGCGAAACACTGCTGGACTCACTTTTAATGGAAGCCAAAAAGCCAAAAGCTATTTTATTAAAAGCAAAGGCCCAGTACGGATTACTTAATAACAAAACTGTCGAGGCGCTTGAAAAGATCAGTAGCGATTTGCAGGAAGCATTGGTATTGTTGGAAAGAAGAAAAACAGTACTGCAAAACGAAGAAGACATCAACCTGATGCTGGCCGACCATACCGACCTGCTTGATTTTATTAAGAAAGTTTCCTACGATTTGTACTCAATAAGTGGTAACCAGAAATATATTGTTGATCTATTAAGCCTGCACGAATCAGGTTTGTACAACCGTTTAAGATCAAGATTGGATAAACGCCAGGAAGCGCTTTACAGAAACGTTCCGAAATATATTATTGAAAGAGAAAAGGAACTCAAACAAGCTATTCCTGCTTCTTTACAACAGAGTAAGCTGAACGAAGGCACTGCCAGTGACTATCTAAGGGCAATAAACAACTGGAACGATTATCTTTTATTACTCCAGCAACAATATCCGCATTATTACCAATTAAGGTTCGGATCAATTTTCAAACCACTCGAAGAAATACATAAGAACATTCCCGAGCAAACAACAATTGTCCGTTACTTTTTTGTCGCCGATAAATTGCTGGCATTTGTTGCAGATAAAAAACATACAACGTTAAAAGAACTCAATAATGCTGGTTTAAAAGAACTCATCCAGACACTCAATGAAAAATGGATGGATGCTGGTATAACATCGGCCACTCTCGCCAAACTGTACCAGCAGTTATGGGCTCCCCTGGAGAAAGATATTCTGAATGATCATGTGATCATTATACCTGACGGATTACTATATCATATCAGTTTTGAATCACTTACTCCCACAGACACTAAAGGATTTCAAGGTATTGCTACTACAAGCCTGATTAATAAATACAATTTCTCATATGCTTATAGCCTTTTCCTTTTGCAGCGTGTACAAAATCACTTTGTAACACAAGAAAACTTCATTGGTTTTGCTCCCGGCTTTAATGATGCAGAAAAAGATGCTTATAAAAAACATATCAGCGATTCGTTGTACCTGGATCAGATGTATCTTTCTTTGTTACCACTTCCCTTTACGCACCGGCTAACAGAAAAAATGTATAACATCTTCGGAGGAAGATTATTTGTTAATGCTTCATCTACCAGCACATCATTTAAAAACAATGCAGGTCACCACTCTATCGTACATATAGGTACGCATGCAGAATCTAACAACAGTTCCCCGGAACTATCAAGACTGATATTTTCCAAAGAGCCGTCCGATATACGTAATAACAATTCTGTATTTCTTTTTGATATATACAATTGTGATATCAGCTCGCAGTTGACCGTTCTCACAGCATGTGAATCAGGCAAACCCGGCTTGCAGGATGGAGAAGGAATGATATCGCTCGCTCATGCTTTTAATTATGCAGGAAGCGAAAGTATTCTTACCGGATTATGGAAAATAGATGAACAGACAAGTGCTATTATTACTGAACTTTTTTATCAGAACCTGTTAAAAGGATTGAGGAAAGATGAGGCCTTGCGGTTAGCCAAACTCAAATATCTGCAATCGGCTAAATCCAGAACACTTGCCCCACAGTATTGGGCCGGACTAATCATCATGGGTGATGTCAGCCCGATTGTTCTTTACAAAAAATCTTATTGGGCAGTCTATTTATCAATAGCATTGATCGGTTGTATAATTGCTGGTCTGGCTATCCGACCCTTGCGCCCAACCAGGCCATCATCTGCATCCCATAAGTAATAGCTGATTCATCAATATTGAAAAGTGGAGTGTGTACGGCAGCCGTAATACCTTTTTCAGGATTACCTACTCCTAACCGATAAAAACAACCGGGTATCACCTGGGAGTAATAACCAAAATCTTCAGCGCCCATTCTCATTTCGGTAGTACTGATATGATCTGCCCCCATCAACTCTTCTGCCAGCGCCCTGGTTTTTGTATTCAGTTCAACATTATTAATCACTGATGGATAGCCAACATCAATGCGTGTGTCTATTGTTGCTCCCATAGCCGTTGCAGTAGAGTCTGCTATTCTTTTAATGATGTCATGTGCCTGAAACCGCCATTCTTCGTTCATAGTCCTGAAGGTCCCCATCAGTTTTACTTCGGTGGGAATAACATTGGTCGTATTTCCACCATGAACAGAACAAATAGATAATACCGAAGGAGAAAAAGGATCGTTATTGCGGCTGATCACCTGTTGTAAGGCAACAATCAGTTGTGAAGCCGTTAGTACCGTATCGGTAGTAAGATGCGGTGAAGCAGCATGCCCCCCTTTACCGCTTATCGTAAAATATAATTCATCAGCACTAGCCATCACCTGACCGCTGCGGAAACTAAACTGCCCGACTCTTAAACCCGGATGAACATGCAGTCCAAGTATCGCCGAAGGCGCAGGATCTTTTAAAACTCCTTCTTTAATCAGCAAACTCGCTCCACCCGGATTTTTTTCTTCTCCGGGTTGAAAGATCAACTTGATAGTGCCCTCCCATTCCTCTTTCAGTTCGTTGAGGATCTTTGCAGCACCTAATAAACAGGTAGTATGCACATCGTGACCACAAGCATGCATCACTCCCTTATTCTGTGATGTATAGCTAAGTTCGTTGGCTTCTTCTATAGGAAGCGCATCTATATCTGCCCGCAAAGCAATGATTCTACCTGATGGATTTTTCCCTTCAATTAAACCTACCACTCCCGTTTGGGCCATTACCTTATAGGGAATACCCATTTCTTTAAGCCTCGATTGAATAAATGCAGAAGTCTGGAATTCCTGGTAACTTAATTCAGGGTGTGCATGCAAATGATTTCTTATTCCTATGAACTCATCAGAATATTTTACAGCAAGAGCTTTGATCTTTTCTTTTAGCATGAATTTTATTTACGCTTGCGCTGTTGGTCCGCCGAAATTTAACGGCAGTTGAATTTCTTCCAGGTCCTGAATTTTTCCATTCAATTGCTCAAAACGCGCTACGTACTCGTTAAGCATTTTCATTAGCCGCTTTGCATGCTGCGGAGTCAGGATCACTCTTGATTTCACTTTGCTTTTGGGTGTTCCCGGCATAACATTCACAAAGTCGATAACGAACTCGGCATGGGAATGGGTAATGATAGCGAGGTTGGAATAGTGGCCTTCGGCTATCTCTTCCGAAATCTCAATATTTAATTGATTCGGTGGTGGCTGTTGTTGATTTTGATCGCTCATCCGGCAAATTTAGGAATAATCATAGCAACCCCTGATCTGCAAAACTGAAATATCCTTCATCACTCACTATTATATGGTCGACAATAGCGATATCAAATAATTTACCGGCCGATACTATCTTATGAGTAAGTTCCTCATCAGCCCTGCTGGGCCTAACACTCCCTGAAGGATGGTTATGAAACAGGATGATGCCCACAGCATCTTCTGCCAATGCTTTTTTAAAGATGATCCTGGGGTCGGCTACAGTGGCTGTTATACCCCCATAACTGATGATTTCACAATGTTTGACCCTATTGGCACGGTTGAGAAATATCAACCCAAATGCTTCCTGGCTATAATCACGCAACATCGACTGAAGAAATACTGCCACCTCGGTACTGTCCCTGATCACCGGTTTTTCCTGTATCGCAATTGATTGCCTGCGTCTCCCCAATTCAAGAGCCGCACAAATGGTAAGCGCTTTAGCCTCTCCCACGCCATGAACCTTCATAAAATCTCCTGGCATCAGCTTGCCCAGTTCATTCAGGTTATTCCGTCCCAACTGCAGAACTTCCCTTGCTACCTCCATAACTCCTTTGCTGCGGGTTCCCTCGCAGAGCAGGATGGCGATCAGTTCGGAATTAGACAGTTGCTGCGCTCCTCTTTCACGTAGTTTTTCGCGGGGACGATCGTCTTTTGCCCAGTTTTTTATTGAGTAATTCTCCTCTTGCATTTTTCAATATTAGGCACTACTTTTATCCTGTTCAATGTAATAACACGGCTTAAGTAGCGTTATTACAACATCCGAACCTTGAAAAAACATAAAAATCCAGGACCATGAAACGTAAATCAACTTTCTCGGCAATTGGCGGCTACCAACCCTTTCTTTTTTGCATAGGAATGTACTTTGTAGCGCTTTTCTTTTCCATTTTTATCTGCTCCTCAATATTTTATGCTATCAACCCGAAGAGCAACGTGGCAAAAGTTAATCAGTCTACCGAAAAAACAGCAATGATCAAATCAACAGGCAAGCAGGTTCTGCTGACTGTTGCCAATAAATAATTCACTAGAGGTGGTGAATAAGGCGGATCCCCGTTAAGGAGGTCCGCCTTTAGTGTTTTCCCCTTTCTTAATTATTACTTTCCTTCTAGAATCTCCTTGTCAACTTTTGTGACAGTACACAAGAAACTTTATCTTCGCGACTCATTCCACAAACATGCAGCGAGCACCTAAAATCTTTTCGGGCACCGGGTCACAATACCTGGCCGAAAGAATCGCCCATAAGTTCGGCGTACCTCTTGGTAAGATCACTATTTCAAAATTCAGTGATGGAGAAATTCAGCCTGTTTTCCAGGAAAGCATCCGGGGAGATATGGTATTTCTTGTTCAAAGCACCTGCTCCCCTGCCGACAACATCATAGAATTGCTCCTGATGATTGATGCAGCAAAAAGAGCCAGCGCTAATAAAGTAGTGGCCGTGATCCCTTACTATGGTTATGCCCGTCAGGACCGTAAGGATAAGCCAAGAGTGGCCATCGGCTCAAAGCTGGTAGCCAACATGCTGGTGGCAGCGGGAGCCGACAGAGTCATAACCATGGACTTACACGCTCCGCAAATACAGGGTTATTTTGATATCCCAGTAGACCACCTCGATTCCTCAGCCATTTTTATACCTTATATAGAGCAATTGCAAATGGAAAACCTTACCTTTGCGGCCCCCGACGTAGGTAGCGCCAACAGGATAAGGGAAATCGCCTCTTACTTCAATGCCGAAATGGTTATTTGTGATAAGCACCGTAAGAGGGCCAACGAAATTGCGAGCATGGCAGTAATTGGTGACGTTACCGACAGGGATATAGTGCTGATTGATGATATCTGTGACACCGGTGGTACACTGGCAAAAGCGGCTGGTCTGTTAAAAGAGAAGGGAGCCAAAAGCGTACGGGCACTGTGTACACACCCCGTATTAAGCGGAAATGCATATGCCAATATAGAGGGGAGCGTTCTGGAAGAACTGGTAGTTTGCGATACTATTCCGCTGAAACAGAAAATATCAAAAATAAAGGTGCTGAGTGTAGCCGAACTATTTGCAGTTGCTCTCAGGAATGCCTACGAAAACAAGAGTATTACGGGCTTGTTTATACATAGCCAGTTGAGAAACGCATAAATTTTTAACTATAATTAATATGAAAACAATTACAATCGAAGGACAACTGAGGACCGAAACGGGCAAAAAAAGCACCCGCCAGCTTCGCTCTCAGGGACTGGTGCCCGGTGTAATTTATGGGGGTTCACAGGAGATCAATTTCGCTGCTCCTGTGCTGGCTTTCAAAAACATCGTTTACACATCAGAATTCCAATTAGCTCAAATTGAAGTAGACGGAAAATCTTTTCGCTGCATCCTTAAAGATGTCCAGTTTGATAAGGTAACAGACAGTCTTACACATCTTGATTTTCTTGAGTTAGTAGAAAACAAACCTGTTGTGGCTACCATTCCTTTAAAATTCACAGGAACTGCCGCTGGCGTGAAAGCCGGTGGTAAACTGGTGACAAAAATCAAGTCACTGAAAGTAAAAACACTCCCTAAGTTTTTAACGGAAAATATTGAAGTAGATCTTACCAACCTTGAACTGAACCAAAATATAAGGGTGGAAGATGTAGAAGCAAAAGACTACGAAATATTAAACTCTCCACGTATTCCTATTGCTTCCATCGTAATGACCCGTCAGTTAAAGCAGGAAGAAGCTAATGCTGCAGCTCCAGCAGGAAAAGCGGCTGCTAAAAAATAAATCTATTTGCACGTATGGCCCGGCAAATTGCCGGGCTTTTTAATTTTGGAGAATGTCCAGATTCCTTATTATCGGTCTTGGCAATATCGGAGCCGAATATGCGCATACAAGGCATAATATAGGTTTTGATATTGCGGATGCGCTTGCCAGTAAACATATGGCAGCCTTTTCTTCCGGCAGGCTGGCCGATATGGCGCATTTTACCATTAAGGGGAAAGAAATCCTCATCATTAAGCCTACAACCTATATGAACCTGAGCGGGAGAGCAGTAAAATACTGGCTCGATCAGAAAAAAATTCCGATTGCCCAATCGCTGACCCTTGTCGACGATTTGGCTCTTCCCATCTCTAAATTACGCTTAAGACCTTCCGGCAGTAGTGCAGGCCATAATGGACTAAGCAGTATAGAAGAGCATCTCGGGACTATCGATTACCCTAGACTGAGGTTCGGGATCGGCAACAATTTTGCAAAGGGGATGCAGGTAGACTTCGTTCTTGGCAGATGGTCGGCCGACGAATTACCGGTTGTAGAAGCAAAAATCAGGGACGCCATAGAGGCTATAGAAAGCTTCATCTTTACCGGAATAGAACGGACGATGACAATTGTGAATAAAAAAGATTATAAACTATGATAATTTCAATTGAATCTTTATTTTCGCAATGTTAATTAGGTATGATAATATTTTGATATTCAGTATCCCTATACCTTCCTACCCGGTCTGTCAAGATCTTAAATTTGAAAGCACTTAAAAACAGATTAAACCCCTTTATTGAATATGAAAATATTCTGTGTTGGCAGGAATTATGCAGATCACGCCAAAGAATTGGGTAACGCGATCTCTGAAGAGCCTATCATTTTCATGAAGCCGAAAAGTGCCTTATTGCAGGCCCACACCCCCTTTTATTATCCTGAATTCACAAACGAACTTCATTACGAGTGCGAACTGGTACTGAGAATTTCTAAAAATGGAAAATACATCCAGGAGCGCTTTGCCAGTAAATATTACGATGCTATTACCGTAGGTATCGATTTTACTGCCCGTGACATACAAAAAGAACTGAAAGAAAAGGGATTGCCTTGGGAAAAGGCCAAGTCGTGGGACAATTCAGCTGCTATTGGCAAATGGGTTCCCCTTAATAATATTAAGAATAAGAAAGACATCAATTTCTGCCTCTACAAGAACAAAGAGCTTGTTCAACAGGGGAATTCAGGATTGATGCTGCATACATTTGATAAACTGGTTGCTTACATCTCTAACTATTTCTCTGTCAATATCGGAGACCTGATCTTCACCGGTACACCGGCAGGTGTTGGTGAATGCGTGGTGGGTGACGAACTGGAGTTTTTTATTGAAAGTGACAGTATGGGAATGGTAGAGATCAAGTAAGTATCCAACTGAACTGCCTTACCCGGCTACCTCGAAACACATTATGCTTGCTACCACAATCCTACTCAGGGCATACCGTCTTATGTGCCAGGCGGGAGCCATGACCGATATTTATGAAAATAATCGGTCGACCTGTAAATACGTACATTCTACATCCAGGGGTCATGAAGCTATTCAATTAGCCACAGCCTTTCAATTATTGCCTACCGATTTTGTAAGCCCGTATTACCGCGACGAAAGTCTGCTTCTGGGACTGGGATTCCCCCCTTATGAGCTTATGCTGCAATTGTTGGCTAAAGCCGAAGATATTTTTACCGGCGGAAGGGAATATTACTGCCACCCCAATTATAAGAAGGGAGACAAGCCCACCATCATACACCAGAGCAGCGCCACAGGTATGCAGGTCATCCCTTCGACGGGAGTAGCCCAGGGTGTTCAATATCTTCAATCCATCCAGTCCTCATTGCTTAAAAAAGGAATTGCAGGAGAAAACCCTATTGTAATATGTTCTTTGGGCGATGCCAGTGTTACAGAAGGAGAAGTAAGTGAAGCCTTCCAGTTTGCCACCCTTAAAAAACTGCCTATCATTTACCTGGTGCAGGATAACGACTGGGGCATCAGCGCGACTGCGGCTGAATCAAGAGTGATGGACGTTTATGACTATGCGGCCGGTTTTCCGGGTATTGAAAGGATAAGAACTGATGGTTCCAACTTCATAGAAAGCTACCAATGCATGAATGCAGTTATTAATGAAGTCCGACAGCATCAGTCGCCTTATATCGTGCAGGCAAAAGTTCCTTTACTGGGTCATCACACCAGCGGTGTAAGAAAAGAGTTTTATCGCTCATCCCGGGATATGGCTATTCACCAGCAAAATGATCCCATTCCGCTTTTACGGCAGCAGTTATTAGAAAGAGGAGTCGATGAAAAGCAGCTTTCGCAGATCGAAGAAGAAGAAAAAAATAATATCAGGTATTTTTTCGAAAGAGCTATGGTCGCTGCTGACCCCCAGCCTTCTTCTGCTACAGATTTTGTTTTTGTTCCAACGCCCTGCACACAAGAAGAAGGTCAAAGAAAACCGACAGGAAAAGAAAAGATCATGATGGTTGACGCCGCCTTACTAGCCATCAAAGAAATAATGGAAGATAACCCCGAAGCCATTTTCTTTGGACAGGATGTAGGAAAAAGACTCGGTGGCGTATTCAGAGAAGCAGCAACCCTGGCCGAAAAATTCGGAGATCACAGAGTATTCAACACAGCTATCCAGGAAGCTTATATTATCGGCTCTACTGCAGGTTTGAGTGCGGTTGGCGTAAAACCTATTGTAGAGATCCAGTTCGCAGACTACATCTATCCGGGCTTTAACCAATTGGTTACAGAAATCGCGAAGTCCTGTTACCTGAGTTGCGGAAAATTCCCCGTTCAAACACTTATACGTGTCCCAACAGGCGCCTATGGCGGAGGTGGTCCTTACCACAGCGGCAGTATTGAAACCACACTCTTAAGTGTAAAAGGTATAAAAGTGGTTTATCCATCGAATGCAGCCGATATAAAGGGTCTGATGAAAGCCTCCTTTTATGATCCTAATCCTGTAGTAATGCTTGAGCATAAGGGACTGTACTGGAGTAAAATGCCGGAAACTGAAGAGGCCCGCACACCGGAACCTTCGAGAGACTATATTCTTCCCTTAGGGAAGGCGAATATTGTTTTGCAGGCATCGGATCAACAGGTTGTCAATGCACAGTCATGCTGTATCATTACCTATGGGATGGGTGTATATTGGGCCAAGGCCGCTGCACAACAATTCAAGGGTCAAGTAGAAATAGTGGACCTCCGCACGCTTTATCCGCTGGATGAGGACCTGGTTTTCGAAACAGTGAAAAAACATGGAAAGTGTATTGTTCTTACAGAAGAACAGCAAAACAATTCTTTTGCAGAAGCGCTGGCTGGGAGAATATCCAAAGCATGCTTTCAATGGCTAGAAGCGCCGGTAGAAGTAATGGGTTCACTCAATGTGCCAGCTATTCCAATGAGCACTTATCTTGAAGAAGCGGTTCTTCCTAATAAAAATAAATTGGCATTACTTATCCGGCAACTTCTTCAGTATTGACATTTCGCAGACTGTTTCTTGTGCAGGAAAATATCTTAACAGCCCCGTTATTATCCGTTATTCTTTTTACATACCGGCAGCCTATGGACGTAAAGACCTCGTCACCAATAATGCCCATTGGCAGCAGTTTTATATATGTATAAAAATCTCCTGAAAACGAAAATATATAATCCAAACAAAGGTGAAGAGAATGGCTGAATAAGATTGGAGAGATCCTGTGATCAGCCAGGTATTTGACCGTAATATCATAAGGACCCGAAGCCAGCAAAGCAGTATGACGATCAGTTTGTGCCGGAAAAACATCAAACTGACAAACGCCACGGCTATCCAGGATTACCATTAGTGATTGAGCATGAGATGAGTCCAGATTTGTCTTATAATATTTTAACATGTGTTTCTGGTAGGACTCAATATGTCCACTACTTAACACACGTGGCTTATTGATCCAGTGGTAAACCAGGGCTATGTCTTCTATTATTGAGAAAATCCGGAGTTGTAGTGTGTACTTCTCTTCCTGGTAAAATATTTGGTGGTAAATTGGGTACCTGATTAAGAATGGAACGGGCTCAAATAAGCCGGAAATGGGCTTCATGTTTAAGATGTCTACAGTTTAAAGGTTGATCTCTAAATATATGAATGAAAATTTTTACTTACGGCTTCATCAGGAGAAATCATATGAAAGTTTTTTTTCTGCCAACTCAGTCCAACACAAACTCACGTTGCACTGCCTGCTTGGAGAAGGGACTTTTATTTTTGATGACTTAAAAAATGATAAACAATCTCCCATACTTACCCTGGAAGTTGATAAAGCCATCTTTGATACACATGCTCAGTACACTTCACACACTTCTATCATTACCGGTCCGGCGATGACGTTACAGTTATTGGAACTACTACACACTTTAAAACAGGGCAGTTATAACAAGCATGAAATAGAAATTATGAGTTTTGCGCTCTGCGCTACTGCTATGGCCATATCCTGTGCGAAAGAATCGGAATCCCCTGTTAATTTTAGTGAAGCAGAAAAAGTATATGCTGTTATTCAAAACTGGAAATCTTCACCAACAAGGCTTACCGGAAAGCCCTGGCAGTATAAGCCAACCGGAATGACCCGCAGTAATTTTCTTATGTTGATTAACCAACTTTACAACTGTTCTGCAAACGATCTCCTGTATGAGATTAACATGCAAAAAGCAATGAGTATGTTGCTGAAATCCCAGGAAGGAATAAGTATTATTAGCGAACAATCTGGTTATCGAAAAAAAGAAAATTTTATTGCAGCATTCAGGAATACATATGGTGTTACTCCCGGTCGCCTGAAAAAGCATTTTCGCTAAAAAGAAACTTCTTCCTATATGCAGAAGGAGAAAACCCGGTTTCTCTTTTAAAAAAATCAGAAAAGTAAGTGGTATTGATAAAGCCTACTGCTTTGGCAATAGTATAAATCCCAACGCCTTCCCCCACGAGCATTCGTTTGGCTTTTTCGACCCTGGCCATGCGTTGAAAGCTGATTACAGGGATACCAAAAGTTCTTTTGAATGCCGACTTTAATTTAAACTCATTTACAAAAAACTTTTTCGAAAGTTCGGACAAACTTACCGGCTCATCCAGGTGTAAGAGTATCCACTCTGCAACTGCGTATATGATATCATTATCGAATGTGATTCCGGGTAAATCATCGACCGGTTTTCTCAGGGCAGGAATCAATAATAACCGTAGAATGAGCTTCAGATGAGCATCATTCCAATCCCGTGAGAAAATATCTTTAAGCAGTCTCTTGTTTTCTACCGTCACAGGCTGAGGTCTGCTGAATAATGTTGCTGCCACTCCCTCCTCAGCAGTAGCCAGGAAGCGTGACATCAACAAGGAATAATCTTTCAGAGGTTCAAGCCACGAACCATCAAAGCTTACACTAAACAATGAAAAAGACCCATTACGTTTAAATTCAAAACATTGGGTGGGTTCGACAATATAATATATCTGGAAATATTCTTCTGGAATCAGTTGACTGGCAAGGAGAGGATAATGCAGGGCCACGGTTCCCTTCCGAACATAATGAAAAAAAAAGCAATCAGTCTCCCGCTCTAAAATAAAACTTCCCTTCGGGGAACTAGTAAAAACATGATGATAGACCAAGTTGTAGGGTTTATTTCTCCTGTTAAATTACCCTATTTACACAAAAAATGATTGAGAATAGTGAGAATGCAGTTAAACAACACATAGTTCCATAGTTTTTGCTCCGGTTTTGCGATTTTTTTTTACATAACAAACTTAACTTACAAGAATAAGATAAACCAGACAGAAGCACTCGTAGCAAGCACATTAATATATTCAAACAAATTTTGACCTATGAAGTTGTTGACTGAAATCTTTGCTTCACTCATCATCATTTTGTTTGTTTATTCCGGCCTTAGTAAACTGATAGATTATACTGAGTTTCGCTTACAGTTGGAGCGTTCACCATATCTTTCTTCTTTAGCCGGTTTTGTAGGATGGTTTATACCATTTATTGAAATAGTTATAGCCACAGTACTGACATTCAGGAAAACCAGGTTATTAGGATTCTACAGCTCGTTCCTGCTAATGATGCTGTTTACCGGTTATATATACGTAATGCTTCGCTATTCCCCTTCTTTACCTTGTTCATGCGGTGGAGTATTATCGTCGATGAGTTGGGAACAACACTTGTATTTTAATATAGCCTTTGTATTAATATCAGCTAGTGGTGTACTGCTGCTATCCTATTCCGAAAAAAATAAGAGAGAGCTACACGCTGCCTAAAATGAAAAAACCCCTTTTAATTCTACTGGCTTTAGCTGTACTGGCGATATCTATTATCGCGCTGCTGGTCGTTAATAGTACAAGAGGAGATGAAATCAGTCATGGTTTTACACGGAAGTTTGATCAAAAAAGAAATGTTCAATTAATAAAAGAGTACCTCCTCGAAAAACCAGTTTTCAGTATAGCAGGTGTCGATAATGACCAGTTATTGCTGACAACCGCGGTACCAGGAGAAACTATTAAAGTAGGTCTCACAGATGGAAAAACAGAAAATGAGAGAATCTATATCGATGAAGCTGAAAAATTCGCAACGGCATTTCATACTGCGGTGCTTTACCCTGACATATTCATTACCGGAACTAACAACCGGAAAATCGTCAGAGGTAATTTACAGACAGGATCGAAAGAAACTTTTGTTACAGCAACCGGACCTATTTTAAGTACACAGATCATCGATCGCGAAAATGTTATTATTCGCTTCATCGATACCCCCAGCCTTCAACCTTATCTTACGAAATTCAATTTATCAGAAGGACTATTGTCTGATAATTATATTCCTGTCGCCCTTACTATTGACAGCAACAATCTTTTTTATTACAATGGTCTATTAAATTATGATTCCGAAAGTAGAAAAGCGGCCTTTGTAAACTTCTACTGTAATGAAATGATTATTTTTGATAAGGAAATACAACATGTTGAGCGGATGCATACCATCGACACCATGTACAGTCCAAAAGTACCGGCAATAAACTCGGGTGAAGTCATTACCGGCAGACAGCCGCCTGTAATAACTAATCGCACCAGTTGTTATTACAACGGTACTCTTTATATCAATTCAGCTTTACGATCCGACAATGAAAACGTAAAAGAGTTTAAGGAGCAAAGTGTAATAGATGTTTACGGTGAACATTACGAAGGGAGTTTTTATCTGCCTGTAGATCCGGGTACTATTCTTCAAATTAAAATGTTGTCGAATAATGAAATGATCATATTAACCAAAGAAGACATTAAACTTTTTCGCCTATTATGATGCCATAAACAAAGGAATCAAAATTCGCGATGAATAGAACATACAATTTTATCACTAAAGTTTTTGTTGTTTTTTGAATCAAAAAACAACCTGTCAAATGAAAAAAATTAAAATTTCCATTGCGGTATTATCACTGGTTGGGGCGATATGCCTTAGCCTTGTCACAAACGCAACAAGCACTAAACAAGCAACTCCTTGTTCTACGCAGCCTTTTGGACAGGGAGATGTAGGGACAACTGTTTCATTTGGCTGTGGAACTCCAGGGGCGATCATCTGTTGCTATAGAATCCCTGATAATCATATTATTTACAAGCAATAATCTTAAAAAATAACAGCCAATATTACTATTTAATAATTTCGATTTTGATGCAAGTTTGGATTCGTGATAATATCATTGTATGGAAGAGGAAATAAAGTATCAGAATCAATCCAGGTTGCTGGTTTTAATGCGTTTAAAATGATGGTGGCCTGACCGGTTCTCTTAAGGTCAAACCAGCGATGAGGTGTTTCTGCAAAAAGTTCATATCTTCTTTCTTTGTAAATAACTTGTAAACAGGAATCCTTGCTAATATCTTCAGTAATCAGGGGCAGATTTACGCGACCCCTGATTATATTTATATCCTGAACAGCTTCTGGTATTCTATTCAAATGAGCCCTGGCTTCTGATCTGATCAAATATTGTTCGGCCAATCTGAAAAGCACATACCTCTCCTGGTTATTAATTCCCCTGATTTTATACTTAACAGGATAATACACATTCTGATCCAAATAGGATTTCTCTTCTACCCATTTCTCCATTCTTAAATCACCAGGCTCAATAGCATTGATAAAATTATCACTCAGAACAATTGTCGGAGATATCTGAAAAATAAAGAGCGTAGGCTCAAGGAGTCCACTAAAATCATAATTTTCAAAGAAAAATAAAGATTCTTTACTACTAATAAGAAAAGCATTATTAATATCTTCTTCAAGCAGAAACACTCCACTTGAAATAATAGCTGTGGTTAAGTCATTGGCCTCCTCCCAAAGGTTGCGATAGAGATAAACCCTGGACAACAAAGCAGAAGCAGACCATTTGTTAATGCGATTTCTATCAGTTCCAAATCTATCAGATTGCAGTAACGATATGGATTCTTTCAAATCAGTTATCACCTGGCTGTAAACAGAATCGACCGCGGTCCTGGAAGCCATGCTATTTTTTTGCACATCTGTTGACAACAATAAGGGAACCTCACCAAAAAAATTCACCAATAAATAATAAGCGTAAGCTCTGATAAATAGGGCTTCTCCTTTAAAATAATTTCTATCTGTAATATCAAGTTCAGAAGAATTATCTATACGAGTAATAGCATCATTAGATTGGTAGATGATCTTATAGAGGTTTTTCCATGGTAAAGAGACATTATGAGGCGTAATATTATTTAACTCGTATTCTTTATAATTTTCATTATTAGTATAGGCCGTCAGTTCATCAGCCACCAAACCACCCAAAACAGTAATAGAAGAATTAATATTATGCAGATCCATGCAGCTACTATATATTCCTAATATTGCCTCATTGGCAGTCTCCTTTGTTCCAAATACCTGGTCAGCCAGTTTTAGCTTTTCTCCATCAGGAATTTGTAGCAGTTTTTTGCAACCGCTACAAACTAATATTACAGATAAGAAAAAGTATTTCATATTAAATTGAAATTTTGGCCCCTACTTGAATTATCCTAAGAGATGGAACCATAATATCTCGAATAAAAGAAGTTTCCGGATCATATCTATTATATTCAGTTATGGTAAATAGATTTTGTGCCTGAACATATAGCTTGAATGATGAAATCTTTTTGTTTAATTTCAAAACATCTTTTACCTCACAACCCAGGGAAATATTTTTTAATCGAAGGAAAGAACTGTTAGTGATTGAATAATTGGAGGTAAGAAAATTGGATAAATATTGCTGAGGCAATGCAGAAGGCGCCGGTAAATTACCCACTGACTGATTTTTCCAATAATCGAAAGTTGACCAGCTATTCATTTGCCCCATCATGGACAAATTATTAAATATGCTATACCCCTTTTGCTCAACATAGTGAAACAGAAAGGCCAGATCAAAAGATTTAAATGTTAACATATTATGTATTCCAACATTAATTTTGGGGAGGGACGAGCCTACGAAAATCTTATCGCCGCCCATTCCATTGTAAGAGCTAAAATTATTTCTTATGACACCATCATTATTGACATCTGCAAACGAAGGAATACCGTTTTGGCGATTGAGTCCATTATATAACAATGTTTGATAATTATCTAACGGGTAACCTACAATAAACTCGTTAGCATAAGCTGAATTATTGATATTAGGAAAACTCTTCAAAATATTTTTAGGAAGGAAAGCATTAATCTGGGTGGTCCATTTAAAGTTTTTCTTATGATAATTAATAGTATTCAATTCGAACTCCCATCCCCTATTTCTCACCACTGCCGGCACATTAGCCAGATAACTTTCAAATCCAGTCATATAAGGTAGTTGCTGTTGCAATAATTGATCTGTCGAAAGATTATTATACCACGCAACACTGAGGAACATCCTGTCGCGTAAAAAGCCCAACTCCAGACCCACTTCAAATTTTCTGTTCAATTCCCAGCGATAATCGGGGTTTGCCGGCGAAGAAGGGACAGAAGCAGGTTGTCCGCCATAACCCAGTATACTCGTGTAGGTGCTCACAAAGCCATAATCGCCTATGGCATCATTACCTGTAGTGCCGTAGCTTACTCTCAGTTTGCCGAATGAAAGAAAAGGTAATCTTTCATTCATCCAATGTTCATTGCTAAATATCCATGCCCCGGCTATGCTGTAAAAATTTCCAAATTGCCGGCCAGGACCAAAACGTGAGGACCCATCACGTCGGAGCGTTCCATTAATAACATACTTGTTAGCGATCCTGTAAGTGGCTCTACCGAAAAATGAAACATATTTATAGTGGGTATAAGCAGAATCACTAAAAAAGATATTACCATTTGTTATATCTTCCAACAAGTCATCATTTTCAAAATTATTAGCTAGCATAAATTCTCCGTCTCTTAAATTATGTTGATAAGTAGCTCCTAATAAAAGATCAATTTTCCCGGAAGGCACTACTTTTGAATAATTTAACTGTGGTTCAATAATATAATTATGCACCAGTTGATTTCCAAACGCGGAAATTCCCTTCGGTATGATGCCGCCAAACGGTCGTTGCGCCTTCGAAGGATATGGTTTTACTTCATCTATATTCACATGATTATATCCTAAAAATCCTTTTAAGAGCAAATTATTGACCAGCTTGTAGGAAAGGCTGGAAGTAATATTAAAATTGTTAGCTCCTGCTTTATAATAACTTTCCAGTTCGGCAACGTAATTCATTCTGTCATTCGTCCAAAAATAATCTCCCGATTCAGTATATACCGGGAAATGAGGAGGTGTCATAAAAATCTGCGAAATCCCTCCTGTTGTGGTTCCACTTAACAAGGTTCTGTCGAAAGTGCCAAATAGATTGCTGATAACGTTAAACCTTTTATTTTTTGAATCATAACGATAACTTCCATGAACATTTCCCCGCTTGTATTTTGTTTGTCCGGGTAGAACAGTCGTTTCTTCATGATAAGTACCACTTAATAAAAACTTGTGATGGTCATTGCCGAAGGAAAGATTTAAACTTCCCTTGCTGGTCTCTGCCGTTCCCCCCATGTACCACCGTTGCCAGTCGGTATAAGCAGTGGTGTCCCATTCTACCAGATCGGGAGCATTCGCTGCGTTAACTTCTAATCCGCTGTTTTGCAACTCATCTCTTCTCAGTTGTAAGTATTGTGATGTATTAAACATTTCAGAGAAGCGCGACACTTTTCCCCATCCTTTATTTACGTTCAGCGAAACTCTTAGCTGGTTATCTTTAGCTGTTTTGGTAGTGATAAGAATAACACCGTTAGAAGCTCTTGAACCATAGATAGCCGTCGCGTCAGCATCTTTAAGAATATCTATACTTTCAATATTATCTGGATTGATCAGATTAAGCGGGCTCCCATAGTTTAAAGATCCATCTCCATTAGGTCCTCCGATAATTTGAATAGGATTTGATGAAAAAGGCACACCATCTACGACAAACAAAGGGGTATTAACTGTTGCTATTGAACTCCTACCTCTTATTTGCACATTAACAGGAGCTCCGGGTAGACCATTACTTTGCGTCACAATTAATCCCGGCACACGTCCCTGCAATGCCAATAGAGGATTGGTCACCGGTTGTATTTCTATGGTTTTATAGCTGACTGTATTGGTATTGCCGGTACTATATCTCTTTGTGGTAGTACCATATCCTATAATCTGAACCTTATCCAGTTCTTTGGCCGTAGTATCTAAGGTGGCAACGTCGGTTATTACAGTAGATGGAGGTGGAGAGAATGGCTTTGCTGTAATAACAATTACTTTTTCATTAAGAGTATACCTAACCGGCTGGTTTTTAAATATGATATCCAGCGCCTTAGTAAGCGGAACGTTTTTAACGTTAATAGAAACACGTTTTGATTTCTGCAGGAGATCGGTGTTACTGTAGAAATAGTATTGGGTCTGATTATAGATCTCTAACAGTACATCCTGGAGCGCCGCATTCTTTTTCTTTATGGTAACTGTTTGCGTATAAGCAGGCGCTGTAATAAACAAGCCAATAATTAGTATTAATCTACCCAACCTATGTCTGGCCATATCACTTAGGGAGACACTATTACTGTCTTGTCTTTAACGGAAAAAGAATAATTACCAGCGCTGTCCAGAATAGCAAGTATCTGGCCTAAAGTGAGGTCGCGGGGGAGTATTCCTGAGAAAGTCTCATCGATTTGTCCCTTAAAGACAGTTTTTACATTATACCATCTGGATATTTGTTTCATAATTTCCGGTATAGGTGTGTCTTGGAATCTAAATAGTTTATTTTTCCACCCTATCACTACATCTGTATCTGCTTTATTAATTCTCACACGCTTATTTTCTTCTACGATTGCTTCTTCACCAGGCACCAGTTTAACAGAGTCACCAGGCGTTTTAACCATTACTGATCCTTCCAGCAAGGTAGTAATCATACCTTTTTCATCATCATAGGCATTCACATTAAAATGGGTACCTAGCACATTTATTGAGCTTTGATCAACATGCACAATAAATTTTTTCGTTGGCATTCTTTCTACTTCAAAATACCCTTCCCCTGTAAGTTCCACTTCGCGGGTGTCACCATGAAATGCTGTGGGGAAACGGATAGAAGAACCGGCATTCAACCATACCAATGTGCCATCGGGAAGCTTAAGCTTAAATTGCGCAGCATATGGTGTGGTTAAAGTATGTTGCTCAACTTTAGTACTCATATCCGTCTTATATTCAAGCGAGCCTTCACCGGCAGAGATAAACATGCCATATCTTTCCTTACTAAGCATCTTTCGGCCGGTTTCATCAAGCCGCACCACCGAGCCATCTCCCAATCTTAATTCAGCCTTTACCGAGGCTGGTAAGACTTCTTCTTTTACGGTTAGCACCGAAGCCACATCTTTATGCTTTTCTTCCTTATTATTAAAAGAACTACTCAGGTAGATGCCCGCGGCTATAAGAATCAATAATACGAAGGCAGCTATGGAAATATATTTAAGTACAGGTTTCTTTTCCCTTCTCTCAAAGTAATCTATGTCACTCAATCGCTGACCTATTATATTCCAGGCCGGGTCCCCCTCTTTGGACTGGAAGGCTTCCAACTCATTCTGCCAATAGTTGTCATTGCTGATTTCATCAAACAACTGCTGACGAAGACCGGAAGCGGCCACCCAATTGTACATCAATGTTTCTTCCTTAAAAGAAAGCTGTTGTTGTTTTTTATACTTCCAGAGAATCTGATGAATTAATCTCTTTGAATACTTCATGGTTAAGGTATAAAGTTCAAGCTAGAATAAAAGTACATAAAAATGCCGGCCTTTTCAGACCGGCATTAAAAAATATAGAGAATTACTTATTCTTCTACAACAATTATATTCGCCCTTTCTGTGCTGACATCACCATAACGTCCCAATGTGAGTTTGGTGCCATCCTCTTTAACAGCATCTACAAGTGTAACTACCGCAGTGGAAGCAACTTCCGCATCTTCAGGTATAGCTATTTCGATATCCTTATTGAGGACGAACTTTTCAAAAACAGCAGTCTGATTAGTCAGTTGCACTGCACCGGACACATTATAAGTAACAGTAACCGGCTGGGAAAGGCCGTAACGCATGGTAAACCGCACTGAAGCAGACTCCCCGGCCACCACTCTTATGGGTGTTTTATTGATAATGAGATATGGTGGAAGACTGTCGCTAAAATCAAACTCTCTTCCCAGTTCTTCCTTACCGCAAGCCCCCAGCATGGTCACCATCGAGAGGGCTACTATATATATTAAATTTTTCATCTGATTGATAATTAAAGTTTATATATGATTTTTAAAGGTCAAACCAGGTTTTTACATTATATCTGATTAAATCAGGCGCATTCGGGTTGGCAGAAGTTTCAGAAGCGGCTGGGTACTCATATCTCCTGAACAACGCACCTGAAGGAGCATTAACCGGCAAAGCCAGGTTTGGCACTTCACTTCCATCAGGACCAGATCTTCTCCATTGCGTAAAGGCATCAACTCCTCTATCAATTTTATCGATCCATTGCTCGTAGTAGATATCGTACAAAGGATCAGGAACACTGGTAAGATCGGCACGGTTGGCAGCGAAATCAGCCGCATCTGTTGGGTCAACGCCAAAGAAAAGCGCGGAAGCTTCGAGAGCCTGTTTATACAAAGTATTCGCCATGGCAAGATCCTGGGGTACACCTAAACCACGTGCATATACTTCTGCTTCGTAAAACAGTTGTTCCTGATAGGTAAACAAGTATTCTGGAAGAGAAGCATAGTGGAAGTGCTTATTAACTTTTGCCACTATAGC
Organism: uncultured Chitinophagaceae bacterium; assembly: GCA_964606315.1. Taxonomy (GTDB): domain Bacteria; phylum Bacteroidota; class Bacteroidia; order Chitinophagales; family Chitinophagaceae; genus Flavitalea. The sequence continues at coordinate 58,260 of CAZSFY010000012.1, read as the reverse complement.
ATCATCGGCATTGTCGCCAGGTAATATCGAAACATAATCGCTGGCGTCAGGGCCTTTGGTGTAAAAAATAGGTATGCGTGGGTCATCATGGAGTTTCATGTAATCTAACACATAACTGGAGGCATAGAAGAAATTAATAGGATCGTTCTCATCGTCCAAAGCCGCATACTGTTCAATGATCATAAATTTGGGATTTTTCTTACCAGCTACATCTTCGAACGCTACGAACATGTTATCTGCGGCTGAAGATATCATTCCGCCTTCGGTAACCAGTTGGCCAATAGCAGCAGCCTTGGTATTATCCCTGTCCACAATGGTCATTAACATTCTCAGCTTTAGAGAACGGGCAGCTTTTTTCCACCTGGCAATATTACCACCGTACAACTGATCATATTCAGCAGTGAATTTAAAGGGTGAAGCTTCATCAAACTGGTCCAAGGCTTCATCCAGTAAAGCGATAGCGCCATTGATCACTTCTTCCTGCGTATCAAACTTGGGATAAAGTACTTCTTCATTCAAAGCCTCTGAAAAAGGAACATCCCCGTAAATAGTGGCAAGTTCATAAAACGTTTCAGCCAGTATTACTTTTGACTGGGCAGCAGCATTCAGATTAGGTGCCAGATCACCGGGAGGGTTCTCACATAAATCAATGGCATTTTTCAGGTTAAATGCTACAGTAGTATAATATTGTGTCCAGATATTACCAAAAAAGAAAGGACTGAAAACATATTGATCCTCTCCACCAGCTCCCCAACTCCAACCTTCGCTTGAGCTTCCGCCACCAGCCTGTGATTGACCGGCAAGCGCCATTGGCAGATAAAGGTCACCACCCGAGCGGTTATTAAAAAGTGCAGTAGACGCATTGGAGAACAACAATTTTGGATCTACTTCCACAGCCGCATTCGGACTATCGTTTATATCAAGGTATTTACTGCATGACACCGATGAAACAACCACTGCCATCACCATCGATATCTTATATAAAGTATTTTTCATGATTGTTGAGATTAAAATTTAAATCTAAGATTGAATCCTAATGAACGTGTAGAAGGAACTGAGTTGAACTCTACTCCCTCACCTATACCGTTATTGGTAAAGAAATTCGCTTCAGGATCAACATGCGGAACATTAGCATGGATGATCCATAAGTTTCTTCCTTCCAATCCCACTTCAACAGATTTAATAAATTTTGTTCTTTGTAAAACACTTGAAGGAAGGGTATAAGACAATCTTACTTCCCTGAGCTTGGTATAAGAAGCATCAAAAACGTTAGCTTCCGTAACAGAAGTCTGGAAATTATTTACCCAGAAATCCTGCATGCTTTGTACGGGAGTAGTATTAGGAACATATTTATCATCTCCATCTTCATTCACACCCTTATCTACAAAAATATCACCCCTGTTTGCTGCAGTCTCAATAGCCACCCCGCTGGTTCTTACGCTGGATGCAGTGTTCGAATAAACAAGACCGCCTTTCCTGATATCAATCAGGAATCCAAGACTGAAGTTTTTGTAAGAGAATGAATTATTGATACCCAACATCCATACCGGATAAAGATCGCCCAGACGAACATCGTTCTCCAGTGTACGGAGACCTGTTGACGGATCAATAATCAGGTTTCCATTAGGATCACGGGCCCATGCAGTTCCGTACATTCCGATAGGTTTATCTCTTTCTGCCCTGATCTGCAAAGAGCTCCAACCGCTGGCCAGTGTATAGGTACCAACAATTTCCGGAGGCAGATAGGTAACCATATTCTTGTTGGTAGAGAAGTTAAAGTCAGCGTTCCAGATAAAGTTTCTTGATTTAACAGGCACTAAACCCAACTGAACTTCCAACCCGCTATTTTTGATAGTACCAGCATTTGTTCTCATCGTTCTGTAACCTGTAGAGTGTGGAAGCGACAAGGCGATGATCTGATCAGTTGTTACGTTGTTGTAATATGTTACATCAAGATTAACTCTGCTTTGTAAAAATCTTAATTCAATACCAAACTCAATAGCATTTTGATTCTGAGGTCTTAAATCAAATGCAGGTTTTGTGATAGGTACACCATACGCTAATGCGCCATTGAAAGGGAAGGTCACACCAAATCCATATTGGGCAAAAGAAGTGCTGACAGGCGTATAGTTAAACTGTGTAAGATAAGGATCGTCATCGCTACCTACATTAGCCCAACTGGCACGAAGTTTACCAAACGACAACCACGATTTATCAATAAACTGGCTAAACACAAAGGCGGCACTCAAAGAAGGATAAAAATAAGACCTGTTACTTATGGGAAGGGTAGAACTCCAGTCATTTCTACCGGTAGCGCTCAACGTCAAAAAGTCCTTATAATTCAACTCTACTTCTCCAAACAAACCTAATATTCTCTGACTCTGATCAAAATTAGTTGTTAATACTGAAGCGGCATTGGCGAAATTATAGAACTGGTCAACCGTTAATTGCTGGGCATAGGATTGAGTTCTTCTAAACGACACATCGTAAATATTACCACCTGCCATCACTTTAAGACTGAGATCTTGTGAAAGATCCTTAGTAGCTGTAAGAATGAGGTCATTATTGATTACACTGTTATAGAGGTTTGCTTCAAGGAAGTTTCCGGTCAGGGCACCAATAGTACCGTTTCTTGTAACCCCTTTTCTGTATTCGTTATAAAAATCAAGACCGAAATTGTTAGATAAAGTCAGCCAGTTGGTGAATTTATAGTTAGCAATCACATTTCCAAATAACCTGTCTACCGTATTGTTGTACCCATTATTATTAACAATCCAGTATGGGTTGTTTCCTGTTCTGGAAGGAGAAATAGGAATCTGCTGACCAGTTGCAGGATCAACAGCGTTTTCCCTGATCAGATTCATATCCAGGTTTCTTGGTACGCTATACAGTACGTTACCAACAATGTTGGGGTCATTGGAACTTTGAACAGATCTGCCTTTTGAATTAGTATTTACATAATTGATATTTGCTCTCACATCAAATTTGGGTGAGAGAATTCCCCCAACTCTTAACGAGAGCGCATTTCTAACCAGTTCCTGGTTAGGTACAATACCATCCTGAAGGGTGTTAGTGTATGTCAAACGATAATCACCATTATCACTACCGCCATCAACAGATACGGAATTGAAATAGGTGTTACCAGTTTCGTAGAAATCCCTGATATTATTTGGATAAGCTTGTAATGTTACATTTTGTCCCAGAAAGTTAGGGAACTGCTGACCCTGTACTTCACTCATTTTAGGACCCCATCCATTGAGAGAAGCAACATTGTACACGCCATATAAACCCTGTGCATATTCATTCTGAAATTCAGGAAGCTTTAAAGGATTATCAAAACGTATGGAAGAGCTTACCGATACGTTAGTCTCTCCTTTTTTACCTCTTTTAGAAGTAATAATTATCGCTCCGTTTTTTGCTCTCGCTCCGTAAAGCGCAGATGCACCAGCTCCTTTTAATACGGAGATCGATTCAACATCATCCGGGTTCACATCAGCTGCCCTGTTTCCAAAATCCACAGAGGCTGAACCACTAGGTGCAGCACCAGCCTGGGTAGTAACAAAAGGACTACCATTATCAATAGGCAATCCATCCACCACGAATATAGGCTGACTACTTCTCATTGAAGTTCCAAAAGAAGAAACTCCACGAATAATTATTCTTGAAGATCCGCCCAATGTACCTGATTGTGAAGTAATTCTGACGCCGGCTACTTTACCAGCTAATGAATTCACTATGTTAGTTTCTCTTGCTTTTACCAGTTCAGCGCCAACAACTTTTTGAACACTGTAACCAAGCGCCTTCGCCTCCCTGGAAATACCTAATGCCGTTACTACAACTTCAGTAAGCGGATCGGAAGAAATTAGCACAGCGTAAATAGGTGTAGTACTTTCTACCGATATTTCATAGGAGCCAAAACCGGCAGCAGATATCACTAATACCGATTTTAGTGGCGCGCTGATACTGAAATTACCGGCCTGATCGGCAGAAACACTGTTACTGGTTCCCTTTATAGTCACTGTCGCAAAGGGAACAGGCTCTCCGGTTTCATTCCTGACCTGTCCAGTAACATTTAAGTTTTGTGACCACGCAGTCATTGTCAACATGAGCGCCGTAGTCAGTAGGAAATAGATTTTTTTCATACTCTCTCTTTGATTTAAAAAATGTTAGACTTGATCCTTATCGTTTCTGTCAAATGGCGAAAACCGTTAGCATAAATGAGAGGATCATCATTTATCACTAAACAGCAGCAAAAGTTTTTACTTAAGCCAGATTCAATATAACTGGTTGATTTGTAATGGTTAATATAACTCAGAGTGCTTTGATGGTTTTTAGTTAAGGATATATTGATTTCCCCCATAGAATAGAATTAGGTGAACAATTCGCTTGGTAACGGCGAAACACTATAAAATATGAGCAGGTGTTTAGGGTTTATTTTGGTACCATTATCATCAGCCCCTTTCACAGACTTTCTCTTCAAAATCATTTTTCCCATGAACCGACTGTTTCTTTTCAGCTTTACAAAGATAACGAGTTTTATATTTTACAAATTTTTTGTTAAAAATAAAAAACCCTCCATTGGAGACAAAGCAATACGTTAGTTCGCTGCAAATGTTAAAAGAATTTTTATAAAAACCTTTAACAATTGCTATGTATGTTGAAAAATACATTGGAGACGGCTTTCTACAACAGCTTGGGAAGAAGAAGACAAGGTAGGAGAAAAGAAACTAGCTGATACTTTTAAGTTTATGTTTATCAGTATCTTATGTATTACGGACGGTGAATACTTCCATTTAAAATTACCGTATAGCCGCATGCCTTTCCTATAAAAAAATGGTATCGAACTGGTATACAATACATCCTGCTCATAAGCATAGATCCTGGTGTCGTAACTGTCGCTCTCAAAAACCTGTATTCTGAAGTTACCAGAAGCAGGACTCCCGGGTAATTTGATATGTATTTCACCATATACCAGGAAGCCGGTTTCAGGATCTGTATTAATACCTCTGGCGAGGTAGCAAACTTCCAGCCTGCTTCTGAACTGAAGTGCCGGCGTTGCCTGAAATGACAAATGTGTCCGTAGGTTCTTCTGTATATAATATTGCGGATAGGCAAATACATGCCCACTTTCATTAAGCGCCTTTGATTTTATCCTGAGCTGGCCATACAGCTCCACCCGCTTGTCCGGCTTCCAGGTAACCTGCGTGAAGTATTGATAGCCCATAGTGGGTGCATGCACTCTGTATTTCAGCCAGGGGAACCTGAAACAGTCGATATAAAAATCGAGTTTCCAATACCTGTGGGGACGAATCGCAACACCCAGGTACTGTCCCTCTTCATTAACTGGTAAGGTGTTTTCTGTAAAAGCATTCCCGTATACCGATTGGAAACCCTTAGGCATTTTCCGGTATAACATAGCTATATCAATAGTAGAATGCAGACTAGCTATTATTCCTTTTAACATCCCGGCTTTTTCATTGGCAAAAGCTACCTCTCCAAATATGTGCAGGTTGTTGTGGGTAAAACTATAATCGGCGCTTACAGCATTCCATTGCTTACCGGCAACGGCATAAATATTATATGGATCATTTCTTCTCTGCAAGGGTAATGAATAGATATACATCGCGCTGTTAATACCAATATGCCCTTTGGGAAAAATATTTTTACAAGCTATACCATAACTCTGTAACAGTATATTGTTTTTATTATTCCTTTCTGTTGCTGTCCGATGCAAACCGGAAGTATTAATCGAAGATATTATCCTGTCGCCCTGTTCATTAAAAGCCAGACTTCCTGAAAGTCTTCTGAAGGATGCAAATATAGTCGCCTCCCAAGCACCTCGTTGCAGTGTTACCGCCGCTCCTCTCTGAAAATTGTATTCGCCGGCAGAATGATATGGTCTTATTACCGGTGATTGGCGTTTGATATTTAAAACTGATGAAGTTTTTTTAAAAGCCTGGCTTTGCCAATGTATCAGTCCTTGTCCCATATTAATCACATAATCTCCTATAACCAGCGATTTGATTATCCCAATATCAGCCGTGTACAAATGCATGGAATAAAAATCAATCAACGATGCCTCTCCCTGGTCTTTCTCCGTCAATATTCCCCACTGCAACAGATGATTATATTGATACTTGTACCGGTTATATACTTTTGATGGGAAAGTAGGTCGTGATACGAGTGAATGATTACCTCCTGTGAATCTGCGCAGGAATTTCTCCGATGATGTAGTGATATCTTTTACCACTATAAAAGGCAATACCTGTTTTATAATATCAACTGTAAATCCGGGAACAGCCTGCAGTTCGTATATACTTAAAAATAATCCCATTGCTCCCCGGTAAGCTATTAAATTTGCAGCCAGATGAGGCGGGAGAAATGAAAGTTCTGCTACACCGATCTTTGGATCATTAATATTTAAAGGATCCCTGGCAAGCATTTCCATCCATTGAAGCAGATATTCATCTTCATCGCTGGCTGACTGGTCTTCATCATCGCGGTCTTCAAACTGGCGAATATTGATCAGGTCATTCTCCGACTGGCCAAACATAGCGTTCGCACTAAAAATTATCCATGCCAGCAAAAAGATAGTTTTCATTAATAAGTATTGCTTTGATAATGAAAAAATGCAGCCGGCGAATATCCTATATCGTAATGATGGCCCATCATCAATTCAAATTGAAAATTTTGCCATCTCCATCCTGCTCCGAAGAATGGCATTGGATTAAAGGATACAAATCCTATTCTTGCAAAAAACTTATTGGCAAACTGGTACACTATTAATCCTGCCACTGCCGGCGTCCTATCCTCTTGTTTGACCAATTCAATCCCTGCATATAAAGCATCTGATGCCTCATAACCTAATCCGGCTTTATATATGGAAGGCGGATGTTCAGTATGACGGGATAATAATTGAAAGCTGATTAATTGCAGTCCATAATATAATTGTTCGCTGATTTTCGCAGCAACAGAAAAACCAAATCCTGCATTATTCTTTTTGTCATAACCAGGAATATTCAACATGGAATAAAAAAAACCACTGCCGATATTTAACTTATTTAATCTTTTCCCATAGTTAATATTGAAACATCTTTCATTATAATAAGGATTACCAAAATGTGTGAAGCCCACTCCTATAGCATCTTTTTCCACTATCCATAATGCAGATAACGCAACGGTTTTTAGTCCATCGATCATAAATTTATTTTCTATGTAACCATCACAGTTAAACCCTTTTTCAGCAGGAAAAACAGCCGGGTTATCCCTGAATGTCATCGCATTACTCCATGAAGAACCAAACGGAGTGGGCAATAAATTGACAGAAGAAACAACAGCTCTTGAAAATTGCGCATGTAATTTTCCCGAACACAACATGAAAAACAGTATTAATATGCAATATTGTTTACCTAACATATAAATTGATTATTAACTTGTTTAATTATACCGGATCTTATTGGTCAGCCCCTCAAAAGATCTCTACGAAAAAAATCATATAACATATACAACGCCTCCTATCCGAAGTGTATCCCCTTTCTGAAATGCTAAAGCAGTATTGTCTGTGGCAGACAAAAATGAAATCTTAAGAGAAATAATAAATGAGGAAAAAACGGTGTAAATATGTTTTTTTCTTTATCCCATCTTTTGGGAAGGTGTGTTGAGCTCACTACCTTTGGCCCCTAAAGTATAACAGATGCAAATATTAGATGGTCAACTGGTTTCCCAAGCCACGAAAAATGAGCTTAAAATAAAGGTCGGCGAATTGCTGTCGCAAGGTAAAAAAGTTCCTCATCTTGCAGCGGTGCTGGTAGGTAATAACGGGGCTAGCGAAACCTATGTGGCTTCTAAAGTGAAAACCTGTGAAGAGATCGGTTATCAATCAACATTAATAAGGCTGGAGAGTGGGATCAGTGAAGAGGAGTTATTATCAACAATACATACATTAAATAATAATGATGATGTAGACGGTATTCTGGTACAACTTCCCCTTCCTAAAAATATTTCAGAGCAAAAAGTAATCGACACTATTGATCCGGGTAAAGATGTTGACGGATTTCATTCTACTAATGTGGGACGTATGGTCCAGGGGTTGCCATCATTTATACCTGCTACGCCATATGGAATCATGCTTTTACTTGAATATTATAAAATAGATACGCGCGGAATGAACGCTGTAGTCATCGGCAGAAGTAATATCGTTGGCCGGCCAATGAGCATTTTGCTGAGCAATAATACCAATCCGGGAAATTGCACTGTCACACTTTGTCATAGTGCTACCCGCAATATTGAGTCCATATGCCGTGAAGCAGATCTTATTGTTGCAGCGTTAGGAAAACCGGGATTTCTCCGGGGCGATATGGTAAAAGAAGGAGCTTGCGTTATTGATGTAGGCATTTCCCGTGTACCGGATGCAACCAAGAAACGCGGATATGCCATCAAAGGAGATGTGAATTATGAAGAAGTGGCACCAAAATGCAGTTATATCACTCCTGTGCCCGGTGGTGTAGGACCTATGACTATAGCTGCATTGATGAAAAATACCTATAAAGCATGCATATCAAAGTAATGGAGTCGTTCTATACTATCCAGGGCGAAGGATTTCACCAGGGAAAAGCTGCCTATTTTATCAGGTTGGCAGGCTGTGATGTAGGATGTGTATGGTGCGATGTGAAAGAAAGTTGGGAAGCTGATAATCATCCTTCGGTTGCCATAGAAGACATTGTTAAAGAAGCTTCCACTTATCGGGGAAGAATGGCAGTTGTTACCGGGGGAGAACCCCTGATGCAGGATTGTGCACCTTTAACTGAAGCATTGCATGCAGCCGGATTTGAGACTAATATCGAGACTTCCGGAAGTAGCCCGCTTTCAGGAGAATGGGATTGGATATGTCTGTCACCAAAAAAATTCAAAGCGCCGTTACCCGAAATCATGCCGTTGGCCAATGAATTAAAAGTAGTGGTATTTAATAAATCCGATTTTGAGTGGGCAGAAAAACATGCAGCGCTGGTTTCGGACAATTGCAAATTGTATTTACAACCTGAGTGGGATAAAGCAGCAACTGTTACACCGCTGATCGTTGATTATATTAAATCAAATCCCCGCTGGGAGTTATCATTACAAATACATAAGTATATCAACGTTCCTTAACAACAGTAACAACCAGACCATTGAAAAAATTCTTTTTATACATATTATCATTCTTTATAGTAAACGCTTCGCTGGCACAGTATAATCCGCATAAGGTTAATAAGAAAGCCGCGCAACTTTATACAAAAGGCCTTGAAGCAGCAACAGAAGGCAACTTTCCTGAAGCCCTGAAAATATTGGGAGAAGCTGTCAAAACCGATAAGCAGTTCCTTGATGCCTATCTTTCCATTGGAGGCATTTACGGGGAAATGAAAAATTACGCAAGCGCTATTGAAAACTATGAAAAAGCCAGGGCTATTGATTCAGCTTATTTTAAAGATTATTCACTTCCTTATTCCATCAACCTTGCAGGCGCTGGAAAATTTGAAAAAGCACTGGAAGCCGCCGATTATTTTTTATCTATACCCAACCTTAACCCTGCCAGTCAGAAGGCAGGAGAATATAGAAGAGCTTCTTATAATTTTGCTATTGACTTTGAAAAAAAACAACGGTCATCCAATTATAAATTTGAGCCGAAAAATCTGGGTGATAATGTAAACAGTAACGTATCTGAGTATTTTCCCGCTATTACGGTTGATGGCAAACAGCTTTTTTATACACGAAGAGTAAATAACCGCAATGAAGATTTCTATGTATCAGTTCGTGATAACGGCGCTTGGAGCGAAGGAGAAGGACTACCCGGTAATATTAATACGGCCGCGAACGAAGGGGGACAAAACATTTCACAGGATGGAGAATGGCTGATCTTTACCGGATGCGATTTCCCTGAGGGGTTTGGCAGTTGCGATCTGTATATTTCTTATCTGACCCCTAACGGATGGAGCAAACCGGAAAATTTAGGAAGGAACATTAATACCGAGGCATGGGAATCTGCTCCCAGTTTATCTCCCGATAAGCGGCATTTATATTTTGCCAGTAACCGCGAAGGTGGTTATGGCAAAAGCGATATCTATGTAAGTGAAAGACAACCCAACGGGAAATTTGGTCCGCCGGTAAACCTCGGACCCCATATCAATACTGCAGGAAACGAAAGCTGCCCCTTTATTCATGCAGATAATCAGACTCTTTATTTTACATCCGATGGTCATCTTGGTTATGGCGGCGATGATCTTTTCTTTTCAAGAAAAAATACAGAAGGTTGGTCAGAAGCTGAAAATCTCGGATATCCTATCAATACCATTGAGAACGAAGGAAGCCTGATTGTAGCGGCAGACGGTATAACAGCTTATTATGCCAGCGACAGGAGCGATAGCAGAGGTGGTCTCGATCTATACAGTTTTGAATTAAGAGAAGACATCAGACCCGCCAAAACACTTTGGGTAAAAGGACGTGTACTTGATGCCAACACAAAAAAAGGTTTGCCCTCTGCAATTGAACTCACTGACCTGTCCACCCAACAATTAATGAGCAGAGTACAAACCGACGAAACAGGTAATTATCTTATCACCCTTCCTGTGGGAAAAGACTATGCCTTTAATGTAAACCGCAAAGGATACCTGCTCTACTCCGAGAACATATCACTTAGTCAGAGAGATGATTATTCAACAAATTATATTGACATTCCACTGCAACCTATTACGGTTGACGCAACCATAGAATTAAAAAATGTATTTTTTGACATTAACAGCTATCGGTTAAAAAAAGAATCTTTCGCTGAATTAGATAATATCGTAAGGCTACTGAAAGAAAATAACACTATTACCATCAGCATTAACGGGCATACAGATAGCACTGGCAATAGTGCCGACAATATGAAGTTATCTGTTGAAAGAGCCAGGGCAGTTGTTGAATATCTCATTAATCAGGGAATAGAAAAAAACAGGCTTGTCTACAAAGGTTTCGGGGCCACTCAACCTAAAGCAAGTAATGAAACAGAAGAAGGAAGGACACGAAACAGAAGAACAGAGTTGAAAATTATACAATAATCCATGAAACCGCTTCATGCATCCCGATCTGCTATATCAGCTTGCCTTAAGCAGCATTCCGTCCATTGGTCCTGTTCAGGCAAAAATCCTATGTGACCACTTTGAAAATGTACAGGATATTTTTTCTGCCAGCCGTTCAACATTGGAAAGTATACGGAGGATCGGAAGAATAAGAGCAGGGAATATAAAAAGCTTTAAGGATTTTGATAAGGCCGAAAAAGAAATGAGATTCCTTGAGCAATATGGTATCAAGCCGATTTTTATAAAAGATCGTGATTATCCCCAACGACTCCTTAACAGTTATGATCCTCCAATACTACTTTTCTATAAAGGAAATGCAGATCTCAATGCTGCCAAAATTCTATCAATAGTAGGAACAAGAAAAAATTCTGAATACGGGAAGGATGTTCTTGAAAAGATCATTCAATATTTAAGTCACTACGAAGTAACAATCATAAGCGGGCTGGCTTTTGGTATTGATGTGCTTGCACACAAAGCCGCCTTTCATTATGGTCTGCCTACTATTGGTGTTCTTGCTCACGGGCTGGCTACGATCTATCCACCAGAACATCTTTCACTAGCAAAAAAAATGACCAGGGACGGAGGTTTGCTTACCGAGTTTTGCAGCCAGGTCAAACCTGATAAACATAATTTTCCCAGCAGGAACAGGATTGTAGCCGGCATCAGCGATGCTACAATCATCATCGAAAGTGGAGAAAAAGGCGGAAGCATCATCACTGCAGAATTGGCTAATGGTTATAACAGAGAAGTATTCGCGGTACCCGGACGTATTACAGAAAGCAAAAGTGCAGGCTGCAATGCCCTTATCAAAAATAATAAAGCCGTATTATTAAATCATCCTCAACAAATAGCAGAATACCTGAACTGGGAGCCTTGCGAAAGCAATATTAATAAAGAGATAATATTACCCGTTCAGCTATCCGATAATGAAAAAAAACTACTATCAGCTTTTAATGTCAGGGATGAATTATCGGTGGAAGAATTAATACTGAACTGCTCTATGAGTACCCATTTATTATCATCCACATTAACCAGTCTCGAACTAAAAAGTTTTATCAGGAGCTTACCCGGTAAAAGGTACAGGCGTTTGGAGGAATTTTAGAATTCAAAAAACCTCCCCTATCTTTGCACATGGCAACAAGAATCAGCACTACTACTTCCAAATCTTCCAGGTCAGATAAATTTTTTGGTGAAGGGGTAACATTTGACGATGTTCTCCTGGTTCCAGCATATTCCCAGGTTTTACCGAGAGAGGTAAGCATCAGATCCAATCTTACCAAACAGATTACGCTTAATATACCGATGATGTCCTCTGCGATGGACACAGTAACCGAAGCCAACCTGGCTATAGCGCTTGCCCGCGAAGGCGGTATAGGTATTCTTCATAAGAATATGAGTATCGAAAAACAAGCCGAACAGGTAAGAAAGGTAAAAAGAAGTGAAAGTGGGCTGATCATCGACCCGGTAACACTTCACCAGGACGCCACTATCGGAGATGCATTGCGTTTGATGAAAGAAAACAAGATCGGAGGCATTCCTATTATAGACAACAACAAAAAGCTGGTAGGTATATTGACTAATAGAGATCTTCGCTTTGAGTCGGACAACGGCAAAAAGGTAAGCGCTGTAATGTCTAAAGACAATCTCATCACTGCACCCGAAGGAACCGACCTGCTTAAAGCCAAAAAAATACTCAGCCAGTATAAAATTGAAAAGCTGCCGGTGATAAATAAGGCAGGGAAGCTGGTCGGACTAATCACCTATCGCGATATACTCCAGTTAACCAGTCATCCCAACGCGGTGAAAGACAGTTATGGAAGATTGTTGGTAGGCGCTGCATTGGGCATCACCAAGGACATGCTCGACCGTGCAGCAGCCCTACAGCAAATTGGAGTTGACATTGTTTGCCTGGATAGTGCACATGGTCATAGTAAAGGAGTGATTGACGCATTGAAAGCAGTAAAAAAGACTTTTAAGAATCTGCAGGTAATTGCCGGGAACGTGGGAACAGCAGCAGGAGCTAAAGCATTGGCTGATGCAGGAGCTGATGCAGTTAAAGTAGGCATAGGACCGGGATCTATCTGTACCACGCGTATTGTAGCCGGTGCAGGAATACCACAAATCACTGCTATCATGGAAGCCGCATCAGTACTGGCTAAAAGAAATATCCCGCTTATTGCCGATGGAGGCATACGCTATACAGGAGATATGGTAAAAGCTCTCGCCGCGGGCGCAAATGTAGTAATGATGGGAAGCGTTTTTGCAGGCACAGAGGAAAGTCCAGGTGAGACCATCATCTATGAAGGAAGAAAATTCAAACAGTATCGTGGTATGGGATCCATAGGAGCCATGAGCCAGGGTAGCGGTGACAGGTATTTCCAGGATGTAGAGGACGACATCAAAAAATTTGTCCCCGAAGGAATAGAGGGACGTGTAGCCTTTAAAGGAAATCTCTCAGAAATCGTTTACCAATATGTTGGCGGATTAAAATCAGGAATGGGATACTGCGGCGCAAAAGATATTCATACCTTGCAAGTCCAATCGAAATTCATCAAAATATCTAACGCTGGAATCAGGGAAAGCCACGCACACGATATTGAAATAACGAGAGAGGCCCCTAACTACAGCAGGTAATCATCTTTTGCATGAGCATTAAGAAATCAATCATTCTGTTTTTTACCGGTCTAGTATTATCCTGTACTGCTTACGGACAAACTGATACATGTAAAATGCAGATCAGTTTGCTTACCTGCGGACCGGGAGAAGAGCTTTATTCCATCTTCGGACATAGCGCTATAAGAGTTAAAAATTTATCAACCGGTAGGGATATTATTTTTAATTACGGAACATTCGACTTTTATGACCCGGCATTTTATACCAAATTTGTAAAGGGCAAACTTTTATATTTTGTTTCAGTAGATAGTTTTTCCGATTTCCTTCGTGAATATCAGTATGAAGGCAGAAGTGTAACCGAACAGATATTACATCTCGACTGCCAGGCAAAACAGCAACTTGTCGACGCTTTATGGCTGAACGCAAAAGAAGAGAACAAATATTATCATTACGATTTTACTTTCGATAATTGCTCAACACGATTAAGAGATATTCTGGAAAACACTAACAATGTTCAGTTTCAGAATTTTTTGAATGGCGCCACTCCCACATTCAGAGAGTTGATACACGAATACCTCGACAAAGGCAACCTTCCCTGGAGCAAGTTCGGTATTGACCTTTTGCTGGGTAGCAAACTGGACCGTATATCATCCGACAGAGAAGCCATGTTTTTACCGGATTATCTTATGCGCGGGTATGACAATGCTATTATTGATAGTGTAGCTTTAGTGAGCTCTACTCATACTGTCCTGGATCAAAAATTCAAAGAGAAAAAACCATCATTTTTTTCACCGCTGTTTTTCTCAATAGCACTCTTTGTAATTATAGCACTCATCTCTGCTGTGAAAAAGCCGTGGAGCAGAAAATTTTTAAACGTATTTGACACTACGTATTTCTTAACCCTTGGTCTGCTGGGTGTTTTTTTATTATTCATGTGGTTCGGTACGGACCATCAGCTTTGTGCTAACAATTTTAATCTTTTATGGGCGCTGCCTACTCATTTGCCTGTTGCTTTTTTCATTGTTAAAAATCCGGGGTGGGTCAAAAAATATCTGACGATGGCAAGCTTTTTATATGTGGTAGTGATAATAACATGGAAATGGTTGCCCCAGGAGTTTAATGCAGCTTTCTTTCCGCTTGCGCTTACAGCGGGATTGCGTAGCATTCTGAGATCATTAAATAGTTAATTATGGAAACTATTGTATTGGTTCATGGTTTTGGAGAAGATTCAGGTATATGGGAGAATATTATTCCCTCATTAAAAGAAAATTATCATTTGATCGTACCTGATCTTCCTGGTATCGGGCAGCAGGCTGATATGAGAACAGAAGGCATCTCAATGGAATCAGCAGCAGAGTATATCAAATCGATTCTGGACAAAGAAAAAGTTGACACCTGTATCATGATAGGTCACAGCATGGGCGGGTATATCACCCTGGCCTTTGCTGAAAAATATCCGGAGCAACTTAAGAAGTTAGGTTTGTTTCATTCCACAGCTTACGCGGATAATGACGAAAAAAAAGAAGCCAGGAAAAAAAATATTGAATTCATTACCAAAAACGGCGCTGCAAAGTTTATCGAGACTTCTGTTCCGAAACTTTTTGCTCCGGAAACTGCTGCCAACCAGCCTGAATTGATCAGACAAGTAGTGAACCGCTATCGCCAGTTGCCCGCTGAAGCGCTGGCCAACTATACAAAAGCGATGATGGTTCGTCCCGACCGCACGCATGTATTATCTACCTTCAAACGCCCGATATTATTCATTATGGGTGAACATGACACGGCTATTCCGCTTGAACAAGGATTAAAACAATGCCGGATTCCCGAATTTTCCTATATTTATATAGCTACCCATTCAGGGCATTTAGGAATGCTAGAGGAAACCAAATTCTGTGTGAACGCCGTTAATGAATTCATTTCCGAATAATTATACGGTATCCTGTTTATCTCCTTGGGAGAGAATGTGTTAAGATGGTTGTTCATGAAAAGAATCTTTTTTTTCCTGGTCATACTAGGGTGGTCGCTTTCATCATATGCCGCTCACATCAGGGGGGGTGAATTGTACTATGAGTATCTGGGTCAGGGTTTGAGTTCTACTGGTTCGTTATACCGTTTTACCCTGAAATTATATATTGATTGTGGTCAGAATGCAGCTGGTCAGCTTGATAATGAGGTACTATTAAACATTTTTTACAAAAATTATTCAAGGTATGGAGGAGTGGTGACTGCCAGGATGGTAAGAGATACCTTTATACGTTATGATCCTGCATCGAATCCCTGTATAGCCAATCCCCCGAGAGACGTATGTTACCGTTTGCGGTATTTCCAGGTAAACATCGAACTCCCACACCACCCGGACGGATATATTGTATCGTTCCAGCGTTGCTGCCGGATTGAAGGTATTAAAAACATGAATCCACCGAGTAATGATTTCGGTGCCACTTATTTATGTGAGATTCCGGGCAACAGGACTTTGACAGACGCTGTACAAAATTCAAGTCCGATATTTAATACCAATGATGCTGTAGCCGTATGTGTGGGCTCCAGTTTTGAATTTGATTTCTCGGCAGTAGACAAAGACGGCGACTCGCTCTCCTACCAGTTTTGCGATGCTTATATAGGAGGCGGGCCGGGAAGGGGACAAAACTGTTTGAATTGCCCGGTACCTAACCCTGGAGCCCCACCACCCTACCAGTCTGTATATTATAGCTCCGGGTATTCTCCTTCATTCCCTATGGGCACTTCAGTGACTATTGACCGGCGAACGGGAAAGGTCACGGGCATCGCTCCCCAAACAGTCGGCCAGTTTGTGGTGACCGCCTGTGTTTCGGAATACAGGCGAGGGGTGTTGATCAATACACATAGAAAAGATATTCATATCAAAGTGTCGGATTGTATTCCCTTAAGGGCCAGCCTGAATCCCGATTATTCATTCTGTGATACAGCCGACAATCTTACTGTCACATTCAGAAATCTCCAAGTAAATCCTACAGGCTCAGTATATACATGGGATTTCGGCGATGGCAGTCCACCGGTAACATCCACCATCCCTGACGGCACAATACAACATACCTATGCCAGTGCCGGCTCATATACTGTAAGCGTTAATGTAGTACTGGCAGGTCAGTGTGCTGATGACGCTACAACACGGGCCCATGTATATCCTGGATTTTTTCCCGGTTTTGCCGTTGAAGGTAGTTGCATTTTTAACCCCTTCAGATTTATTGATACTACTAAAACCAACCATGGACAAGTTTCATTCTGGCGATGGGAATTCGGAGATGAAACTTCTACCAATGATACCAGCAGAGGTTCTCCTACTCCTACCTGGCAGTATAATACACTTGGAAAAAAAACTGTCGAAATGATCGTGCAATCCTCTTTTGGTTGTCGCGATACGGTCAGCCAGGTTATTGAAGTCACTGAAAAACCCTACCTGGTTCTCCCCTTTAAGGATACCTTAATATGCACTCCCGACAGTTTACCGCTCATTGCCATTGGTAACGGAACTTTTGAGTGGTCGCCTGATTATAATATTGAGAACAGAACATCTTCCAACCCACTTGTTTATCCGCGAACGTCCACTGTCTACTCGGTCACCTTGCAGGAAAAGGGCTGCATCACCACAGAAGAAATTAATGTGAGGGTGGTGGACTATGTAACGCTTTCGGTTGGAGCAGACACCACGATATGTTTAACGGATACTTTTGCATTGAATCCGCAAAGTGATGGTTTAAAATACGTATGGACGGCTATTCCCAATGCCTATCTTTCTGATCCGACGCTCAAGCAGCCACTCACTTCGCCGCTCGCTACCACCCGCTACGAAGTGGAAGCCAGGATCGGAAGTTGTGTAGCGCATGATGCGCTTACAGTTAATACAGTCCCTTATCCGGATGTCAACGCCGGCCCTGATCAAACGATCTGTTATAATGATACCACGCGGTTGAGCGCCTATACCAATGGGTCTTCATTTGTATGGACACCAGCCACCGACATGTTGAGCAGCAATACCACATCACCATTTGTTCATCCGCTGACTTCAAGAGTGTACACTTTCCTGGGATTTGATACTCTCGGTTGTCCTAAACCCGGAATCGATAGGGTAACCATAAGTGTAAGACCCAAAATAGAAGCCTTCGCTGGTAATGATACTTCCATTGTTGCCGGTCAGCCGCTACACCTTAACGGATCTGGAGCAGAATTTTATTCATGGTCACCCGAAAATGGTATAAGCCTTCCATCAAGCAGAACACCTGTTATAGAAACCTATGGAAATATTTCCTATGTTATGAAAGCCTATACAGTCGAAGGATGTTATGCTTATGATACTATTAACGTCAAGGTATTTCAAACACAACCCGATATATTTGTTCCCAATGCTTTTGCTCCTTTAGGGCGGAACAATGAACTCAAACCTAAAGCGGTAGGTATTACGGCTATCGATTATTTCAGGGTATTCGACCGTTGGGGAAAGCTGGTTTTTCAGACAACAGAGCTTCAAAAAGGATGGAACGGTTATATTAATGGTATGCTGCAAAATGGCGGCACTTATGTATGGATGGTGAGTGGAACAGATTTTACCGGCAAAAAGGTAGTCAAAAAAGGTACTGCCGTGCTTGTACGTTAATTAATTACATAGTTTATGAACTTCCTTTTTTTTCATTACTTTTAAATCATTACAAATTCCGTATCCGAAATCAGTGAAGGAAATGATGAACTTAGGTTTAAAAACATTAATAGGCTTATCTCTATTTACTATTGTTCATACGGCTGAAGCTCAGTCTGATGTTATCAGGCAGCAAAGCTGTGATGGCAATACCTATCTGCCATTGATAGACAGCCTGAAACAATTTTATTCTTCAAAAGGTTATGAAGTGTTAAGAGAAGCTGCGATGACAATGGAGAGTGAATACGAGATGCCAATTGTACTACCCATGAATGCCGGATCAGATTATCAGTTTATTTTTATCGGCGATCCAACATCACGTTTATATGAAGTACGCCTGTATGATTACAGCGAAAAACAGGTAGTGTATAAAAAGAATATTTGGGGAGATGCCGATAGCAATATCCTTTCCTTTAGTTATGTTCCACCAGCTACTGAACACCACATGATAAAGCCACTACAGGTGAACAAGAATAAAAAGAAAATATGTGGCTATATTATGTTACTGAAAAAAAGCTAAGAGGCTCTTTACTGGGTAAGCGCCAACCTGACCTGTACTCCTGCTCTTGTATTAGTGATAGGTGGTGAAGTTGATATTTTAGGCTCTACCCTGCGTTGTTCAAAATACAGTTTAATATTTACACGATTGCTGATTACATAATCTAATGAAGGATTAATAGTGATCACTCTTTGTCCGGCAGTAGGCAACGCCTGTAACTGGTCAAGCCTTGAATTAGCTGTTGCATCATCTCTCAGTCCGAGGTCGATCCTGAAAGCTGCATCGTTCTCTAATGCTTTTCCTCTGAATTTCAGGAACGAAAACGCTCCACGTTTTCTGAAACCTGCACCAATAACAAATTCAGTAGATCTTGCTTCACTCAACTGGAAGTCAATTAAACTTAAACTCAACGTTCTGGATTTTTTAAATTCAAAACGTGCGGTAAGCTGGTTTACAAACTGCATATCAAGATCTATCAAAGGAGCAAATTGTTCGCTGATAGAAATATTAGGAACAAGAAAATAGGGAACGTAATTACCGGTAAGCGTATCAATAAATTCGGGATAATTAAAACTGAAAGGGTCCCTGAATAATAAAGCAGATTCAAACCTGTTCATACTCAGCATACTGTTATATCCATGTGTTATGCTGAAGCTGGAAAACACTTTTTCCATTCCCGGAATACGGGTGAGACCATTATACGTTATTCTCCAGTTAGGTTTAGGAAGAATACCAGAAAATGGATTAAAGCGAATATTGGGATTAGTATTTTGTCCAACTTTTATAGAAGAGGGATCCTTCTTGGTATATGCCGCCAGGAATGCAGGCAGCAACACTTCCTGGGAATATCTTCCATATCCCTCATAATAACCATCTGGCAACTGACCGCTGGAATAGGGATTTTCATTTCCGAGTTTTTGTGAAACAACCTGGCGGTAGTTCTGGAAATTGATAAAAGTTTCGGAAACTTCGTTAGGCTTCAGCTTGGTAAACAATGTTTGGAAGGATATATAACTTACACTAAAAGTTCCCTGCGTAAAAGGATTGAGGCGGGAGAAGTTTCCACTGTATCCGTTAGCGGTAGTATCCTTGTACAGTTCGCTATACATCTTACCAAATGTTTTATCCAACGTAATATCTATAGTTAAGTCACGTACAGGAATCAACTGCGCCTGCAAAGTAAATTTCTGGTTAAAATCCTGCCTGTTCTGGTAATTGAGATTAGGATCACCAGTGATCACTCCTTTTGCCGCGAGATTATTAATGAAAGAAGTATCTGGCTGTCCGCCGAAAACAAACCCTAATCCGGGCGCATTAGAGCGGAAGTTCATTCCCAGTAATCTTGTACTGTCAGTGTACCCATAAACACTGGCTGTAGCCGTTTCATTGTAATTAATATTGATTCGCTTGAGCGCCGTCACTATCCGGCCAAGGAATTTTACTCCGCCATTTAACACCAGAGGCTCTGATTTATCTCTTTTTTTATCTTTTGTATTAGTAGATGCTGTAGAATCTTTAGGTACTGGGGGTGCATCTTCTTCTATAGCCCGAAGAAATCTTGATTTACTATACAAACGTGAAAAATCCAGTTCGGCTGTAGCATTCTTTTGTTGTTCGTTAGAAATAGTATTTCCAAGATTACGTGCAATAAGTGATGCTGCGAGCCAATTAAAGGAGGCCACATAATTCACCCTTACTGTCGTCCAGTCGAGAAATGGCAGTTTACTGGTAGGCAGCATATAAGAAGCATTAGCTGTTTGATTATAGGAAATAGTTCTTCCTCCTTTCATGAAATTAGCCCACACTCTTTTTCTTTCCGCATCATCAAGTCTCCCTGAATCTTCGTCTACCCACGCTCTGTTCATTGCCGAATAATCAATATTCAGCGACCGTGTAAGATCCCATCTCAGATTATAGGTTCTGTCAAAGGTGAAATACTTATCGTATGTTTCGGGCAATACAAATTTTGGTCCCCCTACATTCCTCGGCCTATATGCGCCGAATTGCCGGCTTACATCGGCCCTGAATCCCAGTAAACCCGGGCGCGGATTAAAGTTGAAGTCTTTTAATATAGAAAACCACGGCGATTTGGATTTTACCGCTCTCTTTAAGGGCTCAACATATTTTGGAGAAGAAGTATAATTATACCCGAGAGCCGCGCGATGACGCACCACTTCGTTATTTTCAATTAAAGGATTCTGTTGTTCCTCTTTATAATAAGAGTAGCTGACATCTATATTTTCAACACTCCATATTTTAGCCGGTTTACCGCTTGTATTGTTCCTCTTAACATTCGTAAAGTTGACTGTTTTGATCGTTCTTACATCTATTGCCTGTTCTCTTATAGAATCACGTTGTGACGGATTGGTAGCGTTTAATTTATCTTTCAGTTTAATATCAAGATCATAGGGATCATATTCAGGTGTGGTAATAGTACGCGATACACTCGCATATACGGGAATAGACATTCCTGTTTTTTCAGGCAGCAGTTTGCCCAACTCCAGATTAGTTGCTACATCAAACTGGGTAAAGTTTTCACGTGAACGCTCATTCACCCGTTGTTCTATTGTTCCGAACCCTGCGCTCCTGGCGCTGCCCGAAACATATAACGTACCTAAATCGGCCAGTTTAATATCTACTCTCCCTAAAGCAGCCCATCCGCCATCTTCATCGAGCTCGCCCAATCGTAGTTCATTAAACCAGACTTCTGCACAGGCAGTATTTCTCTTCCTGTTTTCTACACCAAGAAACAGTATCCTTACTTCGCCAAGATTTGGATTTCCGAGCATCGCATATTCTTTACCGTCAGCATCATATTCTTTGTAATATTGCGAAGTAGGAGTGGTATTGTTTCGCTGTATTTTCATTCGGATCAATCGTTGCAGATCAAGATTCAGTTCGTTGGCCGCTGGCCATATTTCTGCATCCCCCATCACTCCCCATGGTGTTTTTTTCAACGGTATTCTTACCTCGTAAAAATTATTGATCATATCATTACCCAAACGAATAACCGTATACATATCATCATCCTGCAAATCGTCGAATGAGCCGGCCGACTCGAGGTGAGTGAACATCATCAACTTACCATACTGTCTGAGGTCGAGGTTGATGGTTTTGAAAACCCCACGCACATTCTCTCTTTCAAGATTACATGTTTGAATACTTAATGACTGTTCGTTCAATAAGATGTTGACGTTATTATTACTAAGTTGCTGCTGACGAATAACTGTCGGAGGTGTTTTATAGGGTATAGGTGTGCGTGAACTGTTTTCTTCAATATTTACTGCAAGCTGATTAAAAGTTGTAGGACTATTCTCCGGAATTAATTTATACTGCCCGGTAGTATCGAGGTCGTAATTAAAACGTCTCCATTGGTTACGGACAAGTTCAAGTTTTGCAAAACGCAGTACCACTGAATCTTCAAAACCAGAGAGGAACATCCTGATAAAGCGAATAGATTTAAAGTCGGGAATATTACCTACTTTTTGTTCATACTCTGCTATAGGAATTCTGAATAAATACCATTTTTCAGGTAACCCACCGCTGGGTGTAAATGATCTTACATCGGTAATGTAATTATGACCTACTGCGGTAAGGTCTTCTGGTCTTAACTCTACTTTATATTGGAAATATTCTTCAAGTTCATTCAGTGTATTATCACGGTTGAATTCTTCCTGGTCGGGATATAAAGTAAACGCGCTTACAAACTGGTCGCCACCGGCAGCTACAGGAGAATTGCCCTGTGGATTATTAATATGCTTGTATCTTTCCAGTATTCCATCGCGATTGTTATATGAGGCGTCCCGGTAATTTTTAAAGTTATCACGCGAAGGATCATTAAGCGCCTGCTGATAGATTGGCGAGTTTGTACCGAATGCATTCCTTAAATCATCAAGATACTGTTGGAATTTTCTGCGTTCGGCATCATCATCCAATCCATCAAAACCCGCATCCTGTAACGGACGATCGGCGGGATCATTACTGAATGCCTGCGTAACCTGGATCGGGTTGGCAGGCACCTTACCCCAAACAGTAGCCGAATCTTCTATGGCTGTAGTGACAGCGCCACTAATACCATTCTCGAAGAAACGCTTCCCATCTTTTAATACATCTTCAGAAATATTTCCCAGGTTAAAATATAGTTGACCACCTGTACTATTAGGATTATTCAAATAGGGATCCTGCAACCAGAACTCTATAAATTCCACATTTCCCGTTTCAAAATCGACCTGGTCGAGACCGCGCATAATACCGCCCCAGCGATTCCTGGGGTTCAATAATTTTCCATCGGCAGTAACACTACTCGGACGTGCATCGTAGTTATAGGGACCTATATCGGTGGGATAATAGGCCATATCGAAAGTAACAAGTTGTGCCTGTCCGAAGTCGGGCGTTCTGTTAGGGTAAATCTCAGTTACTCTTACCTGGCGCACACTGGGATTATTCAATAACTCACCGTCAATGGGATTATTGGAATTTCTTCTGTCCTGCAATACTGGTTCAATATTATACCACGCGAGTTTTGCACGATTGTATCCATAGGAAAGATCGCCTGTCAGATCTGCTTCGGGGAACATACCATTTCCCGCAGGCGTAGAAGCCAGTCCCCAGCTTACCAGCGGAAATCTCAAATCGATAGCATTACGTGATCCTTCAAAGTCATCAATAAAAATCAGGCCTTCATTTCCTTTACCAATCTGCCTGGGGTGACCTGGCTTTAATACTGCACCTTCTCCATAAGCTGTGATGGTACTCATTTCGGTAGTATTGTAAAAAGGCAGCTTATCGAGCCATCTTGTCAAACGGGGTACTTCGGTACGATAACTGAAATCCAGTCCGTACATAGTATTTCTAATAGGATCTTCAGAATAACCTGTTTTGGTAAAGAAAGGACGCTCACCCAAACGGACCATTGAAGCTCCGATAGTCAACGCTTCACGCGCCGTTTGTTTGGCCAAATAATCGAGGCGTATGCCCAGGAAGTTGCGCTGCTGAATACCAAACCCTGCATTGTTTTCAAACTGGACATTTACCGGAACACCTGAAGTGATAATACCCTGGTTTAGAATTCTAACCGTACCCAGGTTGTAATCGATGATATAATCCACATTCTCCACCAGTGCCTGTCCACCGGCAGAAATGGTAACTGAACCGGGTGGCACATTAAAAGCGCCGAGTTGTATATCGGATGTCGATTGTCCTTTAGCCGTTCCGCTAATAATGTACCGGTCGAGGTTAGCGTAAGTTTTGGCTATCTCCTTGATCGTATCATAAAGCGGATAATACACATATTTCTGCTTCATCTCTTGTGTAGCTCCATTAAAGGCCACGCTATCCAGATCGCGGCCAAAAGGTTCCAGGAAAGGAAAAATAATTCTTGCCTGGTCCGACCGCACAGTAAATCCTTCTATATAGTCGAATACCCCATCCGGTAAGGGATCATTTCGGGCGTTAAGCCGGTCAAGATTCAACAAGGTTAAGAGAGGCAGTGAACTTTGAGGTGTTTCTTCGGGAAGAAATCTTTTTTGACCCAGACTAGGTTCTTCGTACAGGATGTTGAGTTTAAAATCACCCGGCTGAATACTGGAAATATAAGTTCCGTCATTCGATTTGAGAGAATAGACATTCTTCATCATCAAATCCCACAGCGGCAATACGGTTCTTTGAGAAGTGGCTTTCAGCAATTTCAGGAACAGTACTTTTTGCGTACCCCCTTGCAGCGAAGTCGTATCGGGTGGAACATCCTGTGAAAACTCCCCTACTTTATATACCTGACCGTTATAGGTGTACTGGAAAGCTACCGCCAGCACTTCATCGGGCTGTAAGGGTTGGTTAAGAGAAATAAAACCTACTTGCGGATTAAAGTAGAATTCACCCGGGTTCAACTGGCGGGCAAATGTTTTTTCAAAATCCTGCACAGCTCTCAATCCCATCGATGATAGTTTGGTAGTGATCGTCGAGGGATTTCTGCTCGTGGGATCGTTAACGATATTGCGGTATAGAAAGTTGACATCGTTATCCGGCAAACCGTTAGGTGTAGTCTTATACGCTCCCATGTTAGGATTGGCCGAGAGGTACGGATTGGATTCGGCCAGATCCATCAATCCAACCACATCCCTTGTTTCGGTAGTTGAGCCATTCCGGTTCGTTACCCACACTTCAATTCTCATGATCTGCACCTGGGAATTAACTACCGGCAGTTGGCTCATCGCCTTATTATAGTTGTGATAAAAATACTGGCCTAGCAGGAAGTGACGGTTTTCTTCATAGTCATGTGCCTTAAACTCAAACCTTGAAGTAGTGGAACCTCCCGAAACGCCCACCGACTGGCGCTGTGCCCGCTGGTTAGCCAATACACCCGTCACAAATAATTTTCCAAATTGCAATTGAGTCTTAATACCGAATAGTGATTGCGCTCCGGCTATCAGAGATCCCTTTGACGTGTAAGAAACATTTCCCGCTTCTATCCTTTTGATGATCTCATCATCAGTACCTGTATAATCGAGTTTAAGCTGGTTCTCAAAATCAAAATTGGCCAATGTATTATAGCTGATAGGAAGTTTGAGCTTGCTTCCGATATTTCCCACTACGCTTAGGTTGGCATTCATATCAAAATCGAACCCGCCGTTTTTCCTGGCTCTTTCGGGCAGGGCCGGGTTCTTGATATTCTGTCCCTGGTAACCCGCAATCAGGTTTACATCGCCCTGGGGTTTTATTTCCACTTTACCTGTCCCGAATATCCGGTTAAAAAGGTTTTCTGTCGCCGATAGTTTGTTTCGTGGAAGTTTATAGTTGAGACCGGAGAGTACATTACGGCGCTGGCTGAAATACTCCGCTTCCTGGTCGCGGCCCTGTAAAGACATAAACTCATCGAAAGTGATATAGGTAGGTTTGCGGTAATAGAAGCTACCCACTTTTTCTATAACATAGTATTGCCGGGTTTCCGGGTCATATACTACCGAATCGGAAATATTTGAAGGAGTTTTGAGATCGAAGGGGTTAGGCCGGAAATCAGAATACCTGTCACCGCGCCTGTCGGTAATAGGAAATTTGAGCGTATCGCTTTGCTGCCCGACAGCACTGGTATCACCCTGTTGACCCTTTAGGGTACCAGGATATAAATGCATGATGAGTGCAATAAGCAGCGTAATGGTAGCTCTTAGGAAAATAGTCAGTTTCCGGATCAATTGGATTACGGCAAAATTTTTTAAGTAGAGGTCTTCTCAAATAGGTCAAATGTTTTTTAAGGCCATCTTGATAAGGTCTTCAATTTTCGTGAGGTCGGGATTAGATTTTCTGACCCTGGCTAATGCCTGTTCTGCTGTAAGTCGGGCAATACCAAGGGCGATGAGAGCATTTAACGCGTCATTCTCTACCGTATTGCCTGTGATGCCGGAATTATTTGTACCGCTTTCCTGTATTTTTCCCAGTTTATCTTTTAATTCAAGAATTATTCTTTCCGCCGTTTTTTTACCGATGCCCTTTACGCTTTCCAGTTGTCTGGCATTACCCTGTGTAATAACACGTGAAAGTTCAGCGGGTTTCATGGAACTCAGTATCATTCTTGCAGTCGAAGCACCCACGCCGGAAACGGTGATAAGCTGTATAAAGAGTTCCTTCTCTGACTCATCGGCAAAACCAAAAAGCAGTTGAGCATCCTCCCGCACATGAAAGTAAGTGAACAACTGTCCTTGCTCGAGGTGGGCAATAGACGTGTAGGTATTAAGGCTTATCAGCAATTCATATCCCACACCGTTAACATCCACGATAACGGCGGTAGGTGATTTTTTTACAAAATTGCCTCTTAAAAAAGCGATCATGGCGGCAAAAATAAGGAAAAGCGTACTTTTGCTCCCTTTATAATATATCCAATAGAATGACTCAAAAAATTACTGCTGCCATCACTGCGGTGGGTGGTTATGTACCCGATGATAAGTTAACGAATGCGGATCTTGAAAAAATGGTAGAGACCAATGATGAATGGATCCAAACACGAACCGGCATTAAAGAGAGAAGAATATTAAAAGGTAAAGGGAAAGCCACTTCAGATATGGGCGCACCGGCAGTGCTTGAGTTGTGTAAAAAAAGAGGTATTGATCCGTCTAAAATAGACTGCCTGATCTGCTGCACTGTTACTCCCGATATGGTTTTTCCTGCAACAGCCAACATCATTTGCGATAAAATCGGAGCTATCAACGCGTGGGGGTTCGATCTGCAAGCTGCCTGTTCGGGCTTCCTATTCGGACTCTCAACAGGGGCTATGTTTATAGAAAGTGGGAGGTTTAAAAAGGTGGTTGTTGTGGGCGCCGATAAAATGAGCGCTATTGTTGACTACAGCGATCGCACTACGAGTATATTATTCGGTGATGGTGCAGGTGCAGTATTACTGGAACCTAACACTGATGGTTATGGCATACTCGACTCCATACTAAAATCTGATGGCAGTGGCGTCTCTTTTCTTCATATGAAAGCAGGAGGTTCACTTAATCCTCCCAGTATTGAAACAGTCACTTCCAAGCAACACTATATTTACCAGGAAGGACAAACAGTGTTCAAGTTTGCAGTGAAAGGTATGGCCGATGTAAGCGCCAGTCTGCTGGAAAAAAACAATCTGACCGGCGACGATATAGCCTGGCTGGTTCCTCACCAGGCCAATAAAAGAATTATTGATGCTACTGCATCACGTATGGGTCTACCGGCAGAAAAAGTGATGCTGAATATTGAGCGCTATGGTAATACTACTGCTGCTACTATTCCATTGTGCTTATGGGAATGGGAAAGCAAATTAAAAAAAGGAGATAACCTGGTGCTGGCTGCTTTTGGTGGTGGGTTTACCTGGGGCGCTACTCTAGTTAAATGGGCTTATTAAATTTTTATTGCCTAGCCTACCTACCCTTTCCCTGAAGATTTTATTAAGGGTACCGTTTACCATCATACGAAGACATTTGCATTACAAAAACAGAAGCATCTTTCCTATCCTGAACTTATTCCTTATATAAATAAAAAGCATCTGCCTGTGCTGTGGCAGTGATCACCATTTCATTAACACAAACATGAGGTGGGGTACTGGCACAGTAAAAAGCAGCGTTAGCAATATCTTCTGCATACAGAGGAGTAAATCCTTTATAGACAGCTTTGGCAGCATCCTGGTCACCTTTAAAACGAACCAGTGAAAAATCAGTTTCAGCAGCGCCGGGATGGATCACAGTGACTTTTATCTTATGGCGAAGCATATCCATCCGCATAGCCTGTGAAATAGCCTGAACGGCATGTTTGGTAGCACAATACACATTGCCTCGATCGTACACATTTTTACCAGCGATGGAACCTATATTAATAATATGCCCCTTACCCGATTTTATCATATACGGCAGTACCGCTCTCGAAACATACAATAATCCTTTGACGTTTGTGTCGATCATAGTATCCCAGTCATCAATATCTGCCTCATCAAAATAATCTCTTCCTAAAGCAAGACCCGCATTGTTCACCAATACATCAATATGCTGCCACTCAGCGGGCAACTCACTTATCGCTGCAAAAACAGTTTCTCTTTGGCGAACATCGAAGTTTAAGGGTAATACTTCAACAGCATATTTGCTTTTTATTTCAGCGGACACTTCACGAAGCAATTGGTTTCGCCGGCCGGTAATAATGATATTATATTTTTCCTTAGCAAATTTTTCGGCAATAGCTTTACCAAAGCCCGCTGTGGCTCCGGTAATAAGTGCAATAGAAGACATAACGATAAACTTTAAACTCCGCCTGTTTCTACTTCTTTGCTGATCTTATTGATCAGTCCCTGTAAAACTTTACCCGGACCAACTTCGGTAAATTTGGTTGCCCCATCGGCAATCATAGCCTGTATGGTTTGTGTCCATTTTACCGGTCCGGTGAGCTGGTCTACAAGATTTTTTTTAATCTCCTCATGACTAAATACCGCTTTAGCCACTACATTTTGGTAGATATGGCAGGAAGGTTGATAAAATGTTGTTTTTTCTATAGCAGTTTGCAATTCCTGGCGTGCAGGTTCCATTAGAGGGGAATGAAAAGCGCCGCCAACAGGAAGCACTAGTGCTCTTTTGGCTCCCGCTGCTTTTAACTTTTCGCAAGCCGCTTCGATACCTTTTAATGAACCACTGATAACGATCTGACCCGGACAGTTATAGTTAGCAGGCACTACTACTTCCTGCGTTTCATCAGCTACTGTAGCACAAATTTCTTCTACTTTCTCATCTGCCAACCCTAAAATAGCAGCCATGGTGGAAGGAGTGGCTTCACATGCTTTTTGCATAGCACGGGCACGTATGGATACCAGTTTTAATCCATCTTCAAAAGACAAAGCGCCATTAGCTACTAAAGCAGAAAATTCTCCTAAGGAATGACCAGCCACCATATCGGGTCTGATATGTTCCACACACTTAAAAGCTATCACTGCATGTAGAAAAACAGCCGGCTGTGTTACGTTTGTCTGTTTCAAGTCTTCATCCGTTCCGGAGAACATGATATCTGAAATACGAAAACCCAGGATTTCATTGGCTTGCTCAAATAACTTTTTAGCAAAAGCATTGTTTTCATAGAAATCTTTTCCCATGCCCGAAAACTGGGAACCCTGGCCTGGGAATACGAATGCGTGTTTCATCAGTATATCTTTGTTTTTTTATTTATCTGACCTGTCCGCCATACAGATACTTTAGCAGATGGGTGGACTTACCACTTAAAAAGCTATCCACTTCATTATCACGTCACTCATACAATTTAGGTAGTAATTATTAATGTAAGCGCGAAGATATTAGTTTAGTGAATTCACTTCTGGTTTCATTTTTTTCAAATTCCCCCCAAAAAGCAGAAGTGGTGGTCACTGAGTTTTGTTTTTGAACCCCTCTCATCATCATACATAAATGGGACGCTTCTATCACCACTGCCACTCCCAGGGGTTGCAATGATTCTTTTATAGATTCAAGTATCTGCGTTGTGAGTCGCTCCTGTACCTGCAGCCGCCTGGCAAACACATCCACCACCCTGGCAATCTTACTCAACCCGGTGATCCATCCATTAGGAATATAAGCAACATGCGCCTTTCCAAAAAAAGGAAGCATATGATGTTCACACATGCTATATACCTCAATATCTTTTACAACGATCATCTCACTGATATCCTCATGAAACTTAGCTGAATTCAATATATCAATAGCATTTAGCTGGTAGCCATGAGTAAGATATTGCATAGCCCTGGCCATTCGTTCAGGTGTTTTAATCAACCCTTCTCTTGAGGGATCTTCTCCAAGCAGTTTGAGCGTTTGTGTATAACTATCCATTAAACCGGTTGTTACCAATTCATCGAAATGCTCTGTTTTTTTATATGCCATTATCTATAACTTAATTATTATGTCTATGTCACCGGGTAATCAACAAAATTTCTTTCTGTCTCATAAAGCCTCACCTGCATGTCTAATTTTTCATCTATATGGTCTCTTAATATTTTATATATCGCTATACAAATATTTTCAGCAGTAGGATTGGTGTCCTTAAAATATTCCGTATCCAGATTTAAATTTTTGTGATCGAAACGGGCAATAACATGTTTTCTGATAATGTCGCTCAGCGCTTTCATATCCATAACAAAACCTGTTATCGGATCAGGTTCACCGGTTAACCTTACGACAAGTTCGTAATTATGCCCGTGAAAATTGGGGTTGCTGCATTTGCCAAAAACCTCGCTGTTTTTTTCAGCATTCCATAAGGGATTAAACAACCTATGGGCTGCATTAAAATGTTCCTTTCTGTATACCGCTACTTTTTTTGACAATTCAACATTTTTTATTCACCAAAATATTCTATGTATATCCTGGGTGTTTCATAAAGTTTAATACAGTGCAACTGTACCCCCGCTGGAATATGCGGCAACAGTTCGTTCCATATTCCTATGGCCAGGTTTTCAGTGGAACACATTTTTCCCTTCATAAAATCCACATCCATATTCAGGTTCTTATGATCGAGCTTCTCTATTATATGTTCCCTTATAATGATGCTTAACTGTTTAACATCAAATAAAAAGCCAGTGTCGGGGTGGGGTTTCCCCTTTACTGTTACGTAAAGATCGTAATTATGTCCATGCCAGTTTTCATTGGCGCACTTTCCGAACACCTCCTCATTCTTTTCCCTGCTCCAGGCAGGATTATATAGTTTATGTGCCGCGTTAAAATGCTCCTGGCGGGTTAGGTAAACCATGAAAGTCTGTAAAATTTTTGCAAAGTTAACATGTTAGCACGCAAAATCACGGGAATAACCAAAAACCGCCAATAAAACCGGAACTTGCAAGGGAGAGTGAGCAGTGGACAGTGGACAGTGGACAGTGGAGGCGGACAGGGCCCAAAACTGTCAACTATCAACTGTCCATTGTCAACTAATAGAATCTAATGCACGAAGTAGAAATAAAAGACAAATAATAACGGATGACCGCGAGCCACTACCTTGATCAAGGCAATAAG
>CAZSFY010000012.1:0-26795 GCA_964606315.1 uncultured Chitinophagaceae bacterium | reverse complement strand
GGCAACTAAGGCGAGCAGCCATCCGACCATTGAAAAGACAAATAATAACGGATGACCGCGAGCCACTACCTTGATCAAGGCAATAAGAAGGCAACTAAGGCGAGCAGCCATCCGACCATTGAAAAGACAAATAATAACGGATGAACCTGTTACTGGCAGCAGCTACGGAAAATGAGATCAGCATCACTAAAAAATGGCTGGATAGCAGCTTAATGCCTGTAGATGTGCTTATTACAGGGGTTGGCGGAGTGGCCACCGCTTATGCACTCACGAGCCACCTCCTCCGCCAACCAACTGACCTGGTCATCCAGGCGGGAATAGGAGGCAGCTTCACAGAAAAATTTCCTCCTGGAAGCCTGGTTCTTATCAAAGACGAAGTATTTGCCGACCTGGGAGCCATAGAAAATGGCTCGTTGACAGATATTTTCGACATGGGCCTGGAAGACCAGCAGGCGGCGCCTTTTTCGCATAAGAAACTGATCAACCCGAACATTAGCCAATGGGTAAGCACAGGATTACCTATCGCCAGCGGCGCAACAGTAAATAATATTAGTTCAACACCTGTTCAGGCACAAAAACTGGTAGACAAGTATAATGTTGACATCGAATCGATGGAAGGAGCAGCGCTCCATTACGTATGCCTCAAAACAAAAACGCCTTTTCTGCAAGTCAGAGCAATATCTAATTACTGTGGAGAAAGAGATAAAAGCAAATGGAAACTGAAAGAATCCATTTCCCTATTAAACACCGGATTGCAAAACATTTTTAATCGCCTGTAATGACTACACCAATATCACTCGGATTTTCACCATGCCCTAACGATACTTTTATTTTTGATGCGTTGGTGAATAAAAAAATAGATACTGAAGGACTAGAGTTTACCATTGAAATGCACGATGTGCAAACTCTTAACGAGATGGCTATCGATAGAAAAATCGATTGCACTAAGATCAGCTATGGCTCATTGCCGCTTTTGCTGGACGATTATATTATTCTCAATTCAGGCAGCGCTCTTGGTAAAGGAGTTGGCCCACTACTGATCAGCAAACAGGCTATACCCAAGCCGGCAGTCAACCAGTGTACCATAGCTATTCCAGGCAAAAACACTACAGCACATGTTTTATTTTCACTGGCCTTCCCCGAAGCAACAAATAAAGTATTCTTAAAATATGATGAAATAGAAGACTATGTAAACAGTAGCAAAGGCAGCCTGGATAATATACGCTCTATGCAGTTAGGTGTGATCATTCATGAAAATAGGTTCACTTACCAGGAGAAGGGTCTTGTCAAAATAATGGACCTGGGTGATTTTTGGGAAGAAGAAACGGGATTTCCGGTTCCGCTGGGCGGAATTGTTATCAAAAGAGAAATCCCTATTATCATCCAACAAAAAATAGAGCGATTAATTAAAAAAAGTTTAGCCTATGCCTATAATAGTGAAAACGAATTAAGTGAATTTGTAAAACAACATGCACAGGAAATGTCGGAAGATGTTATGCGTCAGCATATCAATTTATACGTAAATGATTTTTCGATAGACCTCGGAAAAGAAGGCAGGGAAGCGATAAAAAAATTCATGCAAATTCATAGCTCCATTAATAAGATCATTATTGATGCAAAAACATTTTTCCTATAATTTTTTCTTAGTAGTTATCTATACACAGGGGGTTGAATCACTTTATGCGAGAAAGTGAGTTTCAGTGAAATATGTCAATATTTATTAGTTCCTGCATAAGCCAATCAGAGTTCGTTTATTTTTTTCATTATATTTTCTACCATTGCATCGCAATAAATCAAATTAAATTCAAAGAGTTTGCTGGCAGAATAAATACCTTCTATCTCACTTCGTAACATAGTTTTTGCCCTGTTCAAACGTACTTTTACATTGGCCTCGCTGATGCTTAACATTTCTGCGGTTTCTGCTACGTTTAATCCGTTTATTTCCCGCAACGAAAAAACCATTCGGTAATCAAAAGGAATTTTTTCAAGTGCGTTTTCGATAATATGTCCCAACTCACGATTTTGAACTACCTTGTCAGTATCATTGTTTCTATTGGTAAACATCGGCGTTGAGTATTCATCCACGTCTTGCATAATTTCATTTTTAAAACCTGATTTCCCTTGTTTTCTGTAACAGTTGTTCATCATTATTCGGATAATCCATGTT
This sequence comes from uncultured Chitinophagaceae bacterium, assembly GCA_964606315.1. Lineage (GTDB taxonomy): Bacteria > Bacteroidota > Bacteroidia > Chitinophagales > Chitinophagaceae > Flavitalea. The sequence continues at coordinate 24,628 of CAZSFY010000012.1, read as the reverse complement.
TTAAAATCGGCACGACCTTCAAACTGAAACAGGTTTCTATACGCATCAATAAAAGTTTCCTGCATTAAATCCTGTGTATCCTCGTGATTGTAGTTGTACGACCTGCCAATTTTATACAAGTAAGGATTGAACCGTCTAACAATAATCTCGTAGAGTGCTTTTTCTCCGCCTATAATTCGTCCGATAATTTCCGCTTCGGTAAATTTTTCAAATTGAACCATATTTATTCAATGATTTTAGAAATTCTTACCATTGATAAGGCAGCAATAGCCATTACAAGGTCACGTACTGCCACATCTACATAATTGAAACCGATTAACAATGTCAGTGCTATAACTGTTAGCCAACCTGCTACAATGTAACCGCCAATTTCAGCTTTTTTCAGCACAATGACACCTGCTACAATTTCAATAACGCCCACAATCATCATAAAAGCCGAAGCGGAAAACGGCAACAGGCTTGCGATTGACGGATTAACATACTGCTCCCAATGTGTCAGTATGTTTGTGAACTTGTCTGCACCTGCAACGATTGGCACAATTCCGAATGTGTACTTTAACAGGTTGAATGTTTGTGTCAGCGACTGACTTTTGATTTTACTTTCCATTTCATTTTCTTTTTTAGTTGTTACTGTCTATTAGAGTAATCGTAGAATGGAAAGGTTACAAAAGAATGTCGGAAAGTTGAATTTGTCCATTGGGTTTGTCGGGCAATTACTGCCAACGTGCCGTGTATTGGCAGTTCGTTTTTATGTTTTTGCAACCAAGAAAAATTCCCCGCTTGCCGGAATAAAATTGTCGGCTCTGTTTTTAAAATATTTTTCTGTCATACCTATTGTTGAAATGGCTTGGATCTCTTTCAAACCTATTTCCTCTGCAAGTTTTACAATTTCGTCAATAGAGAAAAAACTAACAAAAGGTGTTCCCGAAGCAGCTGCTCCTTTTATTGCTATTTCCTGCATAGCTTTATCTTCTTCATCAAGTTGTTCCAATGGCAAATAAAATGCTATTGCAATGGTTGAACCTGATGCCAGCGAAGTCATTTTCTTCAATGTGTCCATAATTGCTTCCTTTGTAAGATAAAGCGTAACACCTGTACAGGAAACAATAGCTTTTTTGTCAATGTCGAACCCTTTGTTTAAAAGTTCTGTCCACCAAGATGAAGTTTCAAAGTCAACAGGAACAAAATGAAGATTGTCGGGAAATTTGTAACCGTTTTCAATTAGTTTCTCTTCTTTCCAAGCCAACGTGTCGGGTTGGTCAATTTCATAAATGTCAACCTGTGAAGTGATTTCTGCATTTCGTTGTGCAAAACTGTCAAGTCCTGCACCAAGCAAAATATATTGGGTTACGCCATTTTCAATTTGGTCTTTGGCTATGTCTTCAACAAATCGGGCACGGGCAACAATAGAAGCCCGAAGTCGCTTGGTATATTTCATATCAGGTCTTTCCTGCCAATCTTTTTCAGGTTTAATTAAGTCATATCCAACTTTGTCCTCAATGATATAAGGCTTGTCGTCTGTCAAAACGTGTAACGCCCTCCATAAAGCCGTCCGCAATGCTGTATTGTCTGGTTGTTTTGTTGCCATAAATTTTGTCTGTTACCAGAACGGGATTCTATTTGTTACTTGGTTTTACCTTTAAATGTTGCGTAAATAGCCATTGTGTGTTCCCATTCAAATTCATTTTTCAACCAATTTATAACCTCCGTTGCTTTTGTTTTAGTCATCCAAGCCTTTGTTATCAAGAATTTTCGGAATATATTTTTCAACTCTTTCCATTCTTGTTTTGGATTGTTTGGCAGAAGAAAAATAGAGTAAGTAACCCCTTTGTCTACCAGGCGTTAATTTATAAAATGCTGTTTTTAGTCCGGGCATTTCTTTTAATGCAACCTGAAATTCTTCGGGTATTTCATATTCGGTTGTTTTTTTCACCGCAACTTTCAAACCCAATTTGTCATTTTTGATTGCTTCTTTGATATATGTCTTAATAGTTGATTTGCTTTTGAGAATTTCGTTAATGTCTGTAAAACGAATTGCCTTGCTGACTGCACGTTTGTTGTTTGCTGCACTAAAATTTTCTTCGGGTCTTTCAGTAAAGCGCCTTGCATAAACAATAATGCACAATAGTCTTTAAAGCCGTGTATTAAAACGATGTTGCTTTTTCGATTGGTATAACAAGGGCAACCCCATTTTAATTCTTCTGTCAAACCACAATCAAGCACTATTTCTCGTAGTTCCCGATACGCTTCTTGCCATTTACCCGATTTATTGAAAAACCAATCTACTTTTGGATTTGTCATAGTTATTTGTTTTCAATGTTTATTTTTCTGTTGGCAGGTCTGAAATACCACGATACGACAGTTACAACCAATAATATCAGTGAGGGCATTGCTTCTGTGAACGATTGTCCGACAGTTAAATGAGAAATGAAAGCACCAGACATTACAAAGAAAAAACCTGCGTAAGCCCATTCTTTTAATAATGAAAAATTCGGAATGAGAATAGCAATAACACCCAATATTTTCCAAGTTCCAATGATACTTAAAAGATACAAGGGATAACCAAGTTTGGTAACAATTTCATTGTAACCGCCTATTTGAAAAATTTGTTGTGTACCGCCTGCTAACATCCCGATTGAAAGGAATATTGTTGCTATCCAATAGATAATTTTATTTCTCTTTGCCATATTACGTTATTGTAATTTGTTTACGATTTTCTGTAGCCTGTTGTGAGCCATATTGATACCTTGTGCAAATGGCATTTGCATTAATTGGTTTCTAAATTCAATAGACTTAAACACAATGTGCATTGTAAGCTTACTTGTATCGTTTGTAAGTTTTTCGAACTCTAAAAATTCAAGCTGAACCGGAAACGGTGTGTTTTCCATTTCAAATGTTCGTGTGATTTTTTGGTTAGGAACAAATTCGTGTATTGTTCCGTTTGCCCGAAAAACGACAGTTCCGTGCCGTGATGTTTCAAATGCGTAAGAGCCGTGTTTTTTGTTTTCCATTTTCAGCACTTTTGTTTCCGACCATTGCTCAAAAAGTTTGGGGTCTTCATAAGCCTTAAACAGTAACTTCAAAGGCAAATCAAATTCTCTTGTGATTACGATCTCCTGTTTGTCGTCTGTGGTAGTTACTTTTGTTTTTTGTTCCATTGCTTATTTGTTTTTGTATTTTTTCATTACAGCTTCCAATTTGTTAAACCTGTCGTCCCACATTTTGCGGAACGGTTCAATAAAGTCTGCTACTTCTTTCATCTTTTTTGCGTTGATGTGATAGTAAACTTCCCTGCCGTTTTGTTCCTGTTCAAGTAATTCACACTCTGTAAGAATTTGCAAGTGTTTTGAAACGGTAGGTCGTGCCGTGTCAAAATTTGCCGCTATTGCTCCTGCAGTCATTGATTGTGTAGCGACCAACATAAGTATTGCTCGTCTTGTCGGGTCGGCTATTGCTTGAAAAACGTCTCGTCTTAAATTCATCAGTTATTTTTTATTTTATTAATGGTCTGATGGAAATCCGTTTCATTATGAAGCCATTTAACTACTAAATTAAATGTAGTTATTTAACTACGCAAATTTTTTTGCAAAAAAATCGTTCAAGACTGTGTTGCTTAAAATCGGTTGCGATTGGTCAGTAATACAAAATGCGCATTGTAATTGCATCAGTCAGCATACGGGATGTTAACAGCACTGCTCAGATATTTGCCTGCTTATCTTATTGCTGAAAGAATGACTATTACACTCTTTAACCCATTGCACTCCTCTGATAGCATTAGTCAGAAATATTTCATCGGCCTGTAATATTTCATTCAGGGAGCAGGCTGATTGTGTTACAGCGATATTTTCTATAAGATATCTTCGCATAACGCCCGCCACGCAGCCTTCGGACAAAGCCGGAGTAAATATATTTCCCTCTTTTACCCAAAATATATTAGCGATAGTGCTCTCACATACTCTTTGATGATGATTAAGCACCACGCAATCATTCCAGTTATTTTCTTTGGCATACATAGTGGCCAGGACGTACAAAAGATAATTGTTGGTCTTTAAATTGGCCAGTTCATCGCAAGATTTCACTCCTTCTTTAAAAACACCAAGCTTCAATCCTTCTTCATTAAACCCGCCGCTTTCCTGTTGCAAAGGCTGCAAAGGCCAGGCCTGTATCACATAGCTTCCTTCTCCTGTGACATCAGACAGCTCGTTATCACCCCTAAAAACCATGAGGCGTACTCTGGCAGTTCCTTTTATATTGTTTCGCTCAATCGTTCTTCCTATTTCACTGGTTAAAAAATATTCGCTAACCTCTTCTGGAAGATGTAGCTTTAGTTTTGTCATTCCCGATAGCAGCCGTTCAAAATGGAATTTCCCCAGTCTGACTGATCCGTTCACCCATTTCATGGTTTCAAAAAGACCTTCTCCATAGCGCAATCCCCGGTTGTTGGCTGTTGCGATTGGCTGTGTTTCTTTTATAAAACTTCCATTAAAATTGAGCCAGCTATTCATTTTTATTAATATTGCGCATGATTAAGTCAATCTCATCTGCCATAGGACTGTTTTTTATTATTTTTTTCTGCTCCTGCGGCGGCCAATCAAAAACACCACCACCGAATGTTGCTTCCGGCAAATTCAACTTTGGCGTCTTAAGATATGATTCTGCCGCATTGGAATACCGTCTCGATTCTATTCATAACAGGGGACTGATATTGCAATTTTGCCTTAAAGAAATAGGTGACAATAATACCACTTTTCAGTTGATATCTTATGCTTATGACACGCTCAACGATTTTAATAATAGCTGGATGCCTGATACGCTGGCGATAATATATGATTCAGTGCCTAAAACCTTTCAGTCGATAGCGGCTATTGGTAATATTGAAGTAACGCGTGAAGTCTTACTAAATGCAGTGCGTGATGAAAATGGCAAGAGGTTCAGTTATGATTATGTCGAATTCACTCCTGTTGTAGAAGGAGTATTTCTTCATGTTGTCTATCATCTGAAAGCCATGAAAAATGGCCGGTCTACAGAAAAAGGCCTCAAACAAATGACAACTTCAGTACCTCCTTCCAGGAACTGGTATTAACGAATAAATGCGCCTTTAATGGATTTATTCAGCAGTTTGTTAGCATCGTTAACTTCTGCAGCAAGAACACTGTTCATGGCTTGTCCCGGTGGAACATAACCAAATGATCCTATCTGAATATGATTCAATGCCGTAGCAAGAGAAGTTTCGCTGATATCTCCCCATTCCTTATCAAGTCCGTCGGTAGCCAGCGCATCAACGGATAGACCCTCGAAATAGTTACCCACGCCTAAAGCGTTAACACTTCTGAAGGATACCGGAAATATATACCAGTTCTCAACAGGGATACCAAAAAAACCAACGGGTTTTCCGTAAGTGTCCTCTCCTACCAGTTTTACATTCATATAAGGCTTGAGATTATTAATCAGCAACTCGCTGGCCGAAGCTGTGTTGCCCCCAACAATAAAATAGACACTATTAATATTGAGAGCGCCGAGTTTAAAGAACCGTAACGTCTTATTTCCCGAGCTATGCTTGTCGTTAAATTCTTCTACCATCATCACTTTATTATCGGCAGAAGAGTTGACAAGATAATTCGCTAATGTTTCCTGGAGACTTACATATCCGCCTCCATTATAGCGCAGGTCAACAATTACTTCAGTAACATTCTGGTCGACAAATTTCGCGAACACATTATTGATAGCATTCGTAGCGCTTTCAACATTACCCAGGAAAGAATTAAAAACCAGGTAGCCGATTTTTTTGCCACCTATGGTATAAATAGTATCAAGGTATAAAGGTTGTTCCTGGTATTCTGCAGCGGTAAGCGTGATATTTTTCGTAGATCCATCGGGCAATAAAAAGGTAAACGATGTGCTGGTGGAATGATATAATTGGTTACGAACGAAATCAGCATTGTTAGTAGTAAGATCTGCAGAGCCGCCCAAACTGGTAATTCTCCAACCTCTCCTGATACCTGCTGCACCGGCGGGAGAATTGGGCTCCACTATTCTCACTCTTAAATCCGTATCTGAAAAAAAGAAAGCGTTCAAACCAAAATCTGTTGCCTCACCAGCGCTGATCTTATTCCATTCATCCTTTTTCATGGCAAAACTGAAATAGTCGACCGGATAGGAAAACCCGGGTTCATAACTATACTGGCGGACGGCTTGTAAGATGGCCTGTGGATCACTATAAACACTGGTATTAAAATTACCCGGAATCTGTTCATACCATAAATAGTAATCCCTCGTTTTCTCCAGTGCACTAATTTTAACCGGATCCTCCTCCTTTCCGACACTGTTCTTTTTTCTGCATCCTCCAAATAAAAGAATCGACAGAAAAAGAACTCCGATATATTTGTTTATCATAAATAAACGTTTACACAATACAAGTATAATCAATATATACGGTGATGGCACGGGTTTGTTGTAAATTGCAGCATCCCCTATACCTAAAACACTGTTAAAGATTAAGGGAACTGATAAATAATAACTATGCAAAACGACCTTAGAAGGGACGAGGCGCTTGAATATCACGCAAAAGGAAGACCCGGAAAGATAGAGGTAATACCTACCAAAGACGCTAAAACACAAAGAGATCTCTCACTGGCTTACTCTCCAGGTGTAGCAGAGCCCTGCAAGGAGATCGAAAAAAACCCGGAAACTGTCTATAAGTACACCGCCAAAGGCAACCTGGTAGCGGTAATCAGTAATGGCACGGCTGTACTTGGTCTGGGTGATATCGGTCCGGAAGCATCAAAACCTGTTATGGAAGGCAAGGGAGTACTGTTTAAAATATTTGCTGACATTGACGTTTTTGATATAGAAATCAATGAAAAAGATCCCAAAAAGTTTGTTGAAATAGTAAAGGCGCTGGAGCCGACTTTTGGCGGCATTAACCTGGAAGATATAAAAGCGCCGGAGTGCTTTTATATTGAACAGCAGTTAAGGGAAAAGATGAGTATTCCGGTTATGCACGATGACCAGCACGGAACTGCTATCATCAGTGCTGCTGCGCTGATCAATGCACTGGACCTACAGAAGAAAAAAATTGATAAGGTAAGATTTGTGGTCAATGGCGCCGGCGCTGCAGCAATGGCCTGTATACGCTTGTACATTGCATTAGGAGCCAATCCCGCCAACTTCACTGTATTCGACAGAAAAGGATGTATTTACAAGGATCGTCCCAACCTGGAAAATGACAAAATCGAATTTGCAACGGCCAAAGCTGATTGTACGCTCGAAGAATCCCTTAAAGATGCTGATGTATTTATTGGTTTAAGCGTAGGTAACGTACTTACACGGGATATGGTAAAAAGCATGGCCAAACGGCCAATTGTTTTTGCTATGGCCAATCCCGATCCGGAAATCAGATATGAAGAGGCACTAGCAGCAAGAGAAGATGTTATTATGGCTACCGGCCGAAGTGATTATCCTAACCAGGTGAATAATGTTTTAGGCTTTCCTTTTATTTTTCGCGGTGCGCTGGATGTAAGGGCCACCATCATTAACGAAGAAATGAAGCTCGCAGCAGTGCATGCCCTTGCCGAACTAACCAGAACACCAGTCCCTGATATAGTGAATATTGCCTACAATACCAGTAACATCGTATTCGGTCCGTCTTATATCATCCCTAAACCCCTCGATCCTAGGCTACTCTCTACTATTGCTCCTGCCGTAGCAAAAGCTGCTATTAAATCGGGTGTGGCACAATCCAGGATCGAGAACTGGAGCGGGTATGCCATCGAATTAAACAAACGGTTAGGACTCGATAACCAGATTGTAAGAGTACTAGGCAATAAGGCAAGAAGAGATCCACGCCGGATCGTATTTGCCGAAGCCGACAATATTAAAATTTTAAAAGCCGCGCAGATTGTATTTGACGAAGGTTTGGGATATCCTATCCTGCTGGGCAATGAGACAACCATAAGAAATATTGCCAATGAACATGGTATTGATCTTGATGGACTGCCTATTATTGATCCGAAGGATAAAAAGAGTGAAAAGAAAAGAAAGGAATACGCTGAATTATTTTTTAATAAGCGGAAAAGAAAAGGATATAATCATTACGAATCCTATAAAGTTATGTCCGATAGGAATCATTATGGTTGTATGATGGTAGAAACCGGAGATGCTGATGCGATGATTTCCGGTCTTACTAAAAATTATCCCGATACTATTCGTCCGGCTATACAGATCATCGGTGTTGAACCCGGTGTGAAGAAAATTGCTGGTATGTATCTACTGCTAACAAAAAAGGGACCGCTGTTCCTTGCCGACACGACCGTAAACTTTAATCCCACTGCAGAGGAGTTAGCCGACATTACACTGCTGGTAGCTCGTGAAGTAAAAAACTTCAGTACAGTTCCCCGCATTGCTATGCTCAGCTACTCGAATTTCGGAAGCAGTAATTCTCCCGAAGCCCGTCTCGTAGCAGAAGCACGTGATATTGTCAAGAAAAAAAACCCAACGCTGACAGTAGACGGTGAAATGCAGGCCAGCATGGCTTTCAATCCCGAACTGCTGGCAGAGAATTATCCATTCAGTGAGCTGGCGGATAAAAATGTAAATACACTCATCTTTCCTAATCTCGCTGCAGGTAACGTGGCATATAATTTATTGAAAGAAGTAGGTGGCGCCGATGCTATTGGTCCCATTTTATTAGGACTGAAGAAGCCAGTACATATATTGCAACTGGGAAGCTCAGTAAGGAGTATTGTTAACATGGCAATTATTGCGGTGATTGATGCACAGCATAAATCAAAGAAATCTCCGGCCGATGATGTAAATCGTTCTGGATTCTGGAAGAGAATGAAAAAAACAGCAGTGTCAAATTAATTGTATCTTGAATTGAATATGAATTTTTTTACAGAATTCGGTCGTTATTTACTATTGATGAAGGGGATGTTTTCCAAGCCTGAGAACGGAAGGATGTATTGGAAGGAATTCATGCACCAGTGTAATGAAATAGGAATAGGATCCTTAGGTATTGTGGTGATCATTTCATTTTTTATGGGGGCAGTGTCGGCCCTGCAAACAGCTTACCAGTTAACCAGTCCGGTAATTCCAAAATCAACTATTGCACAGATCGTTCGTGATACTGTTATCCTTGAATTTGCTCCTACGCTGGTATGTATTGTGCTGGCAGGAGTGGTAGGCAGTAAGATTGCCAGTGAACTGGGAAATATGAGGGTGAGTGAACAAATTGATGCACTTGAAATTATGGGTATCAATACCAAAACCTATCTGGTACTTCCCAAAATTGTGGCGGCAATGATAATGATCCCGCTGCTAATTACTATTTCAATGTTTTTGGGTATATGGGGGGGACGTGTTGCCGGTGTGGCATCCGGTATCCTTGCCGCTAATGTGTATGACAGAGGTCTGCTTGAAAACTTTGTGCCTTATAATGTTTTCTTCGGACTGGTCAAAGGATATACTTTTTCCTTTATCATTTCAAGTATTCCTGCTTTTTACGGCTATACAGTTTCCGGCGGTGCTCTTGAAATAGGCCGTGCAAGTACAAAAGCGGTAGTCGTAAGCTGCGTGGCTATATTAACCGCCGATTATCTTTTATCAGCCCTGTTGCTACAATGATAGAATTAAAGAACATAAGAAAATCTTTTAACGGTAACGTCATCCTGCAGGATGTGAGCGCCACTATGGAGTCAGGCAAATGCAACCTGATTATCGGCGCCAGCGGAAGTGGAAAAACAGTAATGATGAAATGCCTTGTCGGATTGTTTCATCCCGATAGCGGAGAAATTCTCTATAATGGCCAATCCTTTACCACTATGACCGGTAACGAAAGAAAAGATATCAGGAAGCAGATAGGCATGCTGTTCCAGGGCTCTGCATTATTCGACAGTTTAACGGTCGAAAAAAATATTATGTTTCCGCTAAACATGTTCACCAAAGATACCCTGGCCGAAAAACGCAAGCGGGTTGACGAGGTACTGGAACGCGTTAATCTCGTTGGCTCCAATAAAAAATACCCGGCAGAGCTAAGTGGTGGTATGAAAAAGCGTGTAGGCATTGCGCGGGCTATTGTGCTTAACCCCAGATATCTGTTCTGCGATGAACCTAATTCCGGCCTCGATCCGCAGACTTCAATGGTAATAGATAAGCTAATACAGGAGGTTACGCAGGAATTTAATATTACTACCGTAGTAAATACGCATGATATGAACAGTGTAATGGAGATCGGCGATCATATCATTTATATGCACAAAGGACTGAAAGAATGGGAGGGCACCAAAAAAGAGATCATCTTCAGTAAGAATGAACTGCTCAATGAGTTCATATTTGCATCAGAATTCCTGAAAGATGCTAAAAACATGCGTATGTTGGAGGCAACAGGAAAAATCGATAATGAAATGAAATAGGCCCGGTATTAACGGTGATAAACTCCCATCGTTTTTCCTTATTTTTGCGGCTCAAATTTCTTACATGAGCATTCTGGTTAATAAAAATTCGAAGATTATCGTACAGGGCTTTACAGGTACAGAAGGAACTTTCCACGCAACACAAATGATTGAATACGGAACCCAGGTAATGGGAGGCGTTACGCCAGGTAAGGGCGGAAGCAAACATCTCGACAAACCTGTGTTCAATACTGTGGAAGACGCCGTTAAAGCTACCGGAGCTAATGTGTCGATCATTTTCGTTCCGCCGGCATTTGCCGCAGATGCCATCATGGAAGCAGCCAACGCAGGAGTAGAATTGGTGGTGTGTATCACCGAAGGCATACCTGTTCAGGATATGATTAGAGCGAAAAACTACCTGCTGGGTAAAAATACAAGGTTAATCGGCCCTAACTGCCCTGGCATCATTACTTCAGAAGAGTGCAAAGTGGGTATTATGCCCGGATTTATATTTAAAAAAGGCCGTATAGGTGTAGTATCCAAATCGGGCACCCTCACCTACGAAGCTACCGACCAGGTGGTAAAAGCCGGACTGGGAGTGTCAACCGCAGTAGGTATTGGAGGCGATCCTATCATCGGAACAACAACTAAAGAAGCCCTCGAAATGTTCATGAACGACCCCGATACAGATGGTGTAGTGGTGATTGGAGAGATAGGTGGTGGAATGGAAGCCGAAGCAGCCAGATGGTATAAGGATAATGCTAAAAAGCCGGTAGTAGGATTTATCGCCGGACAAACAGCTCCTCCAGGCAGAAGAATGGGCCATGCAGGCGCTATCGTAGGCGGTGCAGAAGATACTGCGGCTGCTAAAATGAAAATTATGGAAGAATGCGGTATCACCGTAGTGCATAGTCCCGCTGATATTGGCACAAAAATGGCAGAAGTGTTAAAAAAGAAATAATATCATCAGCTTTCAATAGTAAAATGCCTGTAAGTTTTGTTACAGGCATTTTCTTTTTATGTAATCGTATACGGACTTGCATCTATACACTAACTTTAATTACAATAATTAATTGACATGTTGTATCAAAAAGTATTGTTGCTGGCAGGCTTCTGCCTCTTCACTTTTACTTTATCCGCACAGGAAAAAATGAATAACTACGAAAAGAACTGGGAAAAAATAGATTCCCAAATTAATAAATCAGGTTTACTGAAAACCGCACTTAAGGAAATTGAGGATATCTATCAAAAAGCCAAAAAAGAGAATAATCATCCACAGGTTATAAAGGCGCTTATTTATAAGATCAATATCAACGAAACTGTTACTGAAGAAACGATTAACGAAAAAATCACGCTGATCAACAGTGAGATAGAGAGCGCACCACAGCCGGCCAAATCAATATTATATAGCATAGCTGCAAGCTACTATTGGAACTATCTGCAACAAAACCGTTGGAAATTCTATAACCGCACAAACACAACAGAGGGCAATAAAAACGATATCCAAACCTGGACGATTACAGATTTGCATAACAAAATATCAACGTTTTTTTCACTTTCATTAGCGGATTCTGATACACTGAAAAAAACACCCTTAGCGCCCTATGATCCTATTATACAAAAAGGCAATGTGCGTTTTCTCCGTCCAACATTATTTGATTTGCTGGCACATAGGGCGCTGAATTATTATGAATCGGGTGAGAAGGAGTTAAATCAGCCTGCCTACGCTTTTAAACTACACGATGCGGAAGCTTTCGCCGGTGCACGCGCTTTTTCACAACATGTATTTCCTACTAAAGACAGTTTATCATTACAATATAAAGCGTTGCTGCTCTATCAACAGTTGACATCATTCCATCTTAACGATCCGGTACAGGACGCTTTGATCGATCTCAATATTTCAAGAATTGTATTTGCCAGGAACTACAGTACTCATCCGGATAAAGAAAAACTATATTCATCAGCGCTGCAACAACTCATTACTCGCTTTCCACACAACAGCACTGCCACCCAGGCCACTTACCTGTTAGCCCAGTGGTACGCAGCAAGAGCGCAGCAATATGATCCTTTAAGGGACACTAACTACAGATATGATTATATCAAAGCACTTCAATTATGCGAAAGAACGTTAAATATTTCCGGTCGGCCCGAAGGTAAAGCCAACTGCATGAATCTCGCGCACAATATCCGGCAAAAAGCAATTGGCTTGCAAACAGAAAAAGTAAATAGTATAGGTCAGCCATTCCGTGCGTTGGTTAGTTATAAAAACTTCACTTCTGCCTATTTCAGGATTATACAAGTAGATAAAAAACTAAAAGAGAAAATAGGCGATAACCAATGGGAAAATAAATTCTGGGAGCAAATGGCTGGTCTTCCCTCTATCAGGAGTTTTAAATACAATTTCCCCGATACGGAAGACTATCAGAATCATAATGTAGAAATAAAAATAGATGCGCTTCCATCAGGAGAGTATGCCTTGCTCGTCAGCGCTAATAGCGATTTTGGTACAACTTCTAACGCACTGGCTGTTCAATATTTTTATATTTCAGACATAGCCTATGTTAATAGCAATGATAAATATTATGTTGTAAACAGAAATAATGGAAATGCCCTGGCTAATGCTACTGTTCAAGTTTGGCAGAACCAGTACGATTATCAGCAACGAAAATCAGTGCTCCGGAAACTTGAAAATTATACCACTGACAAAAATGGGTTTTTTGCGCTAACAAAGAATAAAGAATCCCACAGAAATTATCAGCTTGATATTACCTATGGAAAAGACAGGCTTTTTCTCGATAATCACTATTATTACTATACCTATTCGGAACCGGTCATCAAAGAAAAAGACCGCACTTATTTTTTTACCGACAGATCGATATACCGTCCCGGACAAACAATATATTTTAAGGGTATAGTGGTAACCAATAGTACAAAAGACAATCCCCCATCAATTATTGTTACGCAAAAAAAGTCAACAGTAAAACTGTATGATGAAAATAATGAAGTAGTGGATTCTATAACTGTCACCACTAACGATTATGGATCTTATTCGGGAAAATTCACTTTACCAACGCATCTGCTCAATGGCAATTTTACATTAAAAGATGAAAGCAATAATAGCGTTGTCTCTTTTAGTGTAGAAGAATATAAGAGACCAAAATTTTTCGTTGAGCTCCCCAAGCCATCCGGAACCTATAAGCTAAATGAAAATATCACTGTTGATGGCAATGCCAAAGCCTATGCCGGCAATAATATTACTGATGCCACAGTAAGTTATCGCATAGTAAGAAGAACAATAATGCCTTTATGGCAAAGAGGCTGGTACACACGCATCTGGCCGCCCTATCAAAACAACACTGTAGAAATTACTAATGGCATAACCACTACTGATGAAAACGGAAAGTTTACTATCAATTTCCAGGCTATCCCTGATGAATTAGTCGACAAAAAGCTCAATCCTGTATTCCATTATGAAATCGCTACCGATGTTACAGACATCAATGGTGAGACAAGAAGTGCCAGCACTATTATCGGTGTGGGATATACATCATTAAAAATAGATGTGCAGTCACCCGATAAAACAACTATTGGTGAATTCAAAACACTACAGGTTACCACAACTAACATGAATGATGTGTTTGAAAAAACAGTAGTAAACATTGCTATCCATAAGCTAAAGCAACCATCACGCGATTTCCGCGACCGGTATTGGAAGCAGCCCGATCAGTTTATCATGAGCAGAGAAGAATATTATAAACATTTTCCATTCGATCAATATGATAACGAAAAAGATATCACACGATGGGCGAAGGAAAAGAAAGTATTAGATAAACAAATTACGACTATTGCTGATAGCGCTACCAGCATTACACAAGTAAAGTTTCAGTCAGGTTTTTACGCCATTGAAGTTACCGCGAAGGATAAAGACGGAGAAGAAGTGAAAGCCGTAAAATATATTGAGCTAACCGATCCAAAAACGGCGCCGCTCATTAAATACGCTGATAATAAAGAGTTGCCTGCCAGCAAATTTTATGTAAAAAACAATAGGTTAACAGTAGAATCTGTTGAAATTAAAACTCCTGATACAGAAAAAGATTTAACAATCACCTACTCTACTTTCAGGGAAAAAATTCTTCCGGGGGCTAATGAAAAATGGAAAATTATCATAAGTGGTAAAAAGGGAGAAAAGGTTGCCGCAGAACTGTTAACAGCTATGTACGACAAGTCGCTTGATCAGTTTCGTCTGCACCAATGGAACAAGCCCAATCTATGGAGAACGACTATCGATTATTCACAATGGAGAGATGCCGAAAACTTCACAGCGGTTACTGCACAAAACTGGGTGTTCGATAGTTATTCGGTGAGTGGTGAAGTAAAAGAATACGACCGGCTGAATATTCCGGAATATGGATTTGGAAGAAATACAATGGCAATTTCACCACTTGCCAAAAGGGCTGTTCCAGGCGCTGTGTCGGCGATGCAAGCGAATGAAGTGCAATTGGAAGCAGCAGCTCCCTCCGCCTCTAAATCTGGTTATGCTAATGATAATGCTGTAACAGATACTGTAACCGCAACTCCCACTTCTACTGTTCAACCTCGTACTAATCTTAATGAGACCGCTTTTTTCTTCCCTGATCTGCGCACTGACTCAGCCGGTAATATCGAATTTTCCTTTACTGCTCCCGAAGCATTAACTGAGTGGAAATGGCTATTGCTCGCCCATACAAAGGATTTAAAAATGGGCATTGGAGAAAAAACGATAGTAACACAAAAAGAACTGATGGTTCAGCCTAATCTGCCACGCTTCCTGAGAGAAGGAGACAGGATCAGTTTAAGCGCTAAAATTGTCAATCTTTCTAACGCTGATATCCAGGGGAACGCACGTCTGCAACTGTTGGATCAGGAAACAGGCAAACTCGTTAATGATGCATTCAGCTATGCCGATCAGCCAATACCATTCAACGTAAAAATGGGACAAAGTATTCCTGTCCAATTTACTATCAATATTCCCAACAGTTATACAAGTCCAGTGGTATGCAGAATCGTAGCAGAAGCTGCTAACCTAAGTGACGGAGAAGAAAATCTTTTACCTGTACTCACTAACCGGATGTTGATAACAGAAACACTACCCTTAACCATCAAGGGCAATGCCACTAAGAATTTCACATTTGATAAATTAATCAATAGCGGCAGCAGCAATACGCTCCAACAACATCGCTTAACCGTTGAGTTTACCGGTAGTCCGGCCTGGTATGCGGTGCAGGCGCTCCCCTATTTATCAGAAGGTGCGAAAGAAAATGCTGAGCAAATATTCAATCGTTACTATGCTAACGCAATAGCTTTTCATATCATCAATAGTTCTCCTCGCTTTAAAGCTGTTATCGAAAAATGGAAAACTGCTGATACTTCGGCATT
Source organism: uncultured Chitinophagaceae bacterium (assembly GCA_964606315.1). Taxonomy (GTDB): domain Bacteria; phylum Bacteroidota; class Bacteroidia; order Chitinophagales; family Chitinophagaceae; genus Flavitalea. The sequence goes on along the minus strand of CAZSFY010000012.1, from coordinate 8,825 downwards.
GCTAAGTACATTACAGAAAAATGAAGAGCTGAAAGGGTTATTACTTCAGGAAACACCGTGGGTACTGGAAGCAAAGACCGAAAGTCAGCAAAAAAGAAACCTGGCTCTTCTCTTTGATCTAAATAGTATGTCTGCATCACTCACCAGTGCATTAAATCAATTGCAGCAGATGCAGGCTCCAAGCGGAGGATTTATCTGGTCACCGGGAGGAAGAGAAAACAGGTATATGACCCAATATATTCTTTCGGGGATTGGCCATCTCAAGCAATTGGGCGCTTTGCCAAAAAATGAAAAGCTCAATCTTTTAATCAAAGCAGGCGTCTCATTTCTTGATCAGGAAATCAAAAGAGATTATGAATTGCTTAAAGCTTCCAATAAAAAATTACCTACCGGTATCATTGCTAATGTTCCCGTGCAATACTTATACATGCGAAGCTTTTTCACCGATATAAGTGTGCCGGGAGATGTATTTACTGCGTATAACTATTACCGCAATCAATCGGAGCAGGCGTGGGTAAAACATAATACTTACCTAAGAGCAATGATTGCACTTTCGCTATTCAGAACAGGAGATGTAGCCACTGCACAAAAAATAATGGCAGCTTTGAAAGAAACAGTCATTAACAACGAAGAACTCGGCAGTTACTGGAAAGATATGAATAGAGGCTACTACTGGCACGAAGCGCCTATTGAAGCCCAGTCGGTTGTAGCAGAGGCCTTCAGCGAAATAACGAAGGACAATAATATGATAAATAATATCCGGACATGGTTATTGCGTAACAAACAAACCAATAACTGGAAAACTACGAAATCTACTGCCGATGCCTGCTATGCTTTATTGTTACAGGGAGCAAATTGGATGGAAAAAAATCCGGAGGTGATCATAGACCTCGGAAAAAATACTATTTCATCGGCAAAGCAATCTGCCGAAGCCGGTTCGGGATATTTCAGCACTCAATTTAATAAAGAAAATATTCAACCTGGAATGGGTAATATCAAAGTAACCGTGACCGATAACGATAAAACAGCTACAGCGTGGGGAGCTGTTTACTGGCAATACTTTGAAGACCTGGATAAAATTTCCTCAGCCGCTACACCATTACAGATCGGCAAACAATTATTTACAGAAAAAAATACCGATCGTGGGAAAGTGCTCGTTCCTCTGACTAATAATAATTTGAAGATTGGTGATAAAGTAATTGTCAGGATCGAGATTCGTGTTGACAGGGATCTTGAATATGTGCACATGAAAGATATGCGATCTTCCTGTATGGAACCTGTAAATGTATTAAGCAGTTATAAATGGCAGGATGGTCTTGGATATTACGAAACAACAAAAGATGCTGCGACTCATTTTTATTTCGACAACATAAGAAAAGGAACATACGTTTTTGAATATCCCATGTTTGTGTCCCAGGAAGGTGATTTTTCTAATGGCATCGCTACCATTCAATGCTTATACGCTCCTGAATTCAGCAGCCATAGCGAAGGGATAAAATTGAGTGTAACCAGCAAATGATAAAAACTGAATTTCTTATCATAGGGCAAGGTATCAGTGGAACATTTTTAACATGGCACCTCCACCAGCGCAAGCGGTCGTTTATTACTATTGATAATAATCATCCTGATGTAGCTTCAAGAATTGCTGCGGGCATTATTAATCCTGTTACTGGTAGAAGAATCGTTCAAACATGGATGATCGATATACTTCTGCCTTATGCTTACCGAGCCTATCAACAACTCGGTGAAGATCTACAGTTAGAAGCTATTTCGCAAAAAGACATTATTGACTTTTTCCCATCTGTACAAATGCTTCAGGCATTTACTGAAAGAATAAATGAAGATCCGAAGTATTTGCAAACGCCTTCTTATCCGCAACAGTTTCAACCTTATTTTAATTACGATTTTGGATATGGCATCATCTCTCCTGCTTACGCTGTTAACCTTGCTGAAATCATTCCGGCATGGAGAAAAAAATTATTACAATTACAGCAATTAGTAGAAGAAGAATTTCATGCTGATGAGCTAATCATTAATGATAATAATATTGTTTACAGGGATATTACGGCAGACAAGATAATTTTTTGTGATGGTGCGCAGGGTGCACAAAACCCCTGGTTCAGTAAACTTCCTTTTGCTGCTAATAAGGGACAGGCTTTAATCATCCGCAATTCAGCTATTCCCAGGCAAAATATTTTCAAAAAGGGGATTACTATTGTACCAGTTAAAGATGATTTTTTCTGGATTGGCTCCTCCTATGAATGGGACTTCGAAAATATTTATCCTTCAGAAGATTTTCTTACCCGCACCACCAGTCAACTAAGATCCTGGTTAAAATCACCTTTTACTATAGAGGCACATTTGGCCACTCTTCGTCCGGCTACACTGGAACGCCGGCCTTTTGTAGGGTTACATCCCTTGCATCCGCAAATAGGTATTTTTAATGGTATGGGAACTAAGGGGTGTTCCTTATCCCCTTATTTTGCCAACCAGTTTGTCAATTATTTAATTGATAAGCAACCTATACTACCCGAAGCGGATGTAACAAGGTTCAGTAAAATATTAAGCCGCTAGACGGGAATTCAGCAATACTTCAATGGGATCCTGGCGTAACAGCCTAGACATTGCATCATACAGGTCGGGAAGTTCATGCCTCATGCGTACGGGATTCTCAAAAAACACTTCTACAGTAACAGCCCAGAATTCATGGTAGTTAGTGCCCGCATAATCACCAAGCATAGTTTTCTTTCCCTCTTGAATAGCATTATATATAGGCCGGGCTACTCTAGAAAAGTTTTTAAATTCTTTTTTGAAATGTTTATCTTCTTCTGTTTGCGTAATAAAATTAACATAGGCCAGTGCATGCCCCATTTCATGAAGACCGACATTGCAATTGGGCGTAAGCCCTCTTATGCCTTTCATAAAATTGTCCCAGGACAAATAAATACCGCTATGATCAACATGTCCCTGGAAGGGCCTTGAATAAAAACCATAGTGGTAGTCGTCACGAAGCACATAAATATCCCTAAAATAGTTGAGCTGATATTTCTCCAGCCCCAAAGTAAGCTGCACAGAAATAGCGCTTACCAGCACAGGCATCTCCTGGCTTTCCGGCACTTCTATATAGTGAAACTTTTTTGAACGCTTGAAAAGGTATGTTCTGAACAGAAATTTTCTCTGGTCCTCAAGGTTTAAGCGGTTATAATATTTGAGATGTCTCGAAATGACCGAGTGATAAAAAGTTTCCTGAGATAAAAAACCTTTGTAATGTCTTTTCTCATTAATTTTTTCAAACCATTCCTTTATAGGGGTCTGAAAGATAATCATCCCAGCAAGTGCAAGAAAGAGTAAAATAATTTCCATGAGGGTCCATTTTTCTTATCGAATCTTGGTGTACGTGATAGTATCCACAGGCGAATTGGAAAAATGGCATTTCAGGATAAATGGAGAAAAGTGACCATGTGGGATAGGTGGTTCCAAAATATAAAGAAAATTTGGTAAAAGGAAGCCTTTTGGCAAATCTGCTTAGCCGGTTTTGGTGTACATTTGCCCCTCTCCAACCTAAGTTATTGGGATATAGGAAGTAACGTTAAACAGCTATAAAAAAATGTACAGAACACATACCTGCGGCGAGTTAAGAATCTCCCATGTAGGACAGGAAGTGACCTTAGCCGGGTGGATACAGACCATCCGTAAGTTCGGAAGCATAACATTTACTGATCTCCGTGACAGGTATGGCATTACACAGCTCGTTTTAAGCGAAGACATCCTCCAGCAAGTAGAAGGATTAGCGCTTGGCCGTGAATTCGTTATACAGGCCAAAGGTACTGTAAGAGAACGTAGTAATAAAAATGACAATATCCCAACCGGCCATATAGAAGTTGCCGTTAATTCTATTACGGTGTTGAATAAGGCGGCTACCCCGCCTTTTACTATACAGGATGACACAGATGGCGGAGACGATCTGCGTATGAAATTCCGGTATCTCGATCTTCGGCGGAATGAGATACGTAAGAACCTGGAACTGCGCTATTCCGTTAACCGTGCCGCCCGTAACTACCTTCATGAAAACGGGTTCATGGACATAGAAACACCTTTCCTTATTAAGTCTACCCCTGAAGGGGCTCGTGACTTTGTAGTACCCAGCCGCATGAACCAGGGACAGTTCTATGCACTTCCCCAGTCTCCGCAAACATTTAAGCAATTATTAATGGTGAGTGGATATGACCGCTATTATCAAATAGTAAAATGTTTCAGGGATGAAGATCTCAGAGCCGACCGTCAGCCTGAATTCACACAGATCGATTGCGAGATGAGTTTCGTTGAGCAGGAAGATATCCTGAATATGTTTGAGGGTATGGTTAAATATATTTTTAAACAGGTAAAAGGACTCGATATTACCGAAACTGTGGAGCGAATGAGTTGGGATGATGCCATGTGGAATTATGGGAACGATAAACCGGATATCCGCTTTGGTATGACACTAACCAATATCAAATCTTCCTTCAGAAAGGATGGACAATTACAGGCTACCGGTGAACTCATTGAAGGCACTGGCTTTGGTGTTTTCAATGATGCCGAAACTGTTTTAGCCATCAACGTTCCTAACGCCAGCGAATATACGCGAAAGCAAACTGACGAACTAGTAGAATGGGTTAAACGTCCGCAGATCGGTATGAAGGGATTAGCCTTCATTAAGTGCAATACTGACGGAAGTTATAAAAGTAGCTTTGATAAGTTTTTTACTGAAGAACAATTAAAAAAACTGGCAGCAGGCACTAATGCCCAACCCGGTGATCTTATACTTATTCTTGCAGGACCTGAAGAACGCACACGCAAAGCCATTAGTGAGCTTCGTCTCGAAATAGGGCAGAGACTGGGATTAAGAAAAAAAGATGACTTTAAATTGCTGTGGGTATTAGATTTCCCATTATTTGAATATGCAGAAGATGAAAACAGGTGGGTGGCAAGGCATCATCCGTTTACTTCTCCTAAACCGCAACATATTCAAATTATGATCAATAACTCTCCTGTTATTGAAGATCCTGCAGCCTATCTGCAACACCCTTACGCGGGCATCAAAGCAAATGCGTATGATATGGTGCTCAATGGAAATGAGATCGGAGGCGGATCTATCAGGATTTTCCAACGCGATCTGCAGGAAAAAATGTTTGACGCATTGGGCATGAGTAAGGAAGAAGCATCACACAAGTTTGGCTTTTTACTCGGCGCTTTTGAATATGGCGCACCGCCCCATGGAGGTATTGCCTTTGGCTTCGACAGGTTATGTGCCATCCTCGGTGGAAGTGAAAGTATCAGGGATTTTATCGCTTTCCCTAAAAATAATAGTGGCAGGGATACTATGCTTGACGCCCCATCGTCTATTGATAATCAACAGTTAACAGAGCTCTCCATTAAACTCGACATTGACAGCGATAAGTTAAAATAATATGGCCATACCGTCGGGGCATGTGATTTGTAAAATAATTGCCGTATTATTTATATAAACTTTATTGTGATTAATATGCGGCTACTTATTGTATGGATATCATTTATCTTTTTATTTATTTCATGTACTAAGGATAACAATCAAAAAAAGAACCAGGATCAAACTGAGGAGACTTTTATAGATCTCAGTTACGGAATCAATGAAAAACAAAAACTGGATCTTTATTTACCAGCATCAAGAGCTAATAACACACGTCTGTTAATTATTATTCATGGAGGTGGTTGGACAGCAGGAGACAAGTCTGATTTTAACAGTTATGTGGCTCAGTTTAAACAAACACTTCCTGATTATGCTATCGTCAATTTAAATTACAGGCTGGCCAGTGCCAATGGCAATTATTTTCCCGCACAGGAAAATGATGTTGAAGCTGCGGTTAAGTTTCTTAGTGACAATTCCAATAAATATGTTTTTTCTAATGAATTTGTTTTATTAGGGGTAAGCGCGGGAGCGCAATTGGCGCTATTACAAGCTTATAAGCATACAGATATAGTAAAACCTTTGGGTGTCATTTCTTATTTTGGCCCTACAGATTTACAGGACATGTATGAAAATTCCACCAATTCCATTCCATGGGTATTAAAAGTAATTACCAATTCGCTGGAAAACAATCCGAACGTATTGAAGGAAGCCAGTCCGATTAATTATTTAACTGCTTCGTCGGCAAAAACATTGTTATTGCATGGCGACCAGGACACAATTGTTCCGCTACAACAGGCGGTGATGTTAGAACAGAAATTAGCTTCCTTAAACGTCTCTCATGAGTTGGTAGTATATCCCGGTGAGGGTCACGATATGTGGAGTTCCGGTGCGCTCTTAAACTCTTTTGAGCGGGTGGAAAATTTTATTAAGGGATTATAAAATATTTTTAGAACGTACCTTGCAGGGAATGGCAAACGTTAATCAATTCCCTCTTGCAGAAAGAATGCGTCCGCATACACTCGATGATCTGTATGGCCAACAGCATTTAGTAAGTAAAGGAGGGATATTACGAACCGCTATACAAAGCGGCAAAGTACCTTCAATGATTTTATGGGGACCACCTGGAACGGGAAAAACAACCATTGCCAACATCCTTGCTCACACTCTTTCTGCTCCTTTTTATACTTTAAGCGCTATCAGCTCGGGAGTAAAAGATATCCGTGAAGTAATTGCTGCGGCAGAGAGCCAGGAAAAAGCTATATTATTTATCGATGAGATCCATCGTTTCAATAAGAGTCAGCAGGATGCTTTACTCGGAGCCGTAGAGAGAGGAACGATCACATTAATAGGAGCCACTACAGAAAATCCATCATTTGAAGTAAACAGCGCCTTATTAAGCAGGTGTCAGGTATATGTTTTAAAAGCATTATCTCAAGAAGACCTGATTAATCTATTAGCAACTTCTTTACAAAAAGATGAATATCTGCAACAGTTCAGCGTTGAACTGCGCGAAACAAAGGCATTAATTACTATTTCGGGCGGTGATGCGAGAAAGCTATTGAACCTCTTAGAGATAGTAGTAAACGCTTTGGCTGAAGAAAATACAAACACACCGTTTGTTATTACTGACGATAAGGTTATGCAGATTGCCCAACAACGGATAGCTTTATACGACAAGAGTGGAGAACAGCATTATGATATTATTTCAGCTTTTATCAAATCCATCAGGGGTAGTGATCCTAACGGCGCTGCTTATTGGCTGGCAAGAATGATAGAGGGCGGTGAAGATGTAAAATTTATTGCCAGGAGGTTGGTGATCCTGGCGAGTGAAGATATTGGCAATGCCAATCCTACAGCAATAGTGATGGCTAATTCATGTTTTGAAGCCGTTAATAAAATCGGTTATCCCGAATCGAGAATCATTCTTTCGCAATGCGCTACTTATCTTGCTTCTTCACCCAAAAGCAATGCGGCATATGTAGCTATTAATGATGCAATAGCTGCCGTTAGAAAATATGGCGATATGCCTGTCCCGCTGCATTTAAGAAATGCCCCAACCCGCCTGATGAAAAACATGGACTACGGTAAGGATTATAAATATTCGCACAGCTATGAGCAGAATTTTGCCAGGCAGGAATATTTACCTGATGGACTATCCGGTACTGTATTTTATCAACCCGGCAAGAACGCAAGAGAAGAAGAGTTAAGGAAATATTTAAAAGCATTGTGGGGAGATAAGTATAAGTACTGAGTTAGGTGCGATCTATATTTTTTTGTAGATGTCTATATATTGCCGGCAAGAATAGAAAGTAACAGCAAGTATTTCGATACTACCAGAAAATTTTCTTCAGTTTAAAAAAACTGTTTTTTAAATCTTTTTGAAGCAGCATCTTTAAACTTTCCCTTTTTATTCCGATAAATAAAATAGGCAGCTATTTCTTTATTTTTTTTTGTAAAGCGTTTTGCTTTTTTTAAACCCATTGCCAGCAACGCATTATCATAAGCATCAGCAGTAATAGCATCTTTTGCAAATACGGTAACACTCACCAATTCATTTTCTACCGGCTTACCTGACAAGGGGTCAATAATATGTTCTTTTCTTCTATAGTTTCCTGACGTAGTTATTGCACCATCAGGGAGACTAATTATTTTTTGCATGAAGGGATAGAGTTCATCACTATCAGTGGGAGATTCAATCCCTACTTTCATTGGATCGCCCGATGGCTGGTGCGTTCCGGATACCCTGATTTCACCACCCACCTCAACAATAAAGTTATTGATTTCATTAGCCAATAAGAATTCAGCCAGCACATCGACAGTATATCCTTGTGCTATGCCATCTGTATCGATAATTACGCAGGATTTTGTTTTCAAAACAGAGTCTTCTTTGATCTGCAATTGATCAGAGCCAACACAAGAACTTAGATAAGTAATATCAAACAGGCCTTTTGTCTTTTTATAGGTAGTGATAGACTTATGTATAACTTTTAAGAAATGTGAGTCTGCAAGTATACCGTATGCAGATTCATTGAATTGAGTAACTAAGGAGTGGGGTTGGTATCTCGACAAAGAGTGGTCGAGGACCTGAAATACACTATCAGCCTGGAGTTTAGTTACTATTGTATCATTGGCATAATAAGTGATTAACCATGTAGTACCCTGTGCTTTTCCTTCCAGTTGTATTTTATGAGGAATTGTAGTAAAGAAAGATAGAAGGCTCAATAAGAGTGTGCAGATCATTACCGGGAAAAACGCTAAAGTAATAAAAAAGAAAAACCCCGTAACATTTGACTGCTACAGGGTTTTTAATAAATATGGCAGCTACCTACTCTCCCAGAAATAAATCCAGTACCATTGGCCATAAGGGACTTAACTACTCTGTTCGGAATGGGAAGAG
>CAZSFY010000011.1:39128-98475 GCA_964606315.1 uncultured Chitinophagaceae bacterium | reverse complement strand
CTATAGCAATTGCGTCCATATAACAAGATAACTACGAAAATAGATAGAAAAAAGGATCACCAGAAACGATTTATTCACTGAATTAAGAGAGAAAAAACTAATTAATCGGTCATAATCAACGCGATATGTGGCACTTTTAGTCTAAAACAGCCGGCTCGGCAGTCTTATTCCGGATAAAGCGCTCAACAACCGCCTCCGCTTCCAGTCGGGCCTTTGTAAGATCATGATTTACAATAGTATGACTAAATGAATGTTTAAAAGATATTTCATAAGCGGCTTTGTTTACCCTGGCGTTAAGCGACTCCCGGGTTTCTGTACCCCTGGCTTCAAGCCTCCTTTTCAATTCCTCAATAGATGGCGGTTCTATAAAAATAGAATATGTTTTGTCGGGAAACTGCTGTTGTACATGTATCGCTCCTTTTACATCAATATCGAGTACAGGTATTCTGCCGGCTTTCCAAATCCTCTCTATTTCGGAGCGAAGTGTTCCGTAATATTTTCCCTCATACACCATTTCCCATTCAATGAATTCATTGTTCTGGATCTTCTGCTGAAATTCTTCCAGACCAAGAAAATAATAATCCTTCCCGTCAATTTCATTGCTGCGGGGCTTTCTTGTAGCGGCTGATACAGAAAAGCCCAACTCGGGAAAAACTTCGAGCAGATATGTAGTTATTGAGGTTTTCCCTGCTCCGGAAGGAGCGGTAATGATCAATATTTTGTGTAAACTATCCAATTCTCTTTATTTCTGCACCTAATTTCCTTAATCTTTCATCAATATGCTGATATCCTCTGTCAATTTGCTCGATATTATGGATGGTGCTTTTTCCCTCAGCGCTTAACGCTGCAATTAACAAAGCTACGCCGGCTCTTATATCGGGACTGGTCATGGTAATGCCGCGCAGTTTATGTCCTCGTCCGAGTCCTACAACTGCAGCGCGATGAGGATCACATAAAATAATCTGTGCCCCCATTTCCATGAGTTTGTCGACAAAAAAGAGGCGGCTTTCGAACATCTTCTGATGTATCAGCACCGATCCTCTTGCTTGTGTGGCGACTACCAGCACGATACTCAAAAGATCGGGAGTGAATCCTGGCCAGGGATGGTCATATATCGTGAGGATAGATCCGTCAAGGAAAGTCTGGATCTCATAATTATCCTGCGAAGGCACATAAATATCATCACCGCGAATGTCCAGTTGAATGCCCAGTTGCCTGAACTTCTCGGGGATAACGCCTAAATCATTAACACCGGCATTTTTAATAGTGATCTCACCCTGCGTCATAGCTGCCATTCCGATAAAAGAACCTACTTCTATCATATCGGGCAACATTCGATGCTCGGTTCCTCCGAGTTGGTCTACTCCTTCAATCGTCACAAGATTACTACCCACACCGGAGATTTTTGCACCCATCCTGTTCAGCATTTTACAGAGTTGCTGAATATATGGTTCGCAGGCAGCATTATAAATAGTAGTTACTCCTTCTGCCAACACTGCAGCCATAATGATATTGGCCGTACCCGTTACCGAAGGTTCGTCAAGCAACAGGTAAGAACCTTTTAACCGGGGTGCTGTTAACTGGAAAAAACCATCAACACTGCTATAGGAAAAGGAAGCGCCTAAACGCTCAAATCCTATAATATGGGTGTCCAGTCTTCTTCTTCCTATTTTATCTCCTCCGGGTTTTGGTATATAAGCTTTTTTGAACCTCGACAGCATAGGACCTGCGGTCATAACAGAACCTCTTAGCCGGCCTCCTTTATTTCTGAAAGCTTCGGTTTCAAGAAAGTCTACATTCACTTCATCAGCCTGGAATACGCAGGTATTACGATCAACACGGTTAATCTTTACACCCATATCTCCCAATAATTCGATAAGGAGATTTACATCTATAATGTCCGGAATATTATGAACGGTTACTTTTTCCGATGTAAGTAAAACAGCGCTGATGATTTGCAACGCTTCGTTTTTTGCACCCTGAGGAATTATTTCTCCCTTTAATTTTTTTCCCCCGGTTACTTCAAAAGATCGCATGGATAATTATTGACTAAGCGTCATTTGAATCGTTTCTTGTTATTATTATATTTTCCGCCTCCACCACCGCCACGATTATCATTATTGCGGCCGCGCGACTGAAATTTTTGATTGCGCTTATTTCTAAAATCGTTGAAGTTGCGTCGCTCATTACCACTACCTTCATTAGAGCGTGGTGTTCTTACAAAAGGAGTATTTGTGAAAGTCAGTTGATCGTTAGTGATACTGCTCAATTCGCTCTGTATAGCGTCATCATGAACGGTTTCTTTATGCCAGTTGCTATAGGCTAACTTCATATAATAGGCGATAGCATTAGCAAACCCTTGTTTCTTTTCAGGATTTTCTTCTTTAAGGGCTTTATTGATAACGCCTTCGAGATTGCGGCCCAGGTGAGCGAATTTGGGATATCTTTTCGGGTAAGGAAGAGGTTTAGGTTTGGCTTTTAATGTTTCGCGTGTGGGAATCGGATAGGGTGATTCTACGTCCAGTTTAAAGTCGGAGATCAGGAACAGGTGATCCCATAGTTTATGCCTGAAGTCTTCAACATTTTTAAGATGGGGGTTCAAAAAACCCATCAACTCAATTACCGCATATGCGTTTTTCTGGCGTGTTTCCTTATCCTCTATTTGCAGCAGATACTCGATCATTTTCTGAATATGTCTGCCATATTCACGCATGATCAGGGAGTTTCTACCAGTATTATACTCCATATCCTCAATTGTATACATAGGACAAAAATAGGATATTGGGTATTATAATGATATTTTATTTGATAAAGAGGATCTTTCCGGTAAATGACTGCTTCGTACCGACCTGTGTAGCCTTAAGATAATAGATACCCGGCGCAGGCTGATCATTCAGTACAAGTTGAACATTGCTGGAATTATTCATTCTAACCCTGTTAAAATATACTAGCTGACCCACCTGGTTAGTCAGTTGGATCTGGTATTCTCCGCTTACTGGTGAACTAAAATCCAGTGTAAGGTTCCGAATGGCCGGATTAGGATAAATCGCTATCCTCTCCACCGGATTCTCATTAAGAGTAACTGATTTTATTGCGGAATACTTTGAGCTTCCTGCTTGTTTAACGCGGAAGTAGAGTTTCCCATTAACAGGTTTATCAGGGGAGTACTTATACATGTATTTTGCTGTAATACCATCAATAGATTTAGGCCCTGTGCTTCCTGTGTTTTTGAATGACTGGCCATTTTCGCTGACTTCAATTTCATAGATATTATTTTTGGATTGGGATTCGGTCGTCCAATCGAGCGACACGTTTTTCTTATCAGTTAACGCGACATTAAAAGTTTTAATGTCCGAATTCATAGAAATATTTTCACAATAAGTATAGGTCAATTCAAATCGTAAACTATTTAAAGGTGTTACTTCAAGTGTATAATGGTCATTTCCTACAGCATAGGTAGGAACGCCCGATGAATAATAAAAAGTCACATCACCTGTTCCCAGGTAATGAACCACATCTGTTGTGCTTCCCTGGTAAAGCACCTGGTTATACACGGTATCACGCGGCGTTGTAACAATATCGGGGCCGGAACCGGGAACACCATCAGTTGCAGCCAAAGGATAGGGGCCATAGTTTTTCATAACAAGACCTGTCACTTCAGGAATACCAGGTCCATAGAGTGTATCAAACCTGACATACCGGATAGTATAATTCACAGGTATAGTGGCGTTATTCTCTAACCGGAAACGCACTGTGCTCGTTAAATACACCCTGGCATTTACACACATGAGCGTACCCATCGTAGGAGCAAACTGTGGAACACTGATACCAGTAGGCAAATTATTAGGGAAATACGTTGTATAGGATTCTACTAACTGTAATGGAGAAGTTCCATTTGCACACTCACACTGTGCTAATGTTTGCTTAGGAGCAGCAAACGCTAGCAGAAATAAAAACAATATATACGGCACCTTTGGGTAACATTGTTTCATAGGTACTGAATTTACTTACGAGATCGGATTTTGGGTCAATACAAACCTACATATAGAGTACCAGTGTTGCAAAGGGGTTTTACGAATCCGATGATAGTATTTTTTCTGCAATTTTCCCTACTGAACCCTATCCCCTACCTTTGCCGGCTATGCAATCAACCATTAAAATAGAGGTTACCCTGGATGAGAAAAGGATGCCAGAGGACATTTCGTGGGCAGCTACAGAAAGCACTATGGATGCCAGCAGAAAAGCCAAAGCCATGATACTCGGATTTTGGGATGGCGCAGAGAAAACAGCGCTGCGTATTGACCTATGGACTAAGGAGATGATGATCGATGAAATGACTGATTTCTTTTACCAGACGATCATGTCGATGGCAGATACTTATGACCGTGCTACCAAGAACAAAGAGCTTGTGGGTGATATGAAACAGTTTGCCCAAAACTTTTACAAGAAATTCCAGGAAGAGCAGATCAAAAACAATAACATCTAACATCAGGCGCCATTGCTTACTAATGCAGGCGCCGTACTCATACAAAACTTTAACTTATGGCCCTCGAACAAAAAATAATGGCGGAACTCAAGACCGCAATGCTGGCAAAGGATGAAAAAGCCCTTCGGTCACTAAGAGCTATTAAGGCTGCAATTATCCTGGCCAAAACCTCCGAAGGAGCAGGAGGAGAGCTGAAGGAAGAAGACGAAACCAAACTGTTGCAAAAACTGGTTAAACAAAGAAAGGATTCGCTGGAGATCTTTAACCAGCAGAACCGTGCCGATCTCGCTGCCAAGGAGCAGGAGGAAATTGAAGTCATCGAAAAATTCCTCCCTAAACAGTTGTCCTCCGATGAACTTAAAACCGAGATTGCTGCGATCATCGCAGAAACAGGCGCCTCTTCACCGGCAGATATGGGCAAAGTCATGGGGCAAGCCACGAAAAAACTGGCAGGCAAAGCCGATGGTAAAGCTATCAGCGCTATAGTAAAAGAGTTGTTATCCAAGTAATAAATGCTTTTCGCCAAAAAGCATTGCTAATTAATTTGCTATGTTAGACATGCTGTTTGCGGCCATGATGATTGCTGCTATAATTAAAGGGCTGCGCAACGGGTTGATCGTGGCAATATTTTCAATAGTTGGTTGGTTAGCAGGTCTTTACGCAGCAGTCAAGTTTTCAGATACTGTAGCTGAATGGCTCAGGTCGCAGGGAAGCATAGATCCAAAATGGCTAACTATATTTTCCTTCATTATTGTTTTTTTCGGAGTAACCTTCCTGATCAGTCTTGGTGCAAAAATCATTAGTAAAAGCCTGGACATTGCACTGATGGGCTGGTTAAACAGGCTCGGGGGAATTTTTTTTTACGTACTTTTATATACATTGATTTTCAGTGTAATTATCTATTTTGCGGATAAGGTTAAGCTGATAAGCGAGGATACCATCGCCTCATCAAGAGTATACCCGGTTTTACAGCCTATCATAATAAAATTAAAACAGTTACTTTAGCGGTAACAGACAGAAAGAAAGAAGAAACTGATGGATTTTCAGATAAAACAGGTAAATAAGTACAGCTTCATCGAAGAAGGGACGGGAGAGCCGCTTATCCTGTTACACGGATTGTTTGGGGCGTTGAGCAATTTCACAGATTTAATTGAATACTTCAGGCACCACAATAAAGTGGTGGTCCCCATGCTGCCTCTATTGGATCTTGATCTCCTGCATACTACCGTTGGTGGTCTTGAAAAATTTGTACATAAGTTCATCGAAACGATGGATTATAAGGATATCCATCTGTTAGGTAATTCATTGGGCGGACATGTAGCGTTGCTGCATGTGCTTAAACATCCCGAAAGGATAAAATCGCTTATTCTTACAGGTAGTTCCGGTTTGTTTGAAAGTGGAATGGGAGACAGTTATCCCAAGCGGGGCGATTATGAATACATTAAGAAAAAGACTGAAGTTACTTTTTACGACCCTGCTACTGCCACTAAAGAGTTGATCGATGAAGTATATGGTATTGTTAATAACCGGCTGAAAGCTATAAAAATTATTGCTCTTGCCAAAAGTGCCATAAGGAATAATTTGGGAGATGAAATCAGCAAAATCACCAAACCCACCCTACTCATTTGGGGCAACAATGATGCTGTAACTCCTCCATTTGTAGGCAGAGAGTTCAATAAGCTGATCTCCTTGAGTGAACTGCATTTTATTGACAAATGTGGACATGCACCTATGATGGAGCGTCCGGCCGAATTCAACCAAATTCTTCATAAATTTTTGACTAAACTGAACGCGCCCGCAGCGGTTCACTAATTCTTGCCGTCTATGATTTGATCTTTACGTAATTATCACTAGCAATTATGGACGTGTTATGCTAAACAAAAATTTGATATCAACTTCCATACCGTCAGTTAAAACAACAGATACTGTATTCCACGTTCTCGAAATGATGGCCGATTATTACGTAAAACAGCTTCCTGTTGTAGGAGAAGACAAATACATGGGATTGGTTTTTGAAGATGATCTGGTAAATATTGAGGATGATAACACAGCCATAGAATCCCTTAGCCCGCACCTTTCAAAAGTTTCTGTACAGGGAAATATGCATTTTATTGAGGCTGTTCAAACGGCGAACGACTATCACCTTACACTTGTACCAGTAATCGAAAAAGAAAATGATTTTCTGGGAGTTATATTGCTTGGGGACCTGCTGAGAACACTGGGAAAAATGTCTGGCGCCAGTGATCCCGGCGGACTGATCGTCCTGGAAATGGACCAACGCAATTTTTCATTTGCCGAGATCAGCAAACTGGTTGAAACTAACGATGCACAAATTACTCAGCTCAATACTTTCTGGGACAATAGTTCCGAATCTTTTATCGTCACTATTAAGATCAATAAGTTTGAAATATCCGATATCGTAGCTACCTTTCAGCGATACGATTATTTGGTAAAGTACTACTTTGGAGAAGAATTATATGAGAATGAGCTGAAAGATAATTACGACCATTTAATGAACTACCTCAGCATTTGAGACTATTGAATGCCAATATGGAAAAAATATCACTGGTTAGTAGCAATAACCATGACCATGAGTGTATCCCTACATGCGCAAAATATGTTTGTCGTAGGTGATATTGTTATCAGCGGTAATAAAAAAACAAAACCCCATATCATACTAAGAGAGCTGCCCTTTAAATCGGGTGATTCGGTTTCCCTTCCGGAACTCGTTGATCAGTTTGAAGTATCACGGCAGCAGCTAATTAATACCAGGTTGTTTAATGAAGCTGTTGTTGCTTTAAAGTCGGTTCGTGGCCATATTGTAGACATTGCTATAGACGTGAAGGAGCGCTGGTATATTTTTCCTCTTCCCTATATAAGGCCTGTCGACAGGAATCTTGCTGAGTGGGCAAAGCAGGGTTATAGTACTGACAGGCTGAACTACGGTTTTAAATTCACCCATTATAATTTTTCTGGAAGAAATGATAAACTTCGGCTATGGTTAATTACAGGTTATAGCAAGCAGATACAATTTCAGTATGATCAGCCCTATGCCGATGAAACATTAAAACACGGTTATAAGATCAGTTTTGGATTTGCTGAAAGCAAGGAAGTAAACTATGCCACTATTAACAATGAACAAATGTTTACTGATACCCTATCCGGAGCAAAATCATGGGCAGCAAGTGTGGAATACAATTACAGGCCGGGCCTGAGAACTTTTCATACCCTAAAGCTCGGATTCACCCACGCCAGGTTCGATGAGAATATTCTTTCTCTTAACCCGAAATACTATAATGATGGACGGAGTAATGTTGATATTCCTGAATTATCCTACACGCTGAGACATTATAAACTGGATTATATTCCTTATCCTCTTACCGGATGGTCGGGAGAAGTTTCTATTCTTAGAAAAGGAATTTTTGAATACAGTAACATGTGGCAACTGACAACAAAATATCAAAAAGCCGTAGACCTGGGCAAAAAATTCTATTTCAACTGGCAGAGCATGGGGTTGATCAGGTATCCGTTTAATCAGCCTTTTTATAATACCCAAATGTTTGGTTATGGGGACATGTTCCTTCGTGGATTGGAAAATTATGTGGTGGATGGTGTAGGCGGAATTTTATCGCGCCAAACTCTCAGACGCGAGCTCTTCCGTTTTAATATTCCGACATTTATTAATTCACAGTCACACGACAAGATACCCTTTCGTGTGTACGCTAAAGCCTATGCCGATGCAGGCTATGCTTATAATAAAAGGTTCCCTGAAAACTCTCTTACCAACCGGATGCTTTACACTGCCGGTATGGGAATAGATGTGGTTACTTTTTATGATTTCATTTTCCGGCTCGACTACTCCTTTAACCAATTAGGCCAAAACGGGTTATTTTTACATTTCAAGAGCGAATTTTAAGATAATTGAATGAAGGTAGCAATCTATAGCAGAGTTATTGACGCAGACCAATATGCAGATGTACAACAACTTTTTGATGAGTTGTCGAATAATAATATTCGTTGTGTGATCTATTATCCGTTCCTGGAAACAATCAGGTCAAGGTTCTCTCACACTAATAATGTTGAGGTATTTCATGACTCCAATGATCTTGATGATTCAATTGATTTTGTTATCAGCTTAGGCGGAGACGGAACACTACTTGATACGGTAACACTTGTTCGCAATAAAAACATTCCCGTACTGGGTATCAATTTTGGCCGGCTGGGATTCCTGGCAGGAATAGGGCGAAGAGAATTGCAATCGGCTGTTCGCGCATTGGTGAACAGTACCTACGTGATTGATAAACGTTCGCTTGTTCATTTGGATGGTAACAAAGAGCTATTTGGTGGAACACCTTACGGTTTAAATGAGTTCGCTATTCATAAAACCGACACTTCGCCTATGATCAAAATTCACACCTATCTGAACGGCGAGTTTCTTAATACTTATTGGGCCGACGGTGTCATTGTTGCCACACCAACCGGGTCTACCGGGTATTCTCTAAGCTGCGGTGGTCCGATAGTATTTCCCGAATCTTCCAGTTTTGTCATTACCCCGGTAGCACCGCATAATCTGAACGTCAGACCAATCATAGTTCCCGATGATAACATCATATCCTTTGAAGTGGAAGGAAGAGCAGAAGGTTTTATTTGCGCCCTTGACTCAAGAAAAGAGATTGTTGATAAGAAAATTCAACTGGCGGTACGAAGAGAATCATTTGATATCAGCCTGGTAAGATTAAATGAAAACAACTTTCTTCAGACGCTAAGAGAGAAACTATCCTGGGGGTTGGATACGAGGAATTAACTTTTAATGCAAGAAATTATCCATCTCCGCGTTATTTGTAAATATTATATTGTGCTATGAAGAAATTTGTCTGTGCATTAGTGGTCTTGTCTTCCGTGTTGCTTACCCAAAACTCCATGGCACAATACGAGAGTACAATAATGGAAGGGGAGATCGGCTTTTCCGCTGGAGCAGCCCATTATTTCGGCGATCTTAATACCAGGGCAAGACTAAACAGGCTAAAACCTGCTATCGGCGTATTCTTCCGCAAACAGTTTAATAACTATGTGGCTTTAAGAATACATGGCCATTTTGCCCAGTTGGGATATTCCGACATCTATAACAGCCACAACGAGTTTCAGCAAAGAAGAAATCTCAGTTTTAATACAAATGTTTTTGAGCTTGCCCTGCAGGGCGACTTTAATTTTTTCCGCTTTATTCCCGGTGATCCTTATCACCGCTTCACTCCTTATGTAACCCTCGGCATTGGTGTTTTTAGTTATGACCCGTATGCTTATTACAGGGGAGAAAAGGTCTTTTTAAGACCATTGGGTACTGAAGGACAGGGAAATCCCGCTTACCCCGATCGGCATCCTTATGGCTCAATGGCTGTTTGCCTGCCTTTTGGTGTAGGAGTCAAATATGCGCTGAACGACCGCATGAATATTGGTGTAGAAGTAGCTCACCGCTTCACCAATACTGATTATATGGATGATGTCAGCAAAACTTATGTGGGTAATGATAAATTTCCTCCTCATCCAGGCGGACAGGCATCTCTCGCACAATTAATGCAAGACCGCTCCTATGAGTTTGGAACTCCTATAGGCGTTGAAGGACGCCAGCGTGGCTTTGCTAACCAAAGAGACCAATACATTTTCGCCGAGATCACCTTCTCCTTCAATCTTACTTCTTACCGCTGTCCCACAGCCAATTAGCAAGTTCATCCCTACTCCAAAGCTTTCTCCTGCTGTCGCCATGGATACAAGCTTGTAAAAGTCTTATTACAACCGCATTGATCTTGAGCAGGTAGGTTTTTTTCTTACCTTCGTGCCCCTAAAAACGGTTTTTCTGAAAGAGCAAATTGACATGAACAGGCTTCCCTCCCATATTGCCATCATTATGGATGGAAATGGAAGATGGGCAAAAGAAAAGGGCGAGGATCGTCTTTTTGGTCATTTTCATGGGGTGGAAAGTGTAAGAAACATTGTTGAGGGCTGTGCTGAACTCGGTATTCATTATCTTACTCTTTACGCTTTTTCTACAGAGAACTGGAACCGACCTCAAAATGAGGTAGCGGGACTAATGGAACTGCTCGTTCAAACAATACGAGAGGAAACAGAAACCCTTAACAAGAACAACATCAAGCTGCACGTCATTGGTGATCTTTCTAAGATGCCTGCCAACGCTATCCAGGAGTTGGAGGAGTCTAAAAAAATTACCAGCAAAAACACCGGTCTCAACCTTATCATGGCTCTTAGCTATAGCAGCCGTTGGGAAATTGTTGAAGCTGCACGCAAAATCGCTAAAGACGTAGAAACCAAAAAGCTTGACTCCCATACCATAGATCACGATTGTTTCCAGCGATATTTGTCAACCGCTAACTTTCCGGATCCTGAATTGATGATCCGCACAAGTGGCGAATATAGAATCAGTAATTTTCTGTTATACCAGATAGCTTATGCTGAACTTCATTTTACAGATGTATTATGGCCCGACTTCAGAAAAGAAAATCTTTATGCCGCTATTGTCGATTATCAGTCAAGAGAACGAAGGTTCGGCAAAACAAGTGAACAGGTAATGGTTTAACAAAAAGTTTTAATAAATCCCAGTAATTTGCCCATCAATAAAAATTCCGGAATGCGGTGGAAATTTATGACCAGTAAACCAAAACTGTTACTGGCTCTTATGCTGTTTGTGGTTTCCGCTGCACTGGCACAGGAGCCGTTAGATACCTTACCAACTTCAATAGACCCAAGACTGCTGGAACTTTCTACTTCAAGAATACCCAGGGAATATACCATATCAGGCATAAAAATTACCGGGACAAAATACCTGGATGAACAGTTGCTGATATCTATTGCCGGCATCAATGTCGGAGACAGAGTAATGATTCCCGGGGGCGACAATTTTAGCAAGGCTATTACTAATCTCTGGAAACAAAACCTGTTTGCCAACGCCCAGATCTATTATACAAAAATTGATGGGGACAATCTTGAAATTGAAATTAACGTAGCTGAAAGACCGAGGCTCTCAAAGTTTATTTTTAAAGGAGCCAGAAAAACAGATAGCGATGAACTAACCAAAAAGGTTGGTCTGGTGAAGGGAAGAGTAGTTACGGAAAACACTAAACAGAGCGCAGTTATTGCTATTAGAAAATATTACGCAGAGAAAGGATATCATAACGTAAAAATTGATGTGGATGAGCTGGCTGATGCGACCAAAACCAACACAGTAACCGTAGTCTTCAATATAGACAGGGGTAACAAGGTGAAAGTAGATGAGATCAATTTTTACGGTAACGATAAAGTGAGTGATCTGCGATTGAAAAAACAAATGAAGGGCACTAAAGAGATGACTAAAATCACTCTTTATCCAACTGTCGACACCAGTTCATATGGAACGAATGCCAAACCCTCCTTTAAAGAGTATGTTAAGGACTGGGGATTTCTTTCTCCCACCAAAACAAAAGAATTTCTTGATCCTTATTTCAGATTTAAATTATTCAGCTCATCTAAATTCAATGAATCCAAGTTCGAGGAGGACAGGGAAAAAGTAATTCAATACTATAATTCACTTGGGTATCGTGACGCTCATATTGTGGATTATAACCCACGGCCCAACAGCAGAGGAAATTTGAATATTGATCTGCTTGTTGATGAAGGCAGCCAATATTATTTTGGAGATATTGCCTGGAAGGGCAACACTAAATATCCTGATTCTATTCTTAATCTCATACTGGGTATTAAGAAGGGAGACACATATAATGTACAAACCCTTAATCGCAAACTGGGTAAAGAACTCACTCAGGAAGGTGGTGATATCAGCGGTCTTTACCAGGATGATGGTTATCTGTTTTTCCGTATAGACCCTGTGGAGACAGCAGTGTACAATGATACCATCGACTTTGAGATCAGGATTATTGAAGGTCCGCAGGCTACTATTAAAAATGTCACCATCTCTGGTAACGAAAAAACAAAGGAGCATGTGATCAGGCGGGAAATAAGAACACTACCTGGTGAGAAGTTCAGCAGAACAGACCTTATTCGTACACAACGTGAAATTTCACAGTTGGGTTATTTCAACCAGGAAAAAATTGATATCAATCCTGTTCCGAACCCCGATGACGGAACAGTAGATATTCAATATACTGTTGAGGAAAAATCGTCTGATCAGTTAGAGCTTTCAGCAGGCTGGGGTGGAGGAATCGGATTGACGGGAACATTAGGTGTTTCTTTCAACAACTTCTCAATTAATAATATCTGGAACAAAAAAGCATGGGATCCGTTACCTACAGGAGATGGCCAGAAGCTGAGTGTGCGTATCCAGTCGAACGGTAAGGCCTTTCAATCTTATAACTTCTCCTTTACAGAGCCCTGGCTCGGAGGAAAGAGAAGAAATTCCCTGACACTCAGTTTGTACAAATCGGTATTCAGGACCGGAGGTATCGGAGCGAACGGACAGTATTTCTTCAGTGATACCAACAGATTAAAAAACTTTGGTGCATCTATTTCACTGGGTAAACAGTTGAAGTGGCCGGATGACTTTTTCACCCTTGTTTATTCTTTAAACTATACACAGTATAAACTACAGAATTATCCATTGTTCACCAGTTCGTTTTCAAACGGCGTTTCCAATAACGTGAATCTGAAAATCGCCTTAAGCAGAAATTCGGCTGGTCCTAATCCTATTTTTCCTGCATCCGGATCAAGCTTCCTGCTTAGTGCACAGTTAACACCGCCCTATTCTTTATTTAACCCGAATATTTCTGCTGAAAATTCCTTTAAACTTCCTGAGTTTCACAAGTGGCGTTTCAATGCCGAATGGTATATCCCTATAGGAAAAGGATTTGGAGCGGATAATTCAAAACAGTTTGTAGTGAAAGCGGCAGCCAAATATGGCTTTATGGGTCGCTATAATAAGGATATTGGTTTTTCACCATTCGAGCGTTTCCAGGTAGGTGATGCCGGTTTAGCAAACGGAAACTTTATATTGGGTTATGATATCATTGCCCATCGTGGTTATCCTGTTTATGAAAATTCTGATCCGAAAATCAACCCCGACCAACAGAATGCCCGACAGTTCTTTACTATGTTCAACAAATACCAATTAGAACTTAGATTCCCCTTCACTACCAACCCAAGCAGTACCATATATGGTATGGCCTGGTTTGAGGCAGCTAACGGTTGGTATAATTATAAAGATTATAATCCTTTTCGTCTGCGCCGCAGTGCTGGCTTGGGTATGCGTTTCTTCCTGCCAATGTTCGGTCTGCTTGGATTTGACTATGGTATAGGCTTTGACAGAATTACTCCAGGAGGTGGATTAAAAGATGCATCCCGATTCACATTTATGCTTGGTTTTGAACCAGAATAATTAATTTTCATCATAAATAAATTTTCATCTATGAGAAAGATATTTGTTGCCGTGTGCCTGATGATGATGGTTGGATTTGCTGCCAATGCCCAACGCTATGCGATTATCGATACTAAATACATCCTCGATAAGTTGCAGGATTATAAGGATGCCCAAACAGCCCTGGATGAAGTCAGCATGCAATGGCAAAAAGAAATTGACCAGAAACAGGCCGAACTGGACAGAATGTACAGAAATTACGAGGCCGAACAGGTAATGCTAAGCGAAGAACTGAAAAGAAAAAGAGAAGACGAGCTCTTTATGAGAGAAAAAGAAGTACGGGATCTTCAACGTCAACGCTTTGGTTTTGAAGGCGATCTGTTCAAAAAACGTCAGGAACTCGTCAAACCTATACAGGATAAGGTGTACACAGCCATCCAAAAGGTGGCCGTCAACAGGCAATACGACTTTATTTTAGATAAAAGTGAAGGAATTACAGTTATCTTTGCCGACCCTAAATTGGATCGTAGTGAGGATGTGCTTAAGGAGCTGGGTGTTAAATAAATCCAAAACCGATTTATTTAATACAACTCCGGAGTACTATTTTTCAACTTTAAAATAGTTGCGCGGGGTATAAAATCGAAACCCGGCACCTAAACCAAAAATGAAACAAATGAAAAAATTATTTGCTGCTGCTTTTATTACCCTATGCGCGCTTACCATTTCAGCGTACACACAGGCGCAAAATAAGATTGGGTACATTAGCACAGAAGATCTTGTATCTCTTATGCCCGAAACGGCTAAAGCCGACTCCAACCTGACCCAGTACAGAGAAGCATTAATTCAAAACGCCCAGGAAAAAGAATCTGCACTGCAAGCCGCAATCGAGAAATTCAACATAGATTCTGTGGGTATGTCTGCTTCTGTAAAAGATGTTAAGAGAGGAGAATTACAAAAAATGCTTACTGAACTGCAATCAGAAAGCCAGAGAATTCAACAGCAATTACAGCAAAGACAAAACGAATTAATCGGACCCATTAACAAAAAAGCTTTTGATGCTATCCAGGCTGTGGCTAAAGAAAGTGGATATAGTTACGTTTTTGAAAAAGGCGCTTTATTAGTGGCCCCTCCTGCTGATGATATTCTGCCATTAGTAACCAAAAAAATGAATATTAAGCTGCCTGCAGCTAATGCACCAGCTACAAACCAGCGTCCCTCAACACCCTCTCCTTCGAAATAAATAATTAAACAGTTTATACGTTTTGTAAAAACCGTTCCGTAGATCCGGAGCGGTTTTTAATTTCTACCTTAGCATATGCTCTCAAAAGGACCTATCGGTATTTTTGACTCCGGATATGGCGGTCTAACAGTAATGAAGGAAATCGTAAGAAAACTTCCCCAGTATGATTATATCTACCTGGGCGACAATGCCAGGGCGCCATATGGCAATCGTTCTTTTGATACTATTTATCGCTATACTTTGCAATGCGTCAACTGGTTTTTTGAACAAAATTGTCCATTAATTATCCTGGCCTGCAATACTGCATCTGCTAAAGCGCTTAGAACTATCCAGCAAAAAGATCTTCCCAATATTGACCCCACACGGAGAGTATTGGGAGTCATCAGACCTACTACCGAAATCATCGGCAGCTATTCTAAGACCGGTGAAATAGGAATACTGGCCACACAAGGCACTGTTCAGTCTGGCTCGTACATAATAGAAATAGAAAAATTCTCTCCTCATGTTCGCGTAACGCAGGAAGCCTGTCCAATGTGGGTGCCATTAATTGAAAACAACGAACATAATAGCGTAGGCGCCGATTATTTTATCAAAAAATACGCTGATAGTCTATTAACTAAAAGCGGAAATATTGATACGGTATTACTGGCTTGTACGCATTACCCTCTTATTGCCGACAAGCTGAAAGAATATCTTCCAGCAAATATTAAAGTGTTATCACAAGGAGAAATTGTGGCGGATAGTCTCGCCAATTATCTGTTTAAGCACCCCGAAATAGCATCAAGATGTACACAAAACAAATCAAGGAAGTTTTATACTACCGATGCTACAGAAGATTTTGATCATCACGCTGCCGTTTTCTACAATGAGAAAATAACCTCGCAGCATGTGAATCTCATTTAAGGTTTAAGGAACGGGATCATCTCCATGCCCCCCCCAGGGGTGACATCTGGATATTCTTTTTATAGTCAGCCAGCCACCTTTAAAAAGGCCATGTTTTTTAAAGGCCTCTAAAGCATAATTTGAGCAGGTAGGGTTGTATCTGCATGATGGACCCAACACGGGCGAAATAATCCACTGGTATAATTTAATCAGTGCAACAAAGGGTGAAATAGCTATTTTACGAAGCAGGTTCATTCATTTGTTTTGCCAGTTTGGCGATAAGAAGTCTCATTTTTTCCTGTATTTCCATCAAAACAGGCATCTCCTTGCCGATATAAAGAATAAAAACTGCCAGTTTTTTATGACTTTCAGTGAGCTGCTGTTCCAGAGCTCCCTTTTCCAATCTATAGCTTTCTCTCAACAACCGCTTGATCCGGTTACGTTGAACAGCTTTTTTAAAATTACGGGAACTTACACTAAATCCTGCCTGGAGAGTCGGACCCTCAGCAAGCTCTATATAAAGCATTCTTAAGGGAAATGCCGTTATGGCCTTTCCTTTTCCAAAAACCTTACTAATAATAGTCCGGCTTTTGAGCTTTGTCGATTTTGGTAAAGAGAACCTGCTGATAATCTTTTGTTTTCCTGTTAATTTACATAAACAAAATTAGCCCCAATCAGGGGCTAAAAATATAAATAGTTGATTGTAAGCTAAATATTAACCTGTTAGCCTACAAATCAGGCAGAAAAGCCTGCTACAGGTATTATTTCAGTTTACTTTCGTCAGAAACACTTAGTTTCTTACGACCCTTTCTACGACGGGCAGCCAGCACTGCACGGCCATTGGCTGATTCCATACGCTTACGAAAACCATGAACTGTTTTCCTGCGGCGTCTGTGCGGTTGAAAAGTACGTTTCATCCCTTGCTTTTTTGTTTTTTAATCAATCCTGGTGAGGTTTTCCGGTTCATTATCAATATAAAGCGATGCCGGATCTAAACTACACCTGTTTATTTTTACCATGAGGGCACCATACCCTCAACTTACACTGTCTTTGTTGTGAAAGGTCGGCAAAGGTAGTGCAAATAATAACCGTTTCCAACAGGTTTTTCACATTATTTAATCCGGATTGGTGGAAACCGAAGCATCAGCGTTGCCTGACAGTAGCTCCTAAAAAACCCTCTGACCAGGTTCTTTCCAGAAAAATTAATTACCATTCACTTATCTCTCCATCAGTAACTACAGTCGTCGCCGACAGGGCAGGGAAAAACATTATGAGGCCAATCTGTTTATCTTCGCTGTATGTCAAAAAAGCTATTTCTCCTGGATGCCATGGCGCTGATCTTCCGTGCCTATTATGCGCTGATAAGAAATCCACGTGTTACCTCAACCGGGCGTAATACAAACGCTCAATTTGGTTTTACCAATACCCTGATCGACTTACTGAACAACCAACAGCCCTCTCATATGGCTGTTTGCTTCGATACACATGCTCCTACCGAACGCCATATTGACTTTACTGACTATAAAGCAAACAGACAGGAAGCCCCCGAAGATATTCTTAGCGCTATCCCTGATATTAAAAGAATTATCGAAGGATTTTGCATTCCTACTATTGAATCTGATGGGTATGAAGCGGATGACGTTATTGGAACATTGAGTATTCAGGCAGCAAAAGCCGGCTACGATGTATATATGGTGACCCCTGATAAAGATTATGGCCAGTTGGTTGCCGATAAAGTATTTATATATAAACCAGGTTACCAGGGCAGCGATGCAGAGATCATTACGGCGAGTGATGTTTGTGCAAAATGGAATATCAAGGATGTGAGCCAGGTAATAGATGTACTTGGATTAATGGGTGATGCGGTGGACAATATTCCGGGCATACCGGGAGTAGGTGAAAAAACAGCAGCTAAACTGTTAGCAGAATACGGTACACTGGAAAATGTATTGGCGAACGCTGATAATATTAAAGGTGCACTCGGTGAAAAAATCAGAAAGGGAAAAGAATTGGCTCTCGTTAGTAAAAAACTGGCCACCATTATTACGGACGTTCCCGTAGCGTTTCATGAAGAGGATTTCAGGATCAAGGAATGCAATAAAGTGGCATTAAAAGAAGTATTTACCGAACTGGAATTCAGAACCCTGGGTAAAAGAGTTTTTGGAGAAGATATTGGCATAGGTACGGCTGTCGCTAAAGGAGTAGTAGATAAAGTAATTCCCGAAGGCGTTCAAACTGATCTGTTTGGGAATATTGTTGAAAACAAGGAAGAACCTAATACAGCCGTCGAGCAATTAACCTCAGTTATACAATCTGCAAAAAATATTCATAATACTTCACACGAGTATATTGCCGTAACAGATGATTCGGCTATCAAAGAATTAGTCACGCTGCTGAATGAGCAAACTGAAGTTTGTTTTGACACCGAAACCACTGGAATAGATGCGAATGATTGTGAGTTAGTGGGAATGAGTTTTTCTATTGAGAAAGGAAAAGCCTGGTATGTACCTGTGCCTCCTAATGATTCTGAAGAAACAGCACGTATACTCACTTTTTTTGTACCACTATTTGATAATCCATTTATCAACTGGGTGGGTCATAATCTTAAATATGATATTCTTGTTTTAAAATGGTACGGCTACGAATTAAAAGGACCGATATTCGATACTATGCTTGCTCATTATGTTGTAGATCCCGATGGTAAAAGAAACATGGATCTGCTAAGTGCACAGTACCTCGGATATGAACCTGTATCTATTGAAGAGCTTATAGGCAAAAAAGGTAAGCTACAGGGAAACATGAGAGATGTGGCACTGGAAAAAATAAAAGATTATGCAGCAGAAGATGCCGATGTTACTTTACAACTTAAACATGCACTCACACCGCTGCTTCAGGCCAAAGAAGTAGAAAAGGTTTTTCTTGAAGTAGAAAATCCGTTGGTTCCTGTATTGGCAAAAATGGAATTTGAAGGAATTAAAATAGATACTCACTTTCTTCATGACTATTCCAAAGAACTGGATCACGATGCCAGGCAAAGTGAAGAAAGTGTTTACCGGCAAGCCGGCGTACGGTTCAACTTATCATCACCTAAACAACTGGGAGAGGTTTTGTTTGAAAAACTTAAACTCGATCCGAAAGCCAAAAAAACTAAGACCGGCCAATATGCTACCGGGGAAGATGTACTACTTAAACTTGCTCATTCTAACCAGATCGTTGATGATATACTGGCCTACAGACAACTTACCAAATTGAAATCAACTTATGTAGATGCTCTCCCGCTAATGATTAACCGAAAAACCGGTCGGGTACATACAAGCTATGCACAGGCTGTAGCCGTAACTGGACGTCTGGCTAGTAATAACCCCAACCTGCAGAATATTCCTATCAGAACCGACCGGGGAAGAGAGATCAGGAAGGCATTTATTCCCAGAGATAATGATCATGTATTATTATCGGCCGATTATTCCCAGATAGAACTTCGTATTGTCGCAGCCATCAGCGGCGACTCGGCCATGTGCGAAGCGTTTGCACAGCGACGTGATATCCATACTGCAACTGCTGCCAAGGTATATGGTGTGGCTGAAAGTGAAGTGTCGAAAGAAATGCGTTATAAAGCCAAGAGTGTCAATTTTGGTATTATATATGGGCAGGGGGCTTTTGGTTTGGCAGACAATCTCGGTATCAGTCGTACCGAAGCAAAAGAGATCATCGACAATTATAAAAAGCAATTTAGTGGCATCCAGAAATATATGGATGAAATGATAAATTTCGCACGTGAGCATGGCTATGTCAAAACACTGATGGGCAGAAAGAGATGGTTAAAAGATATTAACTCTGCCAACTTTACTGTACGTGGTTTTGCTGAACGAAATGCCATTAATTCGCCCATCCAGGGAACCGCTGCTGATATGATCAAAATGGCGATGATCCGTATTCATCATGAATTTAATGCCCGCAACTTCAAATCGAAGATGGTGCTTCAGGTGCATGATGAATTGGTTTTTGATGCCCATAAGGATGAAGTAGAAACGATTAAACCTGTTATCATTGACTGTATGCGCAACGCGCTTATTCTTCCTAGCAATGTTCCCGTCGAAGCTGAAATCGGCGGTGGCCAAAACTGGCTGGAAGCGCACTAATGCAATGGACAGTTGACAGTTTCTCTCCCGCTAGCGAGAGTGGTCGAGCAATTTACAGGTCATGCAGAAAGCAGGATTGTTGCGAGACCGAGGAAAAAGTCGACAGCAGACAGTAGAGAGTTGATATAACTCCCACTCTCAACTATCCATTGTCAACTGATAAGAGTTAAGACTATTAAAAGGATGAGCGCTAATTAAGGTCAATAAAAAAACACAGATGAAACAAAAACTATCCACTGTCAATTATCAACTGTCAACTCTCCACTGAATGAACCCTCTATTAATATATTGTTATGACGCTTACTGCGGATGGTGTTACGGATTCTCCAAAGTCATTAAGCAAATTGAAGCCGAATATCATGATAAGCTCGACTTTGAAGTGCTGTCTGGCGGAATGATTATGCCCGAAAAACCTGTACATATCGAGGCGACAGCTTCTTATATCAGTGAGGCTTATCTCACTGTTGAAGAAAGAACAGGAATTAAATTCGGAGAAGACTACCTGTGGCATATTTTTCACCCCGACGAAAGCGATTGGTTCCCTCATTCCGAAAAACCGGCGATAGCACTCTGTATCTTTAAGGAGCTATATCCCGATAAGCAGATCGCTTTTGCAGCAGACCTGCAATATGCACTGCATTTCGAAGGACGCGATCTGACAGATAATGAAGCATATCGGCATTTATTAGAGAAGTATGATATAGATGCTGAAAGTTTTTATCAAAAGCTGAAAGACCCTGTTTATAGAGACAAAGCCCACTACGAATTCGCCCTGGTAAAACAATTAAACGTGACGGGATTTCCAACGGTATTTGTACAGGTTGAGGAGGGTAAGCTGTATTTAATCGCCAGAGGCTATACCGAATATGCTGTACTACAACAAGCTATTGAGCATATACTTCACTCCATCACAAACGCTTCTTCTTCCTGATCAAAAACCAGCAGCGAGATTTTCCATTCGGTAACAAAAAACTCTAGAGCCAGTTCCACTTTTACTCTACCCAGACTATTACCAGGTGGCAATAGTTTGAATGTGCTGGAAACAAATCTTTTTTCTTCTGTTGGAGCCTCATAGCTTCCGCTTAGTATTAATGGCTTTTCTCCCTCAATTTTGACAATGCTGTTTCTGATCTGGTTGTAGATCTCGCGGTATTTTGCAGCTATTTCTTCAAAATCTTCAGATACTGCTGCCAGGCATTTCCAACTATATACTTCACGGTCATCGGTAGAACTGTATTTAGTAATCACCGCATGAGTCGTTCCGGGGATCTGAACTTTTGAGTCATAGTCTGTAGACTGAATATCATTAGCTATCAGCCCACCCTTAATATTCTTAAAGTGATGGGGATAGTCGCCAATGACTTTCTCCAGGGCAGTGTTGGTATGATTCGTAAACACACCTTGCCCTAACAGGTACACTGGCAGGATAAGTAATAATGCTACGATCGGGCATTTCATCGCGGGGGATTTGGACTAAAAATAATTTAAAAGCTTAACAATTTAAAAGGAAAAATACTTCGTAACTTATGCACAATAAATTAACAATAATAGACGTTGTTATCCATAAATTCAATAAAAACCAATTATAAATCCTACCAGTAATGCAAAAGAAATCAATGTATTATGATGTAAATCACACCAGAATATGCCGTAACCACTATAAAGGTAACAGTGTTGTTAGCCTCTTCAAGAATGTATGGACGGTGTTGATGTTTGGAAACTCCCCAATAAGTCATTCTTCCCGTAAGAGAAGAATTCACTAAATATAAGTTTGTTGATGGTATAAGGACCCTTTGCATCGCTGCAAGGGGTTTTTTAGCTAAACAGATATTCCACATCCGCCCTGGTAAGACTCTTCACAAAGCCTTCATCATCAGCTATCAGATCTTTTGCCAGTGATCTTTTTCTTTCCTGCAACTGAAGTATCTTATCCTCAATAGTGTCCTTACAAATCATTCGATAGGCCATGATATTCTTGGTTTGACCGATCCTGTGTGTACGGTCAATTGCCTGTTGCTCAACGGCGGGATTCCACCAGGGGTCAACAATATATACATAATCAGCCGCCGTAAGGTTAAGACCAACGCCTCCGGCTTTTAGAGAAATAAGAAATACCCTGCAGTTTTCATCATTCTGGAACCGCTGAATAGCTTTTTCTCTTTCAGGAGCTGATGTGCTGCCGTCAAAATACTCATGATCAACGTTTAACTCTTTCAGTTTTTCCCTGATAAGGCCGAGCATTCCAAGGAACTGTGAGAAAACCAACGCCTTATGATTACTGATATTTTCAGTTATTTCCCGACCTAATTCTTCCAGTTTAATGCTGGTATTAGGAAATTTCTCCGCTTCATTAAGGATAGCAGGAGAATCGCATATCTGGCGCAACTTCATTAATCCCTGTAATATGGTAAGCTGTGAACGGCCTATGCCCTGCGACTCAATCGTTCCCAGAATCTTATCCCTG
The DNA here is from genome assembly GCA_964606315.1 of uncultured Chitinophagaceae bacterium. Classification (GTDB taxonomy): domain Bacteria; phylum Bacteroidota; class Bacteroidia; order Chitinophagales; family Chitinophagaceae; genus Flavitalea. The sequence goes on along the minus strand of CAZSFY010000011.1, from coordinate 75,909 downwards.
AAATCGTTGCGATACGCGTCATATATATCGCGCTGTTCAGATTCCATTTCACAGTATAAGATGGTCTCAATTTTTTCGGGAAGGTCTTTGGCTACTTGTTCCTTTGTCCTTCTCAGTATAAAAGGATACAGTATTTTTTTCAGGTGATCTTTTCTGTCCTGCTCTCCGAATTTATCAATAGGAATAGAAAACTCCTGCCTGAAAAATTCAATGCTCCCTAACATGCCTGGATTGAGAAAGTTCATTTGGGCAAAAATATCAAAGGTATTGTTCTGCAAAGGAGTACCGCTCATACAAAGACGATGCTTTGCACGAAGCAAACCAGCGGCTTTGGTGACTTTGCTGATAGGATTTTTAATAGCCTGCGACTCATCCAACACTACATAATCGAAAGGGATATCAACTAATAATTTAATGTCGCTCCGCAACGTACCATAAGTTGTGATAATAATATCCTTTTCTTTTAGTTGTTCCTTGTTCTTCGTGCGATCGCCACCGTGATGAATGATATAGGAAAGATTAGGAGTGAATTTTTTGATCTCATTTTCCCAGTTGAACATCAGCGTTGTCGGACAAACAACAAGAGCGGTAAGATTACCGGTGTCGTAGCGGTAGTAATGCAGATAAGATAATGCCTGAACGGTTTTACCCAAACCCATATCGTCGGCCAGTATTCCACCCCATCCAATTTCTTTAAGATAATTTATCCAGTGAAAGCCATGTTCCTGGTAAGGTCTAAGTATTGATTCAAGATGCTCCGGAACAGGTATTTCTTTTATCTTATTGAACAACCTGAGCTGATCATATTTTTCCTCCAGTTGAACAATCAGTTCTTCTTCATTCCTTTCTTCATATAACTCATCAATAACGGTCATATGATATTTGGAAAGCCGGAGCTGGTCCTGTTTTCCTTCGCCTACTCTGAAAAGCAGGGAGTATTTTTTAATCCATTCTTCAGGAAGGATACCCAAAGTGCCATCATTAAGCGGAACAAATTGTTGCCTGTTCGCCAATGCTTTTTTAACATCGGCTATCGTTACTTTCTGATCACCAAACATAATATCCACCCGCGCATCAAACCAATCAGTATTACTGCTGATGTGAATTTTTGTTTGAGGTTTCGCAGTATTAAAGCGGAAATTCTTTAATGCTTCATAACCATACACTGGAACCTTCATTTCTTTCATGGCATCGACGAACAAAAAGAACCAGTTGTTCTTTAGCACATCATTACCCTTAAGCGCTAATTGCTGTCCGCCTTCCGGACGAATAAAATTTGAATGAAGCAATTCAAGCCTGGAAATAAATTCATTTTCTTTTCCCCTGTTACGATGAATAATCATCACTTTATCTGCAGCAGGTATTACAAGCTCATCTTTACCACCAGCTTTAGTTTCAAAACCTTTATAAGAAAATATAGGTTGAAAAACGAGGTAATCCCCCTTTTCCTGCAGCACGATCCTTTTTTCGGGATCACCCTCTCTTACCTCACCAATTATATTTTTATCAAACTCAACATGATAATCTTTAGTAAGCGGCAAAATAAATTTCCTGAGCTGCTCCGGCCATTCTTCTTTTCCAAAGCTTAATTTTCCTTTTGCAATAAACTTATCTACCAGGTTTACATCTTCAATTTTCTCCCATTGGTAAAGAACATCATCCTGTAAAAACAACATTCCCGAACCACAATGGTTATCAGTAACATTAACCGATCTACCATTTAATTTTACCCATGCGTCTATATCAATATTGTTTTTGTTCTGCTTAATCTTGAAATAAGGAACGAGCAAATCGTCTGCTATCTCCAGCGGTTGAAGATTTTCCGTTTTAAAAGCCTTGTTGTTATTCAGTTGAAAAATAAAAGGATTGCCAATGATCTCCTGGAACAGTTTTCTGATCTTAGGATGTAAATATTCAACGATCAATGATTTTGTTTCTTCAGGAAGCGCATCATCTTCAGTATGAATAATATTTTCCCATATACCACTGAATGGAGAATTCCTGTTCAGGTATTTTGTTATCTCAGCTTCCTGTAATTTCCTGAGTGCAGGAAAAAGCTGTCTGTCTTTTTCAGGAAAAGAGTCGATATTCACAAATTTTGAAAGATCGAGCTTAACTATTTTTCCTATAAAACTATTGTTAAGGTCATTGGTTTCGCCTCCTACTGCATCTATTGTAAACTGTGGATAGGCATTAGTATTAAAATTAAATACTACTCCTAATTGCTGAGTGGTTTCAACAGCACTGTTGCCTATGCCGTTACCAGTAGTTTCTGTTTCACTATCAATTCCGGCAGCGGTAGTGGCTACCGATGCTTTTGCACGTGAAAGCTCCTGCGGATTTATCCGTTTGATACCCGGATCCAATACTCTAAGAAAAGGTTTGCCATCTTTATAGGTGAATTCAAATTTCCCTGTAAGGTCATCGCTTAGGGAGTAACCATATAGTTCAAGCAGTTTATTTTTTTCTTTATCCCAGTTCCTGATCGTATCGAAATAATAAGGACCGGAAGTATTTAAAAGCTGAAGAAAAACGATCACTTTAGGCAGGCATAGCGGATGTTTAACATCCTCATAAGCGCAGCTTGTATCGAAATTCCGTTCTTCATTTTTCTTTATTACTACTTTATAATCCCGATTGTCGAGATGGACGGAAGCCACTACCATTTCATCTTTCGCCGACTCCACAATAGCTTTCTTGCCTTCTCTAAGGTAACTTTCAGCAGCTGTATATACTTCGGGTGAACAAAGCAACCGGATTGTTTTCAGATCGATGATTTTCATTTTCACTACCGTATGTCGCTGGTCATAATCCACCTGCTGTGTCTTCAGAATATTCTTATCCAGCATTTCCTGAAGCTGAATAAGGGACGCAGATTCATGTCTGCAAATATCTCCCAGGTTATATGGGCAGGTGCAGCGGACAGATAACGTTTTTGGGTCTTTGAATTTTTGTATAGTAACCCTATAAAACGTGCTATAACTATCATCTTTGACACGGAAGGAAACGGAATCGAGTAATTCGTCAAATTCGACTAATTCAACATACCCTATAGCATGTATTTTTTTGCCGCGTCGTATTACTTCATCAGTACCATTCGTATACACATATTTGATAAGGTGTGGTAAAGCCATTCGTTTGTTTAAAATTGGACAATCTGCAAAAGTAAAGGAAAAAAACCGAGCTTTGAGCTTCGAAAAGCTAATATATGAAGACCATCCGCTTCTGTCTTTCATTAATGATAATCCTTCCCTCATTGTCCTTAACCGCCCAGAAATTAAAAAAGGCAGATAGAACGATTGTGGCAAATCTTCAGTCGCATGTCTCCAGGCTTGCCTCGTCCGGGCCGGAATCCCGAAAAGCCGGAACAAACGGAGAAAAGCTGGCTGTGGATTATATCAGTAAACATCTTTCCCAGGCTGGATATACTCCTTCTGCAAGCGTTGGAGAATGGATACAGTCTTTCGATATAGTTGATGGTAAAAAGGTACTTCCTGCTACCTCACTCACTATTGATGAGCACTCACTCAAGCTCTTCACCGATTATTTCCCCTTTCCTTTCAGCGCCAATAAAAAGGCGGAGGGGTCCGTTGCCATTGCCTTAAGAGAAACCGGTTATCCCTGGTTTAAAAGCCTGGAAGATATTATAGAAGATGGGGTAACGCTGGGAGAAGATATCCATAAATTAATTATTAACAAATCGAAACAGGCCGCCGAAAAAGGAGCTTCAGCACTTATTATTTTTAGCGCTTCACAAAAGGACCTGGAATTTGATTCACTTCACCGTTTCACAACAGTAGATATTCCTGTGATTTATCTTACCAAAGAAGCATTCCTGAAATATTGTAAGGATGAATCGGCTGTTGTGGATATCAAGCTAAATATAGAGCTGGCTGACAAGAAAAGGACCTCCGGCAATATCATTGGTTTTGCCAATAACAATGCAGATAGCACGGTGATAGTTACCACCAATATGGGCAATGAAAAGAATATCGCCGCGATAATGGAAATCGGGAGATTGCTAAAAAATCAGCGTTCAAAAAAATATAATACTTTATTGGTTATTCACTCCGCCGAAGAAAACGGTAGTACCGGAGCAAAGTATTTCCAGGAACATTCTCCTGTTAACCAGGAAACCGTTCACTATACATTAAACCTTGATAGCTTGAGCCAGGAAGAAAATGATGGTTTGTCCCTCGTAAATAAGAGCGTGGAATTGCTCAATAAATAATTGTTCAACCGGTATTGGAAAAATAAATCTTATACGATGAAGCTGAAACTGGACCTTGATGAACTTTCAGAAGAGTTTTTTCGCGATACTCGTCTTGTTGGCATTGTGGCCCCGATAAAAGATTATCAGTTTTGCTGGCAGCTTAACCAGTTATTTAATATTGACCTGCGTAACAACACCGATATTGAAATTCAGTTGAAAAGAAAAGAGAGAGATTATTTTTTTACAATATTTCAATATTGTGAACCCAATAATGCGCTTGTTCACTATTTATACAACAACCAGTTTGACGGCGAATATTTATTACCTGAATTCAGACACCTGGATTTTTTATACCTTCTCAAAGGAGATGTGGTGTCCGAAGAGTTCATCCATGCATTAATGGGCACTATCAAAAATATCAATGGGGTACAATTAGTAATGGAACTTGCCCATGATAAGATCCGGAACAAAGGCCATATGATCTTTTAAGTTCCCGTAGTTTTATCGGGGTTTACCGGTAGCATCGCTATCTCCCCGATTTGTAGAATCTCTCGTTGCATTAATGGCTCTTTCACGCTCAGCTTCAGGTCCGCTGTTCATTACAGGAGGTTTGACTTGTTCTTCACCTCTTTGACTATCTGCGTCATTCTCTCCACATGCAGTACAAAATATTGTTGCACCGATCAATAATATTGATAATGTTTTCATCAGCACACTTTTATTAGTGGACAATGGATAGTGGCTCAACTACCAATTCTCCATTCTCCACTATAACACTATCCGTTCATGCTGGCAAGAAACTCCTGATTATCTTTTGTTCCGCGCATTCTCTTCAGCAATTCATGCATAGCTTCTTCAGTATTCATGTCACTGAGATATACTCTTAACAGATTGATCCTTTGCAATACATCTTTTTCGAGTAAGAGATCATCGCGGCGGGTAGATGATGCTGTAATATCAATAGCAGGGAAAATACGTTTATTGGCGAGTCTCCTGTCGAGTACCAGTTCCATATTACCTGTTCCTTTAAATTCTTCGAAGATCACTTCGTCCATTTTAGAACCGGTATCAATAAGAGCGGTAGCGAGAATAGTTAATGATCCGCCGTTTTCTATTTTACGTGCTGCCCCAAAGAATTGTTTGGGCTTTTGCATAGCGTTTGCTTCCACACCACCTGATAATACTTTACCAGAGGCAGGAGCTACTGTGTTATGAGCACGGGCAAGGCGAGTAATAGAATCCAGTAATATCACTACATCGTGACCGCATTCTACCAGTCTTTTTGCTTTTTGAAGAGCAATAGCAGAAACTTTTACATGTTTTTCTGCCGGCTCATCGAATGTAGAAGCTATTACTTCTGCCTTTACGCTTCTTTCCATATCGGTAACCTCTTCCGGTCTTTCATCGATCAACACAACCATGAGGTAGCATTCGGGATGATTGGCAGCAATAGCGTTGGCGACGTCTTTCAACAATACTGTTTTACCTACTTTAGGCTGTGCCACGATAAGACCGCGCTGTCCTTTTCCTATAGGAGTGAAAAGGTCCATCATACGGGTACTATAACCGTTTGCAGTAGTAAAGAGATTTAATTTTTCATAGGGGAACAATGGAGTAAGATAATCGAACGGAACGCGGTCGCGTACATCTTCGGGACTCTTACTGTTGATATGCTCTACTTTGAGCAGGGCAAAATATTTTTCTCCTTCCTTTGGAGGTCTAATGGCGCCGTAAACAGTGTCACCTGTCTTCAGTCCAAACAATTTTATCTGCGAAGGGGAAACATATACATCATCGGGAGAGCTCAGGTAATTATAATCACTGCTTCTTAAAAAGCCATATCCATCGGGCATCATTTCCAGCACACCTTCACCCATAATTACCCCGTCAAACTCAATATTGAACACCGGTTCACGGCGTTGGGGATAGGATTTGTTTGATTGCTCGGCTCCGCCGACCTGTGGAGGTAAACTTCCCGCCTGGGGTTGAGCCGCAGGCGTTTCCCGTTTTGCAGGTGAAATATCGGTATCAGCCGTATCCTCCAAATCGACAGGAACATCCAGTTCTCCTTCAGGTTCGCTGACAAACAATTTTTCTGTTGCAGGCTTTTCCTGGATTTCAATCTTTTTCCTTCCCTTCTTAGCTGCACCCTGAGATTTATCCTGTGTTTTGTTTTCAGTGGTTTTTTTCTTTCCGGCTTCTTTCTTGGGAGCAGGGGTATCGCCGCTTTCTACTACAGCTTCTTCGGTAGAATTAGCAGTAGTGGTTTTAATAATTCTTTTTCTTTTGCCTTTGTCTTCCTGTGGCTGACCTTTTGTTTCGTTTCCGGTAACAGCTTGTTTATCAAGAACTTTATAAATAAGATCTTGTTTGTTCAATTTTTTGGCATTTGGGATTTTAAGCTGCTCAGCTATATCAAGCAGTTCTGGAACGAGCATATCGTTCAATTGGAGAATATCGTACATAAAAAAACTTGAGAGTTTATCACTTGTCTAAAACCAATTACAGATGGTTGAGAGTCTTATTGATTGAGTTAATTTGATTGGGAACGATTCGAAACTGACGAGTTATGAGAGTATTCACGGGAGACTAATCAGCTCTATTCCTTCACAATAATACATTTAAATTGTTAGATGCAAAAAAAATTTACCTCCTTTCTTTATACAACTCTGTTTACTACACAACAATGAGCCGCTCGTTTTCATAGTAAGGGAGTACATTGGCCACATCCATAGTCAAACAATACCTGAGATCTTTTTCTAGTCCAAAATTGGTTAAACGCTGATAATGAGTGGCATTTTTAGCCTTCAAAAACTCATAAAAATCCGGTTGGGCCGCATTATAAAGCGTTTCAGCGAGACCTGTGGTGTCGCAATTTATCGAAAAATACTGTTTGATCCGGCTGATAACAGCCCCTGCAAACAAAGTGTCTTCCAGGTTTACACGATCCTTCCAGGCCGAACAAGCCAGGAGTACGGGCATTTGTTTACTGATCAGGTATTCCGATACCTTCGAAATATTCGGGAAGGAGCCGGTAATGATATGGCTGGCTCCTCTCGCAAGGGCCATATGCAATAATTTAGTACCGTTAGTGGTGGTTAACACCAATGTTTTACCACTAACAAATTCCCTCGGATATTCTAAAGGAGAGTTGCCATAGTTCAGGCCGTCGGCCACTTTGCCGTCACGCTCGCCTGCAGTAATACCACAAAGAGATTTTCCCAGACTGATGCATTTGGCGATATCATCAACAGGCACTACCGATTGGGCTCCATTATAGAGGGCTGTAGCTATTGTAGAAGTAGCCCTGAGCACATCTATAACCACCACTATGGTATTCTTAACATCATATAGATCCAAAAGAGCCGGCGACAAAACAGTGTGCAGAGAAGGTTTGGTGCTCATGTTAGTATTACTCTCCATTTTTCTGATTCAGCATATCCGCGAATAAATTCATTTCTCCTGTTGATCAAATTTTCGAGATACCCTTTAAGGTAAAAGTGGCCTATTATTTTTCCTAAAAAATCTTTGGGCTGCTCATAATCAACTATATCAATTACAATAGTTCCATTGTCGACCCTCTTAAAATGGTGTTCGTGACGAAAACTCATCATATCCCCTCTTACCTGTTCCTCAATAAAGGATTCGGGTTTATTGATTGCCGCCATCTTTAACATGATCAGCCTGGTTTTGCCGGCAAGCTTTCCCATAACAGATATGGTTTCATCCTTGTTCATCAAGCCGGAAGCTGCTACAGAAGTAAGCTGCTCCTTTCTACCCTGAAAAAGACTTTTATAAATAACCAGGTGTCTCGACAAGTCGAATACTCTTTCTACCGGGGCTGCCATAAACGTAGTGAGATGTATCCTGGCCATTCATACAGTTTTATTGAAAAGGAAATTTTACCACTTTAGCTTTTAATAATCGCTCTCTGACTTCAACGTTGATAATAGTATCTATACCAGCAAATTTTACATCAACATAACCCATGCCAATAGCTTTTCCCAGGCTGGGCGATTGAGTTCCTGAAGTTACCCGTCCGATAACATTTGCATTTTCATCCTTAATCACATAATCATGACGGGGAATTCCTTTGTCAATCATCTCAAACCCTATAAGTTTCTTTTCTACACCTTTTAACTTCTGCTGCTCAAATATAGATGATGAAGGAAACTGTTTAGTAAATTTTGTTACCCATCCTAAGCTCGCTTCAATAGGAGAAGTGTTGTCGTCAATATCATTGCCATATAAACAATATCCCATTTCCAGGCGCAGCGTATCCCTGGCTCCAAGACCAATAGGCTTCATTCCCTGCGGACCACCAATTTCAAAAATAGCATTCCATATCTTTTCCGCTGCTCCGTCTTTATCTTCAAAATATATTTCAATTCCCCCCGCACCGGTATATCCCGTTGCGCTGATTAATACATTTTCTATTCCGGCAAATTTGCCTTTGGCGAAAGTGTAATATTTCAGATTCAGAATATCTATATCGGTAAGAGGCTGAAGTATTTTAGTAGCATCGGGTCCCTGGATAGCTAACAGACAGGTTTTATCGGAGATATTGTGCATCTCCACATTTTTAGTATTAAATCCACTGATCCAGTTCCAGTCTTTTTCAATGTTTGAAGCATTAACCACCAGCATATATACCTTGTTTTCTTCCAGGCAATACACTAGTAAATCATCTACAAGGCCGCCATTATTATTAGGCAGGGTGCTGTATTGTGCCTTACCCGCTGTGAGTTTGGAAGCATCATTTGTGGTAATACGTTGGATGAGATCAAGCGCATCGGGTCCCTTAAGAATAAATTCTCCCATATGAGAAACATCAAATACGCCAGCATTATTTCTGACAGTTTGATGTTCATCGTTTATTCCGGAATAGGATACGGGCATTAAATACCCGGCAAAATCCACCATTTTGGCTCCCAGGGACTTATGAATTTCTGTAAAAGCGGTAAACTTCATGAGGTAAGAGTGATTGTTTAATCTGTTTGAGCCGCAAAAATAAATAAACCACTCTATTCGTCCCTACTTATTTATTGATCACACTAACAGATCCGTCTGCGTTCATCATATATTCCCTACCACCTTTGACAGTATGCATTTTGCTACGCGAAAACCAATCGTCATCGTTAAACCTGCTATTACGCACGTTAACGTCCACCCAGGCATAATCATTGATATTTTTACTAAAGCTGATCGTTTTTCCCGCAGGCACTTCTATCACCAGCCATATACGCTGGTTTCTGAATTTATTTTCACGGCTAATAAAAAATCCCTGGGGAAATACAAGCGTTTCGTTTTGTTGATCTACCTCGAAAACTATTTTTTCTGCCGTTTCCATCGCAGCTTCTCTTGTTGCGCCATGGCTCGACCTGATACGATACAAATGGTACAGGCTATCGTTGCTTTTAACAATATTGATCCGGACTGTATTGAGGAAAATAGAATCATCACCCTTGGAATAAATAGGAAAGTCATTATCCATTTCAAATCCAAAAAATGTGCTCTTATATGTTTTCCAGTCAGTCGTCTGCACTTCAACATTTAATTTTTCCAGAGGTTGTGAAATGGCCATCTGTTCCTCCTCAAGCTGTCCGACCGTTTTAAAGTTTCTGCCTACCAGGTAGAATAACATCCCCGCACAAATAACTCCCATAATCCACAATAAAAGAAATGATACACCCAGGTAATGATGTTTTGTTTTAACACCCATCAGTCTGCGTACGACCCACGTAATTAACGCAACAAATGGGAGCAGGAAAAGCAGCGGTAATGTTAACCAGGCCAGTATATTTTCAAGCTGCCCATCAAAAATGAATCCTTTAAGAGGAGCCAGCGCTATTCCGCCGAACAGTAGTCCTATAAACATTACGAACAGGGCAAGTGCAATGATTGCAAAAAGGAATATGAAGAATGCTTTTATTAATACCCTGACAATAACTCCTATCCCTGAATTATTTTTTTTTTCGATAGAAGAAGGTGTTGTTCCAAGATCACTTTTCACCGTACTAACAATAGAGTTCACGTTAACTTTTTGTCCTCGCATTTCCAGCTTTTCTGAAGATGTTTTAGCAGCAGGAACCGCAATCCAAAGAATAATATAGGCTACAAACATTGTCCATCCCACCGAACCGGAGATCATGCGGGGTATAAACCCGAAATCCCAATCGTTACTCCACCACAAGGTATTAGAGCCTGAAACGAGACCGATAATAAAAGGAAAAACGAATATCAATCTGGGTATCCATATATCAATATTAAAGTAGGCAGCCAAACCACTGCAAACACCACCCAGTATTTTTTGTTCATCGTTTCTATATAAACGTTTGGTGATATTCGACTGTAATGAACGCGAAGGCACGATGATCCATAATAATATATATACCCAGAACAGAGCCCCCGCCAGCAATATAAAAACAATGCGCATGATGATCGGATCTAAACCTAAATAGTTAGCCAGACCGCTACAAACACCTCCTATTATCTTATCATCAGCATTACGCTGAAACCCTTTAGTGCGTTGGGCATGATGAGGAGCGTTAGCATATTCGGGTTGGGGAGATTTTGGAGCATCAGCACCCTGCGCTTCAAAATCTTCCGGGCGACCCATACTGGCAATAATGTTATTTACATCTTCATCGGTAATGCAGGTTGCGCCTGATTTTAATCTTTCAGTAAATAATTCGCCGATTCTCACCTCAATATCGTTCATGATCTCATCGCGCCCTTCTTCATTGGCGAAATAAGCTCTCAAACTATCAAGATATTGCTTCAGCAAATCGTAAGCAGTTTCCTCAATCGGAATTACCCTGCCCTGGAAGTTTATATTGATTACCTTTTTCATCCCTATGTTTTTTATCTTTTTGAATGGCGGATGGAACTGCGCATATCATTCTCCTATATTTTTTTGAGGATCGATCATGCGTTGTTTCATCAGTAAACTATTTTGTTTATTATTTTATTAAGACTCTATAGATTCATTTGTATCAACTCCTTTGCCGGGCTCCTGCTTTATTTTCTCTTTACCGGTTAATGCATTTACCGCATTAGCCAACTCGTTCCACGTTGCTTCCAGTTCTTTGTAAAACTTTTCACCAGATTCTGTAAGAGAAAAATATTTTCGGGGGGGGCCCGCATTACTTTCAACCCATCGGTAAGAAAGTGTGCCGGCATTTTTTAATCGCGTGAGAAGCGGGTATAGGGTTCCTTCAAAAATCTGAAGATTGGCAGCTTTCATTTCTTCGACGATATCAGAAGGATATGATTCTCCACGCCGGATAATACTGAGGATACAGAATTCCAGTATCCCTTTCCGCATCTGGCTTTGTGTATTATCAATATTCATATCATTTGACTTGAGGAGTCAAAGATATGGTATATTTTAGTATTATGCAAAACATAGTACCAAATATTTTTTAGTACTTGCTATAAGGCTAGAACTCGGCGTTCTTAGGGAAGCGCGGAAAAGCTATGACATCTCTTATATTATTCATGCCAGTTACAAACTGTACAATTCGTTCAAAACCAAGGCCAAAGCCGGCGTGTGACACAGTTCCGAATCGACGGGTATCGAGATACCACCACAGTTCTTCCTGGGGTATATTCATCTGCTCCATACGCTCCACCAGTTTATCAAGTCTTTCCTCACGCTGCGATCCTCCAACAATCTCACCGATTCCCGGAGCCAGGATATCCATGGCAGCAACAGTTTTTCCATCTTCATTCAAGCGCATGTAGAACGACTTAATATCTTTGGGATAGCCGGTAACAATTACAGGTTTTTTAAAATGTTTTTCTACCAGGTATCTTTCGTGTTCGCTCTGCAGATCATTACCCCACTTTATTTCATATTGAAATTTCTTTTTCTTATAGGCTGGGGAATTTAATAGTATATCAATAGCCTCTGTATAAGTAATACGCTCAAACTGGTTGTTAACAACCATTTCAAGTTTCTCTATCAATCCAAATTCGGAGCGTTGCTGTTGAGGGAGTTTGCTTTCTTCTTTTTGCAGACGCTGAGCCAGGAAATCGAGGTCTTCGCGGTTATGCTCCATCACATAGCGGATAATATACTTGATGAACTCTTCAGCAAGATTCATATTATCTTCTATATCATAAAAAGCCATTTCCGGCTCTATCATCCAGAATTCAGCGAGGTGACGGGTGGTATTAGAGTTTTCGGCACGAAACGTTGGGCCGAAAGTATAGATCTCGCTAAACGCCATAGCAGCAAGCTCTCCTTCCAACTGCCCGCTAACAGTAAGATTGGTAGAACGGCCGAAAAAATCTTCGCTGAAATCTACTTCGCCTTTTTCATTACGGGGTGTATTATCAAAAGGAAGGGTAGTAACTCTGAACATTTCACCCGCGCCTTCGGCATCACTGGCTGTGATGACCGGCGTGTGCATATAGATAAATCCTTTATCGTTGAAAAACCGGTGAACGGCAAAAGCCAATGCGTGGCGGATGCGGAAAACTGCTCCGAAGGTATTGGTGCGGAATCGCAAATGAGCTTTTTCTCTCAAAAACTCCAGGCTATGTTCTTTGGGTTGTAAGGGATATTTTTCAGCATCGCTATCACCCAGTATTTCTATAGAAGTGGCTTTTACTTCTAATTTTTGTCCTTTTCCCAGGGAAGGCACTACAGTACCCGCCACTTTCAACGAAGCGCCGGTAGTAATTCTTTTTATCTCCTGCTCCGAAAGGAGCCCTAGCTCTGCTACTACCTGCAGGTTGGTATTGGTAGAACCATCATTCAAAGCTATAAACTGATTATTTCGAAAAGTTCGCACCCATCCCATAACAATTACTTCCTGGGATTGGGGTTCCCAGCCAAGCAGTTCCCTGATTCTTATACGTTTGTTAAACATAAATTATATGGCTTTGAAAAGAAGCGCAAAGATAAGTTTTACCCAATTCGTAATTGTGTTTAAACTTCATTCCGGTAAATTTGCCGTTTGTGGCATCCAGAACAATTCAAATAGCATTAGTAGGCAACCCCAACAGCGGTAAAACGTCCCTATTCAATTCGTTAACGGGCCTGAACCAAAAGGTGGGCAATTTCCCGGGAGTGACAGTTGATAAAAAAGCTGGCTCATGTGAAATCAGTCCCGACCTTGGTGCTATTATTATTGACCTGCCTGGTACTTATAGTCTGTATCCCAGAAGAGAAGATGAATGGGTTGCCTATAGAGTGCTGATGAAACAGGATAAGCAGGTAGATCCTGAGCTTGTGATACTGGTAGCCGATGCCAGCAACCTGAAAAGAAACTTACTTTTTGTTTCACAGATCATCGATCTGAAAATACCTGTGGTGATAGCGCTCACCATGCTGGATATAGCGAACAAAAAAGATATTAATGTTGATGTTGCCGAGCTTGAGCGCGAACTAGGCGTACCTATTGTTCCAGTCAATCCACGTAAGAACAAAGGCATGGCGCAATTGAAACGCGCAATAGAACAGACAGCCAACAACCTGTATAAACCTCCTGTAAGAGATTTTATTAATAACGCCAGCCTGGCTTCTACGGCCATCAACGATGTTAAAGATCTGCTTCCTGAAATAAGTGATTACCGCGCTATACATTACCTGATCAATCATGAATCGTTTAGCCTGGATAATGGCTCACAGGAAAAAATAGAAAATATAGAACGTGCCCACGCTTTCAACCATACAAAAGTTCAGGCCGAAGAAATTGTTCAGCGTTATCAACGCATTTCACATGTATTGAAGCAGACGGTGTCGGAACCTAATCCACTGAAGAAAGCGCTTTTTACAGAGAAGCTCGATAATATATTGTTACATCGCTTCTGGGGGTATGCTATTTTGTTACTGGTACTGTTTCTCATGTTCCAGTGTGTGTTTTGGCTGGCCGAATATCCCATGAACTTTATTGAATGGTCATTTGCTGAAATTGGTGGCTGGCTGGCAACCAATCTTCCTGACACATGGTGGTCGGATTTACTGATTAACGGATTAGTAGCAGGTATTAGCGGCATTGTTATTTTTATTCCGCAAATCGCTATACTGTTTGGTATAATTAATATTCTGGAAGACACTGGTTATATGGCACGCATCAGCTTTCTTACTGATAAGTTGATGAGAAAAGTAGGTCTTAACGGAAAAAGCGTGATGCCTATGATCAGCGGATTCGCATGTGCAGTGCCGGCAGTAATGAGTGCAAGAAACATTGAAAACAGAAAAGAACGTCTGCTTACCATACTGGTCACGCCTCTTATGAGTTGCAGCGCACGTCTCCCGGTATATACCATTTTGATTAGCCTTGTGATACCTAAAGTAATGATCGGTGGTGTTATCGGTTTACAGGGATTAGTGATGATGGGATTATACTTATTAGGAACAGTATTCGCTTTGGTGATTGCGTATGTCGCCAAGAATTTTATAAAGATCAGGGAGAAAAGTTTCTTCATCCTGGAGTTGCCGATTTACCGCGCACCACGATGGAAAAATATTTTCATTACCATGATCGAAAAAGCAAAAATATTCGTGTTCCAGGCTGGTAAAGTGATACTGGTCATCAGCCTGATCCTTTGGGCTTTGAGTAGTTTTGGTCCGGGTGAAGAAGAACATCCTCCGCTTGACGAATCCTATGCCGGTATTATGGGCAAGGCAATAGAGCCCGCTATTAAACCACTGGGCTTCGATTGGAAAATCGGTATTGCTATCATTACATCTTTTGCGGCAAGAGAAGTATTTGTGGGAACTATGGCTACCTTATACAGTGTAGAAGATGATAGCGAAGACGGATTGATGCTTCGCGAAAAAATGCAACAGGCCACTAATCCTGATGGTTCAAAAGTATATACACTGGCTTCGGGCGTATCGCTTATGATATTTTATGTTTTTGCCATGCAGTGTATGAGTACGCTGGCCATCGTACGACGAGAAACAAAATCATGGAAATGGCCTATCATCCAGTTTATCTATATGACTGCTTTGGCCTATGTGTTGAGTTTGATCTCCTATCAACTGCTTAGCTAATCCACCTGCTTTATTCATTTTTAAGCACGTTCAATTCTTCCAATTCCTCCAGAAGTTGTTGGGGACTTTTGAAATGTATAGTGTGCATTCCTATCTCTGCCGGAGCAACGAGGTTTTTTGCATTATCATCAATATATACCGCTTTAACGGGATCAATATTGTACCGGCTAACGATAAGCTCATAAATTTCCCTGAAAGGTTTACGTATTTTTTCTTCGCCGCTTACCAGTCGACCATCAAACCAATGTAAAAAATCAAACCGTTGTAAAGCAATAGGAAATGTTTCGTGGCTCCAGTTGGTCAGCGCATACAATTTATATTTTCCGCTGTCTTTTAATCTCCTGAATATATCAACAGTTTCCTCAATAGGGCCTTTCAGCATTTCTTCCCAGCGACCATAATACGCACGAATATTATTTTCCTCATCAGGAAAACGTGCTACCAGTTCTTCGGTAGCCTCTTTGAGAGAACGTCCTGCGTCCTGCTGCTCATTCCATTCGGATGTACATATATTTTTATAAAAAGCACGCATTTGCTGCTCATCATTGAAAATAGTCCGGTAAACATAATCGGGGTTCCAGTCAACTAACACCCCACCTAAATCAAAAATGAGTGTATCAATATTTTTCATCACAATGTTTTAATTTATTAATTACAATATTTCTATCTCTTCTAATGAAATTGTTCTATTCCATTTAGTACTTACCAAAACGGATCAGTTTTTCTACAGCTTTTTCTAGTGTATCCTCACTTTTACCAAAACAAAATCTGATCACTTTATCATCCTGCCCCGATTGGTAAAAAGCAGATACAGGAATAGTGGCAACGCCTGCTTCTTTAGTCAGCCTGAGAACAAAATCTTTCGCAGGTTCATCACTGATATTTTCATAGGTAGCACAAACAAAATAGCTGCCGGCAGCATTCATTAAAGAAAATTTCGTTTGTCGCATAGCACTGATAAAATAATCGCGTTTTTGCTGAAAAAAAGTGTTTAGTTCATTATATGATTCTTCCTTTTTCAAATATTCTGCCAAAGCTACCTGCATAGGCGAATTGGTACTGAAGGCATTAAATTGATGCACTTTTATCAGCTCTTTAGTAAGCGCCGGAGGAGCAATGCAATAACCTATTTTCCAGCCGGTACAATGATATAATTTCCCAAAGGAAAAACACACAAAACTGCGCTGGTAAAGTTCTGGGTATCTGAGCATACTGTGATGTTCGTCGCCATCAAATACAATATGCTCATATACTTCATCACTGATAATAAAAATATTTGTTCCTTCTACCGTTTTTTTCAACTCGATAATGTCCCGCTCTTTTAAAATACTACCGGTAGGATTATGAGGAGAATTGAGAATAATCGCTTTTGTTTTTGTGGTTATCGCAGTGCGAACTTTATTCCAATTGATAGTATAATGGGGGAGCTCCAGATCAACCAATACAGGAGTTGCGCTATTAGCCAGGATGTTGGGTACATAACTATCGTAGTTGGGTTGTAGTACGATGACTTCATCTCCCGGTCGTAGTATTGTAGTTAACGCAGAAAAAATAGCATAGGTAGCACCAGGAGTGATGACCACCTCTTTCACCGGGTCGACCGGATTATTGTATAATCGGTTTACTTTTTCTGCTATGGCTTCTCTAAGCGGCATAAATCCCTGCATAGGAGGATATTGATTATATCCTTTTTGCATTGCATTATTCACGAGCACAATTAATTCTTTGCTCATAGGATAATCAGGAAATCCCTGTCCAAGGTTCACTGCGTTATATTCCGTCGCCAGCGCACTCATGACGGTGAAAATAGTAGTACCAGTATCAGGTAGTTTACTATGAATTTCCATCACCTGATATCAATGTTTTCCGTATATATAATCTGTTCTCCGTTCAACCGGAGATAGATCTGCGCCATAGTAACAACATCTTTCTGGCAGTAGGTTATTATTCTTTCCAGATCATTTTCTATCCAATAAACCCGGCCTACCATACTACCGTCAATATCATCTTTGGAAGTAGGAATATTCAATGCATTAGCCAATAGATCAAGTGAAGTGTAGCTTTTGAAGTCTCCGAATTTCCATAGCTCCATAGTATCAAGGAGATTTACTTCCCAGGGTTTCTTTCCGGCAATCATCAGCAAGGGAGGAATAGAGATATTGTTGATGATCATCCTGCGACAGAGAAAAGGAAAATCAAATTCTTTTCCATTATGGGCACATAAATATTTTTGTGCGCCTATTTCCCATTTGGATAACATTTCACAAAAATCTCTCAACACTTCTTTTTCATCATGACCAAAGAATGATTTTATAGAAAAAGTTTTTCCTTCTCCCGAACCTTGTATAATTCCGCAACTGATGCAAATAACTTTTCCAAACTCCGCGTAAATACCGGCTCTATCGTAAATCTCAGCAATAGTTAATTCGTCACGGTTGTTCCTGAGCAGGATTTCCGCTTTCTTCGACCATAATTGTTGCCAGGTTTCCGGGACCAATTCGTAGGCAGAATATTGCGGAACTGTTTCAATATCGATAAACAATATATTGCTAAGTGGGATCATAACGTATCACTTTAAAACTACATGAATGAGACAAGGAGCATTACAGGTATTTATCTCCTTTCTGTCGTTTTATATCGCTTACATATTCTTTTATTTCCTGCTCTTTTTCTTTTTTACATATTAGCAGTACATCGTCAGTATCTACAATAATATAATCAGACAATCCCTGGAGCACAACAAGTTTATTATCGTTAGCCTGAACAATAGAGTTGTTAGTGTCCATCAGCAATACATTACTGGCCGCTATGGCATTGTCATGGGTATCTTTTTCAAGATGTTCGTAAGCGCTGTTCCAGGTTCCCAAATCGCTCCATCCAAAGGAAGAGGGTATTACATATACATTATCGGCTTTTTCCATAATGCCGAAGTCGATAGATATGCTTGTACAAAAAGGATAAATTTCCTGCAGTGCATTCTCTTCTTCCGGTGTATTGAATTTTTCTTTTTGCGCCGAAAATAATTCAAATAATTCGGGCATATATTTTTCAAAGGCCAGGATAATATTCTTCACCTGCCACACAAATATCCCCGCATTCCATAAGAATTCCCCACTATTAATAAAAGCGGTGGCCAGTTCTATATTGGGTTTTTCCGTGAATGTTTTTACTTTATAGACATTAGCCGAAACAGAATGTTGTTCGTATTGAATATATCCATACCCGGTATTGGGATAGGTGGGATTAATTCCTAATGTAATAAGCGCATTGTGTTTACGAACGAATGCCAGCGCTTCAAAGCAAACCTTGGTGAAAGCAATGCTATCAGAGATCAGATGGTCTGCCGGCGCTACAACCAGCAAAGCATCGGGATTGAGCGTTTGCAGTTTGAAAGAAATATAGGCGATACAGGGAGCTGTATTTTTTCTGGACGGCTCGGCAAGTATGTTTTGCAGTGGCAACTGCGGAAGTTGTTTCTTAACAATATTGACATATTCCTCTGAAGTGACCACGTAAATATTATCGGGGGGAATAAAAGAGGCGAACCGGTCAAAAGTGGACTGAATAAGTGTTTTACCAATATTCAGTATATCAAGGAACTGTTTGGGAAAATTTGTACGACTCATAGGCCAGAACCTGGTGCCTATTCCTCCTGCCATGATAACTACATAGTGGTTTCTATTCATTGTTGATATTAAAGTTTAAATAAGACCCTCCCGCACCAGGTCGTGCAAGTGGATAAAACCCAGATATTTTTTGTCTTTGGCCACTATTAATTGAGTGATGTCATTTTTTCTCAACTTTTCCAGTGCATCAACGGCCAGCGCTTCGGGG
Organism: uncultured Chitinophagaceae bacterium; assembly: GCA_964606315.1. GTDB lineage: Bacteria > Bacteroidota > Bacteroidia > Chitinophagales > Chitinophagaceae > Flavitalea. The sequence goes on along the minus strand of CAZSFY010000011.1, from coordinate 56,851 downwards.
GGGATGGCATGTGGATTTACGCTCATAATATCTTTGGCCATCACCTTATCGAGCGGTTCGTTCTTTTCAAGCATTCTTCTTAAATCACCATCAGTAATAATACCCAACACATTATTTTCTTCATCTATTACTGCCGTAGCGCCTAACCTGTTCTTCGAGATCGTTACAATAATATTCTTTAACGTAGCGTCAGGTAATACCGATGGTTTTTCATTATTAATAAAGAGATCGGAAACCCTTAGGTATAATTTTTTACCCAGCATTCCACCTGGATGAAACTTGGCAAAATCACTGCTGCTAAAACCCTTCATTTCCATCAACACAATGGCCAGGGCATCACCCATCACCAATTGCGCGGTAGTGCTGCTGGTAGGAGCAAGATTATTAGGGCAAGCTTCCTGGTCGACAGTGGTGTTGAGGATAATATCCGCCTGACGGGCCAAATAGGAATGTACATTTCCCACCATACCAATGACCTTATTCCCGAAACTTTTGATAAGAGGTATCAGTACTTTGATCTCGGGCGAGTCGCCGCTTTTGCTTACGATCATCACTATATCATGAGGGAGAATCATACCCAGATCACCGTGAATAGCATCGGCTGCATGTAAAAAAACAGCAGGTGTGCCGGTTGAATTAAAGGTAGCCACCATTTTTTGCGCTATGATTGCGCTTTTTCCTATCCCGCTTACTATTAATCTGCCTGTGTTAGCAGCAATGATCTTTACAGCGCTTTCAAAGTCATCGTTAACCATTGCCTGAAGCGAAGCAACAGCCTGTGCTTCAAGTTGAATGGTTCGCTGGGCAGCACGCCTGATATCTGGTATAGAGTCTACTGTCATCAGGTCACAAACCTACGCGATTTTCAAATCTTTAACTTGGTTTTATTGCGGACAGAGATTAAAATGGGTTAAATTCGCAGACTCTGAACACAAAACTGATACCTCTAAGATTTGCGAGGAGGAAACTATTTGAGAAAATGACCACAGCCAAAAAAACTGCCGGAACTATCCGGAAACGTAAGAACGGAACCAAACAAGAGTCTGGTTCGCAGGGAGACGAACTTTCTTCTTTAAAACAGGCCCTTCAACAACATTTTGGATTTGATTCATTTAAGGGCAACCAGGAATCGATAATAAAGAACCTTCTTGCCGGACACGATACGTTTGTGATCAAACCCACCGGCGGGGGAAAAAGTTTATGCTACCAGTTGCCCGCCATTATCAGCGAAGGAGTCGCCATTATTGTTAGTCCGCTTATTGCGCTGATGAAGAACCAGGTAGATCTTGTGCGCAGCTATAGTAGCGATGACGATGTCGCGCATTTTCTGAATTCAACTCTTTCGAAGAAACAGATCCATACTGTTCGTGAAGACCTCCTATCGGGTCGGACAAAGATGTTATATGTGGCGCCAGAAACACTCACCAAGCAGGAAAACCTTGAATTTTTCAAGGGTCTTAAAATTTCTTTTTTTGCAGTTGACGAAGCACATTGCATTTCCGAATGGGGGCATGATTTCAGACCTGAATACCGCCGCCTACGTGAGATGATGGAACAGATTGACGAACGCTCACCGATGATCGCCCTAACGGCAACGGCTACACCCAAAGTACAAAATGATATTATCAAGAATCTCGGTTTAAGGACGCCTGATATTTTTATTTCTTCTTTTAACCGGCCCAATCTCTATTATGAGATTCAGCCTAAGATAAAGAAAGAACAAACGCTGAAAAGTATAGTAAAGTTTATCAGCCAGAATAAAGGAAAGTCGGGCATCATATATACCACCAACAGAAAGACCACCGAAGAACTAGCTGAACTTTTACAAAAGAATGATATCAAGGCAGTGGCCTATCACGCCGGTATAGACAGTAAGCAACGTGCAGAGCGGCAGGATTTGTTCATGAATGAAGAGGTCCAGGTCATTGTGGCTACTATCGCTTTTGGAATGGGCATTGACAAACCGGATATCCGCTTTGTTATTCATTACAATATTCCTAAAAGTATAGAGAACTATTACCAGGAAACAGGCAGGGCCGGCAGGGACGGACTTGAGGGCAAATGTATATTATATTACTCCCATAAAGATGTTTCCAAGCTCGAGCATTTAATGCGTGATAAACCTTTGAGCGAGCGTGAAATCGGCGCTCAGTTGATAGGAGAAACCGTTGCGTATGCTGAAAGTGGAGTGTGCAGAAGAAAAATATTGATCAGTTATTTCGGGGAAGATTATTCAGAGGACAACTGCGGCAACTGTGACAATTGCCTGCATCCAAAAGAAAAAGTGGAGGCGCGTGCCAATGCGATTAAAGTGATAAAAGTTATTAAAGCCCTTGATGAGCGTTTCGCTACCGATTATGTAGTGAATATTCTTATAGGCCGGCTCACTCCCAATATTACTATGTTCCGGCACAACGGCATTGCCGAGTTTGGTATAGGCAAAGATGAACCCGCTCATTACTGGAATTCGCTGATCAGACAAATGTTACTGCACGAGCTGCTTACTAAAGACATAGAAGATTACGGTATTCTTAAGATCTCAAAGAAAGGTGAGGACTTTGCAAAAAAGTCTAAATCTTTTATGATAGTGTTGAACAACCTTTTTGAAGATGCCCACGCCGACGATGATGACGAAAGCGATGATGACGCCGTTGAAGGAGCATCAACTGATGAGCATTTGTTTAACATGTTAAAAGAGCTCAGGCAGCAGGAATCCAGGAAGAGAAAACTTCCTCCTTTTGTGATATTCCTCGAAACATCCCTACAGGATATGGCTACTATGTATCCACGTACTATTGAGGAATTGGAAAAATGTCAGGGCGTAAGTAAGGGCAAGGCTGCGCGGTATGGAAAACCTTTTGTGGAAATGGTTGCTACATATGTAAAAGAGAATAATATTGAGCGTCCCGATGATTTCGTAATGAAGTCCGTAGCCAATAAGAGTTTGAATAAAGTGTATATCATTCAGCAGGTCGACAAAAAGATCCCGTTAGAAACCATTGCCAGGAATAAAGATCTCCGGTTAGATGCGTTATTGGAAAACATGGAGACCATAGCAGCCAGCGGCACAAAACTCAATTTAGATTACGCGATTGACGAGATGCTCGATGAGTACGAGCAGGAAGATATACTGGAATATTTCAAGAACTGTGAAACCTCATCACTGCAGGTAGCACAGGAAGAGTTAGCTGATGGCAACTTTACCTGGGAGCAGTTAAAAATTATGAGGATCAAATTTTTGAGTGTATACGGCAACTAATTGGCTCAGATCCTGTTTGGTAATAGTATTAAGAAGCGGGCTGTCGCCTTGTTCACCAAGAGACAACCGTAAAGAATTTAACTCTCTCCCTCTTTTACAGGTGCGATAATAAGTAAAGAAATAGTCCATTGCCGTGTTCGGCAAAAGATAGCAGCAAAGAATTTGACTTTCGTCCTCATTTATAGGGAGCGAAATAAGTAAAGAAATGAACCATTGCCGTGTTCGGCAAAAGATAGCAGCAAAGAATTTGACTTTCTCCCTATTTGATATGAGGCAAAGTAGTTAAAGGATTCTCCCCCTCCTCGTTTTGGCAGGGGACAATAATTAGAATTAGGCATAAATTTCTCTGTTTAAATCTTTTTTATGCCGTGAATGCCCTATTTTTGCCGTCCGTTTTTACTGACAGTCAGCCAGAAACGGCTAACTTTGAGGTTGTTAGTGAATTTTAATATGTTCGCTGCGACCAAAGTGATTAGAAGGTGCGGTAGCTCAGTCGGTAGAGCAAAGGACTGAAAATCCTTGTGTCGGCGGTTCGATCCCGCCCCACACCACGCAATGAACCCTGGCATTAGCTGGGGTTTTTTGTTGTCAGTCAGGATTAAGGCCGTATCTCTTATTCAGATAATAGGCACTCAGCTTTTACTTTATATTATCCTGAAGGGGCTATTTAGTTTTGAAGTGCTTCTTAATATAAGCCTTCGCCGCGTATATCTCCTTGAATCTGAAAGCACTTTCAAAATCTATCCTGTGAGAACCGTACAGCAGATTTTTAACAATGCCAAAAGAAAGACCGGAATATTAAAGCAGGTAGGCACACATAGCCTACGGCATAGTTTTGTCACCCATTTACCCGACAAGAGTACGGACATTGGATATATTAAAAAAACTTCTTGGTCATTCTAATATCAAATCAACCGAAGGATATCTTCATGTCGCCAATAAGCAACTCATAAATATTATCTGCCCCTCGACGATCTTACGACCAAGAGCAAAATCGATTGATAAATAGAATTTATCTGATTAATACAACAGCACAAATAACCGCAAGCCAACAACACATTAAAAATTTTCCTTATTTTCATTGATGCTACTCACAATACAAAATGTGTTTTACTAAACAATTCAATTAATTGATAACTCTAATACTCGTGGCCGGAGTTCGGGGGAGCTTACACTGGGCTTAAAGAAACAGCAAATTATCTGCATGCTCTATTGTAAACACTTTAACCAAACAAGGCACAAACCGCTAACATTGGGTTTTATGCAAGTTGGGCTTTACATTGTAACATCAACTATTTGCAAACCCCAGTTTCAGTTCCAGCAGACAAATAACTATCAACTTTTGTACATAGCTTCAACAATAAATTTTCAATCGGCAGCGGTCATCCGCAGACGGTATACTAATTCCCAACTTGCATAAAGCCCTAACCGTTAGCTGCTATGCTTGAACAACACTGCGAACTTTGAGCTGACAAAATTTTACTGAACTTTGCAATATGATAAAAAAACTTTTTGGACTTAATCCCAACCCAACCGAAGATGGGGCTTACAGTCCGTCAAACTTATCATTGAAGTTGGCGACTTCGGACACGACAGACTACATTCAAATAAATTTCAGTAATCCCAACAAAGACAAACAACTCAAAATATTAGTCGTGTGCACAGAACAATCGCAACTGACAATGACAAATGGGAAGAAATTTTCTACGGGTAATCACCCTGTGGAAATGCTTGTACCAATGTTACATTTGAAAAAAGCAGGATTTGATTTTGATATTTTTACATCGACAGGCAAACCCGTAAAAATTGAAATGTGGGCAATGCCGACAAAAGACAAAAATGTTATGGCAATCTATGACGAATATAAAAGTCAGTTTGACAAACCAAACAGCATTGCCGACTTTGCAAAAAACAACTTTGACAACAATCGTAACTACATTGCTATTTACATTCCGGGTGGGCACGGTGCTTTGATTGATTTACCAGACGACAAAAATGTTGGCGACTTAATTAAGTGGGCTTTCAAAAAAGACCTGTTCAATTTGGTAATTTGTCACGGACCTGCCGCATTGCTTGCGGCAAAACCTACAAATGACACCGAGCCATTTATTTTCAACGGATATAAAATTGCTGCCTTTCCGGACAAGGTTGACAGACAAACGCCTTTAATCGGTTATATGCCCGGACAGTTGACTTGGTTTTTCGGGGAACAGTTGAATAAATTAGGTGTAAGTATTGTAAACACAAAAGCAGACAAAACTTGTTTTGCCGACAGAAAATTGATTACAGGCGCAAGCCCAAAAGCAGCTAATGAATTTGGAAAATTATCTGCAACTAAACTTTTGGAATATCTTAATGGACAAACTAACAAATAGCATAGTCGCTAACAAGGGTTTGGCGTCAGGTGGGCTGACGTTCAAGCGTGAAAGTTACTGCGGGCTTTCACGCCCGAACGCCAAGCCTCGAACTGTTATATGCCACTTTAGAACAACACCGCAATGAAAGTAAATTTCGACATAACTGACAATCACGCTTTGACTCTTGCAGGACGACATATTGACCTGCATAACAATTTTGATTTTGTTGGTTTTGACTACAATATAGCAGACAGAGAGATTAAACTACATTGGAAAAAAACAAGTGGCGATTGGGTTGATAAAAACGAATTTTCAAGTTTGATTTTGACACATAAAACGGTGACTTACTTGAAAGTTATTGACCAAGACGAAAATAGCACTTATGAAGATGATAGTTGTTTAAACGAAATTACATTTTTCTCTTCGACAGCAAGAGAAATCAACGACAGCATTGTTTCGCAATCAAAACCAAACAACGGAGACGACATTCTTTACTTTTTTGAAAACGGACAACGAATTAGAATTCATTGCAAACAAATTGAGTTGAGTGTAAACGTTGACAAACACTTAAACTTGACTACTACTAAAGGCGAAGCATTGGTTCTATTCGAATTTTTAGCACGGTTCAATGAAACAGAACACCCAGACATTTTTGAAGACCAGGCAGAACAGAAAACACTTTGGATTTTACAAGGACAATTGAAAAAACAATTAGTTGAGCCTTTCAAACCTGACTACAAAGACATTATCAAAAAAGCGAGAAATAGAATACGCGACGAAGAATGACAAGATGCGGCATATAACATTCGGCTTGGCAATATGGCGAAACGACAAATATATTCTTAGCTTTTTGTTAGCTATTCAGCTCCAGTTCCTGCCAACGAATAACGCCGAGCAACAGAATAAACAATGAGCTTTTGTATCTTTAATCAGCAGCGGCACGGGGCAGACGTAACACAGAATGCCGCCACATCGCCAATACGCGGTCCGTTAGGCATCACCCTTGGGACATCCTTAAATTTACAAACCATTATGAAATTAGTTAAACCAGAAAAACTTAATCTACTAACGCATAAAGTTCTAAATGAAACTTGGGTACAACAAGTCATTGCAGACGACCCAACAATATTGGGGCTTGGTGACATCATTTTAAAAGACAAAGAACGTATTCATCCAAAAGCTGGGCGACTTGACCTTTTATTACAAGATGTTGAAAGCAAAAGGCGATATGAAGCGGAAATCCAACTTGGAAAAGTTGATGAAAGCCACATAATTCGCACAATTGAGTATTGGGACATTGAAAGAAAACGTTACCCACAGTATGACCATTGTGCAGTAATTATTGCCGAAGATATTACAAGCCGCTTCTTAAATGTAATAGGGCTGTTTAATGGTTATATTCCATTAATAGCAATTCAAATGTCAGCATATCAATTTTCGGAAAATGAAGTTTCATTGATTTTTACAACGGTTCTTGACGAAGTTAATTTGGGACTCGTTGAAGAGGATGAGGAGACAAAGGAAGTTACTGACAGAAATTATTGGGAAACCAACAGAGGAACAAAACAAACTGTTGCATTAGCAGACCAACTTCTTGACATAGTTAAAGAATTTAGCCCCGCCTTAGAATTAAAGTATAACAAATATTATATCGGGCTTGCAAAAAACGGACAGCCAAACAATTTTACAATCTTTAGAGCGAAAAAAAGCAGCATGTTGGTTGAAATACGTTTGAAGCAATCTCCCGAAATTCAAGAAAAATTGGACGCCGCGAAGCTTGATACAATGGACTATGATAGTAAATGGGGACGTTATCGTATAAGAGTTGACAGAAATGACATAACCAAAAATAAAGAGCTTTTAAAAGAGCTTATGAAAATGTCATACGGCAGTTCTTCAGACGAATAAGGCGAACGCACAACATTCGGCTTGGCAATATTACGACCGACAGCACTAAACGAAAAGTTTGTATATTTGCAGGCACAAAAATTTAAGAAAACCGAAATGTAAAATATAATTTCTTTCAGACAGACAAAGAGCAACAATTGTACATCGGTCGTTGTATTGTTTCATCTTTTAACGAAAGAAATTATGCTTATTCTACAAAACATTTCATATACACACCCAAGCAAAGATTTACTGTTTAGCGACATCAATCTGACAGTAAACAATCACGAAAAGACAGCATTAATCGGCAATAACGGAGTAGGAAAATCTACTTTGTTCAAAATTATTACAGGCAAACTTCAGCCTTCAAACGGACAAATAAGCGTTGGGGCCGAGCTATATTATGTTCCGCAGATTTTCGGACAATTCAATCATTTGACAATCGCACAAGCGTTGCGAATTGAAGACAAATTGAACGCTTTGAAAGAAATTTTGAACGGAAATACAAGTGAAGAAAATTTTAATTTGCTCAATGACGATTGGACAATTGAAGACCGTTGCAACGAAGCATTAAATTATTGGCAACTTAACGAATTGAATTTGTCGCAAAAAATGGAAACATTAAGTGGCGGACAAAAAACAAAAGTTTTTTTGTCGGGAATTTCCATTCATCAACCCGAATTGATTTTGTTGGACGAGCCAAGCAATCATTTAGACATCGCAAGCCGACAACTTTTGTATGACTTCATTAAAACCACAAAAAGCACGTTGATTGTTGTGAGCCACGACAGAAAATTACTCAATCTGTTGGACAGCGTTTGCGAATTAAGCAAAAACGGAATTAAAGTTTATGGCGATAATTACGACTTTTATGCAGAACAAAAACAAATAGAAAACAATGCTTTGAACCAAGACATTCAAAGCAAAGAAAAAGCGTTGCGAAAAGCCAAAGAAAAAGAACGGGAAACATTGGAACGACAACAAAAATTAGACAGTCGTGGTAAAGGCAAGCAAGAAAAAGCGGGCGTTGCCCGAATAATGATGAACACTTTGCGAAACAATGCTGAAAACAGCACTTCAAAATTGAAAAGTGTTCACTCAGAAAAAACCGGTGGGCTTTTGCAAGACTTACAAGAGCTTCGTTCTTCGTTGCCCGATATCGACAAAATGAAATTCGGGTTTGACAATTCAGCGTTGCACAAAGGGAAAATCTTGTTTACCGCAACAGACATTAACTTCGGCTACAACAACAAACCGCTTTGGAAAGACAACCTGAATTTTCAAATCACAAGTGGTAACCGCATTGCGTTGAAAGGAAAAAATGGTTCGGGAAAAACAACTTTGATAAAACTCATTTTGGAAGACATTGAACCACAAACAGGGACAATTTATCGGGCAGACAACAAATCGGTTTACATTGACCAAGGCTATTCTTTGCTCGACAACAAACTGAAAGTTTACGAACAAGCCCAACAATTCAACATTTCGGCACTACAAGAACACGAAATTAAAATCCGCTTAAACCACTTTTTGTTTACAAAAGATGATTGGGACAAACCTTGCATTGCGTTGAGCGGTGGCGAAAGAATGCGTTTGTTGCTTTGTTGCCTGACAATAAACAGCGAGTCGCCAGACATAATTATCTTTGACGAGCCGACAAATAATTTAGACATTCAGAATGTTGAAATTTTGACGACAGCCATAAACGAATATCAAGGAACGCTAATTGTTGTGTCGCACGATGAAACATTTTTAGAAGAAATAAATATAGAACGGACAATTAAACTCTAATAAAAAATACAGCCGTTAACAAGGATTTGGCGTCAGGCCGGCCGACGTTCAAACGTGAAACTCCTACGGACTTTCCCACCCGAACGCCGAACGCCAAACCCCGGCCAACGCAACTGGTATAAGAATGAAGAACAATATCTTCGACCCTTGTCCAAAGGTTCGTGAATGAGTTGAGATTAAACTATGCAACAAAATTATTAGTCGAGAATGAACTACTAAGTATTTCAGATATTTATTTTCAATGCGGCTTTAATAATCTCGCTCATTTCAACCGTCAATTTAAGCAACTCTATAAAATCAATCCATTAGGTTTTCGTAAGCAGTATAACCAGGGATAAACTCTTTTAATTTGTAAACAATCCATATAAAACAGACAATATCCCATAAGGATAATTAAGAAAGCAACCCTAATAAATCATCTTCCTGATATTATCAACGTATCCACGGCTGACTCTTAATGGAGTTTCATTTTTCAATACAACATAATTATCGCTGCCATTCCGATAAAATTCTTTGATCATGTTTATGTTTATAATATACGACCGGTGAATACGCATGAAAATAGTATTATCCAATTTCTGTTCAAGAGTGCTGATACCCTGGCTACTCAAAAAGGTTCTGTTGGCTGTATAAATGCGGGTATAATCCTTATCAGCTTCGAGGTAAAAAATATCGCTAACATCTATACTCACCATTTTCGAACCGCTTTGTAAAAGAATTTTACGGAAATATTTCTCTCCCGTACGCGTTGAATGCTCAACAAGCGTCTCCAGTCCCTGCATATTAGATCCTTTAACCAGCAACTTCGACAATGCCTGCTGAAATCTTTCTTTAGTATAAGGTTTAAGAAGATAATCGATAGCATTAGCATCAAATGCTTTCAAAGCATATTGATCGTAGGCTGTAGTAAAAATAATCTGGGGAACATGAATAATATTGGCTAGCACCTGGAAACCACTCAGACCAGGCATCTGTATGTCGAGGAACACAATATCGGGCTCATGACGATTAATCGCAGCAACAGCATCCAGGCCATCTTTACATTCGTCAACAATAATCAACTCCTGGTAATCCTGCAAATACTGTTTCAATATCAATCGTGCAGCAGACTCATCATCAACGATAATTACTTTTTTATGCTTCATAGTTGTTTGTTGGAATTTTAAAAGAGAATTTAAGACCTGAAGGCTGATTCCTTGTAATAGTTATTTTTTCATTATACAATTTCTCCAATCGCATGGCAGTGTTAGAAAGCCCTACTCCCTTTCCGTTAGTAAGCAGACTTGCAGGATCTCCTTCGTAACCCATTCCGGTATCGGATACCTCAATATAAACATATTGTTTCCCTAACCGGCATTCAACACTAATACGTCCTCCTTGTACTGATGGCTCTATTCCATGTTTTAAAGCATTTTCTACCAGGGGTTGTAATAACATTGGTGGTATATATATACTTTCTACTCCTTTATCTGCTACAATATTAATCTGCAAACGTTCAATGAACCGCTCTCTTTCCAATTCAAGATAGGTCCTGATAAATTCAAGTTCGTCCGATAATAATACATGATCAACCTGCGTAGATCGTAAAGCATACCTGAAGGTATCTGCCAGTTTAGCTATCAGTACTCTGGTTTCTTCCTGTTCTTTAGTTACCGTTGCGCTAATACTATTCAGTGTATTAAATAAAAAATGAGGTTCTATCTGGGCTTTCAATGCATTTAACTCTGCCTGGTAGGCTAATTCGCGAAGCTCCTTTTCTTTTATTGTTTGTCTCTTAACCAATAGCCAAAAATTAAAAGCATGAATAAGACTGAATTGCATCAGATAATGCAACGCCGGCATATAAAAATTAGCATGCAGCTTTATTGTTGCATTTGTAAAATCTGCATACCAAACGAATAGCGTTTCCTCGAGTCCATAGGCAGCTAACACAAAAAGAACCACGCATACACAATGCAGTAATATCTGAAGCCACATTGGTTTTTTTCGATATTTGCGGAAAAAGAGCCACCAAAATGGTATGGTTAAAACCGATCTTGTAAAAAGAATAATCCCCATGTAACCGGCCACAACATACGCTTCATGTGGCGCTGTTTCTATTAGGTTTAGCAAAAGCGCTGAATAGTAAACAGATCCATACACAAACGTCAGAGAAAACCAGAGTAACAATTGGTACACCCTGATATTCCACACCAGTCTTTTATTCAATATATTTCTCAAGTCACAAAAATATATCCTTTACCATTTACAAATCAGAATATTCAACGCTAGCCATATTATCGCCATCACGTGAAGAGGGTTCAAAATCCAACACTAATTCTTCTTCATGTACAGCATTTGCATTATACTGATTCCGCAATTTCAAGGGTTTGTTTTCGGGAAGATATTTTGCAGAAACTTTATACTGCCCGATTGGAATATCTGCCAGCCTGCTGTATTCTTCCAATCCGGGGTCACCACTTTTCAAAATAAGCATTGTCCCTACTGACCCGTCAATAAGAGGTCCGACAGGAACCAACGTAAAAACTATATTTTCAACATCATAAAGCATAGAGCCCGAAACATTATCAATCAATATTATTCCACCATAATAATTACTTTGAGGTTCGGGTTGTTTTCCTGTAAGGCGCCAACGAAAATTGACAACTGCTCCTTCATCAGTAAATCCTTCTGTATTATCCGGGTCAAGGTAAAGCTGATAGCTTTTGCCGTTATACTGTTTATTTATCCATGCATACGCTCTGTACGCTCCGTTTTTTGACATCTTAATCAAATAAGTACCATCCGATTGGGTTACACTCTGAATATTTGAATTATACAAAATAGTGTTGTCGGCCATAACAGTAGCTCCTGCAATAGGCTCGCCTTTTGTATCGGTTACTTTGCCCTTTAAATATCCTTTGTCTGGAGTCTCGCCGATACTATCTTTCTTATTGCAAGCCATTAGTGTATTCATTAGCGTTATACCTACCATTCCTAATATTAAATATCCTCTTGTTGATCCAGCTATTTTCTTTTGAAAGAACTTTCTCATATATTTAATTTACATTACACATTAACATCTTTTATCTTGATCTGGCCTAGACAATTTCCCTTGTGCGAGCGTCCAAAAAATCCATTTATATTAATTCCGGTAGGATCACCTGAAGTACAGAATATTTTTCCCGGCACTAATAGCGGCACTGCTCTATAGACAAGTGTGCGATCGGTGGTTTGTTCAAAATACCACTGATATCTGGAAGTATAGGCAATGATACAGTTCAAGTCTCCACTCGATTCATTTCCATGGTTATCACCAACATTTTTCATTGCCTTTCCTTCTTTCGGAATTTCCATTTCGTTGCCTTTGGAATCGTATAGTTTATATGGTGGCTTATGATTTCTCTCAGCTGTACGGGGTATCACTACTGAATTCGGTCCATGATGGGTAACAAATACGCCATGTGCCAGTTCATGCGCTATAGTATTGGCCACTTCATCTTCAAGCGTATAAGGCATTGCTTCTCCTTTCTTTGCTACTTCTGCTTCCTGGGCAGCATAGAGTTCGGCTATCTGGTCAAGGTCAACGACTGTTCTCATTGACTGCTTAGGCGTTTTTCCATTTTCTGTTTCGGGTTCATTTCTGCCTACTATGCCAGTATCCAATTTTGCATTTTCAAGCAGCAGGGCATGTTGCATGATACCATGATTTACGCCTCTGTTTTTATTGATGATCCTATCACTTCCTAATTCATTATCATATAATTTGATGAGGGCAACTCCGGATGCATTGCTGAACAGATCAAGTCCCGGTTTGAAGCTGGATTCAAGACTTTTGCTGATCCGTATGCCAAGCTCTTTTTTTGTTGGATCGAGTCTCCTGAATTGCCCGGCGGAAAAAACACCTCTATACTCCTCATACGCCGTTAAGCCATCACCATCATTGTTATTGCCATTAGAAGATTCCTTGTCAAAATTTTCTGCCAGATCACCGTATTGTTTTAACCATGCCTCGCCGATTTTCGATCCTTTTTTTCTTTTAGGAATATCTATGTCTGTCTCGCCACTGGAAGTATTCAGTGTTCCGAGTATTCTTATTCCGCCTTCTAAAACAGCTTCAACACGCAATGTCGTATATCCTCCGCCATCATAAGCGCCTATCGACGCCACCGCCGTTTGCCCATCAGCGGGAGCAATCACCAGCTCCTGCCCCTCCTGAGTTGTATTATTTCCAAGAAAACGCAGGTCAGGTTTTTTTTCGTTACTTATAACAACTGGATAATTGATGGCGATACCCGGCTCGGTAGAAGTGTTAGCAAGTTGTAATTCAAATGTTTTGGCTTTTAACTTCGGCTCTTTTCCATCTTTTCCCTGTAATTTCAAACCAACCGTCATTTGTGAGCCGACAATGTTTTCTGTTTTACCGGGCACAGGAAGCCAGCTTTCATAATCCTGCGGGGTAACGATCAGTTCAACATCGAGCGGACCTTTCACAAACGACCAGCGTAAAATAGTTTCAGATACTTCTCCGTTCGGTCCCACATTTTGTTCCTTGATTTCGCCGGTTAACACATTGGGATTATCACCCATCGGCTGAAACTCTACCTGTATCATTGCTTCTCCTTCAGCAATTTCGCTAACAGTGGAGCTTCCATCTGCATGGCTATTAATCTGTTCACCAAAACAAGCGGGAATAGGGATAAAAAATGAATAGGATTTGTCATGGCCGTTAATAGAAACGTCAATATCGGTGCGCATACTGCCATGTGCATTCCCACTGACCATATTTTCACTCACTTTACCATCAATCTTGCTGGTATGCCTGTACATACTATTCTTCACCAAAGAGCTGCCGCCGGTTCCCAATCCCCGCGAAAGCACAGCATCCATTTTATATTCAGTAAAGGAAGAAGACTCTATCTGTACATATTCAGCATTGGAAGAAGTGGAAGAAGAAGACCTTGAAATAAATGTAGCGTAACCGCTCCAGTCATTCTCTTCATTAACATCGCCGGGTGGCGGTTCATTATCATTATTATCCATCACGCGCTGCGTGCACGAAAACACCGACAATGTAGCAACTAATAAAAAAGTAAATAAACGCATATTGATAAAATATGCGCTAAACTATCATGGAGAAAGAGCCAGATCTTTTGTTATTCTATGAACGTCATATTTTGACCGATGAAATGCAGAAACCTGGTTATCCGCGCATTAAACGGGCTTCTTCCAAATCAAGATTATACTCCAGGTCACGGATTATTTCGTCGTCGTATTTTTTCTCTTGGCTGATATTATGGAGTTCATCTCTTCTTACCTGTACGAGTTCCAACATTACCTTATTATATAGGCGCTTGTCAGATCCAATCCTTTCTCTGTTGATTTGTTCGGCCATTGCTTCTTCTGACAAAGCAATACTTTGTTCTATTTGTTCACGTAAACTTCTTAGCGTATCGCTTTTTTCGATTTGGTGAGTATATTTTTCATTAAGATAAATTACCGATTGCCGTTTTAATTGTAATCTTATTTCTTCTATTTGCTCTTCAGGAGGTGTAATCTCATCTATCTCTTTCACTTTCATTACCCGAAGGATAAGAGGAAGAGTAAGTCCCTGAAATACAAGAGTTACTAATATGACTACGAAAGTGATAAATAAAATAAGGTTTCTGAGTGGAAACGCTTCTCCGTTATTCAGCACGAAAGGAATAGCTAATGCCGAAGCCAGTGAAACTACGCCACGCATTCCTGCCCATCCAATGATAAAAGGCAGTTTTAATCCGGGACTATTTTCCTGGCTTCTGATAGTAGGATTTAACCAACGGGGAACATAAACCATAATATAAGCCAGGATGATCCTGATGATAATAGTTAGTACTGTAATTAGTAAAGAGTAACGTATGGCCTCGCGGATTGAATAATTACCCAGTCCATCAACAATTACAGGCAACTCAAGACCGATAAGAATAAATACAAAACCATTCAGCAGAAATCCTATTGTTTCCCAAACCTCTTTGGTTTGCATTCTGGTATGGTAGTTCAGATAATCTTTTGAGCGGAAGGAGAGAAACAACCCCCCGCTTACTACTGCCAGCACTCCCGACCAATTAAATTCTTCTGCTACTATGTACATCAGGTAGGGTGCAATAAGCGTAATAGGTGTTGTGATACTAGATGATTTAGCCCAGTAACGAAGTACCAGATACAAAATATGCCCTATTACCAAGCCAACAAATACACCCATTACGGCAAGCACGAGAAAATCTGTAACAGCTTTTTCAAAAACGAATTGCCCGGTTAGTATAGCTGCCACCGCAAACCTGAAAATAGTCAGTGATGCAGCATCGTTAACGAGACTTTCTCCCTCCAGAATAGTTAACCCTCTCCTGGGCATTTCCATTCCTTTTAAAACAGATGTTGCAGCTACCGCATCAGGAGGAGAAATAATTCCGCCCAGTAAAAAGCCCAGGGCTAGTGTGAAACCCGGGATAATATTAACCGATAAATAAGCTATAGCTAAAGAAGTGAAGAATACGCATCCGAATCCCATCAATAATATAGAGCGTTTCCACTTCCAGAAGCTATTCCAGGAAGTGCCCCAGGCCGCCTCAAATAATAAAGGTGGTAAGAAAATAAGGAATACCATGTCGGGATCGATACTTATCGCCGGTGTTCCCGGAATAAATGAAATGACCAATCCGCCGATCACCAAAAAAATAGGATAGGAAATTCTTAGGCGCTGACTTAATAAATACAACAAGGCCATGGCGAAGAACATTGCCATAACGAGCAGTAGTTGTTGGTGTATCATTCAACAAAATTAATATCCTCTGTCTTTCCGTGCAGAAAATGATACGGCGATAAGACAAAACCCCGATCGGCGGATAATCTCTGCAGCAGGGTATCTTATACTATAAAAGCAGAGAAGCTATATGATTTCCGGACCTTTCTAAACGTCCTAAGCTGGTTATAAAATCTCATGGTTTTTTACTGGCTTTTTACACCCAATAAATGACTTAAGTGATATACCCTTTTGCTCTTTTATTTTCGATAGCAAACCAATATTTAGCGCAGTTGCTGTCGTTTTACTGACATTGATATATGTAAAGTGTAAAATACTCTTGCTATCACATCAAATTAAGTATGATCAGAAGTTAATTTAATTACATTGTAGTTTTTTTTAATTCAATTGATTTCGATCAGTTTTTTAACAATTTGGCTTCCCCATTTTGATGATCTTTCTCATCATTCATTTCTGGCATAGTTTTGGTTTCCCAAACACGTCAATTTCCTTACGAAACTATCCTAAAAAAAACTCTGATTTATGCGAATCAACTATCTGCTAGCTTTTATAGCTGCATCCACCCTGTTTTTTTCCAGTTGTAAAAAAGATGCTGTTCTCGAGGAAGATGCCTCCTTAACAGGAGAGGCTATCGCCAGCGAGGCAACAGCCAATGATGCTATTGAAACTGCGGCTCCTGTGTACACGAGCGTTGTAGCGAATGTTAACTCGAATGTTGCTGGTTTTATGCAGGCCTTACCCGCCATGTACAGCCAAACAACTAAAAACTATCCTCTTATCATTTTTATTCACGGTATCGGAGAGCTTGGAACCAGCCTTAGCAAAATGAGTTGCTGTGGCCTTACCCGTCATCTTAATAATAAAACTTTCCCGGCAAACTTTAAAGTTGGTAGTAATAACTTCTCTTTCATTGTAATTGCACCTCAATTTAAAAACAGGCCAACTGCTGCTGAGGTTCAATCTGTTATCGATTATGCAAAGAGTCGCTTTAGAATTGATGCCAGCAGAATATATGTAACTGGTTTAAGTATGGGCGGTGGCTCTACATGGGACTGGGCCGCAGTATATGGCCAGCACGCGGCAGCTATCGTTCCTGTTTGCGGTGGCACTTCACCAAATGCTACACTTTCACAGCAGATTGCATCCAAGAATCTCCCTTCATGGAGTATCTATTCTACCAAAGATGCTGTGGTTCCATCTTCATGGGGTACTACTTTCTATAACCAGATCACACAGTATAACCCCTCTATTAAATCAAAAACAAAACTTACTATCTACACAGATGTAGATCATAACGCTACCTGGGGTCGTGCTTTTGATCCGAGCTCAAGAGTGGATGGATACAATATTTATGAGTGGATGTTATTGCATACCCGTGGTGGCGTATCATCAACACCTCCCACTAATCCTCCATCAACTCCCCCGGCAAGTGGCAATAAACCTCCTATAGCAAATGCGGGTTCCGACCAAACCGTTCCGGCTGACTGGAACTGGTTCCCAACCCTCAATGCCACACTCTCTAAAGATTCTGACGGATGGATCAAATCGTTCAAATGGAGTCAGGTAAGTGGTCCTAATACGGTTACTTTGACAACGCCAAATGCAGGACAAACAAAAGTTACAGGATGGACTTCTGGTACTTACACTTTCA
>CAZSFY010000011.1:0-39028 GCA_964606315.1 uncultured Chitinophagaceae bacterium | reverse complement strand
TGCAGGACAAACAAAAGTTACAGGATGGACTTCTGGTACTTACACTTTCAGAGTGACAGTAACTGATAATAGCAACGCGGTTTCTTATGCTGATGTAAAAGTCACTATCACAGGAAAGGTTACTACTCCTTCAAATCCCACAACGCCACCAGCAACGACTCCTCCACCAGCAACTAATCCCGTAGCAGGTAATAAACCAGCTGTAGCAAACGCAGGTTCAGATCAAACCGTTCCGGCTGACTGGAACTGGTTCCCAACCCTCAATGCTACACTCTCTAAAGACCCTGATGGATGGATCAAAGCATTCCAGTGGTTCCAGGTAAGCGGTCCTAACACGGTTACTTTGGCAACACCAAATGCAGGACAAACAAAAGTTACAGGATGGACTTCTGGTACTTACACTTTCAGAGTGGCCGTAACTGATAATAATAATGCTATTTCTTATGATGATGTCGTTATCACCATCACGGGAAAGGTTACCACTCCTTCAAATCCTACAACACCTTCAACTCCTCCTCCGTCAACTAATCCCGTAGCAGGTAATAAACCAGCTGTAGCAAACGCAGGTTCAGATCAAACCGTTCCGGCTGACTGGAACTGGTTCCCAACCCTCAATGCTACACTCTCTAAAGACCCTGATGGATGGATCAAAGCATTCCAGTGGTTCCAGGTAAGCGGTCCTAACACGGTTACTTTGGCAACACCAAATGCAGGACAAACAAAAGTTACAGGATGGACTTCTGGTACTTACACTTTCAGAGTGGCCGTAACTGATGACAACTACGCGGTTTCTTATGCTGATGTAAAAATCACTATTACAAAATAATTCAAAAAATTAACTGCTGAATCCAAGGCCCTCCGCTTAGTCGGAGGGTTTTTTTATGTCGCAAAATCACCCTCTGATTGTCGTTTCAGCACATTTATAAATATTTTTCTTCTTTTCATCTTTGTGTAACAAAACCATTAAACATTTAATCATGGAAAAGCAGGTAATAACAATCGCAACAAACGTCAATGCTCCTGTAGAAAAAGTTTGGGAATTATGGAACGGACCAGAGCATATTGTTAAATGGAATAACGCTTCTGATGAATGGCACACTCCTTCCGCAAAAAATGATTTACGTAACGGAGGAAAATTAGTATCGAGAATGGAAGCAAAAGACGGAAGCGCGGGTTTCGATTTTGAAGGCACATACGATGAGGTTGTTACTCACGAATTCATTGCCTATACGCTTGGAGACGGAAGAACAGTTAAAATAACTTTTACACCACATGAACAAACAACAAAAATAGTTGAAGCTTTTGAAGCGGAATCGCTTCACCCTATCGAAATGCAAAGAGGAGGATGGCAGGCTATCCTGGATAATTTTAAAAAATATGCAGAAGCCAATTGAGGCTAATTGTGTAGTCATAATTTAATCTTACAGACAAGTTAGATTGATCATGCGGTTTCCTTCGATCTGCCAAAGTATTTATACAGCGGTAGGTCAGACAAATAAACAACTAAAAACACACTGATGAAAACCAATACTATTTCGCCTTGTTTCTGGTTTAATAACCAGGCCGAAGATGCAGTAAAATTTTATACATCAATATTTAAGAATAGTCGTATAACAAATATTGCCCGATACGGAAAAGAAGGCTTTGAATTTCACCAACAGCCGGAAGGAACAGTAATGACCATCGCCTTTGAATTAAATGGTCTTGCTTTTACAGCTCTGAATGGAGGACCGGGCCGTGAATTTACAGAAGCTATTTCTTTCCAGGTAATGTGTGATACGCAGGAAGAAATTGACCACTACTGGAACAACCTTAAACAAGGTGGTCAGGAACAACAATGCGGTTGGTTAAAAGATAAGTTTGGTTTGTCATGGCAGATTGTCCCTTCAGTCCTTCCCGAATTACTAAAGGATGCTTCTAAAGCAAGCAAGGTAACAAAAGCCTTTTTGCAGATGAAAAAATTTGATATAGAAACGCTGATGAAAGTCTGATCTTAGTAGCAGTTGAATATATCAACATCTGAAAAAAATGGCGTACTGTCACAGCATATATTCAATATATTTTTTGAGAATAATAAGACCTGCAATACCATATGCCTGATAAGTATGCGCACATATTAACCACCTTTTCTTATTAAAAGTATTTATCTGTTGTCAACTACTTTCTTAAGGCTCATCATTATTTTCTATGTCCGCCGTCACTTATTGAGCAGCGCTTCATAAAGCACTTCGACGGTATGCCAGGATTTTTTTCCGGTTCCATCCTTGATCTGGTGCCGGCAACTGGTTCCTGGTGCAGCAATAATGGTATTTTCATCCTGTTTTTGAACAGCCGGAAATAAAACAAGATTCCCTATTTGCATGGATATATCAAAATGTTCTTTTTCAAATCCGAAAGAGCCAGCCATACCACAACATCCGGAAGGAATAACTTCTACAGTATAATTTTCGGGCAGGGATAACATTTTCACGGAATGCTCTACTCCTGAAAGCGCTTTTTGCTGACAGTGGCCATGTAGCATGATTTTTCTCTTTTCAGTAGTAAATAGATCCTTGCTGATATTTCCCAACTCAATTTCTCTTGCCAGGAATTCATCCACCAAAAATGTATTTTTCTTTAGATAGTAGGCTTTCTCCAGGTTTTCGTCTGTTGCGAGATCTGGATATTCATCCCTGAAAGTAAGAATAGCAGAAGGCTCAATGCCTATCAATGGCGTTTCATCGCTGATTAGCGGAATCAGCAGCTCAATATTTTTATTGGCTATTTTTTTTCCATGACGAACAAGTCCCTTTGAAAACCATGCCCTACCACTTTCTGTATGTTCCGGGATCACCACTTCATATCCCAGTTTTTCGAGCAGCAGAATACATTTAATTCCTATCGGAGTATCATTATAATTAGTAAACTCATCACAGAACAGGTAAACTCTTCTCTTTGATTCGTCACGTTGACTGGATGTTTTATGTTTTTTATACCAGGCTCTCAGTGTTGTTGTATGCAATGTTGGCATCGATCTGCCTTTTGCAAATCCGGAAAAAGCCTTTACTATATTGCTGATCCCAGCGCCGGTCATAAAGTAATTATACACCGAAGGAACAATCGCCCCAAGCCTTGAAAGGTTGTTGAAATTGGCAATCAACCTCGACCGTAATGGCACTCCGTTGCTATCATAATAATGCTGAAGAAATTCGGCTTTTAATTTAGCCATATCAACATTAGACGGACATTCCGATTTACAGGCTTTGCAACTCAGGCAAAGATCCATTACCTCATAAATTTCTTTATGATCAAACCTATTCACTTTATTGGAATGGGTAAGAAATTCTCTCAAAATATTCGCCCTGGCGCGGGTAGTATCCTTTTCGTTTCGTGTAGCCATAAACGATGGACACATAGTGCCGCCTGAAATATGGGTCTTTCTGCAATCTCCCGAACCATTACATTGTTCCGCATGTTGCAAAACATCCTGGTTGGGATATCTGAATACGGAATCAAATCTGGGTGTTTTTTGTCCAGGAGTATAACGAAGCATGGTATTCATAGACGGGGTGTCCACGATCTTATTCGGATTAAATATATTATCCGGGTCCCACGATTGTTTTACTCTTTTCAGTATCTCGTAATTTTTTTCGCCTACCATCTGCCTGATGAATTCACCGCGCAACCGTCCATCGCCATGTTCACCGCTTAAGGAGCCATTATATTTTTTTACAAGAGAGGCTATTTCTTCGGCTATGCTGCGAAATAGTGCATTACCTTCTTTTGTTTTCAAATTGATAATCGGGCGCAGGTGTAATTCTCCCGAACCGGCATGGGCGTAATGAACAGAATATAAATTATGCTTCTTTAGTATCACATTGAATTCACGTATGAATTCAGGCAGGTCGTTTACATCAACGGCAGTGTCTTCTATTACAGGAACGGCTTTATCATCGCCAGGCAGATTGCTTAATAAGCCAAGTCCCGCCTTACGAAGTGTCCATATCTTTTTAGTATCTCCACCAAACAGAAGCGGAAAATGGTAGCCAAGTCCATTAGCCCTCATTTCTTCTTCAGTTTTAGCCGCATCCTGCACGACTTCTTCCCTGGTTTCTTTCTTGAATTCTATTACCAAGATCGCAGCCGGGTCGCCCTGCACAAAAAACCTGTTCTTAGCCTGTTCGATATTATCCTTTGTACATTCAAGTATATAATGGTCGATGAGCTCGCTGGCAGAAGGGTTGTGTTTTAATGCTATGAGGTTGGCGCGGAGAGCCTCATCAATAGAATTAAAATGCACGCATAACAACCCCGTTTCTTTCGGTGGCAGAGGAACAATATTTAATTTTATTTCTGTAATGAAAGCCAGTGTTCCTTCAGATCCGGCAATCAGTTTGCAAAAATTAAACTCTTCCGTTCCCGCAGTAAAAGGAGCGGAGTCTAGCAAAATATCAATAGCATACCCGGTATTTCTTCGCTCCACCGTTTTTTTAGGGAACTCTTTTCTTATTTCTACCTGGTTATTATAATCGCTAAGTAAACTTCTTGTTGTACGGTAAATTTTTGCTTCAAGAGACGATCCTTCACATTTTTGATGAAACTCATCTATACTTAACGATTTGAAAGTAGTTTCTGTTCCATCACTTAATATGGCTTTTACTTCCAGTAAATGTTCGCGGGTGCTTCTATACACAACTGAATTTGAACCACAGGAATTATTTCCCACCATTCCCCCGATCATTGCGCGGTTAGCCGTTGACGTTTCGGGGCCGAATAAAAAACCATAGGGTTTTAGAAAAACATTTAGCTCATCACGAATCACTCCTGGTTGAACACGAACCCATCGTTCTTCTTTATTGAACTCAAGTATTTTAGTGAAGTTTTTGGAAACATCTACGATAATTCCCTTTCCAACTACTTGTCCGGCTAATGAAGTTCCTGCTGTTCTGGGAATTAAGCCGATTTTATGCTGCTGTGCATATTTAATCAATTCTTTTATATCGTCTGTGCTTTGGGGTATAGCTACCGCAAGAGGTAATTCGCGATAAGCAGAGGCATCTGTTGCATACAGAATTCTCATGACATCATCATAATACAAATCGCCTTCCAGCCTTGCCGCTAACTGATCAAGACCTGGGTTCTTCATTATCATCTTATCCATTCAATTTTATCCTGTAAGGGAATAAGTCGGTTTGTTTCCTTGAATGATTCATTGGTGTAGCCTAAATAAAGTATTCCGAGAATAATATCTTCTTCTCCCAGTTTAAATTCTTTTTTTAAAGCAGGGTGGTACGTTAAGCCGCCCGTACTCCAGAAACTGGCGATTTGTTTTTCACGTGCTCCTAATAAGACATTCTGTATAGCAGCCGACACAGCAGCAACTTCTTCTACTTCCGGAATTTTATGATTGGGTACCCGTTTCATCCAGGCAATAATGATATGTGAAACATTATTCCCCAATTTTTCCAGGTTATCATATTTTAACTGCGTAAAACTTGCCTCAGGAGTATTCAATTTATAAAGATCTGCATGTCGCCTGGTAAACTCTTTTACTTTGTCTCCGGAGAAGACAATAAACCGCCAGGGTTCTGTTTTTGCGTGAGTAGGAGCAGCATCCGCCAATGAAAGCAGTTCCAAAATCGCTTCATCAGGAATTTTTTTCCCATTCATCTTATCGGGCTTAATGGTTCTTCTTGTTTTCACTATCTCAGAAAAGACTGTCTCTTGTGCTTCATGGTTCATTCCTGCAATTTACCGCAAGGCATGTGATTTGTAAAGTATAGCCTACAACAAAATATAGAACTATGAAAAAGTTAAGTAGCTTATTGCTGGCAGTTGGAGCTTTATTGGTATTTCAGGCGTGTAACGACGAATCCACAGATGCCATAAGAAGCGCTAATGAGTCTAATGAAATAAAACTTGATTCGGCCACGCATACCGATGTGATGATCCCTGTTTCTGAAGAAGAATCAAAATTTGCGGTAAATACTGCCAGCGGAAGTATGATGGAAATCCAGGCCAGTGAATTAGCCCAACAAAGATCAGGCAACCAACAGGTTAAAGATTTTAGTGCTATGATGGTGAGCGATCATGCAAAAGTGAGTGATGAGTTGAAAAGTCTTGCTGGTATGAAAAATATCACTTTGCCACCAGCACCGGGTGAGGATCATATGGATGAGTTGAAGAAGCTAACCGAAAAATCAGGAGCCGACTTTGATAAGGAGTATGTTAAGCTAATGATTGACCACCACGAGAAAAACATTAAAAATTTTGAAGATATGGCCAGTAACGCACAGGATGCTGATCTGAGAGCTTTTGCTGCTAAAAATCTGCCAACGCTTCGTGCGCATCTTAATACGATCAAGGAGATCAAAAGTTCAATGAAGTAGCTTGATCGGACTGGGAAACATCTAATAAAACGCTGATAATCATGGAAAACAATGATTCCCGCTTTCCCGAACAAAAAAGACCGGAAAAGCTGCACGGCGACAGCAGAAAAGAAGCTGACCCACAGGACGAGGGAAATGTAAAAGAGTGGCAGGATAGGGCCAGGGTAGTCCTCGACGCAAAAGAAGCGGTTCAACATGAGGCTTCACCCAATCAAAGTCCGGTTGAGGGAAATCGCATAGAGGAAGATGTAGAAGAAAAAAGTGAAAAAATAAAAAATAATGAAGGAAAAAACGCCGGCTACTGAATGTAAAGGTAGCTGGCTACTTTTTCCACTTTATTTGTACCGGCAGCCAACACTGCTTTATATAACTGTATAGTTGATACTTCAAACTTCTTAGACCAATATACCACCTGGTGAGGCTGCTCAAGATGAATCCTTCTGTCGTGGGACTTTCCAGGTTTTTTTAGCGTAGACATTGTGATCATTTTGATAGGTGATCACTAAAAAATTATGCCATTACCGTTTTCTGATCACATACTAAAACAAGAATCCTAATGCCATACAGGCGAGGACGATAACAGGAGAGGGAAGACGTGTATAACTCAATAACAGCCAGGTAGAGATAATAGTAGCGAGGTTCACTACGCTTACCGTTTTAAATTCCGTAAGTGTAATATCCTTCATCATGTAAAAAGTCGAGGCAGCCATTATTCCTACCATTATCGCATTAATCCCTTCGAGCGACCTGAATACTACGGCATATTTTTTAAGATTATTCCATATAGGGTAAAAGAACAGCACCAACAATAAGGTTGGTAGAAATATGCCTACTGTACCAATAATACAACCTATCAATAACCAGCTTTCTCCTTTATCTCTTAATGCCAGTCCTCCCGTATAGGTAGCAATAGAAAATACAGGTCCGGGAATAGCCCTAACCATTCCTGCACCTACATAAAAATCATCTTTATTAATATTAATTACAGTTTGTGTTTTATCTACGTTCTTACGCTGTACTATTGGTGAAGTAGGACGTTCTACATACTGCTCATACATCAGCGGAATTAACACCTGGCTTCCGCCGAAAATAATGCTTCCAAAGCGGTACATATTTTCAAAAAGATTAAAAGCATTTCTATCCTGCCAGTCATTTTTACGGGACAATTCACTCAAGAAAGCGGCTATTACAAATATGCTGACAAAGAGCCAGATATTTCCCCATTTTATTTTTTGTGTTGGCGTTTCTTTCTGAGGTATTCTTTTATCACTCAGATTAGTAATAAATCCCCCTACAACAATAAGTATAGGAAATATCCAGGGACTTTTAAACAAAAAATAAGTAGCAATGGTACTTACAACAAATAACCACTGTGTAATCCTGTTAGTTATGGCAATTTTAAAGAATTTAACAGAGGCAAAAACAAGAAAGCCAACCGCCATAGGTTGTATAAACTTGAATATACTATTACCCCAGGTTTTATTATCGATATAATTCAAAAAGAATGATAATAAAGCCATGAGTGTACAAGCAGGTAATATCCATATTAATAAAGTCAGCACTGCCAGTGAAACTCCTCCGCGTTTGTAACCGATAAGCGTTAATACCTGTGTAGAAGAAGCCCCCGGCAGCAGTTGGCAAAAAGAATTATATTCCATTAATTCTTGTTCGGTTACATCGTGACGTTCCTGCACAAATGTTTTTATCATCATTCCATAATGGCCTTGCGGACCACCAAATGCAGTGATGCTATGAAGAAAAACCGATTTCAGGAATGGAATATGTCTGAGCAAAATCATCCCGTGCCGGATAGTTTTTGGTAATGAGAAAAACGATCAATCAATTCTTATAATACCCGTTTTGTTCAATTTCTATTCTCACTTTTTCTGGCACAAGGTATCTTATTGATTTTCCCTGCTTAATTATTTTGCGAATATAGGTACTTGAAATTTCCAGCAGAGGTGCTTTCAAAATAATTGTGTTCGATTGCTCATGAATATTTTTTATTTCAAAACCCGGACGCTTGTACACTATTACCTGGTAGTTGCGCAACAATTGCTCATAGTTTTTCCATGCCGGCAGGTTCTGATAGCTATCGCTTCCCATAATAATAGAAAATTCATGTGAAGGATATTTTTCCTGTAAATAGGTGAGCGTATCTATAGTATAAGAAGGTTTGGGAAGTCTGAACTCAATATCAGAAGCTTTAAGAGAGGACTCATCTTCTATGGCAATCTGCACGAGATAAAGCCTGTTATACTCGTTGAGAAGAGAAGCTGATTGTTTTAGCGGATTTTGGGGAGATACCACCAACCATACCTGGTCGATGCCAGTTTGCTGGACAATAAAATTTGCTATAATTAAATGACCATGATGAACAGGGTTAAAAGAACCAAAGTACAAGCCAACTTTCATTATAAAATATTGAAAATCAATTAATTACACGCTTTCTTGTACAATTATGGCCTCTGCTTCGCTAAGCCGCAGACTTAAACTATAACCAGCCACAGCAATTGAAATAGGGTCCCCAAGGGGAGCAATTTGTTCTATTCTTATCTTTTCACCCGGAATACACCCCATTTCCATCAGTTTCAATAACAGATCGTCATTTTCAAACGACACTATTTCCACTTCACTGCCTTGTTTAATCTCCGATAATTTTTTCATTTTTACTTTTTGGTTTAAGACAGGTTGCCTGGTTGCATTCCACAAAATTAACTTAATACAGTGGATAGTTGAGAGTGGACAATGGACAGTGTTCTCATAATAATTCCCATCAGCTTCTTACGTCTTTTCAGTTAATATTTGAGAAAATCAAATCCATTAAGCATTCTCACCCCATTTTCTTCCTAACAAATGTACTTTTGCTGCAAGTAAACAACATTACGATTTTAGAAAATGCGAAATACACTTTCCCCTGTCCGGTTTCACTTCCAAACCAACTGCACGCTAAAAGATAGGAGAAAGCTGCAACATTTCATTAGAAAGCTGATCAAACTGGAGAAAAAACAATTACGGTCACTTGATTATATCTTTTGCACCGATGATTATCTTTTACAAATCAATCAGCATTTTCTCCAACATGATGATTACACAGATATTATCACTTTTGAACTTTCAACTGACGAACTAATAGAAGGAGAAATTTATATCAGCGTTGACCGGATAAAGGAAAATACCCTTTACCACAAAACAACTTTTAAAGAAGAAATGCATCGTGTGATCTTTCATGGAGTGTTGCATCTATGCGGTTATAAGGATAAATCTACCCCCCATAAAAAAACTATGACTCGTATGGAGAATCATTACTTAGCTGCTTATTATAAATAATGTTCCACGAATCACAGTTTCTCGGAGAAACATCAGCTTCCAAACTTCTCCAACATCTTTTTTTCCAATAAAATATCAGCGATAGCCATCCCCAGGTTCACCCGTTCATAATCTTCGTTGGTAAACCTGGATAAGTCAGTAAGCGTGTCAATATGTTTAATGATAAATCCTTCTAGTTGTCCGTTGCTGGCAATTTGTGATTCTTCAATAGATTCAATCTTTTTAATCATTTCCTGGCAGAGATCATAACCTGTACTGTTCAAAAGATCACTGAAATAGGCTTTTGCGGCTATTACATCAATTCGATTGTCCACATTCTTCTTAGAATGGGCCTTTTCTATCCTGATATTGGTAAAGTTCCAACAGAGTTGAAGATCTTTCTCCTGCTTAAAATTAAAATAGGCCAGCGGCACGATATGATCGAATTGCCAGCTATCAGAAAAATTATCCCAGTTTGTAATAGAATCGAATTGTGCTTCTATCCACTCCCTGAACAGGGAAATAGGTAAACCAAAATATCGGGCATAAGCGGGACAGGGCTGTTGCTCCAATACATATCTTCTCAAAGCTATTTGCCACTTTCTTTTGAGTTTGAATACTTCTTTATCAGTAAATCTTTCTTCCTGATTCATAAAACAAATATACGTTTCCCTGCGAAACTGTGATTCGTGGAACATTCTGATATTATTCTGTCATACCATACCTTCGCAAAATGTTTCCAGAATACGATGTAATTGTTGCCGGTGCAGGTCATGCGGGGTGTGAGGCTGCAGCTGCAGCTGCTAATATGGGCTCAAAAGTCCTGCTAGTTACTATGAACATGCAGACAATTGCGCAAATGAGCTGTAATCCGGCGATGGGGGGAATCGCTAAAGGACAAATCGTAAGGGAAGTAGATGCTATGGGGGGATATTCAGGAATCGTGACAGATAAAAGCATGATCCAGTTCAGAATGTTGAATCGATCTAAAGGTCCGGCGATGTGGAGTCCCAGAACACAAAATGATAGGATGCTTTTCGCTACGACATGGAGGGAACAGCTTGAACAGACACCCAATGTAGATTTTTATCAGGATACTGTTAGGGAATTGATTATAAAAGGAGATAAGGTTTACGGGGTAGTGACCAATCTTGGACATGAAATAAAGGCAAAAGCGGTGGTCATCACCAGCGGAACATTTCTTAATGGCATTATTCATATAGGAGAAAAACAATTTGGGGGAGGAAGGGTAGCAGAAAAAGCGGCTACCGGAATTACCGAACAACTCGTTGCTCAAGGCTTTGAAAGTAACCGGTTAAAAACGGGTACACCCCCCAGGATAGATGGAAGAAGCCTCGACTATTCAGTAATGGAAGAACAAAAAGGAGATGAGGATATTACTGGATTCTCTTTTCTTGAAGTTGAAAAACCTACAAACCAAAGAAGTTGCTGGATAACCTACACCAGTACCGAAGTACATGAAATACTAAAAACCGGGTTCGATAGAAGTCCTATGTTCGCCGGCAGAATAGAAGGAACTGGTCCCCGATACTGTCCAAGTATTGAAGACAAGATCAACCGCTTTTCTGAAAGAGAAAGACACCAGTTATTTGTAGAGCCGGAAGGATGGAATACAGTAGAAATCTATATTAACGGATTTTCCACTTCGCTGCCTGAAGAAGTTCAATATAAAGCATTGCGCAAAGTAAGGGGATTCGAAAATGCCAGGATGTTCAGACCCGGTTATGCTATTGAATACGATTATTTTCCGCCTACACAATTACAGTATAGCCTCGAAACAAAATTGTTACATAATCTATTCTTCGCCGGACAAATTAATGGAACAACTGGTTACGAAGAAGCTGCCTGCCAAGGATTAATAGCTGGTATCAATGCACATCAGGCCACCCGCAACCAGGAACCTTTAATCCTTAAAAGAAGTGATGCTTATATCGGCGTACTCATTGATGATCTTATTAGTAAGGGTACAGAAGAGCCTTACAGAATGTTTACTTCAAGAGCAGAATTCAGGACTTTACTTCGACAGGACAATGCAGATCTACGTCTAACTGAATTAAGTTATAAACTTGGTCTGGCTTCACAGGAAAGGATGGAGAAACTTGTCACCAAGAAAAATAATATTGAAAAACTAACTTCTTTACTACAGCAGCTTTCTCTCCAGCCCGAAGAGATCAACCATTATCTTCTTTCCAGGAATTCTGCCACCATAGACCAAAAACAAAAAAGTCTTCAATTACTACTCCGACCAGGTATTGACCTACTATCGATGGGTGAACAGGTAGATAAAGTCAGGAAAATCATTTCTCCATTTGACAGAGAAACTATTGAACAGGCAGAAATACAGATCAAATACGACGTGTATATCAACAAAGAAAAAGAACTCGTCAAAAAGATGAGTCAATTAGAAGAACTTGTTATACCAGCTAATTTCAATTACGATAAAGTATCGGCGCTATCAAATGAAGCCCTGCAAAAGTTTAAGAAGATAAAACCACAAACACTCGGACAGGCCAGCAGGATATCCGGAGTAAACCCCTCTGATGTTCAGATCCTGATGGTATATATGGGTCGATAAAGCCTAAAGCCCGTATCTCGCGCTTATTTCCAGCATACGATCGATAGGCTTTTTAGCAGCCAATCTCAATTCCTCATCCATTAAAATCTCGGGCTGCTCATATTTCATACATATATATAATTTTTCTAATGTATTTAATTTCATATGAGGGCAGTCATTGCAGGCACAACTATTAGTTGGTGGAGCGGGTATAAAAATTTTATGCGGTGAGGCTTTCTGCATCTGGTGAAGAATACCCGTTTCGGTAGCAACAATATATTCCTCAGTTGGATCATTCTGGCTAAATTTTAAAATACCCGTTGTAGAGCCCACAAAATCGGCCATTTTTAGCACCGGTTCTTCACATTCAGGGTGAGCCAGTACTTTAGCTTTCGGATGCCTGATCTTTAACCTCATAATTTTCTCCAGACTAAACATTTCATGCACCATACAGGCACCGTTCCATAAAAGCATTTGGCGGCCCGTCTTTTTGATCAGATATCTTCCGAGGTTCCTATCAGGCGCGAATATAATTGGCTGCTCCTTGGGCACGCTTTCGACGATATACGCAGCATTACTGCTGGTGCAGATAATATCACTCAAAGCCTTTATGCCAGCCGAACAATTTATATAAGAAATCACAAGATGATCAGGATGTTGCTCTTTGAATTTTGCAAACAGTGGAGGCGGAGCAGAATCGGAAAGCGAACAACCTGCTTTCAAGTCAGGGATAACCACTTTTTTAGTCGGATTTAAGATTTTTGCCGTCTCTGCCATAAAATGTACACCCGCAAAAACGATCATGTCCGCATCAGTACGTTCAGCATACTGAGCAAGGCCAAGACTATCGCCTATATAGTCAGCAACATCCTGGATATCCGACTCCTGATAATAGTGTGCTAGCAGCACCGCATTCTTTTCTTTCTTTAATTTTTCAATTTCCTCGAAAAGATCGAGCGACGGATCAATATTGACGTCCAGGAAGCCTTTTTCTTCGAGCGTAGTATCAACTGCCAACATGTGTATATCTCCTGTAGTATTTAATAATACTATTTATTTATAAAAATATCTATTACTATTACGGCTGTGGATTCGGGGATAAAATCCGCACCCGTTTTTTGGTAAAGTTACAAACCTTAGTTTATCCACTGTAATCCACAATTCTTTAACAGTCAGAATCCTGTATTAATAGCCGTTTTACCTGGTTTTCCACCACTATGTGAATTAGCCGATAGGGATAAGTTTTTATCGTTCGCAACACAATATGGTGTTAACAGTGATATGATAACCTGGGAGTTTTATACATGTCGGTATCACTACATACGATCCAAATCAGGTATTACCCAAATCATCCACTGCCGGAGCTGGACAAAAATTAGGGTTATTAACACCTCGACGTGGTTATTAACGGTTGATTGTTAAATCTGTTTCCACAAGACTGTTTCACAGAAATACCTATTTTTGCCCTCCGTTTCAAATAAACGCCATTATAATATTATGTCAATTATTCAAAGCATCCGTGATAAAGCTGCCTGGATTGTTATAGCAGCTATAGCTTTAGCCCTTATTGCCTTTATAGTGCAAGATGCATTCCAGAACGGCAATCTGTTTAGCGGTTCAACTACTACACTGGGAACTATTAATGGTACCAAAGTAGATGTAATGGAATATGAAGAAAAAGTAAAACGTGCCGAAGAAGCTTATCGTGAGCAGGGATATCCTATGAACGAAATGATGAGAAACAATATTCGTGAAGGATTATGGAACGAATATATAGATGACGTGATTATGGAAAGCAGATATGAAAAACTTGGCATTCACGTATATGATAAGGAGTTGAGTGACATCTTATATGGCGCCAATCCACCACAGGATCTTAGAAGACAGTTTACAGATCCTAATACAGGCATTTACGATGCTAATGCAGCTTATCAACAGATACAAGCATTAAAAAAGGAAAAAGGAAGTCCGAGATATGCAAGTTTTTATGGACAATATCTCCCTGCTCTGGCGAAGAACCGCCAACGAGAAAAATACACGGCATTACTTGCTAATAGTGTATATGCTCCAAAATGGCTGATTGAAAAAATAAGCGCGGATAATACACAAAAAGCAACTATTGATATTGTTGCTATTCCCTATAACACAATAGCTGATTCACTTGTAAAAGTGAGTGATGAAAGTATAAGTAAATATATTAAAGAAAACCCCGAACAGTACAAACAGGAAGCTACCAGGTCTATTCAATATGTGGTTTTTGATGCCAGTCCGACAACTGATGACAGCGCTGCCATTAAAGACCAGGTAGGCACATTAAAACCGGAATTTGAAACAACGGGTGATGTTAGTTCGTTTCTTGTAAGGAATGGCTCAGAAACTCAGTTTGTTGATGCTTATGAGCAAAAATCCAGGATAACGTCCGAATTCGTTGAGGAATTGGTTCAACTGCAAGACAACCAGGTATTTGGTCCTTATGCTGAAGGTGGTAATTATAAGTTAGCTAAAATGCTATCAAAAAGAAATGCTCCGGATAGTGTAAAGGTTAGACATATATTAATAAAAACAGAAGAAGGAGGAAGACCTGTTCTGGAAGATTCTATTGCCAAAAAAAGAATTGATAGTATAGAGAAAGCTATTAAGGGAGGTGCGGATTTTGGTTTAATGGTAGCGGAATATAGTGATGATGATGGAAGTAAAGGTACTGCTGGTGAATATGATTTTATTCTTCAGCAATATTCAAATATCAGTAAGGAATTTGCAGAAGTTGCTTTTTATGGTGTAACCGGCGATAAAAAAGTGGTGAAAGTCCGGAATTCTGCCTATGCGGGATATCATTATATAGAAGTATTAAGACAGAGAGCTTTCGCTCCTTCTTATAAACTGGCTTATTTTTCCAGGGCTATTGTTCCCAGCGATGAAACTACCACGCGCGAAAATGGTCTGGCAGCCCAATTTGCTGCAGAAAGCAGGAATAAAAAGCAATTTGATGAGAATTTAAAGAAATATAATTATACTCCTCTGATAGCAACTGATCTCAAACCATTGGATGCTACAATTATGGGGTTAGGTAATAGTCGCGAATTGGTGAAATGGGTAAATGAAGCTAAAATTGGAGACGTGGCTGATCACCCATTCCAGGTAGAAGATAAGTTTGTAGTACCCGTTCTTACCAGGATTTATGAAGAAGGATTGATGCCGGTTGAAAAAGCACGTCCGCTGGTAGAGTCTATCTTACGTAACCAGGAAAAAGCAAAACAAATAATTGCAAAAGTTGGTAATGCATCAACAATAGAAGAAGCTGCAAAAAAGATGGAACAAACAGTACAACGGATTGACAGTTTAATGTTTCATACCTCTTTTATACCCAACATAGGTCAGGAATCTAAAATAATAGGCGCTTCATTTAATAAAGCTAACCAAACAAAAGTTTCCAATCCTATTGCCGGTAATGGTGCTGTATTTGTAATAAAAGTAGAAAGTATTGGCGCTACGGCAGGGGACATGGATATAGATTCACAAAGAACCCAGTTTGTACAAAGTCAGTCCAGGGCCTTTTCAGATCCCAGGATTATTACCGAAATATTAAAGAAATCAGCAAAAATTGAAGATAACAGGGCTAAATTCTTTTAGTTCTGATGATCATACGATTATACAAAGCATTGCCCGGAATTTTTTCCGGGCAATGCTTTTATACTAAAAAAGAAGCCGAATAATTAGAGAAAACGAATTATAATATTAGTTTTGTTCTCTCCGACGATCCTTTTTATTACCTGATCAAGCGCTTTGATACTTAAGAATCTGAATCACATCTGGTATGCGATATTTTTTAATACCTCTTCTATTAGGTATAATACAATTCGGTTATACCCAGGAACTATCCGGCCTTATCATTAAATATAAAATGAATAATGCCTGTGAATTGGTTGATGAGATGTCAGAATCACCTATTAACGGTGTACTAAACGATGTGGTAACGGCTCCTGATCGCAACAATGTTGAAAATACTGCCCTGGCGTTTGATGTAAACACTTCTTACATTACATTAGGTGTCGTGGAAAAGTTGAAGCTTACCGGGGATCATTCCTTTTCTTTCTGGATAAAACCTACTATCACAGGCACTAATCGGACTGGCAGCATTTTTACTTATGGCAATGCTATCGTGATAGGTTATCTTGAACAATCGTCTGTCCCAAAACTGAATCTTAGATTCAGCAATACCCAATACCAGATGGTAGATCTTAAAAATCAGTGGCAAACTGTGACGGTCACTTTTGAAAAGAATTATTCTTCAACAAAATCGAGAGCCTCAGTATATATCGATGGTTTGCTGGTAAACGAAAATGAGCAGGATAAAAGCACAGGGGATTTTAGCAATGCTATAGCATTAATGGGACCTGTCAACCAAACTACACTAACGAATGGTTTCCAGGGCAGCCTCGATGATATGCGCATTTATAACCGCGCACTTACTGTCCAAGAGGTGTTAAACGCTGTACTGCCCGTTAAACTGGAATTTTTTAATGCGAAAAGAAATAAGAGCACTATTGAATTAAGTTGGAAAACTTCTATTGAACAGAATTTTTCTCACTTCAATATTCAAAAAAGCGTCAACAGTATTCAATTCGCAGGAATAAAAAAAGTTGATGGCGGAAAAAATAATTATCTGGTGTACGATGCCGCCAGTCGGGATACAGATGTATGGTATCGTCTCGAAATGGTGGATAATGACGACAAAAAAGAATATTCGAATATTGTTAGGATAAGACGCGATACAACACCGCAGCCAACAACAATAAGTGTATTTCCAAATCCGGCAACTAAAACAATTTATTTCAGGGGACTGTCGCCAAATAATACCGTTAATATTATCAACGCAACTGGCACACTGGTAAAGCAAAAGCGTGCGGTAAATTATGTTGATATTGGAGATATAGCTCCAGGTCTATATTATATTGTTATTTACGATCAATATGGGAACAGACAACTGGTTTCGAAATTCATTAAAAGAAAAAACTGACGACAGCGGAAAAATAAATAATATGCTGATGAATCTGATCTTACGTAAAAATTATCCACTGTCAATCGTCAATGATAAAAGTATACGAATGAAATCGATCATATTATTGTTTGTAATTTTTTCCGGGCTAAGCGCTAACGCGCAAATCATTACCTGGGATTCCATTGCGCCGCGATTGACGGATGCCGCTATTAATGAATATCCAACAAGACATTATATGCTAAAGTCTAGCCTGGATACTATGCATTCGCTGGTGATATTTGTTCCTGGTACGTACCGCTATCCCGGTAATTATAAGTTTGTAATGGAACAAATAGCAAAACTAGGGCATCACGTAGTAGGAATATCGTATAAATATGATCCGCCGATTAATCCTTTATGTAGGTCAACGGGAGATATTACCTGCCATTACCGGGCAAGGATGGAAACGATAGATGGTGTTGACAGACACCCGGACGTATCTGTAAATCCGGCAAATTCAATAATGAACCGGCTGCATAAATTAATGGCTTATTTGGTAACTAATAAACCTGGCCAGGGATGGGATCAGTTTTATGTGGATAATGAATTGCAATGGGATAAAATAATTATTACAGGTCATTCACAGGGAGCATCTATTGCGGGCATTATGGGAAAAGAATTTCCTGCTAAACGAGTGGTGATGTTTTCGGTGATGGATTTCCTGAATAATGGTTTGATACCCAGTTGGGTAGATGATACAACAAATCATGCTAATTATTATGCGTTTATCCATCCAAAAGACGAACAAATCCCTTTTACCAGGGCTCAGATAGGATGGGATAAACTAGGCATGACTGAATTCGGGTCTATGTCTAATGTCGATTGCAATACAACCCCGAATCTCAATACACATATACTATATACCAATTATAATTTTGTTACTTCCCGAGGCGATAAATATCATAACGGAATCTGCCTGGATATTTATATTGATGATGATACGGCGTATAAAGCATCTTTAACCGAAGTAATAAAATACCTTTTCAGGAAAGATTGGTAAGGGAGAATTAACTATTGTTTACCAATTGCCGGCTTTCTGCCACTGGCATCAAGTTTCTTATCTTTGCACTTATGGCAGAAGAAACGGCAAATAGTGGAACCATCGTTAATAAAGTAGCGTCAAGCGCTTTAATACAACTTGATCTTGAAGAATATTATCCAAAAGAAGAGATTGTGGTCTTTGATATAAAACCGCATCTTTTTATGGAACTTATTTTAAAGGAAAAGGATTTTCGTGAGGCGCTGCAACAGCTCGACTGGTCTGTTTACCAGGATAAATTAGTGGCAGTAACCTGCACTGCTGATGCTATCATTCCCTCCTGGGCTTATATGCTGATAGCTTCCTATCTGCAACCGATAGCCGGAAATTTCTTCTTTGGTGATGAACGGGCTGTTCGTGACGGTTTATTTCTGAATAATCTCAGGAAAATAGATGTTCAGCAATTTGCTGACCAACGTGTGGTGGTAAAAGGTTGTGGAGATATCCAGATCGGCGATTTTGCTTTTCTTGAAATAACTAAACTACTTCGTCCCGTAGCAAAAACTATCATGTACGGAGAACCCTGCAGTACTGTTCCTGTGTTTAAAAAGAAAAATTAAAACTAGCCCTCTTTACACATCGGAAATTTTTTTTACGGTTCTATTGTTATACAGCAATAGAGGGTGATGAAAGACGCTTTTTACAATCGCTCGAATAAAGCACGCAACTTTTCTCTGGTCATTGTTTTTTCCCAGTCTTTTCCCAAAGCATTTTCCCACAGCGGTTTTAAACCCAGTGAAACATTCATCATGGTATCAAAATCACTATCACTTAATCCTTTGGTAATATTTTGCGGTATTTCTATCTTATTTTTTTCAACCATGTACTTAAACTCCTTCACTCCTTCGGGATAATATTCTTCCAGTTTGTCGAATACGATGCAATTGCCTATCCCATGTTTGGTTCCCAACAAATAACTTAATCCATAACTTACGGCATGCGCAATGCCAACTTGTGAGTAAGCAATACTCATTCCCCCGGCGTAGGAGGCCATCATCAGTTGGTCATCACACTCATCACCCCATGTATCTTTTTTTACAAATACATTCTGGCAAAGTTCCAATGCTTTTTCTCCATAAGATTTGCTGAATTCGTTAAGATAGGTTCCGGTTAAGCTTTCTATACAATGGATATAACAATCCATTCCGGTATAAAATCTTTGATTAGCGGGAGCATTGGTGGTCAATTCAGGGTCGAGCACTATCTGGTCGAAAGGAGTGAAATCGGAGTTCATTCCTAATTTCTTTTCGGGCCCCGTTAATACAGTCGTTCTGGATACTTCAGCGCCTGTTCCACTTAAAGTGGGAATGCCCACTTTATACACGCCGGGAAATTTTACCAGGTCCCACCCCTGGTAATCGGCTGAAGAACCGGGGTTGGTCATCATCAGCGAAACAGCTTTGGCAAGATCCATAGCCGATCCTCCGCCAATACCAATGATACCACTTACCTTACCAAACTCTGATTTTAAGGTCGACGCAATATTATCTACATAGGAAGTTTTAGGTTCATAGGTGACATCTACAAAAACAATCTTATCATTTCCTTCAGCCGGAATTCTTTTTTCAAGGGGTTTATCTTTAAAGAAATGATCCACTAAAAAAATCATAGGAGCGCCATCCTTTCTATGCGGAGAAATAATTTCTGCCAGTTGATTAAAGCAACTTCTTCCATACACCACATAGTCTACCATTTTAAAATTGCGGAACTTCATCAGTATGTTTTTTCTGTTTGATTGAAAATTTATAATTAGGCCACCAATGCCGCAGCGCCAAATACGCCAGCGCTATCACCCAATGAAGGCTTTAATATTTTAACATCGACCCTGTTATTGAAAATAAATTTTTTCAATGCATCTCCACCTTCCTTATAAAGTAAATCAATATTACCTACCCCCCCGCCTACTACAATTACATCGGGATCTAATATATTGGTGATAACCGAAACCGCTTTGCCAAAATAATGAATAAGCCTGTCCATCGTTTTTTTTGCCGCTTCATCGTTGCCCTGTTCATAACGGGCAACAATTTCCTTTAACGATATCTTCTGGTTGGTTAAACTAAAATAATAGTGCTGTAAACCTGGACCGGAAATGATTTTTTCCACGCAGCCAATCTTGCCGCAATAACATGGTCCGCCGGATTCATCAAGAAAATTATGTCCCCACTCACCACCTATACCGTGACAACCATTCCATACATTACCGTTAAACACAATACCGCCACCTACTCCTGTTCCCATAATAATACCAAAAACAACACGAGCATCAGGAGCTTTTTCCTTAACAATGCCCCATTTGGTTTCGGCAAGAGCAAAACAATTGGCATCGTTGGCCATCTCAATAGGAATATTCAATAAGGACTCAATATCTTTTTTAAGAGGCTGCCCGTTCAAACTGGTAGAATTAGAATTCTTCATGGTCTGCAAAACCGGATCAAGCACACCGGGAGTGCCGATACCAATACGCTCAGGAGTTAAACCCGATTGCTCTTTCATTTGTTTGACCAGTTTACCTATTTGTCCCACAATATGCTGATAACCTTTATCACCTTCAGTATCTACGCGTGTACGTAATAAAGGAGTAGGGTCTTCAAGAGATTGCAAAATTACTCCTTCTATTTTAGTTCCACCCAAATCAATGCCCCATAAAGTTTTATTCATAATTGGCAAGTTATTCAATTGGAAGGCAATTTATTCTGCTTGCAGGTATTAGCAATGAGGATAATCCTGATTATTGTGTTGAAATGAACTTTTCTGCCTGTTGAAGGTCCTCCGGAGTATCGATTTCCACTCCCATATAATCGGTTACCACCATTTTTATAGGTACGCCATGTTCGAGGTAGCGCAGACATTCGATCCTTTCAGCCGATTCCAACGGAGTCATGGGCCAGGAAGTGAAATTCAGCAACGCCTGCTTACGAAAGGCATACACACCTATATGTTCATAGTAGTTGATATCAATATCCTTATTTCTGACGTAGGGAATAACACTTCTGCTGAAGAACAGCGCACGGAAATGTTTATCTACCACGACCTTTACATAATTGGGATCTGCAATAAGCTGAGGCTCTTTGAGCACCTGCATGAGCGAGGCCACTTCTACTGTTTTATCGTCAAAAACGGCCAGTAATTGTTGAAGGGGTTCTTTTTTAACGAAAGGCTCATCGCCCTGTACATTCAAAATAATATCTACATCTAATCCGGCAGCCGCTTCAGCAATACGATCGCTGCCACTTTCATGTTCCTTCCGACTCATGATAGCTTTGCCCCCGTTGCCGGTAATTTCCTTATAAATAACATCACTGTCAGTTACTACCACTACATCAGTAAATAATCCTGTAGCCAGGGTATTATCGTAAGTATGCCTGATAACCGTCTTGTTGCCTAAGGGCTGCATCAGCTTTGCCGGAAACCTCGTGGCGGCATAACGGGCGGGAATCATAGCAATGATCTTCTTTGTATCTTTTTCAGGCATTATAGCTTCTTTATTGATAAACCTAATAAAAGTATTTATGTAAAAATACAGTAGTTATTTTTCAGCCTTTGGATTCTTTCATGAAAAGGTCTGTGTTTAAGAAATGAAGCGCTATAATAACTATAGCTTCAATTCAATTTCCTATCATAAAAGGATCTGCATCTTTAAGGAAAGGAAATTTTTCACGCGAGGCAGTAAGCTGTGAACCGGAAAGTTCGATAGTGGCCAACTCCTCTTTTGCTCCCGCATCATAAATAATATTACCTAGGGGATCGATGATCATAGAGTCGCCACTGTGATTGATGCCCTTTCCATCATTACCTATTCTGTTGACGCCAACAACAAACGATTGGTTTTCGATAGCCCTGGCACGCAGTAAGGTTTTCCAGGCCAGGCTTCTCGTTTCGGGCCAGTTGGCAATATAAATAAGCAGATCATATTCGGGCGATGCTCTTTCTTCTTCCACCATTGGCAGCGACTGTCTAGCCCAAACGGGGAATCTCAGATCGTAACATATTTGCAAATTGATTTTCCACCCCTTAACAGAAGCAATTAACCGTTTGGCCCCAGCCATATAATGTTGATCTTCTCCCGCATAACCGAAAAGATGACGCTTGTCGTAATACCCGGTTTCACCGTTAGGCAATACCCATAATAGCCTGTTGAAGTACTGATGATCTTCTTCTATGATCAGGCTGCCGGTAAGAATAATCTTTTTTGCCGCAGCGATTTTTTTCATCCAGTTCACGGTAGGACCATCCGTTTTTTCTGCAAGCCTGTCTGGATGCATGCTAAAACCAGTATTGAACATTTCGGGAAGAACAACAACTTCCATTTTCTCCTTGTCACTAAATATTTTTTTTTCAAACATTTCCAGGTTTGCTGCCTTGTCTTCCCAATATAAGGGCGATTGTATAGTAGTGATTAATAAATTTTTCATCTGCATTTTTTGTTTTTACAATACACCGGTCTATTATCAACTTTCCACTATCAACTGTCAATTCTCCACTGTATTAAGTTTTTGCATAATCATTTCTCTTTCAAATCCCTTTTGTAACAAATAATCGAGAACTTTTCTTTTTTTGGTGAACATATTTTTTTCATGGCTTAATGAAGAGAATTTCTCTTTGAATAATTTGTTGAACATTTTTTGATAATCTTCCTCATCAATTTCTTTAAGTGCCTTTTTTATATTGTATTCACTTATCTTTTTTTGTTTAAGCTCGTATTTTATTTTTACACGTCCCCATTGTTTCATCCTGAATTTTCCACCTGCGAAAGCGCTGGCAAAACGTGCTTCATTCAAATAATCTTCTTCTATTAATTGTGCCAGCAACGATTCTACTTCATCTTTTCTCAGGCCATATCCATATAATTTCTCTTTTACTTCTGCATGCGTTCTTTCCTGATAGCCACAATAATGCCTGGCTTTTTGCAGCGCCTGTTCGGGTGTTAATTTTCTATTGGGTATCATGGCTAATCGACCTCCTGTAATCGGGGGAGACATCCGAAATCGTTAATGAGAACATTATCCAGCTCGTCAGCTTTTTTGAATAAGGTGCTGAATAATTTTGTCGCACTTTCTTTAGTCATATCCATATCATAAATTACGCCGGATAAAACAATATTCTGGCTGACGCAACTAAGTACGAGCCCATCAATGTTTGCATCATTTTGTTCGAGTAAATATTGGTACAGCGTTCTTATTTTTTGGGCATCTTCCGGAAGCTGGCAGAGATAAGCATCACCGGTAATGAAGAAGTTTTCTGTGTTATAAGTTATCCTGATTTTAGCGCTTCCTTCTTTTACTTCCCACCGGTTATTTCCGTCACGCGCGAGACGTATATCTTTTCCCAGATCTTTCAATATTTCTTCTATTACTTTAGCCGTTCCACCCGGAGTGTATTCGGTAAGAGGAAACTCGGGAATTTTCACTTCTGTTCCGCAGGAAGGACAATATTTTTTTGAATCGATATTTGATAGCAGCACCAGGAAATTACAATTGGGACAGCGTGTTGAAGGAGAACCGCGGTAAGGATAATACAGGTCTAACGCTATTTTTAAATAGGAAACGGGAAGAGCGAAACCCAGATTATCGCCGCCCTTGATAATAAAAGTGTTTACTCCTATCACTTCTCCCTGCTGGTTAACTAACGGACCACCGCTGTTACCCGGATTAATAGCTGCATCGATCTGGATGAAATGTAAACCCTGTCGAACTCTGTTCACTTTTGAGATCACTCCCTGCGTGGCAGTATAATTTAATCCATAAGGATGACCAATAGCGATGATCTCATCACCATCTTTCAATGTTTCATATTTACCTAATCGGATTTCCGGGAAGGCTGCACCGGGCGGAGGCTGAAGAAATGCCAGGTCGTGCTTTTTATCGGTGTACCATACCGATGATAACATTTTATGAAAAGATTTTCCCGCTATAGTTGCCTCAGGCGCTTCGCCTACAACATGATCATTGGTAACAATCAGATTGTATTCGGAAAGATAAAATCCTGTACCAGTGTTTCCCTGCGAAGCTATCTGAATGATAGCCGGCTGATAATTCTCTATGATTTCCTGGAACTCCATTGGCAGGCATTTAATCTAATTGTAAAGATGTGATTTCTTCTAAAAAACTGTAGTTAAAACTCACTGTAGAATCGAATCTTAGTTTTTTG
The DNA here is from genome assembly GCA_964606315.1 of uncultured Chitinophagaceae bacterium. Taxonomy (GTDB): domain Bacteria; phylum Bacteroidota; class Bacteroidia; order Chitinophagales; family Chitinophagaceae; genus Flavitalea. Next base: position 14,549 of record CAZSFY010000011.1, on the reverse strand, counting down.
ATCCTGAATTGCAGACCTGTATACTTTTGTTTCCAGGTATTTATGATAAGCTGAATCTGGTCTTCGATCTCATCCACATCAAAATTGTTATTTTCCTCCCGGTAATACCTAGTATTAAAACCTAATGCCTGGAAATAATCGGGATAATTGATTTGCATGAACAGATTGAAAAGATCGGTCAGCGGACGGGGTAAACTATAGGAATACTGGCAATAGGCAAATCCGTATTCCATTACTTTATTCGCGATATCGGGAAAGCCATTATCCCTGTACCATAGCATATTTTGCAAGGCGTTCTCTATAGCTTCTTTTATAGTTTTGAAGTTTTGGGGCGCAACGATAGCAAAACTGTATTTGGAACGAAATAGCTGTGCGGCAATCTCTTGATCTGATTTTTCCAGAATTTTTCTGAAGCCTGCAATCATTTGCGGATTTTTCTCTCCCGAAGACCGGTCATCTTTTCCATAATAAACGCTGGCAATTTTCTCCAACTCGCTTAACATTTTACCTTCCGGAGCAATCAGGTAATCGATACGGAAAACCAATGTTAGTAGTAAGTAAGATATTCCGCCAGAGAACTTTTCCTGATCTACCGTCTCAATATATTCAAGAGTAGTGGTGATCCATTTCCTCAGGAATTTCAACTTGACCTCCAACTCGTTTTCAGGTAGTGGTGCTATATGGTCAATGTCGATAGGCTGGAGGGAGGCAAATTCGCCGATCAGCAGATCGTCCTGTTTATCGGCTTTGGTAGCCAGTTCCCTTAAGCCGTAATATAATTTATTAGGAGTAGCCGTATCCAGGGTTGAATCAAAACGCATGTAGATCGTCTGTTCTTTCAGGGAGTAGCGGCAATAAAAAAGGTTAAAGTTCATTTCGAGTAGGCGCCGCATAACCGGAATATTTGGTTCAGGCATTCTGGCTAAAGCTATTTCAGCCCTGATCATAGAGCTATCGATCCGCCCCCTTACTATTTTTGAGCCCTGGAATAACCGGAAAAAGATCTCCTTTTCTGTCCTTTCAACTTCCAGGTTCTGTAACTGTTCATCGCACAGATAGTCAAAGAAAGCATCAATGCTTTCCTTATATTGGTTCTCCTTAAATAACCTGTCGGCTTCCGTCCATTTTTCGACCTGCCCAACAGTTTTATTATTATCGGAATAGCGTCCAAATGGAATTTCCGGATCAGCTTCTTTCTTTTTACCCCAACCGAACAGTTTATCTAATACCATAGCCAGAGATTTGGTTCCAATTTGACCTAGAAATTAAGGATTAATGAGGAAAAATTAGTTAGGTTTGCTGAAATTCAAAAATTAACTGAAGTCGCATGAAGTTTATTGTTTCTTCCTCTGCCTTACTCAAGCAATTACAGCAAATCAGCGGTGTAATTAATAGCAATACAGTACTACCCATACTCGAAGATTTTCTTTTTGAAGTGGAAAAAAACAAGTTGAACGTAGTGGCTACCGACCTCGAAACGGTGATGAAGGTACAAATGGATGTGGAATCAAACGGTTCCGGCAGGGTCTGTATTCCGGCTAAAATACTGGTAGATTCTCTAAAAAATATTCCTGATCAGCCTCTTACCTTCAATATTGATAAGAATTTTGGCATTGAAATCACCAGCGACAACGGAAAGTATAAAGTGATGGGCGAAAACCCCGATAATTTTCCAAAAGAACCTACAGCCGACGAAACTTCTTCTTTTACCATTTCTTCTGTTGCATTAGTAACAGCTATCAATAAAACATTATTTGCTGTAAGCAACGACGATCTTAGACCTGCCATGACCGGCGTTTATTTTGAGATGTCGAAAGACGGGCTTCAATTTGTGGCTACAGACGCCCACAGGCTGGTCCGTTATAAGAGAACAGATGTTAAATGCCCCAAAAATGACGCGCTCATCGTTCCTAAAAAACCACTTACTCTGTTGAAGGCGGCCATGCCCGTTAACGAAGACGAACTAACCATCAATTATAATAGCAACCATCTTTTTGTTATTCACGGAACTACACAGATGAGTTGCCGGTTAATAGATGCCCGCTTCCCCGACTATAAAGTGGTGATTCCGGCAGATAACCCTTATAAGTTAACAGTAGTCAAGTCGGATTTCCAGGGAGCACTGCGCAGAGTGAGCATCTTTAGTAATAAAAGCACTAACCAGGTGGTCATGAGTATCACCGGCAGCGAACTTCAATTGGCGGCACAGGACGTTGATTTTTCTTTTGAAGGAAATGAGCGAATGAAATGCCAGTATAATGGAGAAGATATCCAGATTGCTTTCAATGCAAAATTCCTTATCGAAATGCTGGGTGCAGCAGACTCCGACGAAGTGACCATCGACCTGTCAACTCCAACAAAAGCCGGTATTCTTAAGCCTACTACTCAAGGTGATGGCGAAGACCTGTTGATGCTCGTTATGCCGTTAATGTTAAATAACTAAGAAAGAGCTTAAAGAAGCCGTTCTGCAAATCGAATTTGGCAGCGGGTGCAAGTCAGGCGTCACACCTCTTCATGCATTAACGAGATCTTTATTCATTAAATCTGAAACGCGGAACGTTTATCCGTAAACGGGCATATTGAAAACGTCGGGTATTAATAACCGTTAGCCATTAATACAAGATATTTTACAGTCTGAAGTTTAACATCTACTCCCTTACGGATATCTATTGGCCTTGGCGCTACATACAGATCAGGCATCACACCTCTTCCTGTTTTAACGAGATCTTTGTTCATTACAAACCTGAAACGCGGAATGTTTACCCGTAAACGTGTATTAGGAAGATGTAGCTCTGAGATAATCCAGGCACTATTGCCGTATGCGCCTCCGCCCGTCTCTTCTCCGATTATTTTTACATTTTCCTGCCCTTTTAATTTTTGGGCAAATAATGTTGTGGCCGAAAAAGAATTCCCCCCCGTAAGAATATAAACGTTCTCATCATAATGATGTTTTTTGCGGGGTTTAAAAACACGCCGTTCAAAATAACCAAAATGAAATTTGTTATCTGCCCGTTTACGAGTGATAAATAATGATGCCAGCCAATAAGCAGGTTGCATTTTTATATAATCTCTGTATTTGGAAGAACGTTTTATCGAATATAAAGAGTCTGCAACAATAAACGGATGTTTGGATAAATATTGCGTGAGTAAAACAGCATTGATAGCCTCACCCCCTCCATTTGAACGAACATCGATAACAAGATGTTCAATATTTAACCGCTCAATATTTTTAAAAGCATATTTAAAAAATCTTCTCAATCCATTTCCCCTGGAAAAACTGTTTACCATCATGTAGGCCGACTTTAAAGTTGTATCGATCTGTATGCTTTTAGGAGAAATACCAGGTAAAGTTTTTCTTTCTTTGGTTGATTTCTTTTCAGTTTTTAAACTATCATTTTTTTCCACCTCACCGGCATCGGGTAGAAATGCAGGTATCTGCGTTACAGCGGGCCAGCCTTGTTCATTGATATACTCAACAGTAAAAGAGTCGGGGATACCAAACAGGTTTTTATACATAGCGCCAAACATGCCAAATGTGCTGAGTGATTGGTATTTTCCCGTAATAGCATTGCCATCGCCAATTGTATAATGAAGAAAAGTATCGATAAGCTGTGCTGCCGGATAATCATTGATAGCAGTTATAATTGTTCCTCTTTTTAAGATGCTGTCTTTTTCATTTAGGTTAGCGGTAACCACCAGTGTGTCGGGAAAAACTTTTACACCAAGAGGAAACATTTTAAGTCTTGCTGTATCAAGATATTTTGAATATTTTTTTGAGTACACTACGGAAGTGTGACCACAATTTATGCCCGCAACTACCTTCATTAGTGTGGTTCGGAATGCTCTTTCTGTCATGGAATCTTTTAACGATCGCCACCCTTCTTCAAAATATTCATCCATTTTATCTTTTGGAGTGAACCAGTACAAACCCGGATGGGATTCTTCAAGAGCGCCGCGAAAGATAGAATAGTCTTCCTGCAATTGGCGTGCAGGATATTTTCTATCTGAAACCCGCTGCGACATTTTACAGGAACAGCATAGCAGCACAACGATATATAAATAGTAGCGGGTAATGATGACTTTTTTATTTAAAAGCGTTCCACCCCTGCGCGGTAATATTATGCTGATTGCCTCCTTTTGTCTGTATTTTACAACCTTCTTCGGCATCTGTCATATATCCAATTACGCTGATCTGCTCGCTTATAACAATCTTATCGTAATCTGCCTGCGACAGGGTGAACAATAATTCATAATCTTCTCCACCACTTAACGCACAGGCGGTAGGATCAATTTCAAATTTATAGGCAGCTTTTTTCATATCTTCTGCAATAGGGATCTTTTCTTCATACAGCATGCACCCCAGGTTACTGTTTTTGCAGATATGCAGTATTTCTGAGCTCAATCCGTCGCTGATATCCATCATGGCAGAAGGAACAATCTGTTGCTGTTCAAAAAATTCAATAATATCTTTTCTTGCTTCAGGCTTTAATAATCGGCCTATTACATATTTTTCCCCTTCAAGGTCTGGTTGCACCTGGGGGCTCTCAAGAAAAATTTTCTTTTCTCTTTCTAAAAACAATAAGCCAACATAGGCTGCACCTAAATCGCCTGTGCAGCAGAGCAAATCTCCTTTTTTAGCCGTGCTTCTTTTTACAACCTTTTCAGGTTGCACTTCTCCCAGCGCTGTTACTGAGATGATCAATCCTTTTTGCGAGGAGCTCGTATCTCCCCCAACCAGATCGACTCCATAAGTATTGCAGGCCGTAATTACGCCTTCATAAAATTCTTCCAGTGCTTCAAGACTAAAGCGATTACTGAACGCAATACTTAGCGTGATTTGTGTAGGAGTAGCATTCATCGCATATACATCACTAAGATTGATCACCACACTTTTGTAACCAAGATGCTTAAGAGGTGTGTACATTAAGTCGAAATGTACGCCCTCCACGAGCAGGTCGGTTGTAACGACTACCTGTTTTCCAAAATGATCTATTACAGCGGCATCATCTCCTATACCCAACACTGTTGAAGCATGCTGAATTTCTACATTTTTAGTGAGATGGTCAATCAACCCAAACTCACCCAGGGAAGCTATTTCAGTACGTGTCTCCATATTTTACTGGTTGATCCATTTCAACATTTCGTCGTGGATTTTTCCATTGGTAGCAAGAATTCTCTCCTGATAGGGAGAATAATAATTGCCATTAAAATCCGTAAGCTTTCCGCCTGCTTCTTCCACAATCAGAAATCCCGCTGCACTATCCCAGGGATTTAATTTGTGTTCATAAAAACCATCAAATCTTCCTGCGGCTACCCAACATAAATCGAGTGCGGCTGAGCCCAGTCTCCTTACTGGCACGCCTTTGCGGATAAAGCGATCAAATACGTCCAATGGACCGTTAGGCATATCAAGATAAGTGTATGGAAATCCTGTTACCAGGCATGAATCCATCACCGTTGTTTTCTCACTAACGCTAATCCGCTCTCCGTTTAATGTAGCGCCTTTGTCTCTTTCGGCAAAGAAAAACTCATTTGATAGCGGATTATACACAGCTCCTAAAATTATTTTTCCTTTTTTTTCCACTGCAATCGACACACAACAAATAGGAATACCATGAGCATAATTGACAGTTCCGTCTATGGGGTCAATGATCCATTTATATTCAGAAGAAGTGGCCATTTCGCCAGATTCTTCACTTAGAATAAAGTGCTCCGGAAACTGGCTGCGGATAGCTTCCATAATAGCTTTTTCTGCTGCATGGTCGGCTTCAGTGACCAGGTTGTTGACTCCTTCTTTATTTGAAATTTTAAGTTCCTTGCTGTTGAAATAATATTGAAGAACCTGTGCACCCGCTTCTGCGGCATTAATGAGCGTTTCTTTTAACATAGGAGCAAAGATAACCCAGGAAGGTCAAGAGCAATCGACCTCCCGGGAAACTTCTGTGCTTTATTAAAATAGGTTATTTGCCTTTGTAAGTGACTCTGTACACTGCGTTGGCGTGATCGTCAGAAATCAGCATGGAGCCATCTTTTAAGAATAGAATATCTACAGGTCGTCCCCAGGCTTTACCCTCTTCCAGCCAACCATCGATAAAAGGAGTATAGCTAACTACTTTACCATTTTCAAGAGTGGCCAGCATTACCCTGTAGCCGATAGGTGAAGATCTGTTCCAGGAACCATGTTCGGCAATAAAAAGCTGGTTGCGGTATTTGTCGGGGAACATATTACCGGTATTGAATTTCAAACCCAGCGCTGCGCCATGCGGAGTAAGTTTCATTGCAGGAGCCTTGAATTCGCTGCAATCTTTTCCTTTGCTAAGTTCAGGATCGGGAGTGTCTCCCTGGTGGCAATAGGGATAACCAAAATGTTCATCTTTCTGAACAGCAACGTTGAGCTCATCAGCAGGAAGATCATCACCCAGCATATCGCGTCCATTGTCAGTGAACCACAACTCTTTAGTATCAGGATGCCAGGTAAAACCAACACTATTCCTAACACCGTGCGCGTACACTTCAAGTTCCGATCCATCGGGATTCAGTCGCATAATTGAAGCAAAGCGTGGATCCTTTTCTGAATCATCGCAAATATTACAGGGCGCTCCCACCGGAACATAGAGTTTATCATCCGGACCAAAAGCCAGGTATTTCCATCCATGATGTTCTTTATCGGGAAAGCTATCATTTACCAGCACTGGCTTACCCGGATTTTCGAGATTGGACTCAATATCATCGATACGCCAGATCTTGTTAAGCTCTGCTATGTATAATGAGCCGTTCCGAAAAGCCACACCATTAGGCATTTTCAATCCCGATACAATCGTGTATTTTTTTTCTGCCACCCCATCATTATCGGTATCAACCAGGGCATATACATTTTTTCCTGTGCGGTTACCTACGAAGAGCGTGCCTTTGTCGCCTATCACCATTGAACGGGCATTGTCAACATCAGTAGCGAAAAGCGAAATATCAAAGCCTTCCGGAACATTCAGCTTCGACAAACGCGGATCATCTTTTTTATCCAGGTTTTTGTTTTTGGAGATGCATCCTGTAAATAACAGGAGAAAAGAAAAAGAGTAGAGTAAGTATTTCATCTGCATTAGTTTAGTATTAGTTAGAATATTTTTGGCTCGGGTTTCAAAATAGTATGCTGAAGGATGCAATAATCCTGCCTGTAAACAATAAAAGTAGCTATTCTTTTTTCAGCCGCTCTTCGAGCATAACGATGATCTTTTCTTTGTCGGTCAGCGAATTTTCCAATATCGTGATCTTTTCTTTTAGCAGGGTAATGATGTATTTATCGGATGAGTAAGGAACTGCAGGCTCTTCAATAGAGTGGTCTGGTTCATCGGACGGAGAGTATTTGTCAACGATCATATTACCTTTTCCCGTAAGTAACCAGATTAGACTAAGGTCCTTGTATTGTGCGGTAATTTTCTCGATCGTTTCTGAACCGATAGTGCCTTTTTTACTCTTTGCCTGTTTTTTTAAATAGCCATTGGCCAATCCGCATTTCCGTTCGAATGCATACGGAGAAAGTCGATGGTGATATACAAACTCTAAAATCCTGTCTATTATTCTCATATTATCAAGGTGAAAAAACGCTAAAAAAGTTAGAAAAAACAGTTTAATTTTTTTCTAAGTCTATAGACTTAGGTTTAATATTGCAATGTATTACAACTTTTCAAATAAAGTATATTCTGCAGAATAATAAACAGTTTTAATACGCCTAACAATTTTATTTACCTCTTAAATCTTTTGAATATGCGATTTGCAGATTATCATGAAGCGTGGGAAATGAAGCCACGCAAGCTGACCATTGAGGAGCTTGAACATCCCGAAAAAGTATTAGAAGATTTTTTTCAGTTTATTCATTTGCCGCAGGCAAGATGGTATATGAAGGAATGGATGAGAACTTTAGTGACTGATTCGTTTACTGATCTTAACAAGAAGGACAAACAAAGCATGATTTTTTTTCATGATCAACTGGAAAAATTAATTGAAGGAATATATGTGATATACGAGAAGGATTATTGCCGACCTTTGTCACAAAGCGATAGAAAAAATGATGTATGTACACGTTTGGAACAAATACCTGCCGATCATCAAGATTTTGATTAAGAAATCAGCAGGAAGCGACCAAACACTTGATTTGAACCGTGTTGATTTTGAAAAAGCCGGCACAGGCAGAAAGGCGGGATATAAGTTTACTATTAATTTTAATGAAGGCAGGGTAACGAATGTTATCAGTGGTGTTCCATTAGCCAGCGATCTTGCGTTGGCCCTACAATCGGATCCTGCGGCACGGGCATTGCTGGCGCCTATTCAGATAGATATCAGTCTCAATACCCGTTTTCAGTTGTCAATAGTGAATAAAAGTGCAAAGATTGTAGCTTCTGTGCCGCAATAGCTTATTTCCGCGCGATATTGATGCTAATTAAGAGAGGGATCATTAAATGTGTCTCCCTGGTTGGGGTCACCGGTTTCATATCCCTTTTTGAACCAATACATTCTTTGGGCTGAAGTACCATGTGTAAAAGCATCGGGAACAACGTATCCCTGCGATTGTTGTTGCAGCCTGTCGTCACCGATGGCATTAGCGGCTCGTAGAGCTTCTTCAATATCTCCGGGTTCAAGAATTTTTGCGCGGTTGGCGTAGTGAGCCCATACGCCGGCGAAGAAATCGGCCTGCAATTCATTTTTGACAGAAAGTTTGTTGTATTCAGCTTCGCTAAGCTGCTGTCTGGCACGGGCCAGTTTAGTAGAAGTGCCCAGTACTGTTTGGATATGATGCCCTACTTCGTGAGCAATAACATAAGCCATAGCAAAATCTCCGGGCGCATTGAATCTGTTTTGCAGGTCTTCGTAAAAAGAAAGATCGATATACAGTTTTTGGTCGCCCGGGCAGTAAAAAGGACCTGACGCGGAACTTGCGTTTCCACATCCGGATTGTACAACATTACGGAAGAGCACTAAAGTTGGCTCTGGATATTGCTGGCCGCTCTGTTGAAAGATTTTGTTCCAGACATCTTCTGTTTCGGCAAGGACGACCTTAACAAAATCGGCGCGTTCATTCTCTGCCGCTTCCTGTTCGGGCGATAATGTTGCTGATGATTGAGTTTGCTGGGGAAGCAACTGCGGGAGTTGGGAAATATCGCCATCTCCAAGGAACATATTGAGAAGGATCACGAGCACTCCTATAATACCTCCTCCCAATGCAAGACCACCCGGCGAAACCCGGCGCCTATCATCAACATTTGAACTTTGTCTGCGGCCTTGCCAACGCATAAGAAAAATTTATAACGGCCGGTGGAACTTTCCGCCGGCCGTTTATTTATGATTTATGGTTTCTTTTCAAGCAACTTGAAGAACTGGTCAAGTTGAGGAAGTATAATGATACGGGTGCGGCGGTTAGCTGCACGTCCCTCTGCAGTCTCATTCGATACGATAGGAGCATACTGGCTACGTCCGCCTGCAGTCATTCTTATCGGATCGATATTGTAGTTTTCCTGCAATATCCTGGCTACCGATGTAGCGCGCTTGGCGCTCAGGTCCCAATTGTCGATGATACAGGAGTTTTTGATAGGCACAGAGTCTGTATGACCTTCTATCAGGATTTCCAGTTGGGGATTGGCATTGAGCACTCTTGCCACTTTCTCCAATACCACTTTGGCCGGATCTGATACAGTAGAGCTTCCACTCTTGAAGAGCATCTTGTCTGAAATGGAAATAAATACTACTCCTTTTTCTACCTGGATGTTCACGTCTTTATCGTTAACATCATTAAGTGCACTTTTAAGATTCATTACCAGCGTCATATTCAGAGAGTCTTTCCTGGCGATAGCCGACTGAAGATCCTGGATATAAGCATCTTTGGCACCGAGGTTTTCGAGTGACTTTTTCACACTCTCTGCTTGTGTGGTCGACAGAACAGAAAGGTCTTTCAACTGGTTAAGAACATTTGAATTGTTTTCTTTTAGAAAAGCATTTTCCTTTCTTAAGGCGTCCAGCTCAGATTGAAGATTCGCTTTCTGGCGGGCCGAAAAATCCTCACAATTTTTCAGGTCGGACTGTGCACGCGCAAATTCTTTGTTCAGCGTTTCGTATCTCGCCTGTTCGGCTTTGAATTTTTTCTTACTTACACAGGAAAATAGGGTAACACTAAGAAGAGCAAAAAGGAGTGTGTGTTTTAACATGATCATTATTTATTTAGCAGGGATAAAGTTAATCGTTACTAACAAATATTATGTTGTGGAATATAAAAAAATGGCTGCTTCTTAGAGAAACAGCCTCTTTCTTCACGCCACACATGGTGGTTTCTGTAATTTTTATAGGAGAAAGTTTATTGTCGGTCTATTCTATCATTGTTGTGTCGGAGGGGACGGGTGGAATTGAGCCGGTAGTATCGACTGGTGTGGTGGTAATTGTATCCTGCGCACAATATGTTTTTCATGAGATTGTCTTTAATGGTTAACAGATACAGCAGCAGGATTAAAAAACCAGTCCATAGTAGAGCAAGAGAATTAAGCAAATGATTTACAGTTATTTATGCTTTTTAATATGAATACATGCGTCAGCCTACGCTGTAGCATTAGTTCTACAAAAAAAGCCCAATCATAGGGTACGAATCCTATATTGGGTCTTTTCACCTTCGAACCATCTGAAATTATACGTCCACTTCTAGCCGTTTAATATTTTTGAATTTGTTATGTATGTTTTGGAAGGATGGTAAATAAATAAGCAAGATCCTTCCTTGATAGTGTTAATAATTTCTTCAGTTTCCTCAAGCGGGATAGCGGGACAACCATAGCTTCTTCCGGTAAACGGATTTTTTTCCAGGAAATTTTCTCCCACATAATCCGATCCATGCACAACAATTTTTCTGTACAGCGCTTTGTCATTGATCCCTCTTTCAACACCATTGATACGGAGCGAAAGTCCATGAGTGCCTTTATAAGTCTGGCCGGTAATATAAAAGCCCAAACTGCTTTTATGGGATTCCGGTTTATTAGAAAAAACATTGGCGAATTCAGCTCCTGAACCACGGCCATGTGCTACATAAGTGTTCACCAGCACTTTCATTTCCGCTATATCAATAATATATAACCTTTTTTTGCAGGAAGACTGGCTAAAATCTATAATAGAAATAATATCCGGGTTTTTTATTTTACCTGTCTTACGCAGTTTGGAAAAGCCCTGCCAGGCGTATTCAAAAGCTTTTTGATTTAACCCAAGGTCATTTAATTGAAGACTATCATATAAGATCACAGATTCTTTAATGATAGCCGCGTTTTCATCGTCACTATTATTACTATTTGCTTTCGAAAAGAAAGGAGAAAAAAATAAAACAGACAAGGCGCAATAAACAAAAACTCGATTCAATATAACACTCATTTTCACAAAGGGTTTTCGAAATAAATATTGGACATCTTTAACGGTCAGATGTTCTAAAATATTATGAGCTTTTGATGATATCAATACTAATACCGAAAAAAATTTATTGTTTGTTAAAATGGGAAAATTCCCGCTATAAGAATGAATCCTTTGAAGGGGAAAACGTTCCTGAAATAAACCACAATTGTACCTTGCAGTTATGGAATACTTACTGATTGTCTCCATTATTATTCTTATAGCGGGGTTTGTCTTACAATATACTGCACTATTACGTATTGAAAAAAATCTCAAAGAGGATTTTCGAATAAACCGTTCAGAAATTACTGCTCTCACCAAAGAGAACCGCGCAGAATTAAGTAACACTTTAAAAGAGGTAAAAAGAGAGCTGACCGATGCCCTTCGTGAGCGTTTTTCTGCATTGGAAAGCAAGCAAACAGAATTGATCAGGAATACCGAGAGCAAACTTGAAAAAATGCGGGAAACGGTAGATGAAAAGCTCACAAAAACATTAAATGAAAGATTGGGGCAAAGTTTTGAACAGGTAAGTAAACATCTCGAAAGCGTACAAAAAGGAATAGGGGAAATGCAAACTCTTGCTGCCGATGTAGGTGGATTAAAGAAAGTGTTGAGCAACGTAAAGATCAGAGGCGGAATGGGTGAGGTACAGTTGGCGATGTTGCTTGAGCAATTGCTGGCTCCCGCGCAATACGAAGCAAACGTAAGGACGAAACAGGGAAGTGCCGATGCAGTAGAATTTGCTATTCGTCTGCCCGGCAGAGAAGATAACCTATTCGTTTATTTGCCTGTTGATGCAAAGTTTCCCAAAGATGCTTATGAACGACTAGTTATAGCTTATGAGCAGGCTGTTCCTGAAATCGTAGAAATAGCCAACAGGAATCTTGAAGCCACAATAAGAAAGATGGCAAAAGATATACGCGATAAATACATTGACCCACCTTATACAACAGATTTTGCTATTATGTTCCTTCCTTTCGAAAGTATCTATGCAGAGGTGATCAGAAGAACTACTCTTATCGACCAATTGCAGACAGAATATAAAATAACTGTTGCCGGTCCAACTACTTTTGCTGCGCTCCTGAATAGTTTGCAGATGGGTTTCAGAACACTGGCTTTACAGAAACGCAGTAGCGAGGTGTGGCAAATATTGGGTGCAGTTAAATCGGAGTTTAACAAATTTGGCGGACTGCTTGAGAAGGCACAAAAAAATCTGCATAGCGCCAGCGATACCGTAGATGAATTGCTCGGCAAGCGTACCAGGGCTATTGACAGAACTCTTAGGAATATAGAGGCCCTGCCCGGCACTGAAGCGTCAAAAATACTTCCAGGCATATTGCCTGACGATGAACCATAACCTGGTCCGGTATTTTAATATAAGAATAGACTATATTTAAATTAACTTAAACGCTATGCCCCAGATTCCTAATAATGCGGTTCGTCAGATACTCTTGCTAGGGTTTATTATTGTTTTAGGATATGTATTGTTTATAGAGTTAAAAACATTTTTACCGGCATTTTTAGGAGCTTATACGCTGTATGTACTGATGCGGAAATATATGTTCAGGCTTGAGGACAGGCATAAATGGAAACGATCCTGGGCCGCAGCATTGTTGATGTTCCTGTCTTTTTTGATCATTCTGGTTCCTATATTTTTTTTGGTAAATATGATTTCAGGCAAAGTGGGATATGTTATACAACATTCTGCTGAAGTCTTAATATCTATAAGGAAGTTTATCCAGCGATATGAACAATTATATGATCTGAATATCCTGACCCAGAACAATATTATGAAAGTGACCAATTGGGTGGCACAATGGGCGCCGCAGATACTGGGAGGAACCGTTAATACGATCTTATCGATAATAGTAATGTATTTCATTTTGTATTTCATGCTAACTGAAGGGAAGAAAATGGAATCATCTTTTTATGGTTGGGCGCCGTTAAAGGATGAAAATTTGTTGCTGCTTCGAAAAGATATGAATGGAATGGTGCTGGCCAATGCGATCGGGGTTCCTGCCATCGCATTATTGCAGGGTGTGGTTGGTTTGATAGGTTACCTGATCATTGGTGTTCCCGAGCCATTTTTTTGGTTTGGTATTACTGCTTTTGCTGCATTGCTGCCTGTTGTTGGCGCTGCATTAGGGTATATTCCACTTGCATTATTATTGTTTGCCACTGGCGACACTGTGCGGGCTGTTATTGTATTGATATTTGGTTTGGCTGTGATAGGAAGCGTAGACAATATATTCCGCTTCTGGCTGGTAAAAAAACTCGGCGATGTTCATCCTTTGATCACTGTATTTGGCGTAATTATCGGCGTAAACATTTTCGGATTTATCGGTATCATCTTTGGTCCTATTCTCATTTCTCTTTTCCTTATTCTCATTAAAATTTATGCCAACGAGTTTAATATTCGCAGAAATTTGTCGTGAGAGGAGAAATATGGTTTATGGCTTTTATTGAAGGTCTCTGATTGTTTTTTCGATAAGCTTATTTGTTTCATAGAATAATATTCCGGAAAACACTGTTTCTCCTTTTTTATTAACAATAATGGTATACGGAAATGAATAAGCCCCGGAATCATTTTTCCACTTTGGATAAACGGCGTCATCTACCAGGAAGTGAGTTGCTTTAATGTTGTGCTTTTTAATGGCGTACTGCCAGGCGGTTTCCGTATCTCTCATAGCTATATAAACCAGCTCAATGTCATTTCTGTTTTCAACCAGTGCTTTTAGCTTGGGGGCCGATATTATACAGGATTGACACCAACTGGCCCAGAATTCAAAAACCACATTTCTTCCCAAGAACCGGCTCTTAAAATCTTCCCACTCTCCGGCAACAATTTCTCCCCTTGCGGAATCCTCTTTAATATTTTTGATATTTAAGTATTGCTGGTAATGATCTTTCACTATCTGCTTCATCGTTTCAGACGTACAATGTTGTTCGTATATTTTAAATATGCTTTCACTTTTGGGGGAGTTTTTATCAAAAACCCTAAGAATCATTCTCGTCATAAACGCATTACGCACTTCTCCTTTCAGGTTTTTCCATTCATCAAACTGATTTATTAGAAAATCAGGATCATCTGTCGGATTCCCCATTTTTAGCCCATTGGTAGTTAGAAAAAATATCTAACTTAA
>CAZSFY010000010.1:23433-107372 GCA_964606315.1 uncultured Chitinophagaceae bacterium | reverse complement strand
GCCACCGCAGTGGTTACCTCTGCGATATTACGCACTTGTGATGTCAGGTTGGAAGCCATCTGATTCACCGAATCGGTCAGGTCTTTCCATACACCACCTACACCTTTTACCTTTGCCTGTCCGCCGAGCTTACCTTCGGAACCCACTTCCCTGGCCACACGGGTTACCTCCGAACCGAAGGAGTTGAGCTGGTCCACCATGGTGTTGATGGTATCTTTAAGTTCAAGGATCTCACCTCTTACGTCCACGGTGATTTTCCTGGACAGGTCACCTTTAGCCACAGCGGTAGTTACTTCGGCGATATTACGTACCTGTCCGGTTAGATTGGAAGCCATCTGGTTTACCGAATCGGTCAGATCTTTCCATGTACCTGCTACACCGCGCACCTGCGCCTGTCCGCCGAGTTTACCCTCGGTACCTACTTCAAGAGCCACACGGGTTACTTCTGAAGAAAAGGAGTTGAGCTGGTCTACCATGGTATTGATGGTATTCTTCAGCTCAAGGATCTCGCCTTTTACGTCCACCGTAATTTTTTTCGACAGATCGCCTTTGGCCACAGCAGTGGTTACTTCGGCAATATTTCTTACCTGCGCAGTCAGATTGGAACCCATCTGGTTCACAGAATCTGTCAGGTCTTTCCATACGCCGGCAACACCCTTCACTTTTGCCTGTCCGCCGAGCTTACCTTCCGAGCCCACCTCCCTGGCTACACGGGTTACCTCCATGGAGAACAGGTTGAGCTGCTTAACCATGTCGTTCACTTCTTTGGCAATTCTGCTAAACTCTCCCTGTAACGTGTGACCGGCAATTTCTTCCGACATTTTTTGGTTTAGGTTTCCTTTTGCCACGGAGCTGATCACATGTGCTATTTCAATAGTGGGATGAACGAGATCTGAAATAAGATTATTTAATGATTCGATGCCTGTTGCCCAGTTCCCTTTTGCTGTGGGAACTTCAATACGCTGTGTGAGCTTACCCTGTTTACCAATAATATTACCGGCACGGGTAAATTCGTGCATCATTTTCTCGTTCAGTGATATGATATCGTTAAGTGTGTCATGAATCTTACCGGTAATACCGACTTTATCAATAGGCATTCTTACACTGAAATCACCATTCTTGATGGCGGTAAGAACTGTAAGTAGTTCATATTCATCGATTGACTCATTGACCAGGTACTTTTCGTACCCGTTCTTGGACGGTCCTTTTCCATTGGAAGAAGCTGTGCCATCGGCACTCCTATTTTTCGAAGGATTTGCCGGTGATTTTTTTGTTGTCATCCGTGGATTTTTGGTTATCAAATGTAAGGAATAGCAAAGATGATACCGTTGATTTTAAGAGTTTCTTATTAGGTGCTATAAGTAGTTAATAATAAAGATGGTTTTTATTGAAGACCGGTTGATTTTCAACAAATGGAATAGATGCAACTTAGTTATTGGAAACTTTTATAACCCTTAAACGAAACCGCCACTAACAGGTTTTTATATAAAACAACAACCAACGTCCTGGTCTTTTGACCGGGACTTTTTATTATATCTGCTTTATTAATAGCGAAAAAATATGCTGTAAGAATATAATCCTTAGGAATAAGAGGTATCTGTTTATTTTTTGACGCGAAATAATATTTACACCGGGCGGTAAATCATTTTCTTCATTAAAAGAAAAAAGCCGTGTAGAAA
The DNA here is from genome assembly GCA_964606315.1 of uncultured Chitinophagaceae bacterium. Classification (GTDB taxonomy): domain Bacteria; phylum Bacteroidota; class Bacteroidia; order Chitinophagales; family Chitinophagaceae; genus Flavitalea. The sequence continues at coordinate 105,693 of CAZSFY010000010.1, read as the reverse complement.
CACGGCTCGATTACACCTAACGATTGCTTGCATGAAAAGCGTTTATATAGATTGCCTAGGGTCAGTCACTCCATCTTTATATAAGAATAACCCTGGATTCATATATTTTATAGTCTACTAAATTGGTAGACAAATGTAAGTTACTCTTTTGAATCACCAAATTTTATTTTTAATTAAATTCATCCCATGATTTATAACAGAACAGGAAAATCGGGTTTGTTGTTGCCAGCTATATCATTAGGACTATGGCATAATTTCGGGGGAATGGATGTTTTTGAAAATGGCCGCTCCATTATCAGAAGAGCTTATGAAAGGGGAGTAACACATTTTGATCTTGCTAATAATTATGGTCCGCCTCCGGGATCGGCTGAAGAAAATTTTGGACAGATCTTGAAAAAAGATTTTCCTGGTTTTGAGAGGGATAAGATCGTGATCAGCACTAAAGCAGGTTACACAATGTGGGAAGGACCTTACGGCGATTGGGGTTCAAGAAAATATCTTTTATCCAGCCTGGATCAAAGTCTGCAACGCATGCAACTGAGTTATGTAGATATATTTTATTCCCATCGTCCTGATCCTCATACACCAATAGAAGAAACAATGGGGGCACTTGATCATGCTGTACGGCAGGGAAAAGCTTTATATGTCGGATTGTCTAATTACAGTCCCGAGCAAACTAAAAAAGCAGTAGAAGTGTTGAACAGTCTGGGTACACCATGCCTTATTCATCAGCCGAAATATTCGATGTTTGAAAGAAGGCCCGAAGCCGGATTGCTGGATGTACTGGATGAGTATGGCATAGGTTGTATTCCCTTTTCTCCACTTGCGCAGGGACTGCTGACGAATAAATATTTAAAAGGAGTACCTGCGGGTTCAAGAGCAGCTAAAGAGCATGGTGCGCTTAAAGCGACAGATATTACTCTGGAGAAGATGGATAAGATCAGCCGATTAAATGATATGGCACAACAGCGTGAGCAAACGCTTGCACAAATGGCTATTGCCTGGTTAATGAGAAGAAAAATGATTACTTCAGTGCTTATTGGCGCCAGTTCGGTGCAACAGCTTGACGATAACCTGGATACTTTAAACAATATTTCCTTTAGTGAAAAGGAACTGCAGGAAATAGAAAACATATTAGCGTAGCTAAAATGGGACTGTGAGGATCTATCAAAAAAAATAGGGGAATTATTATAAAACCTTTATTTTAGTTAATCATATTTTAATTAACATTAAATAACTAACGATGATCCCAGGCCAGAACGCTTCCATTCAAATTGCTGACACCAGCGCCAATCCCGCTCCTTTAGGTTTATTCGGATTTGGTATGACAACTGTATTGCTAAATATTCACAATGCCGGGTTTTATGAAATGAATTCTATGATATTGGCTATGGGAATATTTTATGGAGGAATAGCCCAGGTTATTGCCGGTATACTGGAATCGAAGAAGAATAATACTTTCGGTATGACGGCCTTTATTTCCTATGGATTTTTCTGGCTCACACTTGTTGGATTGATATTTATGGCCAAATGGGGATGGATAACACCAACTACCAAACCAGCGCTGGCCACCTATTTACTGGTATGGGGCATATTCACAGCGCTGTTGTTTATTGGAACAATTAAATTGAACAGGGCACTTCAATTTGTATTTGCCACGCTTACTATACTGTTTTTTCTTTTGGCTATAGGTAATTATACCGAGAATGAAGGAATATTAGTATTCGCAGGATACGAAGGTATTATTTGCGGGGCTTCTGCAATATATACAGGCATAGCGAACCTGTTAAATGAAGTGTATAAGAGAGAAGTACTTCCTTTAGGAAAAGTGTAATTTTTTTTGTGAAGCTTCCCTGCCAATGATTGCAGCTTTTTTCAGGCTTCCCCATTTATATTTTCCGGGTTTTCCGGTAGTGTGTACTACCCTGTGGCAGGGGATAATACCCGCTACCGGATTATTCATTATAGCCTTGCTTATGGCATTGATCGAGCAAGGCTCATTAACAGCTTTTGCGAGAGTGGCATAACTAATGATACTGCCGGCAGGAATATGTAGTAGTGTTTCCCAAACTTTTATTTCGAAATGAGTTCCCTTTACAAACAAGGGTAAAGGCTCTTTGCCGGGTGATGGGCCATTCAAATGATGAATAGCCATTTCCTGTAAGTGATCAGTCCGTTGTATAAGTTTTGCATGTGGAAAATTTTTTCTTAAGGCATCAAATGCTGTATCTCCTTCTTCAATAAAAGATAGATAACATATCCCCTTTAAAGTAGTAGCCACTATTACTGTTCCGTAATAAGAGTCATAGAGATTATAATGGATAATAAGATCATGCCCTTTGTTTTCATATAGCTGTGGATGCATTCCTTCGAGCAGTACATTGTGTGATAAGGAAAGAATATTCGTTTGTGATGTGCGGCTACTGTTAATGATCGCCAGCCATTGTCGACTCTGTCGTGCAATATGTTGTCTGCTAAGCTGAGCGTATAATTGCTGTCTGAATTCTTCAGGCGCAGCGCCACACCATTCCAGGAATATATTTTGAAAAGTATTTATTTTTAGTTGTAGCGTTTTAGCGATGCTGTCGAAAGAAAACTTATCAGCGCTTCGCGATTGAAGGATACGATCAATAGTATATTCTATTACTTCATAATGTCTCTCTTTTTTCGTCATACGTTTTTTTGATACATTCCTCGCGTGAAAATATTTATCATGCTGCGCTTGGTTCCTACATTTTAATGCTGATCATTGCAAAAACGTCGCTCTGTAAAATTAAAGATGGCTACTGTTAAAAGCAGATATTATTATCTTTGCGCGATGAAAAAATTATGGATCGTAGCTTTTGCCTTAGTGTTATTTTTGTTTTCATCGGCGACGTTTGCGCAGTTTAGTGATTCTGTTAATCATTTTCTTAGTTTTTCTGGTACAGGTAATCTTAACAGGACGAGTACCGGCACTACTTATCTCTTTAATAATGCATTAAAATTTGAGGTGAATAAAAAGAAAATTGCCGTTAACTCTCTTACAAATTATACTTATGGAGAAAATCCTACTCAAAAGACCAATAATGACTTTATATCGATTGTAAATGTGGATTGGTTAAAATCAGTGCAGAAATTGTATTACTGGGGACTGGCAGGTTACGAAAAAAGTTTTTCTCTTAAAATAGATGACAGGTTTCAGATAGGAGGTGGATTAGGATATTCCATATTGTCTACGCCGAAATCTTCACTTGTGGTGAGTAATGGTATTTTGTATGAAACGTCCGAATTGCGAGAACCTAATCATGAGGGTGAAACAGGCTACCAGACTATCCGTAATTCATTTCGGTTGAAGTTCAGGTTTAACATAAAAGATCTAGTAACGATAGATGGATCTGATTTTGTACAAAACTCACTAAAGAATGCTGACGACTACATTATCAAAGTAAATACCAATATTGCGGTCAAGTTGTATAAGTGGCTGAATTTAACGATGGCTATTAACTATAACCGGCAGAATATTACGAATACCGAAAATTTGCTGTTAAGCTATGGGTTGATGTTTGAGCGATATTTTTAGGAGTAATCTGTTTGAGAAAGTTGCTATACCAATAGCCCGAATTTTTAATCGTTCTTTTCTGTGTTTTAAAATCAATATGTACTAACCCGAACCTCGGACGATAACCTTCAGCCCATTCAAAGTTGTCGGTGAATGTCCATACAAAATAACCGTTCACCTTCATTCCTTCTTTTTTTGCGCGTAATACTTCAAAAAGATACCGCTGCAAAAATTGCCGTCGTTGCAGGTCATTAATTTGCCCGTTCTCCACATGATCTGCAAAGGCTGCTCCATTCTCTGTAACAATCAGTTCTCTGATATTTTTATATTGATTATATTTTTTCAGCATATAATAAATACCCTGTGGATATACTTCCCAATTCATCAGCGTTGTTTCTACATTTCGGGTATTTGCTTTAATGATTCTTGCCTGGAGGAATGGTGTGAGATAGGAATGAGCAGCTATTTCACGGGTATAATTCTGGATACCTATAAAGTTGAAATCAAATGATAATTTTTGTTCATCTCCATCTTTAATGAATTGTTCCATTCGTTGTAACACGCGAAGGTCGTGATAGGGATAACTCATTCCTAATGCTGGTTCAATAAACAAGCGGTTGAGAAGCGTATCTATTTTATGCGCGGCAATAATATCGGCTTCATTGTTGGTAAACGGATCAATATGAGAGCAGGAGAGTGTAGTTCCGATATTAAACTGACTGTTATGTGAGTGAATAATTCTGCCTCCTTCTGCCTGGCATAAGGCCGCATGATGAACGGCAGACAAAAAACTGTTCAAATCTTTTTTACCAGGAGCATGTACACCTAAAAAATATCCTGCACCGGTAAACACCATGGGTTCGTTTAATACCATCCAGTGTTTTACCCTGTCGCCGAATGTTTTAACGCAAAACTGAACGTATTGACCAAACCAGTTAATCATTTCTCTGTTCGTCCATCCACCCTTTTTTTCCAGTTCCAGCGGGAGGTCCCAATGATACAAAGTGATCCAGGGAGTGATTTCCAGCTCAAGGCAAAAATCGATAAGCCTGTTATAAAAATCGACGCCTGCCTTGTTTGGTTTTCCTATTCCTTCGGGGAATATTCTGCTCCAGGAAATTGAAAATCTGTGATGGGGAATATTCATGGATCTCATTAAGGTGAGATCCTGGGGATAATAGTGATAAAAATCGCAGGCTACATTACCATTTTCGTTGTTACGGATTTTGCCTTTTCGCTGCGTGAACTCATCCCATATAGAAAGACCTTTTCCATTTTTCAGGTGAGCGCCTTCAGTTTGATAGGCCGCAGCGGAAACTCCCCAAATAAAATCTGTTCCAAAATCATTCCTTCTTAGTTCCATATTCGGTCAGAATATTATTGATCAGTTCTTCTGTGATATCAGGATAATGAATGTTGATAGGCTCTCCGGTTTCTACCCATTTCTGTAAGACTGAAAAATGTTTTTCTTTCAACCCTTTTATTACCGGTACACCAAGTTCCTTTAACGCAGCAGCGTTGCAGTGCTGTTCAAACTGGTTTTTCATAGGCACTACTAATAATTTTTTATTGAGAAAAAGCGCTTCGGCGGGAGTCTCAAATCCCGCTCCGCAGAGCACTCCTTCGGAAGAGGCCATACTGCTGATAAACGCTTGATTATTGATAGGAAACACATCTATATTGTGAGTAGTAAAAGCTTTATGGTTATGCTTACTAAATACCTGCCATTTTACGTTGGATAACCTTGATAAGAATTTAATGATCTTCTTATCTGAATAGGCTGGAAGATAAACTGTATAATGACCCTGCTTTTCTTTTGCTGATTCTCTTACAGCCTTGCGTATAACCGGAGTATAGATATTTTCAGCATATTGCTTAAAATGAAAACCATATTTAACTGATGCAGGAGCATAACCTTTCAATACTGTTTTGCCAACAGGATCAATTTTTTTGGGACGTGGTGAATGTTTATCAATTACAGCAGCTTGGTGACTAAGGGCTACGCAGAGTTTATTTTTTATATAGCATGCCCAGGAAGACACTGGTTCAAAATCGCTGATGACGAGATCATAATCTTCTACAGGTAAACTTTTAATTTCTTTATACAGTCTTTTAAGCCTGCTTTTTTTATAGGTTTCAAGCAAATCAATACCACCTTTTTTACCAAAAACGAAACTTAGTCCGTTGAATGTATATTTTATAGGAAAGGGAAGAGAAATATCGGATTGTGTTCCGCTTATCAAAACGTCAACATTTGCTTTTTGCTGTAAAATGGGTATTATTTCTTCGGCTCTGCATATATGTCCATTGCCTGTTCCCTGTATGGCATATAGAATGTTCATGAACGGGTCATTTTAAGCTCGTCCAGTAAGCTGTTGAACAGGTGGTTATTGGAAATGTTCTCTTCTTCTTCGCTGTCAAGAACCATTTCTACCCATTCGTTTTGAGCAAACTGGTAAATATCCCATTTACCGTCAGTATATTCCAGGGAAGTGAGATTTTCTATCCAGTCTCCCGAATTGAGATAAGTGATTTTCCCTTCATGGTTGCTTATTTCCTTTATTTCCGGATGGTGAATATGACCGCAAACTACATAATCATATTGATTGCTAATGCCAATGTCGGCACTTACCTGCTCGAAGTTGTTGATGAATTTTACGGCTGACTTAACACTGTTCTTTATTTTTTTGGATAGCGACAGCTTGCCTTTTCTGAATACTTTTTCGGAGATGAAGTTTACCATGCTGTTAATCAGGATCAGCATGTCGTAACCAATTGCTCCGAGTTTAGTTAGCCATTTGGAATGTTGCATGGTGACATCAAATACATCTCCATGAAAAATCCAGGCTTTTTTATTATCATCAAGTTCAAGAACCAGTTTATTAACGATGCTGAAAGAACCCATTTTAAAGCCGGCAAACTTTCGCAGCAATTCATCGTGATTACCGGTGATATAATACATCTTTTTTCCTTTGGTTACCCAATGCATGAGTTGTCTTACCACCTTCATATGACTTTTGGGCCAATACCGTTTACTGAATTGCCAAATGTCGATGATATCACCGTTTAATATGACCGTTTTGGGATTGATACTTTTGAGGTAGTGGAGTAGTTCTTTGGCGCGGCAACCGTAAGTGCCAAGATGTACATCGGATATTACGACAATATCGACTTTTCGTTTTTTAGTTTTACTGGCTGGCATAAACAAAGATGTAAATCCTATGTAAACAGAATATTACCAAAACATGAACAACAGGTTATTTTTTTCCCGTATTTTCGACTCTCTTTTATAGCAATATTATGGTAAGTCATTTATTCGAAAAGCAGTATGGATCCCTGCCGGAACTGGTATATCGTTCCCCGGGCAGGATTAATGTGATTGGTGAGCATACAGATTATAACGAGGGATTTGTTTTACCCGCTGCGGTAGACAAGTACGTAACTGTAGCTGTTAGTAAAAGAAATGATAATGTAATATCATTATTCGCTGCTCAGTTCGATGAGCTTTTTGAGGTAAAAACTGATCAGATTAAACCGATAGCCGGTAAGTGGACAAATTATGTGTTAGGAGTGGTAGACCAGTTGTTCAAGAGGGGGTACAGACCTGGGGGATTTAATATGGTGATAGACGGAAATGTTCCGACAGGTGCGGGATTATCTTCATCGGCTGCTATAGAATGTGCGGTTTGTGCAGCACTAAATGAGCTGTATGCTTTTAACCTCGAAAAATTTGATATTGTAAAGATCTGCCAGCTTGCCGAGCATACTTTTCCCGGCGTTAAATGCGGTATCATGGATCAATTTGCAAGTGTGTTTGGTAAAAAGAATTTTGCTCTTAAGCTCGATTGCCGGTCGTTAGATTATACTGAAGTTCCTTTACAGCTTGATGGATACAAAATAGTATTACTCAATACCAATGTAAAGCATTCACTGGCATCTTCGGGCTATAATACCAGGAGACAGGAATGTATAGACGGTGTTTCTGAAATACAGAAATATGTAGAGGGGGTGAATAGTCTGCGTGATGTTACTATTGAAATGCTGGATAAATATTTAAAAGGGAAACTGATCTATCAGCGTTGTAAATATGTGGTAGAAGAGAACTTGCGTGTGAAAAAAGCGATTTCACTGATGCAACAGGGAGATATCAGAGGTCTCGGTCTTCAAATGTACAAAAGTCATGATGGCCTTAGCAAGGAATATGAAGTGAGTTGCCCGGAATTGGATTATCTTGTTGATGCTGTAAGAAATAATAAAGATGTGATGGGAGCAAGAATGATGGGCGGAGGTTTTGGAGGTTGTACAATTAATATCATCCGTGAAGAGGCGATCGATCCTCTGGTGGATGAATTATCCTTTAATTATAAAAGAGATATGGGTAGAAACCTAACGGTGTATATAGCCGCTACGGCCAATGGAACCGAGAATATAACACAAAAAACAATTGTAAAATGAAGCATAGCATAATAAAGATTCTTGCAAAAACAAAAAGTATGCGGATGAAAGGACTGTTGATGGTCATAATAATGTTCGGCGTATTTTCCTGTAATGATGCTAGTGATACAACTTCTGTTACTGAAAGTCAATCAGCTCAAAAACCCTCTACAATAACCATAAGAAACGGCAATAATCTTAAAGCTGTTTTTGCTGCTGAAAATGCAAGAATAGTCAGCTTACAGATTCCTGATAAGGACGGTCAACTGACTGATGTGGTAATAGGGTTTGATAGCGTTGCCGATTATGATACCTCTTCAGAACCTTATTTTGGCGCTACCATCGGTAGGTTCGGTAACAGGATTGCCAAAGGGAAGTTTACATTGGATGGAGTGGAGTATAATGTGACGGTGAATAACGGACCCAATATGCTTCATGGTGGTACTAAAGGTTTCCAGTACCAACAATGGGATGCCAGTCAGCCAGATGATCATACTGTAGTCTTTACAAGAGTATCTAAAGATGGTGAAGAAGGTTTTCCCGGAAATCTTTCTGTAAAAGTTACTTATCAGCTTACAGATAGTAATCAGTTAAAAATGGATTATGAAGCTACTACTGATAAGCCAACAGTTGTTAATCTTACTAACCACGCGTTTTTTAATTTAAATGGAGAAGGGTCCGGTACTATTAACAATCATAGTTTGCAAATATTTGCTGACAAATACACGCCTGTTGATTCTACATTAATACCAACAGGAAAAATGGAGAATGTAAAAGGAACACCATTTGATTTTACCAAACCCGAAACAATAGGAAAGAGGATCAATGAAAAAAATGAGCAACTCGATTTCGGAAAAGGATACGATCATAATTTTGTGCTGAATGGCAGTGGTTATAAGAAGGCAGCTACTATTATGGGAGATAAATCAGGAATAGTAATGGATATTTACACTGTGGAACCGGGATTGCAATTTTATTCCGGAAACTTTATGCAGGGTGAAAATAAATTGCGTAAAGGAAATGATGATTTCAGGACAGCATTTTGCCTGGAAACCCAGCATTTTCCTGATTCACCTAATCAACCCTCATTTCCTTCGACAGTACTAAGACCTGGTGAAACCTATAAAACCAATTCGGTGTATCAGTTTTCAACTGTAAAATAAATACTGATAATACTTAAATATTTTTTAGAAGGTGTACCGGATAGAGTACACCTTCTGTTTTTTAGCCATAAATTATTTTTCCCGTTCCTGCTAAGTGCTCATTTGCACTATACTTTCTTTAATTTCCATTTGCCAATTCTGAATATAAAAAATGCAGCTATGGATATACATGTTTCTGCTACTGGTATGGCAATGAATACACCCGGTGGTCCCATTCTTATATAGCTGGCAAGGAAAAATGCCAGCGGGATCTGTAATATCCAAAAACCAAACAGGTTTATCCAGGTGGGTGTCCAGGTATCACCCGCTCCGTTAAAAGCATTGATCATTACCATTCCCACACCATAAAACACATATCCGACACTCATGATCTTTATAGCTGTCACTGCAATCTGTTGAACTTCCGGATCATTAGTAAATAATGAAATCAGCCAGTTGCCTGATATAAAAGTTATCAATGTGATAACAGCCATAAATATGACATTATATTTCATAGTGATAAATACAGCCGCTTCAGCGCGTTGAATATGATCAGCTCCGAGGTTTTGACCAACAAGTGTGGCAACGGCGCTACTTAATCCCCATGCAGGAAGCATAAAAAACATCATTAATCTTAATGCTGTCTGATAGCCGGCAGAACCATCGTCATGCCCGGTATCGGCCACTAGCTTGGCCAGGAATATCCAACTGCAAGAAGCTATCACAAACTGGAAAACTCCGGGTAAGGCAATCTTTACGATAGATCTTATAATGGGAATATCAACTTTCCAGTGAGAGAGATTGATTTTTAACACACCTCCTCCTTTAACCAGGTTATATAATTGATAGACCACTCCCACGCTGCGTCCAACAGTGGTGGCAACGGCTGCCCCTGTTAACCCTAACCCGGGTAAGGGGCCAAATCCACGTATTAACAACGGACACAAAAGAATATTGCAGATATTGGCAATCCATAAACTTTTCATAGCAATCGCCGCATTTCCTGCACCTCTGAAAATACCGTTGATCAGAAATAATAACATGATGATAAAACTTCCGCCCATCATGATTTGAAAAAATGGTTTACCAACTGCTGCCGTATCCTCTGAAGCACCCATCAACAGCAAAATTTTATTTGCATAAATAAATCCTATTATACCCAGGATAAGCGTAACCGTAATGGAAATGATCAGCGCCTGTACACCTGCATGTGCGGCTGCATCGGGATTTTTTTCTCCTACGCGCCGTGCTACGATAGCGGTTGCGGCCATGCTCATGCCAATAGCCATCGAATAGATAATGGTTAAAACAGATTCGGTTAGTCCGACTACCTGTACAGCCTGACTGCTATTATGAAGATGGCCAACAAAATAAAGGTCAACAATAGCAAAAACGGATTCCATCATCATTTCCAGCATCATCGGTATGGCAAGCATGAAAACAGCCTTCTTCAAGCTGCCGGAAGTGTAATCCATTTCTTCCCCTTTAAGGGATTGTTTAATTAATTGAAAAACAGATTGAACCCTGTTAATACTGGTTTCAGACATTTTACTTGATTTAAACGGAAAAAGGTAATTGGTTCCTGACGGAACAAATAGATACTGTTACTGTAAAATGAGGTTCTTATTACAATGGGGGCGAACCTAAGCGATCTTCATAAACTGAAAAATTGTAAAGTCGGCAAAAGTAATAATAATACAAACAATAGCCAAGACTATAATTTTCTTATGCTTAACATGAGTGCTTCTGCGGGATTGTCGATAAGTAACCTGTTCATATCTTTTTTAGTAAAACCTTTGCTCATCAACAGAGGGATGAGTTGCTGAAAAATAGCTGTGTATCCTCTTATTTCACCACCATCTTTTTCGCCGGGAAGGTAATAGCCGGCATCGTGTGAAATAAGCACCCTTTTGAGAAGTCTCTCTTTTTTCAATAAAAGCAGCGATGAAGCGTATTCCGCAGCATTGTTACTATTCACTCCATCGAGGCTTACCCATGTTCCCATCCTGGCTGCCTTGAGATAGGTAGACTTATCACTTTCTGCCTGGGCATGCACCCATACAAATGCTGAGGGAGAAACTTTCAGGCTCTTTAATATCTCGATTTGTTCAAAAGCTGCCCTAGCTACTCCGGTGTGGGAATAAATGGTTAAACCGGTTCTTAAATGGGTAAGTCCGGCTGCACGAACTATTTTTTTATGCAATTCAGATAGTCCTTCTTCGGGACTGTCGACACTGATTTTAATAAATCCCGGGCGTACATTAGAGCCATCAATTCCGTACTCAAAATCGTCTATCCACCGTTGTGCCAACTGTTCGGCCGTTTCAGTGAAAGCCCAGGGCGGAAGGAATTTATTATTCAACGCCCCATAATAACCGGTATTGGTGATAATCTGCACTCCAGTGCGTTCGCTTAGCATTTTTAACAGGCGTGTGTCCCGTCCCAGAAAGGCGGGTGTACATTCAACGATAGTTTTAACACCATAGGATTTCGCTTCTGCGAAATAGGGAGCCATGCGTTCCACCACTTCCAGCTTATCCCACCTCGATTCATTCGTTTTGTCGGCCCCGATAAAATCCACCAGCACATGTTCGTGAATAAGGGTTTTTCCCAGTTTAAAAGTTGAAATTTGTCCGGCTACAGTATTCACCTTTCCATTAGGCTTATTCATGGCAGCCAGTGGAGCGGCCATTGTAAGAAGAATAAAATTTCGGCGAGAAATGGTAACCATAGACAATTTTTTAGTTGAACAACCCGAACTTTTAACTATTATCAGGTAATATTTTTACAAATACTCTTGTATTTTCTTATTTTTCACGTTTAAATTAAGACAAAAATTTTCTTTTGATGAAGATGAAACAACGCTTTCTACTTCCTGTGATGATTAGCGCCCTAATATATACAGGTTGTACGGATGCAGACCAGGGAGCTGCCGGTAACAAAAACGATAGTCTTTATAGCGGTTCCAAATTTAACGATCATGTCAGATCAACGGAGGCTCAGACTCCGGAAGAGGAAAGAAAGGGGTTTAAACTCCCTGAAGGTTTTGAAATCAAATTATTCGCCTCAGAGCCAGATATCGGAAAACCGATTAACCTCACTTTTGATGCAAAAGGCCGCCTGTGGGTAACACAATCTTTTGAATATCCCTTTCCGGCGGTTCCGGGTGCCGGTAGAGACCGTGTTACGATTCTTGAAGATACAGACGGTGACGGCAAAGCTGATAAGTTTACTCATTTCGAAGACACTTTGAATATTCCTATCGGAGTAATACCTACTGTAGATGGTGCAATGGTTTACAGTATCCCCAGTGTATACAAGTTTTACGACAAAGAAGGGAAAGGCAAACCTGACTCATCCAAAAAAGTTATGGGACCTTTTGAAACAAGAGATACTCATGGGATGGTTAATAATTTTACCTGGGGATTTGATGGATGGATACATGCCTGTCATGGATTTGCCAACAGAAGTACTGTTGCCGCTCTTGATGGGGATTCCGTGCACCTTATTTCCGGTAACACAATCCGATTCCGCCCTGATGGTAGCCACGTTGAGCATGAAACAGCGGGACGTATCAATCCTTTTGGTCTTACTTACGATGAATTGGGTTACCTGTATTCTACAGACTGTCATACTTCTCCCCTGTATCAGATGATCCGTGGCGGTGATTATTCACAATGGGGTAAGGATGAGGGAATGGGCTTTGCTCCGGATATGCAGTCTTTTTCTACCGAAGCCACTGCCTTGGCGGGTATCACCTATTATGCAGATAACCTGTTCCCCGAAAAATTTCAGAAAACATTCTATGTAGGTGATGCTGTTTCTTCAAGGGTGTACAGGTATTCTCATACCTGGAAGGGGTCCAGTCCGATTGGAAAAAGAGAAGAAGACTTCTTATTAAGCGCTGATCCATGGTTCCGCCCGGTAGATGTGAAAATGGGTCCTGACGGAGCTATTTATATTGCGGACTTCTACAATAGCATTATTGGTCACTATGAAGTTCCGCTGGATCACCCTAAAAGGGACAGGATCCGTGGAAGGATATGGAAAATTACTTATAAAGGAAAGGAAAATAAAAAGAAGGACCTGATTAAAGCTACTTCAGAAGAATTGTTTGCGGCTTTGAAATCGCCTAACCTGGCTGAAAGAATATTAGTTACTAACGAACTGGCCGATAGGGTTGGAGAATCTTCAGCAATTCCTGCTAAAAATATCCTGGCTAAAGCCGATGCTACAACTACTGAATACGTTCATAGTTTATGGATACTGCAGCGTTTGAATCAGTTAACTGATGATATGATCACTACCGCTGTTGCCCATAAGGACCCTGTGATCCGGTTACATGCATTGCGTACAGCAGCAGAGCAAAAAGACACTTCCGCAGCTTTATATCCTTTAATAACAAAATCACTTGAAGATGGTGATCCCCATGTTAGAAGGGCAGCTGTTGAATTAATGGGACGCTACACTAATATGAGTAGCGTGGAAACACTCGTTAACTTCCGTAAGAAAGTTCCGGAGGATGACTCTCATATGATATATACTATCAGGTTAATGTTGAGAAATCTGCTACGTCAGGAACCACTTATGAAAGCTGCAACAGCTAAAGAATGGTCTGAAGAAGATGCAAAAGTATTATCTACAGTATTAGTTGGTGTAGAGGCCCCGGCGTCCGGTGTATTTATGTACAATTATGTAAAAAAACAGGAGTTATCAAATGAGGATCTGCCGAAAGCGTTCAGACATATTATCAGGTTTGTGCCGCAGGCAGAGGTGAACCAGGTAATTGCTACGGGCAGACAAAAAGCTGATCAGCATCCTGAAATTGAATACCAGATATTTAAAAATCTCCAGGAAGGCTTAGATAGAAGAGGTAGCAGTCAGCCGGCACAGTTTAAAGACTGGGGTAAAAAAATAGCTAAAAACCTTCTTGATAAGAATAAATCTGAAAACGGAAATAGAAAACGTAAACAGGAAGTGTATGATCAACAACATTACGCTTCTTACATATCAGGAGAATATAAAGTAAGTGACGCGGCAGATGAGCTTATAGCTATTTTCAGCGATTCTACTAACAGGGATTACGTACGCACCGAAGCATTGAAAGCGCTGATAAAAATTGATCCTGCAAAATATGCTCCGATTGTCCCTGGCGTAATGGATGAAGCAGGTTCAACTCCCGACTTTAAGCGTGCAACTGTCAGTGCATTGTCGCAGTTCCCTCAGTCAAACGTAATTAAAGTGTTGGGCGATATTAAAAACCCTTCACCGGATTTGCAGCAGGCAATCGTTTGGGCGCTGGCCAGTTCTACAGCCGGTAAGAACATACTGTTCGAGAAAGTAAAGAAAGGGGAGATTTTTGCCCGTACATTAATTGATCCCAATACAGAAGAGAGGTTAATGATTAACATAACCCCTGCACAGAAAAAATTATTTACTGAGTTAACGGCCGGCCTTGAGCAGGTTGATGAAGAAAAACAGGCTGTAATTCGTTCACGGATAGCTGAATATAGTTCCATGACCAACCCTCCTTCTGTAGAGGCAGGTCACGCAATATTCCTGAAAAATTGTGCTATGTGTCATAGTATTAAAGGCCAGGGTGGAGCAATTGGACCTCAATTGGATGGTGTGGGAAAATGGGGTGTAGGGCCGTTAGCGGAAAAGATACTGGATCCTAACAGGAATGTTTCTGAAAACTTCAGAAGTTATACATTGAAGCTAAAAGATGGTAAGGTGTTGAGTGGTTTGTATAGAAGAGATGAAGGACAGGTAATTGTTTTTGCTGATGTTACGGGCCAGGAATTCAGTGTATCTAAACAGGATATAGTGGAAAGGAATGCATCAAAAACCTCACTGATGCCTTCCCAATTCATTAATACCATGTCGCAGGATGATTTCTATGCCCTGATGTCGTACCTGCTTTCGCAAAAAAATTAAGTATATATTATTTCACACAGATAACTCTTGTACAAGTGTTTTGGTTCCTACCGAAACACTTGTGCTTTTTGATCCTTATTCGGTATTTTTGATAAATGGATATTAAAATCATATCTGCCAGTGTGCGTGATGGCCGCCAAAGCCATAGAGTAGCTATATATCTTAAGAATTATATTCTGGATAATAATATTGGCACGGCGTCCATACTTGATCTGAAGGACTATAAATTTCCAATTTTTGAAGAGAGATTGTCTTATCAAAAAAATCCCTCGCAGGAAGTGAAGGATTTTGCGGAAAAAATTAAATCGGCAGACGGAGTAATTATTGTTACGCCAGAATATAACGGCGGTTATCCTTCGAGCCTGAAAAATATTATAGATCTTCTTTACGCCGAATGGAAGAAAAAACCAATTGGTCTTGCGCTTGTTTCCAACGGCGATTTTGGTGGCACGCAGGTGGTTACCTCATTGTTGTTTTCTTTATGGAAAATCGGCGCCTGGGTACAGTCTCCTGCTTTTCATGTACCTAATGTGGATAAGCATTATGGAGAAAATGGAGAGCCGCTGGATAAAGAGAGTATCAATAAAAGAGCAAAGAATTTTATTGCTGAATTAACATGGGCTATACAAGCTAATCAAAAAATGAAGCAACAATGATAGTGGGTATAGCTACCGATCATGGTGGTTTCGATTTAAAGCAGTTGATACATCAGCATATCCTGTCACTGAATTACGAGGTAATTGATTTTGGCGCCTATACTTATGACGCACTTGATGATTATCCTGATCTTATTGTTCCCCTCGCCAATGCTATCCATGAAGGAAAGGTAGATAGAGGTATTGCTATTTGCGGTAGTGGCGTAGGAGCATGTATTGCTGCCAATAAAATTAAAGATGTACGTGCCTGCCTTATTACCGATCAGTTTTCAGCCCATCAGGGAGTTGAAGATGATGATATGAACCTTTTATGCCTCGGAGGCAGAATTACAGGTCCATCGCTGGCCAGGGAAATTGTTGAAGTTTTTTTAAAAGCAACTTTCAAAACCGAAGAAAAATATACACGTCGATTATTAAAAGTCAAGTCTCTCGAGAAATGAGTACAAAAAATCAACCCGCTATTTTTATTATATATGGTGCTACAGGTGACCTATGTTCAAGAAAACTAGCTCCTGCTTTATATAATTTGTATGTCGATAACAGACTCCCGGAACATTATGCGATTATCGGTACTGGCCGTACGGCACTGACCGATGCTGATTTCAGGCAAAAGTTGTTGGATGGTACTAATAAATATTCAAGAAGCGGCAAGGTAGATATAGCTAAGTGGGAATTGTTTTCTTCAAATATTTATTATCAGTCTGCCGACTCTCATAACCCTGAACACTATGCGGCTTTCAATAGAAAAATAGCAGAACTGGAAAAGGAATGGGGTGAAAAGGCTTTAGTAGTACACTATATGGCGGTGGCTCCAAATCTTTTTCCTGTTATTGCAGAAAATATTGCCAAAAACGGGTTAGGAACTCCTGACGATTGCAACCGCATTGTTATAGAAAAACCTTTTGGGAATGATCTTGAATCTGCTAAGTCTTTAAATAAGTTATTAACGAATCTTTTTAAAGAAGAACAGATATACAGGATTGATCATTATCTCGGAAAAGAGACTGTGCAAAATATTATGGCCTTCCGTTTTGCCAACTCTATTCTTGAACCATTATGGAACAGGAATTATATAGAGCATGTTCAAATATCAGTAACAGAGCAGTTGGGTGTTGAAGGACGCGGCGGCTATTATGAAACTTCCGGTGCGCTAAGAGATATGATACAAAATCATATTCTTCAATTGTTATGTCTTATTGCTATGGAACCACCCGTGAGTTTTAGCGCTGAAGAAGTGCGTAGCAAAAAAACTGATGTATTAAAAGCAATGCGTCGTTTTACTGCTGCTGATATGCGTTATCGTGCTATCAGGGGACAGTATAGCAGCGGATGGATGAAAGGAGTTGAACTCCCTGGTTATAAAGAAGAAAAAGGGGTGAATCCTGATTCAAATACTGAAACCTATGCAGCGCTGAAATGCTATATTGATAACTGGCGTTGGCAGGGCGTGCCTTTTTATATCCGTACCGGTAAGCGGCTGACACAATCCGCTTCAACCATTACTGTTCAGTTCAGGGAACTTTCGCATTTTGTTTTTCCCGAAGAAACAATGGAAAATAAGCAACAAAACAGACTTATTATCAGCATTCAACCCGAAATGAGTATTCGTTTACAGGTACAGGCCAAACGTCCGGGTTTAGATATGGTTTTAAATCCTGTTGACCTTGTATTTGATTACGAAAGTACTTATGCCAGCTACACATCGGAAGCATATGAAACGCTGTTGCTGGATATTATGTTGGGCGATCAAACCCTATTCATGCGTGGCGATCAGGTTGAAGAGGCATGGGAATTGCTGATGCCGGTATTAAATACATGGATTAAAAAGAAAAGTTTAAGTTTTCCTAATTATGCGGCAGGTTCGTGGGGACCGGAATCAGCCGAGGCATTAATAGCAGCTGATGGGTTTCACTGGTTCGATCTTCCCATGAACGGTAAAAAATAATTTCATTTATGCAATTACATATTTCTGATAATCCGTCTTCTGTAAACACAGCTTTAGCTGATTTTTTCATTGAGACTTGTAACAAGGCTATTACTGAAAAGGGTCATTGCGATGTAGTACTTTCGGGAGGAAATTCCCCGAAGCAATTTCATGAGTTGCTGGCAAGTGACTACCGAGATAAAGTGGATTGGAGCAAAATCAATTTTTTCTTTGGGGATGAGAGATTCGTGCCTTTTAGCAGCGCCAATAATAACGGTGCTATGGCTAAAAGAACTCTTTTTGATCCATTGAACATTAGAGAGCAACAAATTTTTTATATCGATACTTCAGTTGACCCCGAAGTGTCGGCCCAAAAATATGCAGCGGATATTCTAAAGCATTTTGGTAATGATCCTGTAAGGTTTGATTTCATATTACTTGGATTGGGCGATAATGTGCACACTGCATCTTTATTTCCTAATACCAAAGTGCTTGATGAGAAAAAAGCCCTGGTGAAATCTGTTTTTGTTGAAGAAATTGATGCTATGCGCATAACCATGACAGCGGCATTGATTAATGAGGCAGCAATAATAGCGTTCCTGGTATATGGCGAAGGCAAAGCTGAAGCAGTTCATCATGCTATTGAGGGAGAGAAAAATTATCATCTTTATCCGGCCCAGTTGATAGAAGCAGAAGACGGAGAAGTGCATTGGTTTCTTGATAATGCTGCTGCTTCTAAACTGGCTAATAAATAATGAACTGCTTCCATCCGATCCTTAAAATAATACGGATGATGCCTGTAAGAATATTTTCTTTTTTTCTGTTTAGCGTAACGATATTTTCCTGCAACGCTGTTGAGGATAATATTACAACAGCAAAAGTGACACCCGATTCCTTACTATTTGTTCTAGAAAAGGTTGCTGACAGTTTGTATGCACCGCTTGCTATTGAAAATGCACATGACGGATCTGGGCGTTTATTTATAGGGGAACAAGCAGGGATCATTCGTGTACTTAAAGATGGTTGTGTATTGGATACTCCTTTTCTGAATATTCGGCGACTGCTTGTTCCGATGCGCAACGAATATATGGATGTGGGGCTACTGGGATTTGCTTTTCATCCCAATTACAAAAATAACGGCAGGTTCTTTATACATTATAGTACACCTTCAAAAAAAGGCGCTGATAATACTTCCGTTTTAGCTGAAGGAAAGGTATCATCTATGAACCCTGATAGAGCAGAAGATTCATTAACCACTTTATTGGAAGTAGAGCAACCGGAATCTAACCATAATGGCGGAAATATTGTTTTTGATAAAGATGGTTACCTGTATTTAGGATTTGGTGATGGAGGAGGACAGGGAGATGTGCATGGAAAAATTGGAAATGGACAGGACCTTGATCAATTATTGGGTAAAATAATAAGAATAGATATTAACCAGCAAAAACCATACAGTATTCCCCCTGATAATCCTTTCGTTAATAAGGCCGGTCGCGACGAAATATGGAGCTATGGATTTCGTATGCCCTGGCGCATTTCATTTGATAGAAAAACAGGTGAATTGTTTTGCGGAGATGTTGGACAGGATCTGTACGAGGAAGTGAATATTGTGAATAAGGGTAAAAATTATGGATGGAGAGCAATGGAGGGGTTTCATATCTATGATTCATTATTATACGATTCATCCACTGAGTATATATTACCTATCGCTGAATATAAACATCCTGAAGGGATAAGCGTCACAGGAGGGTATGTTTATCGTGGTAAACAATATCCTTCTTTGAACGGAATATACCTATTTGCAGATTGGGCATTTATGATGTATTTCCTGGCAAAGGATGAGAATGGAAATTGGAAAAAATACGACTCGCGCTTCGACGGAAAAGAAGATAATAAGTTTGATTTTTGGATTAACAGTTTTGGGGAAGACGAAGATGGAGAAATATATATAGCTGTACAGGAAGAAATTGGCGCCATCAGTCCTTCGGGAGTAATTTATAAAATCGGTTTGAAGGATCAGAAATAGATCATTGCCATTGTGCCGCAAAAGGCTTTAACAAGCATTAGTCCATCTATTACAATCAAGTAATATAATATCGATTTTCTTTTATGCATAGAATAGGCGACTGTTAATAGTAACAGGAAAGGCAGCGTATTTAAAAGAATTTTTCCTATGCTAAACTCTCGCATGACAGCATAATAAATAAAGGATCCCAGTCCTATAATACATAATGGTATAAGCGTGTAAAAAATCGTTTTTCTTAAACCTATCTTTACTACGAATGTTTTAAGCTGGCGGTTGTGGTCGGCGGCATAATCTTTTATATCGAACATTATGCACAGCACCGCGATAAACATCAGGTTCTTGATAAAGAGAAAAATGCCTATAAAGTCGAATGTATAATTTGCGGCGTGTTCGATATTGTAAAATAATATTGGATAGATATTGATCAGCCCCGCCCATACAAATCCAATAATAAAAGGCTTCAGCCAGCCAATATTCCTTAATTGAAATTTTCTGAAAAAAGGATGGTTATAGCCATAATAAAACAGTGCGATCAGCGGAAAAATGGCCAATAATATCCAGTGCTGTATAGGAAGGAAAAGTAACCGGGAATAATGCTGTAATAAAATATAGCAAAGATAGACCAGGCAGATACATGCTAATAGTATTTGTTTTAGCAGGATCTGTTTTCTATTGACCCAGTACCATTGTGTACGTGGATTTGTTTGTACTGACGGACTTTCTGTTACATACGCTCTTGTATAATAAAGTGCTGTTGCCGAAAAAGAAAATATATAGAATGGCAGTGAATTAAATGGAAATTGTTGCTGCAATGTCGCTTCGATGGTTAGGGCAACTGCACATATACCATAAAAATAATTGCCAAAAAAGAAATTGTATATGAGCGATTTTTTCATTCCAGGGTGAAGCTATACTATTTTGAGCTATTTGTCATGACGTACAGAATATACTTAAATTGCGCACCAGGAGAACGAATAATTTATGGAACCCCTGAAAGAGATGTTTAATATAACTTACTACAAGCAGCTTTCTGCTGCTATAGCAAGTATAGATAAAAAGTTTCCGGCGGCAAAATTTATCAAAGATGTTACCAACGGTATGGAAGAACTGTCTTTGAATGGACGTCTGAGAAATACTACCGTTATATTAAGAAAGTATTTGCCGGCCGGTTACGCTAAATCAATAGATATTCTACAGCAGGTGGCTGAAAGAATGTCTTCAGGCTACCAGTCCCTGGTTTTCCCAGACTTTGTAGCATTATATGGCCAGGATCATTTTGACCTTTCAATGGACGCCTTGAAATTTTTTACTTCTTTCGGTTCTTCTGAATTTGCCATACGCGAATTCCTCAAAAAGGATATCTATAAAACTTTAAGGGTAATGAATCGTTGGGCCGACGATAAAAGCTATCACGTAAGAAGGCTGTCCTCTGAAGGCAGCCGCCCCCGCTTGCCTTGGTCGTTCAAGTTGGATCAAATTATTAAGGACCCATCCTTAACCCGAGCGATACTGGAAAAATTAAAAGAGGATGATGAGCTTTATGTAAGAAAATCAGTCGCTAATCATCTCAACGATATATCGAAAGATAATACTGCTTATATGCTGGAAGTGTTGAAGAGTTGGAATGGAGATCACCCACATACCAAATGGATCATTAAACATGCCAGTCGTAATTTGATTAAGCAAGGAAATAAAGAATCACTGGATTTGTTTGCTTTTGAAAAAAATATAAAAGTAACAGTTGAACAGCTGTCGTTTAAGAATACAACCGTGCATCTTGGTGAAAATTTGCAGTTCAGTTTTGATATGGTTAGCCAGAAAAAATCTCCCCAAAAGCTGGCCATTGATTATGTTATTCATTATGCTCGGCCTTCGGGAGTAAGAGCAAAAAAAGTCTTTAAGCTTAAAGAATTAACATTAGCTCCAAATCAGCATATTCATATTGTTAAGAAACAGTTATTGAAAGATTTTACTACCCGTAAACATTATAAAGGATTACATCTTCTGGAGATCAATGTAAATGGAAAAACCCTTGGTAGTAAGACGTTCAAACTGGTCATTTAATCATAACGACTCTTTAACAAACCTTCAGTATAGTTTCACGTCAAACAGGTATTAAACATTTGTTATGAAACGTTTTTACCTTATAAGTTTCCTGGCCGCCATGCTGCTGGTTTCCTGTACAAAAAGGGATTACGTTGCTGTTCCTACCGATCCTTATGATTTCATGAGAAACAGGGAAAAAGGGATTGTGGTGTATGTAGATTACTTCACTGGAAATTACATCGTTGATACTTACTCTGGTTATGCTGTTGTGGAATCGTACAGTAATTATATTCCCCGTGAGTATGACGAAGAATATGCTTTCTTCAGTAGCAGAGGGTTGCAAACCATTTATAACTGGAACGGTGATTTCTTTTACCGGAATAGGATAGTAGACTCCTGGTTGATGTGGAGTGAGGCTATTTATCTTTTGGAAAGAATCAGCTATTACTAAGCTGGTCTTTTGATCATTCTGATGTGTTCGATACCATCTTCATCATAAACTTCTCCGGTAGCTGAAAAGCCTAATGATTCATAAAACGCCTGGGTGTAAACCTGGGCGCTTATAGTTATAAGGGACTTTCCAAAAAAAGCATAACAATTGTTGATAGCGACAATCATCAATTCCTTACCCATTCCTTTACCTCTAATCTGTTTACTTGTTGTTACCCGACCTATCGATGTTGTTTCGTATGATAATCCGGGGGGGACAAGACGTGCATAGGCAATTAATTCTTTTGCTTCATGGAACATGAGGTGATAGCAGTAAATATCTTTATTGTCGGCGTCCTGGTAAGCGATGTTCTGTTCCACAACAAAGACTTCGTTTCTTAATCGCAGGATCTGATAAACTTCTATATTGTTAAGGTCTTTAAAATGCTTTACAGTGATAGTATATTCCATGTACGTTAAATAGTAATATTTCTTTAAACTCTTTTTCTGAACCCTTTTAAAAAATCTTCAATGAGCATTCTTTTTTTCCCTTCCAACTGAATTTCTTTTGCGTAAATATGACCATCGTTACAGGCAAACCTGAGATATGTTTTATTATCTGTTTCAATTTCTCCCGGCACTCCTGGATTAAGGGCAGTGTATTTATCGGCCCTGTAAATTTTAAGTATTTTGTTATCGAACACTGTAAAAGCGCCGGGAAAGGGCGACAGTCCGCGAATCAGGTTATATATTTCTTCAACAGACTTGTTCCAGTCAATGCGGCAGGTATCGGTAAATATTTTTGGCGCATGAGTGGCTTTAATTATTTCTTTGTCTGCTTTCTGTGGCTTTTCTTCCAGTTCTCCTGCCAGTAATTTTTCAATGGTTTCTACCAGTAATATTGCACCGGCTTCTTTTAATTTGTCGTGCAGATCTCCGGCCGTTTCTTGATCACCAATATTCACCTTGGCATGGAGCAAAATATTTCCCGTATCAATTTCATGTGTAAGCTTAAAAGTGGTTACTCCTGAAACTTTTTCACCATTAATAATTGCCCAGTTAATAGGCGCCGCGCCCCTGTATTTAGGAAGCAGAGAAGCGTGTACATTAATAGTGCCTAATGAGGGCATGTTCCATACTATTTCGGGTAACATCCTAAAGGCTACCACTATTTGCAGATCAGCTTTGAGTTTGCGCAGCTCATCAATAAAGACAGGATCTTTTAATTTCTCGGGCTGCAGAATATTCAGTTGGTGTTCAAAGGCATATTTCTTTACAGCGCTCTCTGATAATTTCATGCCTCGTCCCGCTGGTTTATCGGGGGCTGTAATGACAGCTACAATATTATATCCCTTTTTATGAAGTGCATCAAGTGATGCTACTGCAAATTCGGGTGTTCCCATAAAGATGATCCGGGGATATTCTGAGAATTGAGGCATTATTCAAAGTCTTTATACAACAAATATTTTTTTCTAATCTTCTTAAATTCAAGCAATTCCGGCTGCCAGCTTTCGCGTATAAGCTCTTCGTCAAATTCATTCTTAACTTGTTGTATTAAAGTATTATTTCCTGCAAGTCGGTTAAAGTTTGCTCCTTTGTTAATGAAGAAAGTATCCTTGCCGGGAAATAAACGATACGCCTGCAAAAGCCATTTCAACTGTATGCTGTTATTGATTTTTTTTAGCACCTCTTCGCTGCTTCCTCCTTCATCCCAGCCGTAACATATTTTATTAAGTTGCTTTGGACTTTTTGCTCCTTCTATGCTTCTTGGAGTAAAACTGTAAAGATCTTTGGGGTATAAAGGATGTCCAAATACCTGGAACGGTCTGTCGGTTCCCCTGCCTTCACTTAACACTGTTCCTTCGAAAAAACAGGTAGAAGGATAGAGGTATATAGAGGCCATATCAGGCAGATTAGGAGAAGGTTTAACCGGTAAAACATATTTCGAGGAGTGTGTATAATTAGCGCAAGGAATAACGGTAAGTGACAATTCGCCTTTTTTAAGGATGGCAGGGTTCATCCATTTTTCACCTTTTAATAGGAGTGCATATTCTCCTATGGTCATACCATGCACCACCGGAATTCTTTGCTTCCCTAAAAACGATTGGAAACCATTTTGCAAAACAGGACCATCCACATAAAAGCCATTGGGATTAGGTCTGTCGAGTACTATTACCGGTTTTTTGAATTCAATGGCCGACTCGAAAAGATCTTCCAGCGAAGAAATATAGGTAAAAAACCGAACGCCTACGTCCTGGATATCAAAGAGTATAATATCAATATCTGCCAGATCTTCTGCCGAGGGCTTTTTCTTTTTTCCATATAGCGAGATCACTGTTATTCCAGTCTGAGGATCTTTTGAGTTTTGCACTTTTTCACCCGCATCGGCAGTGCCTCTGAAACCATGTTCCGGGCCAAATATCTTGCGGACATCAATACCCAGTCGTGTAAGAGTATCAACAAGATGGGTATCGCCCACCATAGAAGTATTGTTGGCAAATACAGCGATTTTTTTCCCTTTTATGAGCGGCAGGTACTCGTCTGTTCTTTCGGCCGCCGGAACGATTTTTGAGTCTTCAGCAACAGGTGGTTGTGAGATGGTGGTACTGTTGGTTTGACCACAGGCTGCACTAGAAAATATAATATGGGTAAGGATTAAAAAAAAGCTACTTAGTTTATTCATTGTCTATATTTAAAAGTAAACACTTACTTTCACCACAAATCTCTATTTTTCTCATTAATAAACCCAACTCAATTACATGCAACAGGCAAAAGCGGGCGATAAAGTAAAAGTGCATTATCATGGTAAACTTACTGACGGAACTACATTCGACAGTTCTGAAGGGCGCGATCCGTTGGAGTTTACCGTTGGTCAGGGTGATGTTATTAAAGGGTTCGATGACGGTGTAACCGGAATGACCGTAGGGCAGAAAAAAACTGTTCATATACCAGCAGACGAGGCTTATGGTCAAAAAGATAGCAACAGGGTAGTAGATTTTCCCAAAGCCAACTTTCCCCAGGACCTTACCCCCGAAGTGGGCATGCAGTTGAGTATGACCAATGGATCAGGACAGGTAATACCAGTGGTGATTGTTGAAGTAGCGGAGGAAACAGTTAAGCTGGATGCTAATCATCCCCTCGCCGGCCAGGATCTTGTTTTTGACATTGAACTGGTGGATATTGCCGGCGGCTCCCGGATTATTATGCCTTAGGACCCGGAATTTCCAATTATTACGATAAAAAACACCCTCCCTTCACTTGTGTGATGGGAGGAATTTTTATACTTTGGCTCCAAATCCGTATCAATGAGAGCCTTTACCTGCCAGATATTGTTATCCTTCCTATTTCTTCTATTTAACAACACATCTATAAAAGCACAGTCTGATACTGATTTTGTATCAAAAAGAGCATTGTTATTTGCTGATAGTCTTATAAAATCTTTTCATAACAGCAATTTTGCTGATTATTTAAATATCAGCTATCCCGGTGTGGTAAAATACTACGGAGGTAAGCACCGGTTTACAGAGTACGTCCGGCAGGAGCGCACTTTACGTGAGTATTTTGGTGAACAACTTGAATTGACGCAACTCATCAATGAAAAGCAGGAATGGCAATGCGTGATGAAGAAGATCAATGAGCAGGTGATCAACGGAAAGAACGCTATGGTAATTTCTTACCTGGTTGGCCAGTCGAAAGACGAAGGGAAAACATGGAAATATATAGATGTCGCCTATAATCCGGTGAGTAATATAAGGGAAATTATGCCTGATATTTTTGATAATATCAATATCCCGGGCAGGCAGATTATTTTTCAATAAGCCACACAAAAAAGAGAAAGCCTAACAGCAGTATCATACTGCATACAATCGATGCCTCAAAGCCAAAAGCGCCGCCGCTAATCAAATCACCAGGTTGAAGATGTAGGGTAAATAAACTCTCAAACGTTAACCCGCTTACAGGAAATCCCAGTACCGGTCCCTGCATAATATTCCAGCTAAAATGGAAAAAGATTACATATAGGAGACTTCCGGTGTACATGTAAGAAACGCCAAAGATCATTCCCCCCAAAAAAATATTGGCTATTGCTACAGGTGTGATATGTACGTTCATCAGATGAACTCCGGCAAATATCACTGAACAGATCACCAGCGCCATCCAGGGGTTGATGACTTTGGATAATTTTCTTTGCATCCATCCACGGAATATACATTCTTCAGCAATGGCAAAAAGCATAATCAGCAGAATACCTTTGAGAAGCTCCTCATAAGAAAAATCGTTAGGATTCCAGCGTGCCCTATTCAGGAAATAAATCACTGCCGCACCGGTTCCTACCAGGAGAGCGCCTGTTAAGAAACCCATAAACGATAATGACACCTTCCCTTTATTTTCCGGTCCGTTCATTTTGAAGGAATAGAATTTTTATCTTGCCCAAAAATAGTTATTACATGCCGAATGCTTATCAATATACTGTTGCGGATAGATTTTTGAAATATGTTACTATCGATACACAGAGTGATCCTGATTCAAAAGATCAGCCTTCCACTGCCAAACAAAAAGACCTTAGTAAACTCCTTGTAGAAGAGTTGCTTGCCTTAGGTATCACTGATGCCCACCTTGATGAATTTGGTTATGTGTATGCTACTGTGCCGGCAAATACAGAAAAAGAAGTGCCTGTAATATGTTATTGTGCCCATGTTGATACATCGCCCGATTGCAGCGGGTACAATGTTAAACCTATAGCACACAAAAACTATGATGGAAGTGATATTGTATTGCCTGATGATCATTCACAAATCATTTCAACAGCTGAACATCCCTATCTAAGTAACAGGATAGGAGATGATGTTATTACGGCTTCAGGTGCTACATTATTGGGCGCCGATAATAAAGCCGGAGTGGCAGTGCTCATGGATTTTGTCAATTACATGGTTAATCATCCTGAAGTTAAGCATGGCTCCATAAAAATATTATTTACTCCTGATGAAGAAATCGGTAGGGGGGTTGATAAAGTTGATATTCAAAAATTAGGTGCTGCATTTGGTTATACTTTTGATGGAAGTGAAAGAGGATCTTTTGAAGATGAAACATTTTCTGCCGATGGAGTGCTTATAGATATTTACGGAATTAGTACACATCCGGGTGACGCGGAAGGAAAAATGGTCAATGCACTTAAGGTTGCTGCATCTTTCATTGATGATCTTCCTAAGGATGGCTACTCACCTGAAACTACTTCTGGGAAAGAGGGATTTGTACATCCGGTAAGAATGAGCGGAACAGTAGAAAAAGCCACCATTGAATTTATTATTCGTGATTTTTACACACATAAACTGACCCAATACGAATCTTTTTTAAGAGATAAGCTTGATGTGATTATCAATAAATATCCCGGAGCTCATTTTACATTTGCTGTGCAGGAGCAATACCGTAATATGAAAGAAGTGCTTGACCAATATCCGCATGTTTCCGAATATGCCCGCGAAGCGATTACGAGAGCGGGTTGTACAGTAGTCAACAGAAGTGCCAGGGGCGGAACCGATGGATCGAGATTATCATTTATGGGACTTCCCTGTCCGAATATATTTACCGGCGAAATGGCTTATCATGGTAAACATGAATATGTGAGCATCCAGGATATGCAAAAAAGTGTGGATACGGCTATTCATCTTGCCCAAATATGGGAGGAGAAAAGTTAAGCAGGTTTTATTTTGTCAAGGATTTTTATAGCGTGATCCCTGGAGTTTTCGATAAACCATACATGTGTATTCATTCCTCCGCAAACAACTCCTGCCAGGAAGATATTCGGCAGATTGGTTTCCATAGTTTCAGGATCATATGCAGGCTGCATTAGATCGTCGGCCGATAAATGAATACCTGTTTTTTTCAGGAAATCCAGGTCAGGTTTATAGCCGGTGGTGGCAATCACATAATCGTTATGAATAGTGATCTTTCCTTCGGGCGTAATAATATCCACTTCCTGTTCTCTTATGGCGCTAATATGAGAATTGAAATAAGCGGTGATGCTGCCTTCTTTAATCCTGTTCTCTATATCGGGTCTTACCCAGTATTTTACTCTCTGGCCAATTTCAGGACCACGTACAACCATTGTTACTTCGGCTCCTTTTCTATAGGTTTCTAGAGCAGCGTCTACAGCAGAGTTCATCGCTCCTACCACAACTACTTTTTGCATAGCGTAAAAGTGAGGGTCTTTATAGTAATGACTCACTTTTGGAAGATGCTCACCGGGAACATCCATGAGCACAGGAATATCATAAAATCCTGTAGCTATAATAATATATTTCGCCTGGTAATCGCTTTTTGAAGTCTTTATTTCATAACCATCTTTTTCAATAGGGTTAATGGTTGTCACTTTTTCCTGCAAATGAATATTCAGCTTATTAGATGTGGCTACTCTGCGATAATATTCCAATGCTTCGGGTCGGGTAGGTTTAATATTGTTGGAAACAAAGGGAACGCCTCCAATTTCAAGTTTCTCCGAGGTTGAGAAAAAAGTCATATTAATTGGATAGTTATATAATGAGTTAACAAGACAACCCTTCTCGATAATCAGATACTCCACTCCTCTTTTTTGGGCTTCCAGTCCGCAGGCCAATCCAATGGGTCCACCTCCTACGATAATCAAATCATATCTATGCTGCATAGATTTCAAAGTTATATAGTACTTTCATTAAAATAACTTTTATGCATTTTTTATCTGCTTATTGGTGGCTGATTCTTATTGTTATCGTCGTTTTCGCCGGTCTTAAAACCATCAACCAGGGAACTGTTGCGGTTGTTACCGTATTTGGAAAATACCAGCGCATATTGATGCCCGGACTTCGTTTAATTATTCCGTTTATAGAACAGATATACAAACGTATAAGTGTTCAGAACAGATCGATTGAAATAGAATTTCAGGCGATTACAGCGGACCAGGCTAATGTATATTTTAAAAACATGTTGTTGTTTGCCGTACAAAATGCACAGGAAGAAACAATTAAAAAAGTAGCTTTTAAGTTTATCAGCGAACGTGAACTGATGCAGGCGCTTACCAGGACTATTGAAGGTACTGTCCGTTCGTATGTAGCTACAAAAAGGCAGGCTGAAATTCTGGCGTTGAGACGGGAAATTGTGGAATACGTAAAAGAACAGGTTGATGCTTTGCTTGAAGACTGGGGATATCATTTGCTTGATTTGCAGATCAACGATATCACTTTCGACAAAACAATTATTGAGTCGATGAGCCGCGTTGTGGCCAGTAATAATCTGAAGGCTGCTGCCGAAAATGAGGGACAGGCACTAATGATCACTAAAACAAAAGCTGCGGAGGCAGAAGGTAACTCAATCAAAATTGCTGCGGAAGCTGAGAGAGAAGCTGCCAGATTAAGAGGACAGGGTGTGGCTTTGTTCCGCCAGGAAGTGGCCAGGGGTATGTCAGAGGCTGCCGGACAAATGAAACAAGCCAATCTCGATACCAACGTGATACTTTTCAGTATGTGGACAGAGGCCATCAAAAACTTTGCAGAATACGGCAAGGGCAATGTTATATTCCTGGATGGTAGTCCAGACGGTATGGAACATACTATGAAACAAATCCAGGCTATGATGATTAAACAAAGCGGGTTGCCCCTGACCTGACCATCCTGCTGAATTGAGCGAAGCAATGATGCAATTCTAACCTGACTCGTCAGATAGTAGAAGGTGTGGGCATATGAAAATAGCGTGGAATGTTAATAGATCAACTCTTCATTCTGATATAACGTTTTACTCTTGTTGCGGTTGCTGATCCAGTACACCGCAACAATGCCTGTGATCACTAACAACAATACGCCTATCAGTTCTCCAAAACGATATAAAACTGTATTGAAAGGGGATTGGAGCAGGAAAACGAGGATGGCGGCAATAATGCTGGAAATGATCCCGGTGATACTTAGCGTCATCCATTTTACCGCCGAGGTTTTGCAGTAATAGCTTAGCGAAAGCCATACTACAGCGGTTATTGCTATAAAGCATATAGCCTTAAAAAATAAGTTGCCGGTAAACGTGTAGGGAATATATGTACGAAGATATGTTGCTCCGATAAGGATCGCCGAAATGACAATGCCGGTGAAAAATCCTGTGACTACTGCTTTTACCATAGAATTTTCTTAACGGTGTTTTTAAATATATGAAATTTTCTTAACAATTTTGCGAAGTTTTTTTTGTAATCTTTACATTTTTAAAGGCTTAAGTAAAACAGGAATTATGTCGCCCTTAAGCGGCGCTCAAAAAAACAAACAGGACACTCAATGAATTTGTTCTTTCTTCAAATTGACACGTCTGCTGCTGCAAGAGCGGCAGGCAATCTTGTTCAGCCAGAACAACAAATCAGCATTATAGATCTTTTGTCAAAGGGCGGGGTACTGATGATCCCTCTTGCATTGTTATTTGTAATAGCTCTTTTTGTGTTTATTGAGAGACTGTTATATATCAGAAGATCATCCCGGATCGACGATAATTTCATGAATATTATCCGCGATAATATCGTAACCGGTAACGTTACTGCCGCCAGGTCGATGGCTAAAAATACCAGTAATCCTGTGGCCCGTATCATTGATAAAGGGATCCAGCGGATAGGAAAACCTATTGATGCCATTGAAAAAAGCATGGAAAATGTTGGGAGACTGGAAATGTATAAAATGGAGCGCAACCTTAATATATTGTCACTCATAGCCGGTATTGCTCCCATGTTCGGGTTCCTGGGAACTATTTTCGGGATGTTTCAACTGTTCTTCAGATTGG
Organism: uncultured Chitinophagaceae bacterium; assembly: GCA_964606315.1. Taxonomy (GTDB): domain Bacteria; phylum Bacteroidota; class Bacteroidia; order Chitinophagales; family Chitinophagaceae; genus Flavitalea. The sequence goes on along the minus strand of CAZSFY010000010.1, from coordinate 74,780 downwards.
CTTCAACAGGAGAATTTACTATTCAATCTATGGCGGATGGTATTTATACCAAACTGATTTCTTCAGCCGTAGGTTTGATTATTGGTCTGCTTTCTTACATAGCCCATAATTATTTGAATACGCAGATTGACAAGACAGGCAATAAAATGGAAGTGGCGAGCGCAGAATTTGTAGATATATTACAGGAACCAACCAGATAATATGAACTTCAGAAAAAAATACCGGTCCCATGCTGAAGTATATACAGGAGCGTTAAACGACATCCTGTTTATCCTGCTGATGTTCTTTTTGATCGCCGCTACACTGGCCAATCCTAATGTTATTAAGCTCTCCAATCCTAAAGCTAAGGGCGATACCAAAACAAAGCAGAATGTAGTGGTCAATATAGATGTACAAAAACACTATATTATCAATGGCAAGCAGCTCACCCAGGAAGAATTAAAGAGTTATCTGCAACCTCTTATCATGAAGGATTCTGTAAATGCCACTATTGCTATTAATGCCGATAAATCGGTGCCTGTCGATGAGGTTGTTGCCGTAATGCGTGTGGCCCGCGAACTAGGTGCTAAAACAGTACTAATGGTAGATAAATCAGGTACTCAATAACACTCAGTATTTCAGTTTTTCTCGGAGGCTTTTACCATTCTGTTTTTTCCCTGCATATCAGTCTTTATTGTAGAAGAATCGAATAATGCTGCTACCTGGCCGGCGTAACTTTCATGTGTTTCAAAATAATACTGCTTTGCCGGAATGTTTTTTATTGCCTGGTAAAAAACCAGGGGGTCAGGATCATCTGTAAATAAGGCAAGATGAGGTTCGTGCTTCAACACATTATCCTGCATCGTTTTTTTATCGGCTAAAGGAATATAAGGCGGGTTACTGACTATATAATCAGCTATAGGAAGTTTATTTCTTTCTTCTGCTGATAAAACATTAGCCTGTATAAAAGTAATAGGCGTTTTTTGAAGATCCGCATTCCTGCGGGCAACAGCCAGCGCTTTTTCGCTGATATCACAGGCTACAACATCTATCATAGGTAAATGTTTTTTCAGGGCAATAGCTATGCAGCCGCTGCCCGTACCAATATCTATCAAGGTAGCAGGTTCGTGCGGGATAGTTTGTATGACCCACTCCACTAGCTCCTCTGTTTCCTGTCTGGGAATTAATACGTTTTCGTCAACATACAACTTCATTCCGTAAAACCAGGCTTCGTGCAGCACATATTGAACGGGTGTGTGGTTGTTAAGGGCGATAGTGTATTCCCTGAGCTGCTTTTCCATAAAAGCCGACATTCGTACTGATTTGTTAATGACGCGGTCAATTCGTTGCCAGCCGGTAATATTTTCCATCACCAGGTCGGCTATATTGGCAGCCTCCCCGTGCGGGTAGATATGATACAGTTGAAATAATAATTGCTGGCTGGCTTCGTGAATAGTCATCACACAAACATAATTAAGTTTACTATTTTTGACCGGGTTAATGAATGAACATCAAAAATACATGTACAGATGCCTGGAACTGGCAAAGCTTGGTGCGGGTTATGTAGCGCCAAATCCAATGGTAGGTGCGGTACTGGTTCATGAAGGAAAAATTATTGGTGAAGGATATCACCGTCAATACGGTGGCCCACATGCAGAAGTTAATTGCCTTAATGCGGTTAGTGAAGAATACCGTTACCTTATTCCCTATTCAACAATGTACGTTTCGCTGGAGCCCTGTGCTCATTTTGGTAAAACACCTCCCTGTGCCGATCTGATCATTACCAATAAAATTCCTAAAGTGGTCATAGGTTGTTCCGATCCTTTTAAAGATGTGAATGGAAAAGGAATAACAAAATTAAAAGCGGCAGGTGTAGAAGTGACCGTTAATGTTTTGGAAGAAGAATGTAAACAACTCAATAAACGTTTTTTTACTTTTAATACGCTGCACCGTCCCTATATTATTCTGAAATGGGCAGAAACAATTGATAAGAAGATCGGCCATTATGGATCTACCCGTTTACATATTACCAATGAGTTTACCAATAAAATAGTGCACCGCTGGAGAAGTGAAGAAGCGGCTATAATGGTAGGCACTACTACTGCTGCGCTTGACGATCCACAACTCACCAACAGGTTATGGAATGGTGCTTCGCCTGTAAGAGTAGTGATTGATGCTCATCTTAAATTACCTTCTTCGCTCAGATTGTTTGACAGATCTGTTAAAACGATCGTCTTCAATACACTTAAACATGGTGAAGAAGACGGTATATTCTATTACCAGGTAACGGATGATGTCAGTCTTGTTCACCAGGTGGTCAATGGATTATACCAATTAAAATTATCCAGCGTGATTATTGAGGGAGGAGCTCGTCTTATCCAGTCGTTTATCGATGAGGGCTATTGGGACGAAGCAAGAGTATTATCTAACCGTACGCTGGTGGCAGGAGAAGGCGTAAATGCCCCGGTTTTACCAGCAGTCCCCTTAATAGAAACATATAACTCTCTTAATGATACAATAAGCATATTCAAAAATATAAGTTGAATAAAAATTATTACTATACTATCGAGCGTCCGGGTATCGCAGAGTATAAAGACAGAGGCAGTAAGTTTATAGCCTATGCTTATCCATTAAGCAGGCTGGAGGATTTTAAAGCGCGGTTGGAAGAAGTGAAATCGCTACATCCGAAAGCTACACATCATTGTTTTGCCTATCGGTTAGGGACCGATAAAAATAATTTTCGTGCTAATGATGATGGTGAACCATCTGGAACGGCGGGAAAACCGATATTGGGACAAATAGATAGCAAGGATTTAACCAATACACTTGTGATAGTTGTTCGTTATTTTGGCGGCACGCAGTTAGGTGTTCCCGGTTTAATTAACGCCTACAAAACTTCTGCTGCCCTTGTATTGCAATTAATACCTGCCGTACAGCGATCGATAGAAGCACTGTATACACTTCAGTTTAATTATACACAAGTCAATGAAGTGATGACGGTAATAAAAAAAATGAACTGTTCCATTATTGAGCAGGATATGAATTTATTCTGCCAGTTTAAAGTAGGCATACCAAATTCCCGGCTTGATGAAACATTATACAGTTTTAAACAGATCAGGGATCTGGAAATAAATACTGCTAACTGAACCGCTTACTAACGACAAGCTCTTTTGAGCCGGGCGAGTAAGTATAAAAACCCTCACCACTCTTTACGCCAAGATATCCTGCGGTTACCATATTTGTTAACAGAGGACAGGGGACATAATGTGTTTTGCCTAATCCTTCGTGTAATACTTTTAAAATAGCGTGACAAACATCCAGACCAATAAAGTCAGCCAGTTGTAATGGACCCATAGGATGCGCCATTCCCAGTTTCATAATATTATCTATTTCTTCAACTCCTGCTACACCTTCATACAGGCTATAGATTGCTTCATTGATCATCGGCATCAATATCCTGTTAGCAATAAAGCCTGGATAGTCGTTAACAACGCAGGGTATTTTTCCTAGCTGGCGGCTTAATGAGGTGATAGTGTCGGTAACCTCGGGTACTGTTGCATAGCCATTGATGATTTCTACCAGTTTCATTACCGGCACAGGGTTCATAAAGTGCATGCCAATAACTTTCGAAGGACGTTTGGTTACTGATGCTATTTTAGTAATAGAAATGGATGAAGTGTTTGAGGCCAGTATACAATGTGCCGGAGCAGCAGCATCCAGTTCCTGGAATATGGTTAGTTTAAGTGCAGTGTTTTCTGTGGCGGCCTCTACTACCAGGTCTGCAGTAGCAACACTTTCTTTTATATCGGTATATGCCTGAATATTGGCCAGAGCTTTTTCTTTTTGTTCAGCAGTAGCGCTTCCTTTCGCTATCTGGCGGTCAAAATTTTTGGAAATTTGTTGCAGCGCCTTATTAAGGTGATCCCGGTTGATATCTGTAAGATGAACGGTAAATCCTGCGTGGGCAAAAACATGGGCAATACCATTACCCATTGTACCAGCTCCTATGACGGCAATCTTTTGAAGCATCCTGATGTGGTTTAGTTAAGTGCCGCAAATGTATCCAATAATCGCCTACTGCCTGCTTTTTTGTAGTTTAACAATGATGGAGAAAGTCTATCGGCTTATTATTTTTTCTTCCTGAAATCACCTCTTTTCCAGGCCTGTATGAATTCGTTCCAGGCAAAGGGGTTAAAAATATTCTGTGGTGGGGCCTGACCATAATAATACTGACGGGCAGCTACATTTTTGAGGTTCATGTTGGCCGCTTCGGTACCATCTCGTGGAAGGGACTGGGCGAGGATCCGTCTTTTCGACTCTTCAGTATTCTGCCGGGCTATTTCGTACTGGTCAGCAGGTATATTGGTATTAAGAAAATCTCTATCAAATTGTTCGCGAGTGGGACGGGGTCTGATAATCGTAGCAGGCAGATATTGTGTGTCTGTCACCATCAACTGCACCAGGCTATACTGGTTGCCATCAATGTCGCGCGGAATTTCTACCAGTTTGGGCTTGTAGCCAATAGAAGTGAATTCGATAAGATCACCCTTCATTACGACGATAGAGAATACGCCTTCTTCGTTGGAAATGGTTCCCCTGTTCTGGTTCTTCAGTGAAATGCTGACTCCTGGTATACCCTGAAGACTATCGGCGGTCATTACCACCCCATACAACTGAACAACTGAGTCTTTGAGCTTTTCAAACTGGGCCATTGCCGACACAGGCAATAAGAACACTATTGCCACTACAACGAATCCGGGTAAATATCTGTTCATCGCTTTCAAACCTACGTTTTTTTGTTTAAAGGGGTTGTGGAACATTAAAATTTTAACATGCTTAATGAGTCGGTAAAGATGAGGTACAATAACGTAATTTTGCGGTTTAAACCGATAAATTAATGACGAAGGAGAAAGTACTGGAAGCGTTAAGTAATGTGCAGGAACCGGATCTGGGTAAGGATATAGTTACGCTGAACATGGTAAGGGATATCCGCATTGACGGAAACAATATTTCTTTCACCCTCGTATTGACTACCCCGGCATGTCCTATGAAGGATGTGATGCGTAATGCCTGTATCAATGCGATAAAATTAATGGTCAATAAGGACGCAGTAGTTACTGTGATTTTTACTGCTAATACCACGTCTAAAAGGACTGATCCGCAAACGGTGCTGCCCAAAGTAAAAAATATCATAGCTGTAGTAAGTGGTAAAGGTGGAGTAGGTAAAAGTACTGTCGCTGCCAATCTCGCTCTGGCTTTTGCAGGTAATGGTGCAAAAGTGGGGTTGATGGATGCTGACATTTATGGCCCCAGCGTACCTATTATGTTTGGCGTTCGCGGACAGCGACCTATGATGATCCCTGGAAAAGGAGAACGCGGACTGATCGTACCGCTCGAAAGATTCGGCATAAAGCTGATGAGTATAGGGTTGCTGGTAGATGATAAAAGCGCTGTGGTATGGAGAGGGCCGATGGCCAGTAGCGCTATCAAACAGTTTGTTACCGATGTACACTGGGATGAACTGGATTATCTTATCATAGATATGCCACCCGGTACGGGCGATATTCATCTGACTCTCGCACAAACGGTTCCTATTACAGGTATTGTAGTGGTTACCACTCCACAGGAAGTGGCTTTGGCCGATGCTAAAAAAGCTATTGCCATGTTTGGACAGTCACAAATAAGAGTACCAATCATCGGCCTAGTAGAAAACATGAGTTATTTTGTGCCTCCGGGTACTGAAGACACACCATCGAACAGGCACTATATTTTTGGAAAAGAAGGAGGAAAACGACTCGCTGAAGAATATGATATTCCTTATCTGGGAGAAATACCATTAGTACAGAACATTCGTGAAGGAGGAGATATCGGAATACCGGTAATGATGAAAGATGATGGACCGGCTAAAACTGCCTTCATCAATTTTGCGGGGACAACAGCAAGGAGTATTGCCATGCGGAATGCGAATATGAGTTCCGAAAAAACAGCCGAAATAGTTGAACGATAAATTTTAATGAAACATCTCCGCCACAAATTCATCATCCCGGAGCGGAACGGAAAAGAGCAGATCTATTTTTTAGGTAACTCTCTGGGATTGCAACCTCGAACCACTGCTGCCGCCATCAACGAAGTGCTTTACCAATGGTCGCACTATGGAGTTGAAGGGTTTTTTGAAGGAGAAAAACCCTGGCTCAGATTGCACGATTCATTAACTGAACCGCTTTCAGGTATTGTAGGATCTCTTCCATCGGAAGTAGTGGTCATGAATCATCTTACGGTCAACCTGCATTTGCTGCTGGTGAGCTTTTATCACCCCGATAAAAAGAAGTACAAAATCATTTGTGAGGCGAAAGCCTTTCCCAGCGATCAGTATATGCTGGAGACACATGTGAAACATCATGGTCTTGACCCAAATGAAGCCATTGTAGAAGTGCATCCACCCGAAGGTAAGCATATCATTCGTCATGAAGATATTTTTACGGCTATTGACAAACACCGCGATGAATTAGCGCTGGTGTTATGGGGTGGTGTAAATTATTATACCGGCCAGTTGTTTGACATCAAAGCCATTACAGCCGCTGCCCAGCGTGCTGGAGCTATTGTGGGATTCGATCTCGCTCATGCCGCAGGGAATGTTGAATTGCACCTGCACGATTGGAATGTTGACTTTGCCGCCTGGTGTAGCTATAAATATCTTAATTCAGGTCCGGGTGCAATAGCTGGTGCGTATGTACATGAGCGTTATCATAACGATTCTGTACCACGATTAGCAGGATGGTGGGGGTGTGAAAAAGAAACGAGATTTAAAATGTTACAGGGTTTTAAGCCTGTTCTTTCTGCAGAGGGATGGCAGTTAAGTACCCCTCCGATCATATTGATGGCAGCGCACAAGGCTTCGCTGGATATTTTTGAAGAAGCCGATATGGCAGCGCTTGCCAGGCATGGCAAGGAATACAGCGATCTTCTTATTAGCCTACTGGGCGAAATATCTTCTCCTTTGATAGAGATATTGACGCCTGATTCCCGGGGCTGCCAGGTATCTATGCTTATTAAAAAAAACGGCAGGCAGATTTTCGACCAGTTGGCGCAACAAGGTATTTTTGCTGACTGGCGCGAGCCTGATGTGATACGCGTGGCTCCCGTCCCACTTTATAATACCACAGAAGAAATCACGCAGTTTATTAATGTATTGAAAAAAATTATTGCATGACAAGATCAGCACTTATTGAACAGATATATTCAAAGAAAACATATCTATGTGTGGGTCTTGATTCGGACGTGGAAAAATTACCTAAAGCCGTATTAGGAGCTTCTTTACCACAATTTGAGTTTAATCGTGCTATCATTGATGCTACACTAGACCATTGTGTAGCGTATAAAATCAATACAGCCTTCTATGAATCGCAGGGAGTAAAAGGCTGGGAGGCATTGCAAAAAACTGTTGAATACATCCCCAAAACACATTTTACTATTGCCGATGCTAAAAGGGGAGATATCGGTAACACTTCTACACAATATGCCAGGGCTTTTTTTGAGCAAATGGACTTTGATGCAGTAACAGTCGCTCCATATATGGGAGAGGACAGTATAAAGCCTTTTCTACAGTATAAAGATAAATGGACGATAGTGCTCGGACTGACTTCAAATCCCGGTGCAAGGGATTTTGAGCTGCTCAAAACCGGTGATCACTATCTCTTTGAGGAGGTTCTTAAAAAAACTGCATCCTGGGGCAATGAAGAGAACCTGATGTTCGTTATCGGGGCGACTAAACACGATAAAGTAGGTCAAATCCGGAAATCCTTTCCTAATCACTTTTTCCTCGTGCCGGGTGTCGGTGCTCAAGGGGGAAGTTTGGAAGAAATATCCCGGAGTGGTTTAAATAATGATTGTGGGTTGTTGGTGAATGCGAGCAGGGCAATTATTTTTGCTTCTCCGGATGAAAATTTCGCTTCTGCCGCTCAACGTTCCAGCAAAGAATATCACGATCAAATGCGTCAACTACTTGCTCTCAGGGTTTAGAAATTTTATTTGTTGATCCGGATTGGTTCAGTTTTTGTAAGTGACCGGATGAAAATTTCCGAATTCCATTATTATGAGAATATTTACATTGTTTCTGGTATCTAACTGTCTTTTTTTTGCTGTTGATACAAATGCTCAGATTCAAACAACGATCGCTTCTTTACGAACAATCACAGCCTCGACAACACAGCCTTATTTTATTACAGATGCCGGTCGTCAAGGTGTTTTTTATTATGATGCGTCTGATAAATCTAGCGCCGACAATGGCGGAACTGTCATTGTGAACCAGGGCAGCAAACGTTTCAAGCGTATATACAATGGTGCTGTAGATGTAAGATGGTTTGGTGGAAAAGGAGATTATAATGGAAATGGTGGAACTGATAATACAGCAGCCATTAATGCTGCTATTGCCGCCGCCAAAAAATTTGAAACAGTAATGATTCCCGAAGGTCAGTGGCGTATAAACGGAAATATAACTTTACCGCTTACTACTGCAAAAAAAATCAAGTTTGAAGTATATGGAGATGTTTACTTCAACAAGGGAAGCGGTTTTATTATTGAAGGTCCCTACCAGGATTTCAGGAGCTATGGTGTCATCTCCGGAATGAATTCAGGAGCTACAACAGAATCGGCGTACGCTGCTTATTCGGGAACAGGTATTTATCTTAAAAATGCTGTGAACTGTCACATTGAAGTGAACGAGATGAGAAATTTTAAGTATGGTATTCATATGGTGGGTGATGGTAGTGGTTCGCGTGCGGGAAGTCAGTACAACAATATTTATTTTAATGCCATTCACCACAATTATGCACAGATACGTATTTCAGTGTCAGGTTCTAAAAACTCTAGTTGGAACAATGCTTCTTACTGGCATGGTGGCCAGTTGGGAAGAGGTGCAAGAGGAACATTCGGCGAAGGCGGATGGTACGGCATTATTTTCGAGAAAGAAGCAGGTAGTAATGGAGCGCTTCTTAGCGGACATATGTTTTATAACATAGGATTTGAAGGAACAGAGAAAGGTGTGTTGATGTCTAACGCAGAATATACTACGTTTACCAATATCAGGGTTGAGTCACTCAGTACGCGTATCCCTTTTGACCTGGATCCTAAGAACGCGATCAGTACAAAATTTGTCGGCGCCACTTATATTGATGAAACATTTTTCGTGGAAAACAGGCAGGGAAATAACACCATCATATCAGGTACGCCAATATGGGGTGGTAGTTCTTCAACAAAGAATTATATGGGTCACGAAGCAGTAGCTTCTGTTACGCCGAATAGATTATTGGTGACCACCAATAAGTACTCGCATACCAGCTTTATGGTGAATAAGGTTAATGATCTGATAAGTTTGACTGGCCAGTATCCTACTGTGCAGGCAATGATGTATCGCATTAATGGAAAAATCCGTTCAGTGGCATTTAAGAAAACTTTTTTTCATGTAAAATCTTCCACTGGTGGCAGTCCCCTGAATCTTCCGCCAAATATTGGGTTGGTAAGGGTAGAAGCTAACGAGGAAAAAGTATTTAAAATTGATTCCGGAGATCTTGCTATGAATGGCGAAGAGTTTTTAGTGGAATATCTTTCTCCCAAATATCCGATCAGCTTTGTCAGGTCTAATAATAACGCGACGATGATTCCTGCTTCCCAATTTCCATCAGCCGGAACATACAGGTGTTTGTGGCTCGATGGTGTATTCAGAGTATCAAAAATTGGCAGTGAACATAAAATAGTTACACAAGATGGTCCTAATTGGACAGTTGCCGATGGTACCGAAACACATTATGTAAATTATCAATGGGCAACAGCTACTGTTACCTTACCTGCTGCTGCTTCCTGGCCGGGCAGGACTATTATTATCAAGAACCTGCAGGCGGGAAAAAATGTTCAGATAGTAGGAATCTCTGCAAGCGATGAAAGCATTCTGCAGGGTAGAGGAGCAATGACCGTAAAAAGTGATGGAAAAACCTGGAATGTTATCAGCATTTACAAACGCAACCTTACGTACTAAGTACTAAGTAATCCCTTACTTTTGTACTAATGGCTATACGTACGGATCAATTTATTGCACCGGATTATTTTCTTACTGATGATCTGTTCACCGAAGAACAAAAGTTGGTGAGAGAAGCTGTACGTTCGTATGTAAAAAAAGAAATTTCCCCTATCATAGAGGATTACGCTCAAAAAGCAGAGTTTCCCGTTCATATTGTTAAACAAATGGGAGAATTGGGATGTTTTGGCCCTACTATTCCTGTTCAATATGGCGGCGGCGGACTGGATCATATCTGTTATGGTTTAATGATGCAGGAACTTGAGCGCGGCGATAGTGGTGTAAGATCAACAGCGTCGGTGCAAGGCTCCCTTGTGATGTATCCCATTTACGAATATGGTAGCGAGGAGCAGCGCATGAAATTCCTCCCTAAACTGGCTTCCGGAGAATGGTTGGGATGTTTTGGCCTTACGGAACCTAATCATGGTTCCGATCCTGCGAGTATGGCTACTTCATTTAAAGACAAAGGAGAGTATGTGTTGCTGAACGGTGCGAAAATGTGGATCAGTAATGCCCCCTTTTCGCAGGTGGCGGTAGTGTGGGCAAAAGATGAGCAGGATGAAGTATGCGGATTAATAGTAGAAAGAGGAATGGAGGGTTTCAGTACGCCAGTAACGCATGGCAAATGGAGTCTGCGTGCCAGCACTACCGGAGAGCTGGTTTTTGATAATGTAAAGGTTCCCAAAGAAAATATTCTGCCAAAAGCTAAGGGAATGAAAGCTCCGTTAAGCTGTCTGACGAAAGCCCGCTATGGAATAGCCTGGGGAACTATTGGCGCAGCAATGGATTGTTACGATATGGCACTCAGGTACAGTAAAGAAAGAATGCAATTCGATAAACCTATTGCCTCATTTCAGTTGCAACAAAAAAAACTGGCTGAGATGATCACTGAAATTACCAAGGCGCAATTGTTGAACTGGCGATTGGGTGTGTTAATGGACGAGTATAAAGCTAATCCACAACAGGTGTCGATGGCTAAAAGGAATGGTTGTGAAGTGGCTGCCCAAATTGCACGTGATGCGCGGCAAATATTGGGAGCTATGGGAATTACAGGTGAATACGCTATAATGCGTCACATGATGAACCTTGAAAGTGTTATCACTTATGAGGGTACTCATGATATACATCTGCTTATTACGGGTATGGATATAACTGGTATAAATGCTTTTAAGTAAATGAGAATTTTTTTTATCGGCTTTATGGGATCAGGTAAAACATACTGGGGAAAACAGATCGCCTCTCAGCTGGGTTATCCTTTTTTTGATCTTGATGAAGAGATTGTGAAGACTGAAAAAAAGAGCATCACCGAAATATTTGCCGCCCATGGAGAAGAACACTTCAGGATGATCGAAAGAGAAACTCTTGAAAGTATTATTGACGATCACGAATCGATGGTGCTATCCTCCGGCGGCGGTACGCCCTGCTTTTTTAATAATATTGAACGAATGAAAAAATATGGTGTGGTAATATGGCTGAACACACATGTCGAAATCATCCTGCAACGGTTACTGAAAGAAAAAGCATCACGGCCCCTGCTTAAGAATATCGCTGATGAAGATATGAAGTCATACATCATCAGGAAGCTGAATGAGCGCAGAATATATTATGAACAGGCCGATGTAATAGTAGACAACGAAAACAGTATTACAACTAACGAATTCATCCAATCTATTCTACATGCGTAACAATTTTATCATTATTGCGGCTTTATTAGGAGCGCTGGCAGTGATCTTAGGAGCCTTTGGCGCCCACGGATTAAAAGAAATTTTGCCACAGGAATATATTTCAACTTTCGAGACTGGTGTCAGATATCATATATACCATGTTTTTGCATTGCTGGCCACAGGTATCCTATCTGAAAAATTTCCCGGCAAGTGGATTAATGCAGCAGGTTATTGCTTTATTATCGGTATTATATTATTCTCGGGATCGTTATACTTGCTTACTGCACTTAAAGCCACCCAGACAGTCGGACTTACTGGCATAGGCATTATTACTCCTTTTGGGGGACTGTTCTTTATAATGGGATGGATAGCGCTCTCAATTGCGGTTTTAAGGAAGGCTGCTAATTGACGATTAATCTACTGCAATAGCTTTCTTTATCAAAGTTGTATTTCAAAACCGATACACGTGCCATTGTCATTGGTGAGTGTAAAATCGCCGGAAATACTTTGAATACGTTTTTTGATATTGTTCAAACCATTTCCAAAACGCCTCAGGTTTTTTGTATCAATACCCACACCATTATCGTGAATAGTGATCTTCAATAATTGCTGATCAACATAAATACCGATATTTACTTTGCTGGCTTTTGCATGCTTGAGGATATTGTTCAGCGTTTCTTTAAAACTGAGGAAAATATTTCTTCTTTTTTCACCACTTAGTTCATGCTCAGCGAGCTGCTGTACCTGAATGTTGCACTCAACAGCGGTATTATCAAAATATTCAGTGGCATAGGCTCGCAAATAAGCGATAAGACTTTCTACACTGTCATTCGAACTTTTCATAGTCCATATAATGGCGTTCATTTTGCCCAGCAGTTCATTTGCAGAGTTTGATATCTTATCTATTTCCGGGAGCTTTTCATTTTCTATTTTGCTTTTTACTATTTCACTCATCAGCCTGATGGCAGTGACCCCTGCACCGAGATCGTCGTGCATGTCAGCGGAAATACGGTCACGCTCATCCTGGCGGGCGGCCATTACTGCCATTTGATTTTCAAATTCCTTTCTTTCGTTTTCGAGTTTTAACTGTTCACGCTCTCTTACCTGTGTGATGATATCTATTTTGTTTTTATAAGCCAGGCCGAATGAAAAGAATAACAGCTCAAAAATTAGCCCCAGTTCATAATAGAACATGGCATTATTAAGGAGAGAAGCTGTTAATCCGGCAAAAGGTTTCCATTTATAAATAATCATAGCCAGAGAGATCATCGAGAAAAATACCAGTGCAATATTCCCTGCGGCTATATATCGTAGTAAAGGATCTTTTTTCCTGAAGCTATAAATGATCACAATTATACTAAGGATGAATATCAGGATCTTAATAATATAATTTTCCAGGATATTGAGAATAATATATTTGTCGGTATAGAAGTATATATAGGAAAACACTATTAACAATATCGACAATATGCCTGCGCAGTATTGCAGCATTTTTTCAAGAATAGGTTCTCTTTTTCCTGTGTTCAGGAATTTTCGGATAAAGCCCAGATAAAAATATACGCTTCCGCATAATATCATAAAGTCGAGGTATTCTTCAAAGAAGATATTGAAGGCAGACTCCTTAATACCCAGGAAGTATTTTAAGAAGATCATTACTGTAATACAGGAAGCATAGGCTGCATAAAAAAGAAATTCATTGCTTTTATTTTGGATATAGAGGGCTATGGAATAAAAGATCATCAGCAGCATAATGCCGGTAGCTATATAGGTAAATGTGCTAATGGGTCCGAAAATATTTTTGCGCATCATGACCCATGCGCCAAAAAAATCTTTCTCAACAATACTCGGTCTGAAGATGTTAGTATTCGATCGTACAAAATTGAATCGTGTAAAATATACCATCGTATCACCCGGAGCAACACTTAATAACCGTGTGCCTCTGAACAGCTTATCAGACAAGGTATCGGTAGGAAGTTCTCTCAATGTATTATTACTTCCGGCCTTTGTTTCAAACATGTTTATCTGGCTCAGATAAAAGCCCGGTACGAAATAAAAATCTTTGGCCGAGTCGGTATCGTTATAGAGATAGAATCGCAGAAAACATTCCTGCTCTATTGTAGTATTTCTTACAGTAAGTCTTTTATACTCCGACCGGTAAGGAAGATAGGGTAGGTCCTCGTCCTCTACAGTATTTTTGGGAGCTTCATAGAAGTGGCAATGAGCGCCTATGGAATCGAAATATCTGATAGCAGAAACTGGTATGGGGACAGAAGCGCTTTGCTGAGCAGCGGCCCTATAAACAAAAAGGGTGCATATCAGAATAATGAATGGTCGCATCCTGGCTGTAAAATACAATTTTTGTCCCTCTTAATTGAAATACTACTGCTTATCTTTGCCTTCATGGCCAACCGCATAAAATCAGCCAGGAAACAATCTCCCGATCCGGACATCCTAAAACCTGAAAAAGAAGAACAGGTAAATGTGAAGGAATTGGTGAAAGATGAGCGGACACATAAAATTGCCGGTTCGCTTCTTTTGCTACTAAGTATTTTTTTGTTCACTTGCTTTACGTCCTATTTATTTACATGGTCGGAGGATCAAAGTCTTATCAAACATTCATCTTTGTTTTTCCCTGATAAGGAAATAAAGATCCATAATATATTAGGTAGTTTGGGCGCCTGGACTTCACACCAGTTTTTCTACAATGGTTTTGGAGTAGCATCTTACTTGTTTTGTTCGCTGTTTTTTGTTTTGGGTATTAATTTTCTTACTGGTAAAAAACTATTTTCTTTTCGCCGCAACCTTCGTTACGTAGTAGCCGGTATTGTTTATTTCAGTGTACTGCTGGCATTTATTTTCAGAGACCATCCTTTTCCCTGGGGTGGTGCCGTAGGTGATATGGCGGCTGACTGGCTTCGTAATTTATTGGGGTGGGTGGGAACAGTAGCTTTGCTCGCCGTAGGCGGGCTTGCCTATTTCATCTGGCGCTTTAATCCTGTTTTCGCCGTGCCATCAGTGAAAACCGCCCGACAAAAAGAAATAACTGAAGAAACGGATATAACGGAAGAACAGGTAGAAGAACCTAAAAAGAAAAACAGGTTAAAGAAGAGTGTTGAAAAAATACTGGACGAAGAACCGGTAACAGAAACTGTTGAAGAAACACCCTTTGAATTATCTGTTAAGGAGATCGAAGAAGAGGATGACGAAGTTGAAGAATCATCTGTGGAGGAGGAGCCGCCGTTACCTGTTCGTGAAAAAAAGTCAAAATCTTTGCTGCCCGAACCAGAACTGGTGATCAATGAAGTGATAGAAAAAACAGATGAGGAAGATGTGGTGAAGGTAGCTGAAATGGAACCCTATGAACCTACATTGGATTTAAGTGGTTATAAATATCCTTCTCTTGAATTATTAGAGAATCACGGTAGTGAAAAGATCATCCAGGATGCGCATGAGCTGGAAGCCAACAAAAACCAGATCATCAATACACTAAAGAATTACGATATACATATCCAGAAGATCAGCGCTACTGTAGGTCCGACAGTAACACTATATGAAATTGTTCCTGCGGCGGGTGTGCGTATTTCAAGAATCAAGAACCTGGAAGATGATATTGCCCTAAGCCTGGCAGCACTGGGCATCCGCATCATCGCTCCTATACCGGGAAAAGGTACTATTGGTATAGAAGTACCCAATGTCAAAAAAACAATTGTGAGCATGCGTACAATGCTGGCTTCAGAGAAGTTTCAGCATAATACCTATAGCTTACCCATTGCTATAGGCAAGAAGATCGATAATGAAAACTTTATTGTAGATCTGACTACTATGCCTCACCTGTTAATGGCAGGCGCCACCGGTCAGGGTAAGTCGGTCGGATTAAATGCTATACTGGTTTCACTATTGTATAAGAAACATCCTTCCCAATTGAAGCTGGTATTAGTTGATCCTAAAAAAGTAGAGCTTAGCTTATACCGCACTATTGAAAAACATTTTCTTGCTAAGCTGCCTGGCGAAGAGGAAGCTATTATTACCGATACCAAAAAAGTGATCAATACACTGAATGCCCTGTGTATTGAAATGGATAACCGCTATGATCTGCTGAAAGAAGCAGGCGCCAGGAATATCAAGGAATACAACGAAAAATTCATTAAGAGGAGACTTAATCCCCAGAAAGGTCACCAGTTTTTACCATTTATAGTGCTGGTCATTGATGAATTTGCCGATCTTATCATGACAGCCGGAAAAGAAGTGGAAATGCCCATTGCCAGGCTTGCACAGTTGGCAAGAGCTGTAGGTATGCACCTGATCATCGCTACTCAGCGTCCATCGGTGAATATTATCACCGGTACTATTAAAGCAAACTTCCCGGCAAGGATTGCTTTTAAAGTGTCTTCTAAAATCGATTCCAGAACTATTCTCGATACGGGAGGGGCAGAGCAGCTTATAGGAAAAGGAGATATGCTGGTGTCTTACAATGGTGAGATCACACGTTTGCAATGTGCTTTTGTTGATACTCCCGAAGTGGATAGCGTATGTGATTTTATCGGCGACCAGCGAGGCTATCCACAGGCCTTTCTTTTGCCCGAGTATATTGATGAAAAGGATATGGACAGTCGGGATTTTAATTTGCTTGAAAGGGACCCTCTGTTTGAGGAGGCCGCCAGGTTAATTGTACAAAACCAGGTGGGCTCAACTTCTCTTATCCAACGAAGAATGAAACTGGGCTATAACAGAGCGGGACGGCTGATGGACCAGTTGGAAGCTGCCGGTGTAGTGGGTACGAACCAGGGAAGTAAGGCGCGTGATGTATTGATCAAGACAGAAGCCGAACTGGATCAGTTCCTTGTGGGGTTGGGATAAAAATTGCTCTCTTTGAGGTTTGTACCGGGGTGCTGTCATTTTAACTTTTTCATAGTTAAACCAATCTCATATAAAAGGAGTCTAATATCTCATATATTTGCCAGCCATTTATGGGGGGTAAGCACTGTGTAGGAGTGAAATAAATGGCAGGTACAAAAATTTATATAGCTGATCTGTTAAGTTAAAAAAATACTGATGAAAAAGATTTATCTGGTAGTAGCGTTATTAGTTAGTACAATCATATCGGCAACCGGACAGGGAAGTGATCCTGAAGCGAAAAAAGTGCTGGATGCGGTAAGCAATAAATTCAAATCCTTTGATGCGGTGCAGTCTAATTTCACTCTCCAGGTTGAAGATTCGAAAGGAAAGGTACAGGGTACTAAAAGCGGAACAGTGTATATGAAAGGAGACAAATACCGGGTAACAATTACCGGACAGGAAATATTTAGCAACGGAAAAGATGTCTGGACTTACGATAAAGGGGCAAATGAAGTGACGATCACTTCTGTAGATCCTTCAGGAACTGGTATTACCCCACAAAAATTATTTACTTCTTTTTACGATAGTGATTTTCTGTATAAGCTGAATGGAGAAAAGAAAATAGGTGCAAAGCAGTTGCAAGAAATTGAATTAACTCCTGTAGATAAGAGTAAGGCTTTTCATAAAGTATATCTGTTGATAGATAAAGTAGCCAAAACTATTTATTCTACCAGGATACTCGAAAAGAATGGCAATAAATACATTTATATTGTTAATTCCCTGAACGGAAAAGCAGCAATTGCCGATAATACTTTTGTATTTAACAAGAATAATTATCCCGGAGTAGAAGAAGTGGATTTGCGCTGATAAGGATTGTTTTATTTACTTCCCCACCTGTAAGATTGTATGTCGAATCCCGCTAAATCGAGTACACGGTCGACAACGGTTAAAGCTGCTTCTTCGATCGTTGAGGGGCGACTGTAAAATGATGGTACAGCCGGACAAATAATACCACCTGCTAATGTTACTGTTTCCATATTACGGATATGAATAAGATTTAAAGGTGTATCTCTTAATACGCATATTAATTTTCGTCTCTCTTTAAGTATGACATCGGCCGCCCTGGTAATAAGATCGGATGATATTCCTGCTGCAATCCTTCCTAAAGTGCCCATAGAGCAGGGAACAAGGATCATAGTATCGTATTGTCCCGATCCCGATGCAAAAGGAGCGGAAAAATCATTGGTATGATAATAATGAACATCATACTTGTCGTATGACTTTTCTCCTATTTCTTCTTTCCATACTTCCTTCCCGTTGCTGGTCAGAATTACAGCCAGTTGTGTCCATTGAGATTTGATCAATAATAATTTTTCTATCATCAACTTGGCATATATGGAGCCGCTGGCTCCTGTTATTGCTACTACAATTTTTCTCATTTGACTTAATAATTAAAAAATTATTATTATTGATTTGAATCAATTGATGAATAGGGTCCTATTAAAAACGAATTAAAATAGAAATTGAGCAACTGATGTTTCAACATTATCATCTTATATTTGATTTTTCATAGGATAAGGTTTAATGGTTAATGGTATTTGATTAGAGTAAAGCCCCCGTACGGGGGCTCTCTTTTTTATGTAATTATTGTTTTGTTATGCGTTGGCCATATCCGGGATCGCTTCAGCTTTATAAGCGCCGGAATCCAGCTTTTTCTTGGTTGCTGAAAAAGCCTCAAGGGTTCTTTGGATATCTTCATCGGTATGTACGGCGGTTGGGATCAACCTGTAAATAATATGCCCCTTGGGTATCACGGGATACACTACTATTGAGCAAAAGATATGATGATTTTCTCTTATATCCATTACCATCGCAGTAGCTTCTTCAACACCTCCTTTCATATACACGGGGGTAACTACTGAATCTGTGTTCCCGATATCAAATCCTCTCTCCTTTAAGCCATTTTGCAGCTTTAAAGCATTTTCCCAAAGCTTGGCTTTCAGTTGTGGTTGGGTACGAAGTAGTTCAAGTCTTTTCAAATTGCCTATTACCAGTGGCATAGGCAGACTTTTGGCAAAGATCTGGCTACGGATATTATAGCGGACATAATCAATGATCTTTTTGTCGCCAGCAATGAATGCACCTATACTCGCCATTGATTTAGCGAAAGTAGAAAAGTAAAGGTCTATATCATTCTGTACTCCCTGCTCTTCTCCTGCTCCTGCACCTGTTTTTCCAAGTGTTCCGAAACCGTGTGCATCATCTACCAGCAACCTGAAGGAATATTCTTTTTTGAGTGCAGCAATTTCTTTTAGTTTTCCCTGATCGCCTGCCATACCAAATACGCCTTCGGTAATGACAAGGATACCGCCCGATTTTTGTTTTTTAATTAAATTATCGGCTCTTTGCAGTTGCTTTTCGAGATCCTCTACATCGTTATGTTTGTACACATATCTGTGACCCGAGTGAAGCCTTAATCCATCAATGATACAGGCGTGACTTTCTGCGTCATATACAATCACATCATGTCTTCCGCATAAAACATCTATCAGGCTTACCATACCCTGGTAACCAAAGTTTACCAGGATAGCATCTTCTTTATGTACAAAGGCCGCCAGTTCGGCTTCAAGTTGTTCATGATAATTACTGTTACCACTCATCATGCGAGCCCCCATCGGAAGCGCTAGGCCGAATTCTTTAGCAGCATCCGCATCAGTTTTTCTTACTTCGGGGTGATTGGCCAGACCAAGGTAGTTATTCAAACTCCATACAATCATTTCTTTTCCCCGGAATTTCATCCTGCTGCTAATCTCTCCCTCAAGTTTAGGAAATGCAAAATAACCATGTGCTCTCTCTCTGTGTTGACCTATAGGGCCGTAGTGTTTCAGAAGCCTTTCAAAAATATCTGCCATATAACATTGTAGATTTTAATGCCGCAAAGTTAAACATTAAAAAATTGTAATCGGCCTTCCCTATGCCTTCACCACAGGCTTTTATTGACTATTTTTACACTTGTGTATATAAAAAAAACATTGTGAAATACTTATTATCCCTTCTACTCCTTGCCAGTAATTGCATTTATTCCCAAAAAGGAAATGTTCCAGGAAAATCGTTACAACGCCCCAAACTGATAGTCGGTATAGTTGTCGACCAGATGCGCTGGGATTTTCTTTACCGCTACTATGACCGGTATTTACCTGATGGAGGATTTAAACGCCTGGTTAATAAAGGGTTCAGTTGCGAAAATACCTATATCAATTATATTCCTACTTATACCGCCTGCGGCCATACCTGTCTTTACACAGGTTCTGTTCCGGCTATTCACGGCATCACCGGTAATGGCTGGTATGATAACCGGCTGGATAAATGGACGTATTGTACAGAAGATAAAACAGTGCAGGGCGTTAATAATAACAGCGACGCTGGTCAGATGAGCCCAAAGAATATGCTGGTATCAACTATAACCGATGAACTGCGTATCGCTACCAATTTCAGAAGCAAAGTCATTGGTATTTCTATTAAGGACAGAGGCGCTATTCTGCCGGCAGGACATGCAGCTAATGCCGCTTACTGGTATGATGGCAGTTCGGGAGGCTTTATTTCTTCTACGTACTATATGAGTGAACTTCCTCAATGGCTGCAGAATTTTAATAAGAAGAAACTGGCGGATACATACTTTAAGATGGGATGGAACACGCTTTATCCTATCGAGACCTATGTACAAAGTATGACCACCAAGGATTATTATGAAGGTGTTGAACCCGACAAAATCAAATCTTTTCCCTATAACTATGAGGACAATATTGGAAAATCCTATGGATCATTTCCGGGAACTCCTTATGGAAATACAATTATTAAAGACCTGGCTATAGAAGCCATTCAGCATGAGCAACTCGGCAAAGACAGTATCACTGATTTCCTGGCCATCAGCTTTTCTACTCCCGATTATATAGGTCATGGTTACGGACCAAATTCTATCGAAGTAGAAGATGTGTACCTGCGACTGGATAAAGAACTGGGAGAGTTTTTCAGGTTCCTCGATACTAAAGTGGGAAAAGATCAGTACCTGGTATTTATTTCAGCAGATCATGGAGCGGCACATAGTATTCATTTTAATACACTCAATAAACTGACCGGACAACCTTTAAAAGTTCATTTGGAAAAAACAGCAGAAGAAGTACTGAAGGATACATTCGGTGATCATAAACTTATCAAAGCATGGACTAATCACCAGGCTCTCCTGAATCGTCGGCTTATTGATTCTTTAAAATTGGATAAAGCTGCGATTACGCAAACTATCATCAACACTATTTCCGCACAGGAAGGTGTTGATCGCGTTTTTGCTTATGATCAACTGATGTCTATTCCTTTACAGGAAACTATTCGTCAGCGTGCTATAAACGGTTATTACCCTTCCCGATTGGGAGATATACAATATATTTTGAGTGCGGGTTATACAGGCATGACTGGCAATGGAACAACCCATGGCTCATGGAATCCGTATGATTCACATATTCCGCTGGTATGGTATGGCTGGAATATTAAACCTGGAAAAACGAACAGGGAAACATATATGACGGATGTAGCGCCTACTATTTCGGCGTTGCTAAGGATTCAAATGCCTAATGGTTGTGTGGGAACTGTTATCCAGGAAGTGGTGCAATAGAAACAAAAAATAAAAGCAACCATCCCGGAGTTATTCATCCAGTATCATCCAGGATGGTTGCAGGATATTAGCCTAAACCCGGACCAGTAAGATTTCCTCTGTCTAGATCCTCTTTCCCCGGCAATTGCTCTCTGTCTTCATTTTCTCTTTCTTCAGGTTTGTTTGAGGCTTGAGAGGTAGAAGATTGATCTTCATTCTTTCTATCCCAGTTCTCATTAGACTGCTGGCCCTTTGAAGGCTTAAAATCCGGATCTGTTCCTTTCTTATCATTTGGCATAACAAATAGTTTTAGTGTTAAAGAATAGTTTAGACCTCACCAGGATCGGGCTCACCGGTTGGTAAGGTTTCCTGGTCTTTCCTGGTAGAACCTGTAGTTCTTACAGGGTTTTCGGGATGATCTTCCTGGATCCCTCTGTTTTGGAGATTAGGTTGATCATTTCTTTGTTTTTTCTCTTCATCCTTTGTTTTAAGGGTTTTCTTATCCATACCCCTATTCCTTAAAAAATAGTGCCAGCGATGAGGCTGACACCAAGAACTATTATAATTTGATTATCAGGCGACTGTGATGTCTTTGTCTAAATACACATCCTGTGTAGTCTGCAACAGTTCCACACCTTCCTTAAACGGACGTTGAAAAGCCTTTCTGCCTAGTATCAGCTCCATGCCACCGGCTCTTTTGTTGATGACTGCTGTGTAAATCGCATCCTGTAAATCGCTGGCTCCCTTGCTTTCTCCTCCGCTGTTGATTAACCCGATCCTTCCACTATAACAATTCAACACCTGGTATCGACAAAGATCAATAGGATGGTCGGAAGTTAATTTATCATATACCAGGGGAGAGGTTTTACCATGTTTTGTTGCGAGGTAGCCGCCATTAAGCGTGGGTAATTTCTGTTTGATAATATCGGCCTGAAGAGTAACACCAAGATGGTTAGCCTGGCCGGTAAGATCAGCTGCGGTATGATAGTCCACGCCGTCAACTTTAAAGCCGTTATTTCTCGTATAACACCATAAAATAGTAGCCATTCCTAATTCATGGGCTATTTCGAATGCTTCAGCTACTTCCTTAAGCTGTCTGGCACTTTCTGCCGAACCCCAGTAAATGGTAGCGCCTACAGCAACAGCTCCCATGTTCCATGCACTTTTAATAGTTCCAAACATAGTTTGATCATAACGGTTAGGCAGACTTAAAAATTCATTATGATTAATCTTAACTACAAAAGGAATACGATGTGCATATTTGCGGCTCATCAGCCCCAATACGCCATAAGTAGAAGCCACAGCATTACATCCGCCTTCTAAGGCAAGCTGAATAATATTTTCGGGATCAAAATAAATCGGGTTAGGAGCGAAGGCGGATCCGCCACTGTGTTCTATACCCTGGTCAACAGGAAATATGCTGCAATAACCTGTATTTGCCAAACGTCCGTTACCTAATAATGTTTGAATACTTCTTAATACCTGGTTGTTTCTGTTACTGTTGACCCAGGTTTTTTCGACATGTTCGGGAGAGGGAAGAGAAATGGTTGACTTGTCGATAGTTTTACATTCATGATCCAGCAGGTAAGCTGCTTTGTCGCCCAATAGCGTTGTGATTTTTGTTGATGGCATAGCACAAATATTTTCGCAAATATAGGCTCTGCAAAAAATAAGCCCCGATAAAGATGCTGTTAGTAGAGCATCAGTACCGGGACTTACAAGTGATGAAGGTTAATATTATTCAACCTCACTACGTAATTATTTGTATTAATTAAATAATTAGGCGTTTCTGTTTATGCAATTGAGATCTTCGAATGCTGTTTCTAAACGTTTTATAAATGTTTCTTCTCCTTTGCGTAACCAAACACGTGGATCGTAATATTTTTTATTAGGCTTGTTTGCTCCTTCAGGATTACCTAATTGTCCTTGCAGGTAGGCTTCATTCTTTTTATAATACTGTAAAACACCTTCCCAGAATGCCCACTGAAGGTCGGTATCGATATTCATCTTGATGGCTCCGTAACCGATTGCTTCGCGGATCTGATTTTGGGGAGAGCCGCTTCCGCCATGAAATACGAAGTAAACAGGTTTTGGTCCGGTTTTTAATTCCTTCTCAATATATACTTGTGAATTATGCAGGATTTCGGGACGAAGTTGAACATTACCCGGACTATACACTCCATGTACATTTCCAAAAGCAGCGGCTACGGTAAATCTTGAACCTACTTTGCTCAATTCTTTATAAGCGTATGCCACATCTTCGGGTTGTGTGTACAATTTTGAATTTTCAATATCTGTATTGTCAACACCGTCTTCTTCACCACCTGTAACGCCTAATTCTATTTCAATACTCATACCCAGCGGATGCATGCGTTTGTAATATTGAACAGAGGTTTCAATATTTTCTTCGATGGATTCTTCCGACAGATCAAGCATATGCGAGCTGAATAAAGGCTGGCCTTTTTCTTTAAAATATTGCTCACCAGCGTCAAGGAGAGCACTTATCCATGGCAGCCATTTTTTTGCAGCATGGTCGGTATGCAGTACTACGGGAACACCATAATATTTTGCTACATGGTGAATATGCAATGCACCCGAAATAGCGCCCGAGATATTGGCCTGGATATGGTCATTCGGCATCCCTTTGCCTGCAATAAACTGTGCTCCGCCATTTGAAAACTGAACAATAACCGGTGAGTTAACTTTTGCTGCTGTTTCCAGCGTTGCATTAATGGTACTTGTTCCTGTTGTGTTTACTGCCGGTAAAGCAAATTTGTTATCCTTTGCATCTTTGTATAGCGCTTCTAATTCTTCTCCAAACAGTACACCGGCTTTATATTTTTTCATCTTTTCAATTACTTTTTTTATGATTGATCAATAAACAATTTAAGTATTGCGATATATTAAAAGACACCGCATGCTTTTTAATAGCCGCGAAGATAAGCAAAATAAGATGAGCCCAATAGCGGATTTAGTAGTATTGAAGCCAGCGTGAGAGGGGTAGTATTTAAAAGCTTTTTCCAATATTCTTCTGGACAAACGTAAGGTTTTTCTGAAGCGTCTGTTTGAGTTGACGTTTTACTACCTGTCCCATTGAATTACATTTATAAAAAGCGGAATTGCTGAAATAATCTCCTAATTCGGTGCGTAACTGTAATATCTTTTTGCGTGTTGACAGATCATCTTTCGCCATTATATTTAATAATTCCATTAAACGGAATTTTGTTGTAGCTACTCTGAATGCCATCAGAGTTCTTTCTTCTGCCTGGTATTGTTGAATAGAATCTTTGTTGAGTACTGTTCCACACAAGTTCACAAGCGGCGCATTTTCTTTAAAGAACTGGGGTAGATATAAATTCTTTCTTCCCTCATAGCTTTGCTGATCGAAGTCTATAGCTCTTATTCTGTATTGATAGTCCTCTATATCGGGAGTAATATCCACCACAAAATTGTAGGAGCGCATATCGCCCAGCAAACGCACAAAACACCTTTCATTAAACTTTACGAACTCTTTGGCTAAGCGGATCTTATTGGTAGCCGGATCGTTCAGATGATTGTTGATAAAAACATCACCCGGAACACCAGGTATATGCTCTTCTACAAGTGTTGTCTTGTCGGTAAGAAAAGTAATTCGGTTGGGAGAAAGAATATGTTCCAGCTCCAGTCCGTATATCCTGGAAGCATCTGCCTGTTTGATGTAATAAAAATCGTAGTTGTCATTGAATTTATTAACGATCCTTATTCTAAAAGGGTGGGAATTGCCGAAGGAGCAATAATCAATACGCGCCACATCAAGGTGCTTAGTATAGGTAAGATCCCCTTCCGTTTTGAGAATGGCGTAAGTTTTGACAAGTCCTTCGCGTATGTAATCCCACTCCTTGATGTCGTAGGTTACTTTTTCCCATAGCGTATCCTTGCCATTCTTATCGAGTATGGGAATGCTATAGGTAATACGAAGCAGATCCTGGTAGTGTACGGGTAATTTGATCTCTCTTCCGTGAGTCTTCAAATAGTTACGGAATAATTCACTGACGGGGAATATGGCTTTCTTTTGGGAAGGCTTGTCGTTCATAATTCAAATTACGATAACCCTTTGAATTATGCGTGGTAGTTGCCTCCTGCTAAATATCGCTTTCATTTAGCAGGAGGGTACTGGAGTTAATGGTTTTCAATTAGATAATTGGACGTGGTTTTTCTACGGACGCTGGATTTTAACAACGGGTTTTTGGGATGTCGGATTTTTGATTTTTCAAGAGTCTTGGATCTTGTCAAAGGAAGAAGGTCAGTTTTGGTTTTCAAGGATACGATCAAAAAAAAGAGAAGTTGACTGATACTGGACTTTTTGGATTTTCTGGATATTGGACAAAAGGATTTTTGGACGGATATTGGACAAAGATTGATATAATATCAATCAACTTCTAAAACAAAAATATATCCACATAGTAATGTTAACAAGAGCATAATTGCCCTATTATTTTCATTCGGTATTTACACGAAAAATCGTAGGTTTCCGAAAAACCTATCGAAATACTACGAAAAACGGGTGATTTTGGGAGTAAAATGCTGATTTATAGGAACCCTTTATCCACAATCCACTGGTCGTTATAGACCTTTGCTACGTACCGGCTGCCGTGATCATGAAGAATGGCGACCACAAGATCGTCTTTTTTTAATTCATTTCCCTTTTGGAGTAAACCTTTTATGGCTGTGCCGGCACTATTTCCACAAAAAATTCCCTCTTCCCTAGCTAGTGCGCGGGTCATCAATGCAGCGTCTTTATCAGTTACCTGTTCAAAGGCATCGATATACTGCATATCATAGTTTTCAGGAACAAAGTCTTCGCCTATACCTTCGGTTACATAAGGTTTCACTTCGTTCATATCAATCTCACCTGTGCGGAAATATTTTGTAAGTAGGGAGCCATAGGGATCCATTGCCCATACTTTTATATCGGGATTTTTTTCCTTCAGATATTTAGCTGTCCCGGTAATGGTTCCACCAGTACCGGTGGCTACTACGAGATGAGTTACTTTGCCATCAGTTTGTCTCCATATCTCTGGTCCGGTAGTCTCATAATGAGCCTGGCGGTTAGCCAGGTTATCATACTGGTTGAAATGGAAAGAATTGGGAATTTCCTTCGCTTTTTGTCTGGCAACAGAATAATAGGAGCGGGGATCATCGGGAGCTACATCGGTTGGACAAACATACACTTCTGCTCCCATTGCTCTGAGTATGTCCAGCTTTTCTTTAGACTGTTTATCTGTTGTCGTGAAAATACATTTGTATCCTTTTACGATGGCTGTAAGGGCGAGACCCATGCCGGTATTACCCGATGTACACTCGATAATCGTTCCTCCGGGTTTTAGCTTGCCTGATTGTTCGGCTGCTTCTACCATTTTCAGCGCCATCCTGTCTTTGGCACTGTTCCCCGGATTAAAATATTCCAGTTTGACTGCAACGGTGCAGGGCAGGTGGCTGGTTATTTTATTTAATCGTACAAGTGGGGTATTACCAATCGTTTCCAGTATATTATTTCTGATGTCCATTCGTCCAAAGATAAGTTTTCTCTTATAAGCGACAAGTTGCTATTGTTAGCTTTTATTTTTTCACATGGGCATCATTATTTAAGCTTATGGGGTACATTCGCGCTCCGAAATTTTTTTATGGAAATAAAATATATTCAGAAAATAGCAGAGTTGCAGGGTGTAACGCTCAGGCAGGCCGATAATATTTTCAAACTTCAGCAGGAAGGTGCTACCATCCCTTTTATGGCGCGTTATCGTAAAGAGGCAACCGGCAATCTTGATGAAGTAAAGATTAACGATATAGTAGAAAAGATTAAATATTTTAATGAACTGGACAAACGTAAAGAAACAGTTCTTAAAACAATTGAAGCTGCAGGGAAGTTAACACCCGAATTAAAGCAGCGAATTGAAAACAGCTACGATGCTACGGAACTGGAAGATATTTATCTACCTTTTAAACCCAAAAGAAAAACCAGGGCAACAACGGCGATTGAAAAAGGATTGGAGCCACTGGCTGCTATTATTTTTTCGCAGGAAGAAATAAATATTGAAGAAGAAGCTGCCAGGTTCATTAATGAACAAGTGCCTGCAGCAGCAGAAGCGTTTCAGGGCGCTAGAGATATCATCGCTGAATGGGTGGCCGAAAATGAACAGGCAAGAAATGCGGTACGACAATTATTTACTGCGGATGCAATAATCAGCTCCAAAGTGCTGAAAGCTAAAAAAGAGACGGAAGAAGCACAGAAATACAGGGATTATTTTGAGTTTTCAGAGCCGCTTGCCAACTGTCCGTCACATCGTATGCTGGCCATTCGTCGTGGTGAAAAAGAAGGATACCTGGCAATGGATATTACCATAAACGGACAGGAAGCTGTCGATACACTTAAAAATATTTTTATTAAAAAAAATAATCCTGCTGCCAAACAGGTGGAAATCGCCATCGAAGATTCATTCGACAGGTTATTAAAATCTTCTATTGAAAACGAATTCAGGCTTATTGCAAAAAATAATGCTGATGATGAAGCGATAAAAGTATTTGCAGAAAATCTAAGGCAACTGCTGCTGGCTTCACCACTGGGCTCAAAAAAAGTAATGGCTCTTGATCCAGGTTACAGAACGGGTTGTAAAGTAGTGTGTCTGGATGCGCAGGGAAATTTTATGTATAACACTACTATATATCCTCATCCACCTCAATCGGAAATAGCCGCTGCTGTTACTGAAATAAAAAGATTGGTGGACAAATATGATATTGAAGCTATTGGCATTGGAAACGGTACTGCTGGAAGAGAGTCTGAACAACTAGTACGTGGAATAGATTTTGGCAAACATGTGAGCGTGTTTATGGTGAACGAGAGCGGGGCATCTATTTATTCAGCATCGGAAGTAGCGAGAGAAGAATTTCCGAATGAAGATGTAACAGTGCGTGGGTCTATTAGTATTGGCCGCAGATTACTTGATCCGTTAAGTGAACTGGTAAAAATAGATGCTAAATCAATAGGCGTTGGACAATACCAGCATGATGTGAATCAAACGAAGCTGAAAGATGAATTAGATAAAGTGGTAGAAAGTTGCGTAAACCATGTGGGCGTTGATATTAATACAGCAAGCAGGCATTTGTTAGGGTATATTTCGGGTTTGAGTACAACACTGGCCAAAAATATAGTAGAATACAGGTTAAAAAACGGTCCGTTTCAATCCCGTGAAGAGATCAGAAAAGTTCCGCTAATGGGTCCAAAAAGTTTTGAGCAATCGGCGGGCTTCATGCGTATACCGGGATCATCTAATCCGCTTGATAATAGTGCGGTGCATCCCGAAAGTTATTACGTGGTAGAAGCTATGGCAAAAGATCTGGACTGCTCGGTGGCTGATTTGATTAGTGATACCATTCTTCGTAAAAAAATTGACCGCAAAAAATATATCTCGGAAAATATTGGAGAATTTACTATCGAAGATATCCTGAAAGAGTTGGAGAAACCCGGACGTGATCCCAGAGCCCAGGTCGAAGAATTCAGATTTGATGATACTATTAAATCGATAGAAGATGTTAAGTCGGGTATGGTTGTACCGGGAATTGTTACCAACATTACCAATTTCGGGGCATTTGTGGATATTGGCGTTAAACAAGACGGACTGCTACATATTTCGCAGATGAGCAATACTTTTATTTCGGATCCCAACCAGGTGGTTAAGCTTCAACAGCAGGTAACAGTTACTGTTATAGAAGTAGACGTTTCGCGTAAACGTATTTCTCTTTCTATGAAGGATAATAAATCTTCGCACCAACAGCGTACGGGAAGTGGAACCTCATCTAATAAAAATGCACCCCATAATAAAAAACCGGAACCGCTTAATGCGTTCCAGGCGAAGTTGATGGAGTTAAAGAAAAACTTTAAGGATTAACTGCTTTCTTTTTCTTACGGAGATACATATCCAGCAGCACCAGTGCGAGCACTATGTCGGTAATGATAAACAGGTTCATATTGGCGCTGAATATTTTATTCCAGTTAAAGCGCTCTAAGTTTTGTTCTACAACATTACTTAATCCCGGAGTCTGCCAGCTGACCTGTGCCATAATAAAGAGTAGCAAACCGACAATAGTTGTGATGAAAAATATAGCGATTCCGCCAATTATTTTTTTATTAATATAGGTTTGTGCGGCAGGGGTAATATATAACCGGGATATTTCCTCCATTACATTTTGTGTGAAACGCATAGAGGGCTCATCCAGCGAAATGCCGGTTTTCATTAGTTCATGTACTTCCAGCAGTTCTGCATACTTTGCTTTCCATTGGGCATCGTTGTTGATCAACTGTTCAACAAGAGAACGCTCATTGGCATCTGCTGAGCCATCGATATAATTCCAGATTCTTTCTTCAATATTTTGCTGTTCTTCCATATTACAACAGAATTAATAGTTAAGGTCCTTTACATCCTGCATAAAATATTTCTCCATCTTTTCTTTCAGCCGTCCTCTTGCGCGATGCAATTTAACTTTCACAGTATTGGTTTCTATTCCCAATATCTTACCAATTTCTTCCAGCGTTTGCTCTCCTTTATAAAATAAGGTAATGATTTTTGCATCATCAGGGTTTAATAAATTAATCGCCTTAGCCACCATTTCTACTTTTGATTTTTGTTCCACACCTCCCGCATGGGGCGCTGCTGCCTGGATGTTTGCCGTTTCAAATACACCTTCCTTATCGAGCGATTGTGTTTGTAGTTTTTTCTTCCTCAAAAAAGTAATGCTGGTAGAGTTAACGATAGTGTACAGCCAGGTGCTGAATTTTGATTCTCCTCTAAAATCGCGCAGCGCCTTATATGCCTTAACAAATACATCCTGGGCGATCTCTTCTGCATCTTCCCGCTGTGACGCGTATTTTAATGCAATCGTAAACACAAAATTCTGATAGCGCTGCACCAGCGATGCATACAACTGGTGCTCACCTTTCAGAATTCTTGTAATTAATTCATTATCATTTGTTTCGATATGCATTACCGTTACTGGATAATATGGCCGGAATTAAATCTGCAAGAACATTGCCACACCAGCATTATTTTTTTGTTTAGTATGACAACTATTGTATGAAATAGGTTACACTGTAATGTACGAAATTGGAAAAAAATTAAAGGAAAGCTGTAACCTTAAAGCATTTGTTGTGGTCTGATGTTGTAAATAACTTTTACACAACAATTAAAATTGATAGTATGGTTAAAGAATTAGCAATATTGATTCCGATTTTAGTGCCCCTGGGGCTTTTTGCCATGATATTTGGCATTGTTTATATGCAAAAAAGAGAGAACCTGGCGATGATTGATAAGGGAATGAATCCTAAGAATAAAGTATCCAATTCCCCTGAGCCCTATAAGAATCTTAAATGGGGATTATTACTGATCGGCGCTGGTTTGGGATTATTCCTGGCCATGATCTTTGAAGCTGTGCTGCCAGCAAAGATTGATGGCGACATCTTAAAATTTGCCCTTGTAGCTATTTTTGGAGGGGCAGGATTAGTCATTTCCTATCGAATGGAATTGAAAGAACTGAAAGAAAGAGAAAAAAACAATCGTGTAATTAATTCTCCTGAAGCGCCCGCTGAACTGTAAGATCGTATTCGTTATTAGCCTCATAAAAACCTGGCATGCCCCAAATCTGGCGGGCCATCCAGGTTTTAATTCTTTTCTCCAGTTCTGCTTTGTCTTTTTCGGAAAGAACAGGAAGTTTAATATTATTGGCCACTATATATTCCTGTAAGTATTTTCTGATCTGATCATTTACCTTATAGTTTCTGGCAAAGTCGGATGAATTCTTAAAACTATCGAAGTAAGGTTTGTTCAGTATATAAAACCGGTAGATGAATTTCGAAAAATTCTGATTAGCGAACAGAGGTGTTACATCTGAAGAAAAACCTGTGGTGTCGTAAGGCACAAAAATATCTGGAGTAATACCGCCACCACCATACACAGTCCTGCCGCTTTTGGTCCTGAAAGCTTCTCCTTCAATCTGCTTTATAGTATCGGGATGGATCATCTCTCCATTATGAAAGCGCTGCATAACTTCATCATTGTAAGCAGAGCGGCCGTTAGCATACGACTTCTGAATACTTCTGCCCACCGGAGTATAGTACCTGGCAACAGTTAGACGTAACCCTGCACCGTTGCTTAGGTTATATTGTTCCTGTACCAATCCCTTTCCAAAAGTCCGTCGGCCGATAATCGTTCCCCGGTCCCAATCCTGTACAGCGCCGGCAATTACTTCGCTGGCTGAAGCAGAACCTTCATCAACGAGAATAACTAACTTACCTGTTTCAAACTGGCCTGGTCTTTTGCATTTATATTCTACGGTAGATTGTTTATCACCTTTAGTATAAACGATGAGTTTATCGTCCGATAAAAATTCATCAGCAATATCAATAGCTTCTTTTAATATCCCCCCTCCGTTATTTCTTAGGTCGAATATTAATTTCTTCATGCCCTGTTCTTTCAGCTTTTCGAAAGCTGCCATACACTCTTCATAGCTGGTGCTGGAAAATTTATTCAGGTGGATGAAACCTGTACTATCATCGATCATATATGCCGCATCAACAGAATAAAGGGGAATGGTTCCTCTTTCTATAGCTACGGTTTTTACTTGTCCGTTACTGATCAGTTTGATCATTACTTTACTTTTACCCGGACCTCTCAAAAGTGATTTTATCCTGGCAGAAGTGATCCTGTTGCCTGCTACTATAGAATCGTTGACCGAAATGAATTTGTCTCCCGCCTGCAATCCAGCTTTAGCGCTGGGACCGCCGGGAAGTACATTCACTACATTAACGGTATCGTCAATAATCTGAAACTCAACGCCTATACCTTCAAAATTACCTTGTAGGTCCTCATTGACTTCCTGCAGAAATTTGGCTGGAATATAGATGGAGTGAGGATCGAGGTGACTAAGCATAGCTTCAATAGCATCATCGGCTAAGCTGTCAACAGCGAGGGGGTCAACATAGTTAAACCTGATAAGATCAATAGCCTCCTGTAAAGCTGATCTTCTGGAAACATCCATAAATCCCTGTTTGTTAGGGATTTTTTCCCGTAGTTTATATCCTGCTGCCATGCCGGCAATCCATATCAAGGCAAAAAAAAGTGGCAGCCAGGCCTGCGTTCTTTTGTTCATCGCGCGCGAAGTTACAACACTTGAGTCACCAGTTGCGTACCTTCGTGACTAATGGCTATATTAATTGCAGACAGCGGCTCTACCAAATGTGAATGGTGCCTGGTAAGCGCCCGTAAAAAACAAACGATCATCACACAGGGAATGAGTCCCTATTTTTTAAGTCCGGAGCAAATGACCGGTATCATCCGCGATGAACTTCTTTCAAAACTCCCGAGACTCCGGCCATCGACGGTCTATTTTTACGGAACTGGTAATAAAGCCCGGCAAAATGCCAGGCAGACAATGAAGGTGCTGAAAGGTATTTTTCCGGATGCCCGGGTATATGTTCAGCACGATCTTATAGGCGCGGCGAGGGCGCTTTGCAGAAGGGAAAAAGGTATTGCCTGTATTTTGGGGACGGGAAGTAATTCAGCCTATTATGATGGAAAAAACATTCGTAAAAACAGTCCGGGTATAGGATATGTGTTAGGTGATGAAGGCAGCGGCGCTTATCTGGGTAAAAAGATTGTTCAGTACTATTTATACGACATTTTTGAAAAAAAAATGAAGCAGCAGTTTGAGCATCAGTTTAAAACAGATGCAGCCGGGATTCTGGAAAATGTGTACCGTAAACCTTTGCCTAACAGGTATCTTGCCTCCCTGACGCCGTTTTTATCGAAGAACCGGGGTCACCATATGATTGAAAATATTATTGAAGACGGGATCAATGATTTTTTTGCCAACCACCTCGTTCGTTATAAAGAAATAAACAAATACCCTGTTCACTTTACCGGTGCCATAGCTTTTTACTTTAAGGATGTAATACTGGATCTCTGCCAGACCTATGGTTTTGAAGTGGGAAATATTCTTAAGAATCCTATGGAAGGATTAATAAAATATCATCAGTTGTAATTACATGGAAGGCTTTATCAACATCACCGAGCAACCATCTCCTTACCGGCATCTGGAAAAAATGCCGTCCGCCCAATTACTTCAATATATTAATGATGAAGATAAGCAGGTGGCTATTGCCGTGGAAAAAGCCATTCCTTCTATCACGTCTCTTGTGGAAGCCGCGGCCGACAGGTTGCTTTCCGGTGGACGAATGTTTTATATCGGAGCCGGGACAAGCGGAAGATTAGGTGTCCTGGATGCCAGTGAAATTCCGCCTACCTATGGTATGCCGACGAACATAGTAACAGGCATTATAGCCGGAGGTGAAAAGGCGATCAGAGCGCCTGTTGAAAATGCGGAAGACGATACAGAGCAGGGATGGAAGGACCTCCTGCAATACCAGGTGAGGCAGAATGATATTGTTATTGGAATATCATCAAGCGGTAAAACACCTTATGTACAGGGTGTATTGCAAAAGTGCCGTGAAAATAATATAACTACTGGTTGTATTGTATGTAATCCCGGTAGCCCTATAATAAGTTATTCAGATTTTCCGGTTTTGGTGATTGTCGGCCCGGAATTTGTTACTGGCAGTACCCGGATGAAAAGTGGAACAGCGCAAAAATTAGTGTTGAATATGGTTTCCACTTCAGTCATGATCCTTATCGGAAGGGTTGAAGATAATAAGATGGTTAATATGCAGTTGACCAATGAGAAGTTGATTGATCGAGGTACCCGGATGGTAATGGCCAAAACTGGCATCACCGACTATAAAAGTGCGAAGCAGCTGCTTCTTGAGCATGGAAGCGTAAAGAAAGCAATAGAATCCACTTACTAGCCGAAAAAAAAATTCCCAAACATACTTTAGGATTTTGAACAACGTTTGCTGTTGTTGAAATCCGTTTATTAAATACTTGTTGGTAATCCCTATATTATGAAATCCAGGATCTGTGTGTTGGTTTTTTTATTCAGTTTCCCTTATTTTTTATATGCCCAGGACAATGATAATATTGCCTATGCAATTACCAGTGAAATCAAAGGAACATTTGAATGGACAGAAGTTAAAAAAATAGATCTTTCTAATGGTGAGGTCATCAGAAATGTTTTTGAAAATAGTAAAGGTGAGTATAACATATTTGATGCAAGAACTTCAGCCCGGATTCCGCTGAACGCGCGGTCTGATGATTCGAATGATAATCTTCCCTTTGCCGGACTTTCAGCTGCCTGCGCGTATGACAAGAAATATAACCGGTTATATTACGCACCGATCTTCCTCAACCAGTTGAGATATATTGATCTCAATGCTAAGATCTCTTCAGTATATATATTCAGAGATAGGACCTTTAGTAATGCAGTAGATCTCCAGGATGAAGCCAATCATATTACCAGGATGGTGATTGCTGCTGATGGCAATGGATATGCATTAAATAATGATGGTTCACATTTGGTAAAATTTACTACCGGAGAAATTCCTGAAGTGCAGGATCTTGGGGCTGTAGAAGATGCTCCCGCTAACGGTGACGTATCTGTAAAAGATGCTAACACAAGTTGGGGAGGTGATCTTATAGCCGACATCAACGGAAATCTTTATCTCATCACTGCACATAATTATGTATTCAGGATCGACCTGCATACCAAAGTAGCTACGTTCGTTAGGGAAATTAAACATCTTCCGCAGGGTTTCACTTCTAATGGCGCAGTAGTGGATAAAGGTGGAAATATTATATTGAGCAGCGCTAATTTTTTAACTACTTACTTTTCAGTGGATCCTTCTAATTGGGAGGCTGAGCCTCTACCAGTTAAAGATAATATTTTTAATACTTCAGATCTGGCTAATAATAATTTTCTTTATAGTGCAAAATTGCCTGAGATACCAAGACCTGCAACCAATGGAAAACCTGCTATATTTCCCAACCCGGTTCCTGCTAACGTTTTTAAAGTAAATTTTGGTCATCATACTCCAGGTAGATATAATATTGTCCTTATGGATATGCTTGGAAAAACGATATCAGTAAATCCGGTTGTAGTTACTGGTCCGGGACAAGTAAGTGAAGTGAAAGTTAATCCTTCGCTTACGCGCGGTACTTATGTGGTAAAAGTGCTAAACCCTGAAAATAAAGAAGTATTTTTGAAGAAGATAATTCTTCAATAAGTACGAATAAGATGCACGATATCGAACCTTTCTATAACTGGCGGCACATTTATGTGAGTGAAGAGGATGAAAGATCACCTTTTTATGGAAGGGTATATTCTGAATTTGAATTTTCACAGACTATTTATAATTACTATATACATCCGCAATGGGATGATTTTGATTCCCGTACTCTTTATCTTAAAGTATTACTGGCCGACTATGAAGAGAAATATGCTATCATTGAAATGATCGGGGAATGGAATGATACGATCGAAAATGATATTATGAATCTGAAAAGAGAAGTGGCTGATAAATTTATGGCTGAAGGCATTTATAAATTTATTCTTATAGGTGAAAATGTTTTAAACTTCCATAGCAGCGACAAAGAATACTATGTAGAATGGTTTGAAGAAGTTACAGACGAAAACGGCTGGGTGGTTTGTCTCAATATGCCCGAACAAACACAATACGATTTTACGCGGGCCAGGCTGAACCGATATATAGAGTTAATGCAGGTAGATAACTGGCGCACGTATAAACCCTTCCATCTTTTTAGAAAAATAGATGAACAGATCAGTAAAAGACTGGCGTAAACTGCTGTTTTTGCTATTACTAATTCCTATCATTAATCCTTCTGTTGTTTTTGAGAAATTTTACAGAATTGTACCGTTTTTCAAAAAATAAATTTTGTAATTAATTTTTCCTCTTTATTTTTGATGCCTGTATGAATATCACTAAGGCATTCCCATTCTTTTATTTTTACTTCTACTTTAAAAGTGGCCGGGAACGCTTTTGTTAAATCTGTAAATAAAGAAACTAACATAAAGAGAGTCCCGGCCAGATGGTCGGGACTCTTGCTTTGTAAACATAAACATGAAAGACAAAACCCTCAGGCATGCCGGCGAAGGGGCCGGCAACAGGAAAAACAAGGTAGCCATACAAGGCTATGAAGGCAGCTTTCACCAGGCTGCTGCCAGGCACTTTTTTGGTAAGGACGTTGAAGTGATTCCGTGCTCTACCTTTAGAGAAGTGGTAAAGCTGGCAGCCAATTCGAAAGAAAGCACCGGCGGAGTAATGGCTATCGAAAATTCAATAGTAGGCAGCATACTGCCTAATTACAATCTGCTTAAGAAAAGCAATCTTAGTGTTGTAGGTGAAGTGTACCTGCAGATCCGCCAAAATCTGATGGTGAACAAGGGCGTAAAACTGGAAGACATCAGGGAAGTACATTCCCACCATATGGCGATTCAACAATGCCTCGAGTTTCTTGATAAATATAACTGGAAGCTGGTAGAAACGGAAGATACAGCGTTAAGCGCCAAATTGATTTACCAGCACAAAAGCAAACATATAGCGGGTATTGCCAGCAAACTGGCAGCAGATCTTTTCGACCTGGAGATCATTGCTCCCAATATTCACACGCAGAAAAATAACTATACACGCTTCCTGATCCTTGAGCCGGAAACTGATATTACCATCGACGGGGCTAACAAGGCCTCAGTGAATTTTCATACCGATCATTCAAAAGGTAGTCTTGCCAAAGTGCTCACGACTATTGCCAACTATGGCGTTAATCTAAGCAAACTGCAAAGTTTTCCAATTCCGGGTAGTGACTGGCTCTATACTTTTCATGCTGATATGGAGTTTGATGAACTTGAACAATTCCAGGAAGTCATTAAAAATATTACTTCACTCACCGAAGAGTTGAGAGTGTATGGAGTATATAAAAAAGGAGAAACTGTTTAAAAATGTCAGGTCATATTCACCAGGTAAACCAAAGTAAAGGATGAAAACGGCAAATAGATTAGACGGGATAGGGGAATACTATTTCTCACAAAAATTAAGGGAGATAGCTCAACTGAATGCTGAAGGGAAAAATATTATCAACCTGGGCATAGGAAGTCCCGATCTTCCTCCCCATTCCGAAGTGATCAATGTATTGAACGAAGAAGCCGCAAAACCGGGAAATCATGCTTACCAGGGCTACAAGGGAGTGCCTGCGCTTAGGAAGGCGTTCGCCGACTGGTATAAAAAATGGTACAATGTTTCGCTTGACCCCGAAACTGAAATATTACCGCTTATAGGTTCTAAGGAAGGGATCATGCATATCTGTATGACCTATCTAAATAAAGGTGATAAGGTGCTGATTCCTAATCCTGGTTATCCAACTTATAGCAGCGCAGTAAAATTGGCCGGCGGCGAAACTGTAGCTTATGAATTAACGGAGGAGCGTCAGTGGCAACCGGACTTTGATATGTTGGAGTCACTGGTTACACCCAACACAAAAATGATATTTGTCAACTATCCTCATATGCCTACCGGGCAGTTACCAACGACTGCTCTTTTCGAAAGACTGGTAGCTTTTGGAAAAAAACATCAACTGTTGGTGGTCCATGATAATCCGTACAGTTTTATATTAAACGATGATCCTAAAAGCCTGTTGAGTGTTGAGGGTGCAAAAGACGTGGTAATAGAACTGAATTCATTAAGTAAATCACATAATATGGCAGGTTGGCGCGTGGGAGTTATATGCGCTCGCCGTGAACGGATAGACGAAATACTGAGATTCAAATCGAATATGGACAGTGGTATGTTTCTGCCGCTGCAACTCGCGGCAGCAAAGGCGCTTACACTTGAGGCTGACTGGCATAAGGGATTAAACAAAGTATATGCGGCACGTCGTACTGCTGCCGAGGCATTACTGAATAAACTGGGTTGCCGTATAGGGCAACAGCAGGCGGGAATGTTCATATGGGCAGCAGTTCCTGCTACCTATAAAGATGGCTATGAGTTAAGTGATAAGGTTTTATATGGATCGAATGTATTTATTACCCCCGGCGGAATATTTGGTACGGCAGGTAATAATTATGTGAGGGTGAGTCTTTGCAGCACAGAAGAAAAATTAAAAGAAGCTATAAAGAGAATTTCATGATAGTTGCAATCATTGGTACGGGATTAATTGGCGGGTCGCTTGCCCTGGCGCTTCGCAACGCAGGGATAGCTACAAAAGTTATTGGTGTAGATGCGAGCGCTGCTCATGCCAGCAGAGCGCTGGAGTTGGGAATAGTGGATGAAGTTTCCGAACCGGCAGCAGCAGTTAGCCAATCGAAACTGGTAGTGATAGCCATTCCAGTACATGCGGCAGCACATCTGTTGCCGTCTATCATGGACCAGGTGACCAACCAGGTAGTAATGGATGTTAGTTCTACCAAGGAGGCCATCATTGATTCGATCAGAAATCATCCCCGCCGCTCCCGGTTTGTGGCCACACACCCTATGTGGGGAACAGAAAATAGCGGTCCCGATGCAGCCGTTCAGGGCGCTTTTACCGGTAAAGTAACAGTTATATCCGATAAGGAACATGCTGATCCAGATGCAGTTGAGTTGGTTGAAAATATTTATAAAGCGTTGGGAATGCGCATTATCTATATGGATGCCGTCTCCCACGACATCCACGCGGCCTATGTGAGTCACATCTCTCATATTACCTCCTTTGCCCTGGCCAATACGGTATTGGAAAAGGAAAAAGAAGAAGATACCATTTTTGCTATGGCCAGCGCGGGTTTTGAAAGTACCGTCAGACTGGCTAAAAGTAATCCGGCTATGTGGACGCAGATATTCATGCAGAACAGGGAAAACCTGCTGGATGTGCTAAATGAGCATATCAGTCAGCTTAGAAAATTCAAAAGCTGCCTGGAAAAAGAGAACGAAATTTACCTGGAAGAGCTCATCTCCAATGCTAATAAAATCAGGAAGATATTGAAATGAAATACCTTTGCAAAAATTTGAAAAAAATATGATGACATTTGAAGGGTTAGGTTTAGATCCGAAGCTGGTTCAGGCAACCGACGCACTGGGATTTACACAGCCCACCCCCATCCAGGAACAGGCGATACCTGTTCTGCTAAGGGGCACGAAAGATCTTGTTGGGTTGGCCCAGACCGGCACGGGAAAAACTGCAGCCTTCGGTTTACCTCTCTTGCAATTAATTGATTCGGAAAAAAGATACCCTCAGGCACTTGTAGTGTGCCCTACCCGTGAACTCTGCATCCAGATTGTTAATGAAATAGAACAATTCAAAAAATTTCTGACCCACACCCATGTAGTGGCTGTATACGGCGGAACGCCTATTGGCTCACAAATCAGGGAAATTAAAAGAGGTGTGCAAATTGTAGTGGCTACTCCAGGACGGTTGATAGACCTGATTGAAAGAAAAGCTATAGACCTCGGACAGATTCAATATGTGGTACTTGATGAGGCTGATGAAATGCTGAACATGGGTTTCCAGGATGATATCGAGTTCATTCTGCAAAACACTCCCCAGAGAGATTCTACCTGGTTATTCAGCGCTACCATGCCTCCGGAAATTCGCCGGGTAAGCAGAAAATATATGAGCACGCCTACAGAAATTACTGTAGGTAAAGTGAATACCGGTAATAAGAATATCGATCATCAGTACTATGTTACCAATGCCCAGCACAGGTACGAAACACTGAAAAGACTGATAGATTTTAACCCCGATATATATGGGATCATCTTCACCCGCACTAAAGCTGATGCCCAGGCAATAGCCGAAAAGCTGACACGCGAAGGATATGATATTGATGCATTGCATGGTGATCTCACGCAACAGCAGCGCGACAAAGTAATGGGTGATTTCAGGGTCAGAACGCTGCAGTTATTAATTGCAACCGATGTGGCTGCCCGAGGCATAGATGTAAAAGATATTACGCACGTGATCAATTACGAATTACCGGATGATGTGGAAGTGTACACACATAGAAGCGGAAGAACAGGCCGCGCTGGTAATACAGGTATCTGTATGTCGATTATACATAGTCGTGAAATTAGTAAATTAAGACAGATCGAAAGAATTGTACAGGCTCCCTTTCATAAACTGGAAATTCCCAGTGGTAAGGATGTTTGCCGCAAACAGTTCTTCCGCTTTATGGATAATTTGTTGCAGGCCGATATCAGTCATAGTGAATATGAGACCTATGTACCGATGTTGGAAGAAAAGTTTGCCGATATCAGCAAAGAAGAAGTATTGAAAAGAGTGGCTGCACTGGAATTTGACAGGTTCCTTAAATACTATGAAAATGCTGAAGACCTGAATGTGAGAGAAAGGATCCGTCAGCCCTGGGATAGAAATGAAAAAAGATCTGAATCCGGTCGTTTTGAACGTGGACGAAAAGAGGGTAGAAGAGATTATAATACCAGTGGGGATACGACAAAACTATTTGTAAATCTAGGTACTAAGGACGGCTTTTATAAAGCTAGCTTTTTACAGTTCATTCTTGATATGAGTGATTTGCGTAAAGATGTATTGGGAAGAATAGATATGAAAGAAATGAACAGTTGGATAGAAGTAGAAAGGTCGGCCGCTAACCAGATGATCAGGTCTATCGACGGTAAGAATTATAAAGGAAGAAGAATAAGAATGAACGAAGCGAACAGCAGATAATTTTTGAACAATCTTTATTACTATAATTTATTATGGAACAGACATTAACAACGGGTGCAGGAGTTGAAGAAGTTTGGGCAAAACGCCCCCTGATTATTTCAGGTCCCTGCAGTGCCGAAACAGAAGAGCAGGTTATTGCCACTGCTACACGATTGGCCAAAACTGGAAAAATTCATGCACTGCGTGCCGGTATCTGGAAACCCAGAACAAGGCCAGGTAGTTTTGAGGGAATTGGAACAAAGGGCTTGCCCTGGTTGCAACAAGCCAGAAAACTGACCGGATTGCCTACAGCTGTGGAAGTGGCTACGGGCAAACAGGTAGAAGATGCGCTGCATTTTGACGTGGATATTTTATGGATTGGTGCGCGAACCACCGTTAATCCATTTAGTGTGCAGGAAGTGGCAGATGCTTTGCGCGGCGCTAAAGTCCCTGTATTGATCAAAAATCCTATCAACCCTGATTTGGAATTGTGGACAGGAGCCGTTGAGCGCGTACAAAAAGCCGGTATCGAAAAAATAGGATTGATCCACAGAGGATTCTCTTCCTATGGTAATACTGAATACAGGAATGCCCCCATGTGGCATCTGGCTATCGAAATGAAGCGCCGTAATCCGGGTATGATGATCGTTAACGATCCTTCTCATATCTGCGGAAGAAGGGATATACTGATTGATGTGGCACAAAAAGCTATTGATCTGGATTTTGACGGTTTGATGATCGAAAGCCATATTGATCCGGATAACGCATGGAGCGATGCCAAACAACAAGTTACACCTGAAAGACTCGCCGAAATGCTGGATACGATCAAATGGCGTAAAGAAGATAATAACTCTGAAGCATTTCATGCTGCACTGGAAAAATTGAGACAGCAGATCAATCATCTCGATGATGAATTATTGCAATTGCTCGGTCAGCGTATGAAGATAGCCGATAAAATAGGTGAGTTTAAAAAGAATAATAATATTACTATTCTTCAAACTAACCGTTGGAACGAAATTCTTGAACGTGCATTCAAAACCGGTGACGGTTTAGGTCTTACCCGTGAATTTGTTACCAAATATTTTGATGCGGTTCACATGGAAAGTATCAACCATCAGAACAGGATAATGAATTCGTGATGAGCGTCACCATGGACAAGCAACAGTTCAGTTTTTCACAAAAATCAACCAGCTATTATTTTGATGGGTCGTTTTCCTATCTCAATGAACTGGTCGATAGAAAGAGATCTTTGATCATTACTGATGAAAATATATTTGCTGTTCATCGTCGGCAGTTCGGAGACTGGCCAACTATTGTTATAAAGGCAGGCGAAGAATATAAAACGCAGGATACGATCAATTTGATCATAGCTAAATTGATTGAGTGTCAGGCCGACAGGAAATCATTTGTTGTTGGTATAGGCGGAGGTGTAATTACCGATCTAACGGGATATGCGGCTTCTGTATACATGCGGGGGATTAAATTCGGTTTTATGCCTGTCTCTATTCTTGCTATGGTTGATGCTGCTATCGGTGGTAAAAATGGTATTGATGTAGGCAGTTATAAGAACCTTGTAGGCACTATTAATCAGCCTGAATTCTTATTGTACGATTATTCTTTTTTACAATCGCTTCCGCAACAGGAATGGATAAACGGATTTGCGGAAATCATCAAACATGCCTGTATAAAGAGCAATACTTTATTTAGACATTTAGAGCGGCATAGTATTTCCTCTTTTCAAAATGATCTATCCTTATTAGGAGAATTGATTAAGGAAAACGCTGCTATAAAATCTAATGTGGTAGTAAACGACGAATTTGAGAAGGGAGAAAGAAGACTACTCAATTTTGGTCATACCTGGGGACATGCCATAGAAACAACATATCAGTTGCCACATGGACATGCAGTGTCGATTGGAATGATGATGGCCTGTAAATTATCTGAAAAACTTACAGGCTTTAAAGAAACGAATCGTGTTGAGCAATTATTGCAGCAGTATAATCTTCCGGTTTCCCTTGACGTGGATAAGCAAAAAGCTATTGAGCTGCTGAAAATGGACAAAAAGAAAGACTCGGCTTCAATGAATTATGTTTTACTGGAAGATATTGGCAAAGCCGTAGTAATGAATATTCCCATGGAAAAACTGGAGCAATTGATTTTGTCCGCTTAATTTTTTAAAACATGAAAGCCCAAATACATCCTTCATCTTTAAGCGGAAGCATTAATGCTCCTGCATCAAAAAGTTCGATGCAAAGAGCTTGTGCTGCTGCCTTGTTAAGTAAGGGAACGACAACTATTCTTAATCCGGGTTATTCTAACGACGATCTTGCTGCTCTTGATGTGATCGTAAAGCTGGGCGCCGAAATAATTTCACGCGATCAACATAAGATCGTCATTAAAAGCAACGGAGTGCAGCCTGTTTTCCCAATGATCAACTGTGGTGAAAGTGGGTTAGGTATCAGAATGTTTTCTCCGCTTGCCGCATTAAGCGAAAAAGAATTAACGATCAATGGAACCGGAAGCCTGTTAAAACGCCCAATGCATTTTTTTGATGATATATTCCCACAACTTAGTATAAACATTCAATCTAATAATGGTCATTTACCCCTATCAATTAAAGGACCATTAACGCCTTCCAATATTGAAATAGATGGTTCGCTAAGCTCACAATTTTTAACAGGTTTGCTGATGGCTTTTGCTGCTGCAGGAGCAGTAAATAAAGAGATCAGAGTGAATAATTTGAAAAGCAAACCTTATATTGATCTGACACTTGATGTATTAGAAAAATTTGGCGTTGAGGTAGATAATCGAAATTATGAAAGTTTTGTTTTCAATAATAGCAAAGGATTTGTTCCCACCAGC
Source organism: uncultured Chitinophagaceae bacterium (assembly GCA_964606315.1). Taxonomy (GTDB): domain Bacteria; phylum Bacteroidota; class Bacteroidia; order Chitinophagales; family Chitinophagaceae; genus Flavitalea. The sequence continues at coordinate 31,097 of CAZSFY010000010.1, read as the reverse complement.
TACATCGTGGAAGGAGATTGGAGCGGTGGCGCATTTCTGTTAGTAGCCGCAGCCATTGCCGGTCCCGTTACCGTAAAAGGATTGGATATCCATTCTACCCAGGCTGATAAAGCGATCATGAAAGCCATAACAGATAGTGGGGCCGTTATACAAACCGGCGATAACGAAATTACCATAACACCTGCCTCACTTCAGGCATTCAGTTTTGATGCTACCGACTGTCCAGATTTGTTTCCCCCACTTGTAGCTCTCGCTGCGTATTGCAAGGGAACAACAACTATTAAGGGAGTATCCAGACTGGCACATAAAGAAAGCAACCGAGGTCTGACGCTGCAGGATGAATTTGGAAAAATGGGCGTTAAGATTGATCTTGATAAAGATATTATGAAAGTTTACGGGAATGGTCAGGTAGATGGCGCTAACGTTCATTCGCGACACGATCATCGTATTGCTATGGCTTGTGCTGTAGCCGGATTAAAAGCTAATAGTAATACCTTTATTGAAGAGGCCGACGCCATTAATAAATCGTACCCCGATTTTTATAAGCATCTTCAGCAATTAGGTGCTACTGTTAATGATAAAATATTACAGCCTTGAACGCATTTGGACGATTATTCCGCATAAGCATCTTTGGTGAATCACACGGTGAAAGTGTAGGTATTAATATAGATGGTTGCCCCGCCGGTTTGCCATTGAAAGTAGAAGATTTTCTTGCTGACCTGGAAAGAAGAAAAGGTGGTACACAAAAAGGAACTACTCCAAGAAAAGAAGATGATCTTCCCTTTTTCAAAAGCGGCATTTTCAACGATCACACTACAGGGGCGCCTATTACTATCCTGTTTGAAAATAATAATACACGGTCTACCGATTACGCTAAACAAAGGGCCGTACCCCGTCCCGGACATGCGGATATGGTAGCCCGTCAGAAGTTCGGCGGATTTGAGGATTACAGAGGTGGCGGACATTTCAGCGGCCGTTTAACTGTAGCGCTCGTTGCAGCGGGAGTAGTGGCAAAAAGGCTATTGCATGCAGTCAATGACCAGATAAATATACAGGCAGATATTACCGAAATAGGTGGCGAAAAAGATCCCGAAAAAGGATTGCAGAAAGCTATTGAGGCAAAAGATTCCGTTGGGGGAATAGTGGAATGTAAGGTATCGGGACTACCCCCGGGATTAGGAGAACCTTTTTTCGATTCAGTGGAATCGGTATTAAGTCACGCCGTATTTGCTATACCTGCTATTAGGGGAATTGAGTTTGGAACCGGCTTTGCCGCAGCCAAAATGTTTGGTGTGGAACATAATGATGCTATAGAAGACCAGATCGGAAAAACCCGCACTAACCACGCCGGTGGAGTAGTAGGAGGTATCACCAACGGGAATGAAATGGTATTCAGGATAGCTGTAAAGCCAACATCATCTACTCCCAAAGAACAACAAACGCTTAACCTGGACTCTGGTAATGTAGAATCTTTTTCCGTTAAAGGCCGACATGATCTTTGCATTGCTTTAAGAGTTCCGGTAGTATTAGAGGCAGTTACTGCTTTCGTACTGGCCGATTTGTTAATGTTGGAAAGGCATGTTCCCCGTATTATCAGATAGTTTGCCTATTCGGTACATTTTATTTATTATTGGAGGAATGAAGCCGATACTTCTCTTCTGTTTACTGCTGACGTTAATACTGACTTCTTGCTCAGATTCTACTCCTTCCGAAAAAGATATTGTAAAAAAACCAGAATTACTGGAAGACCGTATCAAAAACAATTTGAACGTACTTATTGAGTATGCTAATCATCATGAAGGTAAAATCAATGATTCAACAATACTTCATCTTTCACCACTGCTGAAAAAAGTTTATGAAGAAAATGATTTTACGGCTATCTGGACAGATAAAGGCAACTGGAACCACTTGGGAGATTCATTGTATAATTTTATTCTGCACTCAAAAAAATATGGACTGTTCCCTGTAGATTATAATTATCATGCGTTATCTGTTATTCATGAAAAATTACAAACCGATAGTTTGGCTAACAAGGATGCTGCTCTTTTAGCCCGTGCCGATGTTATCATGACCGATGCTTTATGGGAAATCAGTAAAGACATTAAAAGAGGACGATTGCCTTACGATAGTTTAACGATCAGGCCCGATACAATTGTGATTGATGATGACTTCTATCTTAAAGTATTAGAGGAAGTAGTAGATTCAGAGAAAGTAGAAACTGCCCTCCAATCTCTTGAGCCTGCATTATTAGCCTACCAGGAACTAAAAAAAGGGTTACAAGTCTTTTTAGATACAACAGAATTTAAGCAATACACTTATTTGGAATTTCCGGTTACCGATACCATTGGTTTTTACAAAAGACTCAATGTAAGATTATATGAAGAACAACTGCTGGATACGTTGTTGCCGGAATATGATACAGCAATGATCAGAAAGGCTTTAAGTCGTTACCAGACTGCTTCAAAGAAGTTGAAAGTTACAGGCAGGTTTAATGAAAATACAGTTAAACGGTTGAACAATACTCCGTGGGAGAAATTTAAACGCGTTGCTTTGAGTATGGACAAGTATAAACTCATGTCCGATACAATGCCGCGTATATACGTGTGGGTGAATATTCCATCTTACCAATTGAAAGTATGGGAAGATGATAGTCTGGTTATGGAATCAAAAGTTATTGTTGGAACCAGCAAAACACGCACGCCTGAATTGCAATCTGAAATATCAAATTTTATTACCTATCCTCAGTGGACAGTACCCTATAGTATTATTTTTGGCGAAATGCTTCCGAAAATAAAAAAAGACACTAATTATTTAATTAAACAAAACCTGATGGTAGTTGATAAGAATGATAAAGTTATTTCTCCCTCAACTATTGACTGGTCTAAGCTGAACAAAAATTACTTCCCTTATCTTATCAGGCAAAGACAGGGTGATGATAATTCGCTGGGAGTAATAAAATTTAATTTTAAAAACAAGTATTCTGTATATCTGCACGATACCAACGCCCGTTGGTTATTTTCACGTCCCGAGCGGTCGCTTAGTCATGGATGTGTGCGTGTGCAGAACTGGCGGAACCTGGCTTCCTATCTGGTACGTAATGATACCGTTAAGTATCACTCTGATACATTGATCCGTTGGATTGCCAACCAGGAAAAACATATTGTTTCAGGATTTAAAAAAGTTCCTGTATACATAAGGTATTTTACCTGCGAGGGCGAGGGTGGAAAGCTGAAATTTTACGATGATATTTACTCCGATGATAAGATACTAACAGAAAGGTATTTTGCTAAAAATATATATTGATCAGTACGGATTGTTACGGCGTAGAATCGGCATTATACCGGAGATAATGTGTCGGGAAGCCGATCTTTCACATTTTTAATATACGCTGGTAAGCATTTGGCCGTTACATAATACCAGTCGAAATAGTTATTTTCAGGATGCTTTGAAGACGAGGAAGGTGAACGAAGGGCCGGCCTTAAAACTTTTATCCGTATGCACCGAATAGTTTTTGCTTTTATTATTTTATTGATGGCTATCGTGCCGGTATATGCGCAAAAAACGGCGGACAGTTTAAGGAAGGCGCATGCCAAAAGGGCTGTTTCGGATACGGAATATGGTATCGCCAGTTATTATCATAGAAAATTTCAGGGAAAACCCACAGCTAGTGGACAAAAATATGACACGCTAAAAATGACGGCTGCCCATAATTCCTTACCTTTTGGTACACGGATCAAGGTCACCAATGTCAGGAACAACAGGCATGTGATAGTAGTTGTCAATGACAGGCTTCATCATAAGAACACCAGGCTGGTAGATTTAAGCCTGGCTGGGGCCAGGAAACTAGGCTTTGTAAGCCGGGGTCTGACGAGGGTTAAAGTAGAAGTATTGAAGAACAATCAATAACAGATTGACGAAGCAACCAGGCAATTTGTGTGCAGAAGCAACGTAGCACCTTGCCCACCTGTCAGTAAATAATCAAAGGGGATGAGCAAGTTATTTACAGGTATTATTTTATTTAGCTGCTTTTCGATGGTAGGATATAGTCAGTCTGTTTTCAAGCAGAATCCTACAATAGGAATACATTTTGTTTTTAATGATTTCGCCACCGCTTCAGCTATACGGGAATCTTCTTTGTCATCAGTATTAAATTCCGGAAATTTTGCCAAGTTTAGCGACATGCAGCAGGGATTTGCGCTTAGTGGCAGTAATGGCATAAATGATCATTTTGATGTTGTAGGCATGTTGGCCGGTTCTTTTCTTGATTATCCTATTCCCGACCTGGATAACGAAAGCAACCAGGGACTGCTATTTGAAGGAGATGTTTCAATAAGAGGAAAAATGTTAAGCGATCGCTACTGGTTTTCGCCTTATATGCAGTTGGGTGCAGGCGTTTTCAAATACAAAGGTTACTGGGGCACTTATATTCCTATTGGGATTGGAGTGCAGGTGAATTTTTTTGATGAAGCGTATATATTGATTAACTCCCAATATCGTGTTGCTGTTACAGAAACAACACGGCATCATTTCTTTTATAGTATCGGGTTAATAGGAAATATCGGAAGAAGAGACTAGCATTGGTCTAGTCTTTCTTACCAAATATCCTTCTGAATATTCCTTTTTTCTTTTTGTCGGCATCCGGCTGATTTTCATCTGACGACTGCACGGGCTCACTTTTCTTTTTTCCGTTGCTGCCGCTAGCTTCCTGGAGTATTTTTTGTTCTTCGAGCGAAAGCCTTGATTCAACAGGAACGTCGTAATTGTCGGGAGTACCGAGATATTCATCCGCTGATGTTCCATCCATGCCTTCTGCACCGGGAGGTGGATCTGTGTCCTGGATATTCATGTAATCATATAGCATTTCGCTACGCATATTTTCGGGCTGTACAAATTTTGCCTGTTTGTCAAGACCCAGCGTTTTGTCTTCGTATGCTTTTTTAAAGAAATACTCCCATATTGGTCTGGCTGCCTGTCCCCCATACCCTAAACCACTTTCAAGCCTGATAAACCTGTTATCGCATCCGATCCACACTCCAGCGGAAAGTTGTGGAGTGTACCCAATGAACCAGGCATCACTGTTATCATTAGTAGTACCTGTTTTTCCGCCCATTTCGGCTATACCTAACCGGTTGCGCAGTCCTGCTGCAGTGCCAATGTCTACCGGCCCCTGCATCATCCTTGTCATCGTATAGGCAGTAGTCTGACTGATCACTTCTTTACGTTGTGTTTCAAACTTTGCGACAACATTACCATTCTTATCTTCTATCCTGGTAATATATACTGGTTTAGTGCTGAATCCCCCTCCAGGAAACATCGAGTATCCCCACATCATTTCAAATAATGAGAGGTCGCATGTTCCTAAGCTTATTGATGGATAGGGTTCAACTTTGGTAGGAATATTGATCTGTTTGATAAAATCAGCAAATCGTTGCGGGGTGGTTTGTTTGATCAGGTAAGCGGCTACTTCGTTGATCGACCATGTTAATCCGCTTGCAAGCGTTCTTGTTCCTGTACGTCCGGTATTATTAGCGGGAACCCATCCCGAGCCTGGAAAATATTGTGCGGTGGCTTCACACTCTGTTTCCGGAGTAAAGCCATACTCTTCAATGGCCAGCGCATATAAGAAGGGTTTTATAGAAGATCCAACCTGTCTCTTTGTTCTGATATTAACGTGATCGTATTTATAGTTTTTGAAATCGATACCACCTACCCAGGCTTTCACTTGTCCCGTTAAAGGATCCATTACCATGAAAGCTGTTTGCAGCATCTGACGGTTATATTTAATAGAATCCAAAGGCGTCATTACTGTATCTTTCTCACGGTCAGCATTCCACGCAAATACCTTCATGGATACTTTTTCGTTGAAAGATTTTCTTATTTCTTCTTCGCTGGCGCCATTAGCTTTCATGCCTTTCCAGCGATCGCTGGCTTTCATCGCAGCTTCAAGAATATTTTCATGTCCCTTCCAGACTGAACCGCTGGTGATACTCCTTTGTTTGTCTAATGCTTTTTGCAGGGTAGGAAGATTGCGTGCCACAGCTTCCTCTGCATATAACTGCATACGTGGATTAATAGTAGTGTATATTTTTAATCCATCTTCATAAATATCATATTTATCACCGTTAGGTTTTTCCGCTTCGTTGGCCCATTTCTTTAATTCATCGCGTATTACTTCCAGGAAATAAGGAGCAATACCATTATTCTGATCTATTTTTTTATAGTTGGGTTTGATAGGCTCTTTTTTTATTTCCTCGGCTTCTGCAGCAGGCAGATAATTATTTCTGACCATCTGGTCAATGACTGTATTTCTTCTGTCAAAAGAAGCTTTATAATTGGTTCGCGGATTATAAGTACCGGTAGCTTTAAGCATGCCTATCAACACTGCGGCTTCCTGTACATTTAACCTGTCGGGTTCTTTAGAGAAGAAAGTACGTGAAGCGTTCCTGATACCATACACATTGTCACTGAAGGAAACGGTATTTAAATAGAGTGAAAGAATTTCCTGCTTGGTAAAGTTTCTTTCCAGTTTCACGGCAATGATCCATTCTTTCAATTTTTGCATTACGCGTGATATGGGATTGGTAGCCCTTTCTGAAAACATATTCAGCGCCAACTGCTGGGTAATGGTGGATCCGCCTCCCTGACTGCCCAACAAAAAAACAGCTCTTAATACAGCTTTGCCATCAATACCCGAATGATCATAAAATCTTTCATCTTCGGTAGCTACCAGTGCATTAATAACGTGTTTGGAAATATCGCGGTAATTAACATAGCTTCTGTTGCCCCTTTCCTTAAAGTATTTACCCATGCTGGTCCCGTCATCACCATATATTTCCGATGCCAGGGTGATAGAAGGATTTTCGAGTTGCGCCAAGGAAGGCATCTTGCCAAATACGCCTAAGTTGATGAATATGACGAGCAATATCACTACGACAAAAGCCCAAAAAAATAATTTCCAGAAAATTTTTACCGAACGGGACATAAGCTCTTTATTATTCTATATACAAATATTATACTACTTGAAGTATATCTCTTCAAATTTCCGATAACCGTTTAAATCCTGATTCTTTTTTAACACTTCCACATTTCTTTCGCTGATAATGATCAAGTCGAATTTGTCGGCAGGTAACCAGGGAACAACGCGTGTAGCCGCTATAGGCTTGGTTTTTTGGATGTAATCCAGTGCTTCTGTAGCATTTTTAAAGCCAGTCATTAACACAAATTTTACAGTTTCGTTCAGCGTAACACTGCTGCTGTTTATCCTTATACGCGGAAACTGTTCCTGGTTGTATTTGTTAAAAGCATTCCTCGACTCTGTCACATACACAGGATCAACTTTATTTAAAACCACTACTACTGCGTGCGGGGTCTCGGTTCTGAGAGTAAAGACGCTTTCATCCTCGGCCCTGGTTGGCAGCCTCTTCGCTACTGGCTCCTCTGCCATTTTCTCTTTAACTACAGGAGAATCAATAGCAGGCATTTTAACTTTTTCTTCAACAGGTGGTTGTTTCGCTGTTGGTGCTGGTTCTTCCGGTTTGACGGTTTCTTCTTTTGCAGTCGGAGCTTTCGCTACAGCTTCTGTATCTTTTGGCGCAGGTAGTTTTTCTTTAACAGGTGGTTGTTTCGCTGTTGGTGCTGGTTCTTCCGGTTTGACGGTTTCTTCT
>CAZSFY010000010.1:0-23333 GCA_964606315.1 uncultured Chitinophagaceae bacterium | reverse complement strand
TTTGCAGTCGGAGCTTTCGCTACAGCCTCGGTATCTTTTGGAGCAGGTAGTTTTTCTTTAACAGGTGGTTGTTTCGCTGTTGCTGCTGGTTCTTCCGGTTTGACGGTTTCTTCTTTTGCAGTCGGAGCCTTCGCTACAGCTTCTGTATCTTTTGATGCAGATGGTTTTTCTCCAGGTTGTGCAGGCTTTTCTGCTACTTCTTCCTCCTGGGTACTTTCTTCAGCAGGTGTTTCTATCTTTTGCTGAGGACGTTTACGCGGCGCTTTGGCAACATACATGGTATCCTCTTCACGTTTGATCTCGAGGTTGGTAAGATATTCTTCAATTTCTTTTCTTCTTCCCAGAACGTCGAGAATATTCTTAGCTTTTTCGGCCATAGGATCGGTAGGAAATACTTTGATAATGTTACTAAGGGCTTTTCTTGCTTCATCATCATTGCGGGTTTGCAAATGATATACTGCTTCGATATATAACAATTGCGGTGTCCAATAGTTAGTGCCGTAAATACTGTCGTTGATCTTTTTCAACCGCTGTGCCTCTGCAAATTCACCTTCAATGAACATGAGGTATATTTTGTTATAATCGTCAGTAACTACTTTTTCAGTCTGTGCTGATTTTCCAGTCACCATATCATCCACTTTTGACTGTACAGGAGTGCCAGCGTATTTCAGATCCAGTTCTCCTTTTGCGGTCGCTGCCTTCTCGTTCTGTCCAGTTAATTGGTAGGCGAGATAGAGATAATATATTCCTTCCTGGCGACGTGTATGATAGGAATATTGGCCGGTATATTTTTCGAGAGAATCTATGGCATCGTAATATTCTTCTAGTTTATCTACGTTAATGATACCTATTTCCAGCAAGGCTTCTGCAACGGAATCTTCAGAGATTTGCATTTGTTCAGGAGTTAGCGGAATACCCTTTAGTAAACCTGCTACCGTCAACTCGCTATCTTCACCAGTAATCGCTGCCACATCCAACTGTTTACCGCCTGGTTGTGGTGTACGAGACGCAGAAACAACCTGGGCAATAGCTGCGGCTCTTCTCCAGTTATCTGTATTGGGACGGTTACCCCATGTTTGTTTGAATGAAGTGAATCCTTTTGATTTTACCGAAGCATTGTTAAAGTACCATTCGCCTTTGCTGTTATCAAAGAGGTCAGGTGCGGCTTTGTTGTTGTTACCCATGCCTACTGCAGAGTTCACCGAGAACTCTTCTTCATCCTTAAGTCCCTGTTGGCGGCGTAACTGCCTTACTTTCTTCTTCAGGAAAGCGGTTCTTTCATCTTCCGGCATGGCAGCCAGTTGTTGCAAACTGTCCTGGCGGTGTATAACATTAATGTGTGAAACGATATTTGTCAACAGACTTTTCCTCATATCAAAAGCAATGAGATCGGGGATACCGGGATCATTGTTATTGATTGAATCGTAGTAGTTTTTAGCTTCAGGGTATTTTTTTTCTTTAAAGCAGATATCACCCAATAATAGAAAAGAAGCAGTCCGTTGGGTCGGGTTTCCCATCGAAGTGTATTTGATGGATTTCAACAGCATTTCTTTTGCTCCGGCTATGTTATTTCTTTCCAGTTCAATTTTAGCGGCAGTATAGAAGATAATATCGCGGTAAGCCTGGTAGCGGTCCCTTCTGCCCATCTTTTTCAGTTCATCGATCTTGCTTTGCACTTCTGCCGAATCGGTACTGTTTTGCCTGATAGTATTCAGTATGGCATGTATTTCCAGTACCGGGTCGAGCGTATGTTTGCGGGCCTGGTCGTAGAACTCTCTGGCCCTGGCAGGCTTTTGGGCCAGATCATACAATTGAGCGATCAGAAACTCCCACCGGGATGTTTCAATGCGGTCGTAGGCATTGGGCAACGCTGCTTCAAGATATACAGCGGCGCTATCATACATTTTTTGTTTATAAAACCAGAGTGCCTGCACTTCATAAAGGTCGTATTGGAGACGTTCAGGGAAGGCAATGTCATTTTTAAGGGTTTGGATCAGGCTCGACGCTTCAGCCATCATATTGCGGGCAATATAAGTCCTGATTTGCCAGATAAAGGATTCGTTCCGACTGGGAGGTCTGCTAAGCGCTCTTCTGACAATACTGTTTTTTTCTTTTGTGGATACACTAAGTGCGTTTGTCCCTTCATTGGCATTACTTCCTATAGGTATATCATAGCCATCAGCTTCTTTAGGAGAAAAAGCATAATTGATATACTGGAAAGTAAGATAGGCAGAGTCCAGGTCGTTGCGGAAATAATAGGCTTTTCCAATCAGCATAAACAGGTTGTCTATCCAGGAATTACGCAGGTCGTGCGACAGGATACCGGTATTCGACTTATAAATGACCGAGTCCAGCTCTGTTTTGTTGGCGGCGGTATGCTCCAGGCTATAATTGTAGAAGGGAAGCAGTTGTGTAAAATCGTCCTTATGTGCCAGTTTTGCGGCTTCAATGACCTGGGATAATTTATTATTAGCATTGAAGTACCAGTTATAGTGTGTTACCGTATTCTGAATGAATTTTCGCGGGACTTTAAACTTTTTGTCGGCTGATTTTTCTGCACCCAGTAATTTATTTTGGTATTTCTCCGGTTTTTTCAGGTCAGAGGGGAGTGTTGGTTGACCGGAAATTTCCGGAACCCATAGGAAAGTAAATAGAAAAACAGCTAAAAGATGGTATAAAACCTTTGGCATTCCCGCAAACTAGCCTTTAATAACTGATATTTTAGAAATTTATTTTAGATAAAGATCTATATTTTTTCATTCGGTGATTATTACAGTTAAGTTAATGACACCCAATCCCTTTTTTTCATTACATTGCTGTATTATGGCCAAGTTAGATGCCAATTCAACGTTAAAGCGTTTGCAAAACCGCTACCGGTTGGTGGTGATGAATGATGACACGTACGAGGAAGTGGTGACATTTAAATTGTCGCGGATGAGTGTTTATATCACTCTTTGCACACTTTTTGTACTGTTAACGAGCCTTACAGTTGCGCTGATTGTGTTCACTCCCTTGCGTTTATATATTCCGGGTTATGGTGATATAAATGCGACCAAGGAATTGCGTGAACTAAAAATGAAGAGTGATTCGTTAGAGCAGGCAGTAAAGTATAAAGAGCAGTACTTGAATAATGTCCGGAATGTATTGATGGGTAATGGTCCGTTGAAGCTGGATACCACAAAAGCAGAAATATTACGAACTGAAAATGATGAAGACTAAAATCGATATCTATGTTTAATCCTAAATCAAAATCAGAGATTTCTACAGATTCGCCTGTTCAAGGCGGCGCAAGCATTATTGCAGCAGGGACTACCCTGAAAGGTGATATCACCAGCAACGGCGATATCCGTATTGATGGAACCCTTCACGGAAATATTGACTGTACTGCGAAAGTGGTAATAGGAGCTAATGGTTCCGTAGAAGGTGATATTGCCGGTCAGCAGGCCGATATTATGGGAAAAGTTGCTGGTACCATCAAAGTAAAAGAGTTACTGCAGTTAAAAGGTGGAAGTAATATCAGCGGCAATATTTATGCTTCAAAGCTACAGATAGAGCCCAGCGCCAACTTTAACGGGCAGTGTCATATGAGTAACGCAGTTGCGCCTAAGACCGTCAGCAATGGACAGGCTACTCCTAACAGACCTGAGGTTTCCATAAAATAATTGAGCATCTTTACAGCAGAATGGATAATAAACAGGTTAGCAGGGCCTTTGCCCCGATTCTTATCATTTTTGTTGTAACAACGCTTATATTGATCGTTGCCCCTTCTCTCGACTTTTTATGGGGAATGGATAGGACGGTGATGATTATTGGCAATATTATTTTGTTTTCGGCTACGGCTGTGTCCTATTACCTATACCTGCAATCGCTGCGCAGCAATAATGTGCAGGCATCTTTCCGTATGATCTATGGCGGAATGATGTTGAAGATGATGATCTGTCTTTTTGCAGCGCTGATCTACATTATGATCGCTAAAAAGAACGTGAGCAAGGGAGCTATTTTTGGTTGTATGTTCCTGTATTTTCTGTACACGTTTGTAGAGGTATCTGTTATTATGAAACTTAGCAGGAAGCTCAAAGATGCCAAAAACTGAAGCCCCTCTTGAGGCGCTCAGGCAATATATTCCTGATGCCGCCGCAGGTCTGATACTGGATTGTCTGAATCGTTTTCATGTTCATCTAACAATCACCCGTGAACGCAAAACTGTGCTCGGCGATTATCGTCACGCTACTTTTTATCATAGCCACCGCATAAGTGTCAACGGTAACCTGAACAAATACAGCTTCCTGATCACCTTGATCCACGAACTTGCTCATCTGATAACGTTTAATACCCACCGCAATAAGGTCGATCCGCATGGAAGAGAATGGAAGGATAATTATGCTGCGTTATTAAAGGATTTTATGCATACTGATATTTTTCCTGAAGATATCCTGGTAACCTTGCGTCGCTCTTTTCATGACTTACCCGCCAGCAGTTGTTCTGATGAACGGCTTATGCGTGTACTAAGGAATTATGATATAAGGCCAAAGAACCTGGTCGTGGTAGAGCAGGTGGCGGAAGGGCAATTATTCGATGCCGGCAAAGGAAAGCTATTCAGGAAAGGCAAGAAACTGAGAAAGCGTTATCAATGTGTGGAAGTAGGTACCGGTAATGTGTATCTGTTTAATCCTTTGTACGAAGTGAAACTTGTACCGGCTCAATAACAATAAATACATTTTATTATCTCAAACTTTCCCAAAGGCTCCTTTCTGAACATTCTTTACAAATGTCTTTGATACACCGACCAGTCGTGCAATCTCCTCAATAGGATGAGATGTATGTTGAAGAAGGTTTTTAATAATTGCAACGTTTCTTTCGTATGCAGCTTCTTTCTTACCCTTCTGGTAGCTGTAAAGTTTCCTTATGTCATAAACGATTGGCATAATTTCTGTTTCTTTTGTGATCAGATCCTGTATTTTAATGCTTCAAAGTCCGGCGATAATTTCCATTTCTTTTACTTTTTCCAGTAATTCCGATTTCGAATCAGGCAGCAACTGCTGCAATTTAATTAATATTTTTTTATAATTAATTTTCTGTCCTCTTCCTTCCTTCCTGCCAATAAAGCAAAAATAATTTCCCTGGGATTATCCGATTGTAAAAATAATCCGGGATCGATATCCCTGATGTCAATTAATCTGTACCGGTAGAAATTTTTATTAAAGCGTACAGAATCCTTCATCGACATTTTTTTCTCACCTATGTAAATTACGATACTGATAACTTCCAGATTGTATTGCAGATGCAACATATAATCGTAAGCAGCCATTCTCCGTGGCATCCGCGGATCGTTAGTGCTCTGAAATTCGATGTGCAAAATAAAGGGTTTCCGGCCCCTGGCTTTTATTAATACCAGGGTATCTGTTTCTTTCTCGATAATTGTTTGTCTAGTCCGTGGAGGCAACGGGGTTACATTCATCACTTTAAAATGATATCTCCTCTTTTTTCTACCCATTTCTGATATTTCTCTTAATTTTTCTATTTGTGGATAACTTATCAGCCTGAAATTTTACGCAACCGATAGGTTGCCCATATATTTGCAACTGAATGGTTTCGTAAAAATGTATTGCATGCGAAGAGATATTTTTCAGGCTATCGCCGACCCAACCCGGCGGGCTATTATTACCCTTATAGCTGTACAGGCGATGACACCCAACGCGATAGCAGAGCATTTTGATAGTTCGAGGCAGGCAGTTTCAAAGCATTTACGCATTCTTGCGGAGTGTGACCTGGTGAAACAACAACAGGTTGGCAGGGAAATTTATTATCATCTTGAATTGAATAAAATGAAAGAAATAGATAAGTGGCTTGCACAGTTCAGGAAAATGTGGGAGAACCGCTTTGATCAACTGGATAAAGTTTTATTAACCGTTAAAAACAATAAAAAATGAGCAAGACAGTCCTGTTTAATTTTCATACTGATAAAGAAAATAAAAAAATAACAGTAGAGAGATCATTTAATGCATCAGTCAGTATAGTGTGGCGGGCATGGACAGAGCCCGAAATTCTGGATCAGTGGTGGGCGCCCAAACCCTGGCGTGCAGAAACTAAATCCATGAATTTTAAAGAGGGTGGGAGATGGCATTATTGTATGATTGGTCCGGATAATGAAAAACAATGGTGCCTGTTTGAATATAAAACTATTGTGAAAGAAAAACTCTTTTCGGGACTCGATGCGTTTTGCGATGAGAACGAAAAGATAAGTGATACTAAGCCGAGATGTTTTTGGGAAAATACTTTTACAGGTAAAGATGATACTTCGGTTGTGCATATAGAATTAAGTTTTGATAAGCTGTCAGACCTGGAAGAAATTATACAGATGGGCTTTAAAGAAGGATTTACAATGGGATTAGAAAACCTGGATGAGTGGCTGCTTCAAAACAAAAAATAGTTTTACTATCATCAGTGTGAAGTGATGGTTATGATGAACTTTCGCTATGGGTGATCTATTGGGTACGGGTTTTGTTAGGAAGAAGTAGAGTTGATGACGAATGATACTAAATGAATAAACACAATCAGTATGAATAAAAATTTTAAACCCGAGGACTATAATTCTGCTTCTCCCTATTTTGTTATTAACGACGCCCAGCGGCTGATTGATCTTCTTAAAAGAATTTTTGATGTGACTGAACTAAGAAGATTCGATAACCCCGACGGTACGGTTATGCATGCTGAACTGAAAATTGATGACTCGGTAATTATGCTGGCCGATGCAAATGAAAAATATCCACCGGTCCCGATGGTTATGCATGTATATGTCCCTGATGTAGACAAAACTTTTGAAGCTGCTATTGCCGCTGGTTGTGAAGTAGTAGAAAATCCTAAACAACAGGAAGGTGATCCTGATAGGAGAGCTACTTTTAAAGACTTTGGAAATAACATGTGGTCGGTAGGAACACAGTTATAATGATATAAGAAAATTCCGGAAACTAAATATTATTCAACTAATCGGTCAACTTAATAAAGCGATCAGGCTATAGAGGATTACGTAAGAAAGAAAAGTAAATGTGAGAAAACCGATGTGTGCATTTTTCATATGGGTACTGGGATTTAATCTGGAGGGTTAAACGTCAGTGAACGTTATATTATTGTAAGAAGATTAAAATCTTATGCTGATTTTCAGGGTAATTACTGATTTTCAATATGATCTATTCCTTGATTTTTTTCCATATACTCATGAAGCCGCTGGTAAAAGATAGGGGTAACTTATCACTCAGTTGACAATCAATTCTTTGTAACCTTTTGCTTCGTTTGAAAAGTAATGAAAAGGGAAATACCTGTTCTATAAAGTTGGAAGCCACTATTTTGGAGATACTAAAACCAGTAGCGGCGGCTAATACCTTTAACGACTTCAACGTAAAAAACTGCAGGTGGGTAAGATCATCGGATGCCGATTGCACAGTAACTCCTTTATAACCTAATCCTGATTTAAAGCTGCTGACCATTTTCCATAACCAGCCATTTTTTTGCTGCAACCGCTGTATAGGTCGGGTAACAAATAACTCACGAGGTCCATTACCGTTAGGAACGGTAACAATAAGAATACCATCATCTTTTAGTAATGTATGGACAACATCCAACAACTTTGATGGTTCGGAAAGATGTTCAAGCACTTCGCTACAGATTATTGCGGCGTACTGCGGTCTGCTTTTGGCCAGAGTTTCGACACTCAACAATTCAAAGCTCACATTGGCATGAGCATTAGCGTTACGGGCATTTTCAATTGACCTGGCATCCATATCAATTCCCAATACTTTGTACCCTTCTTGTCCGACTGCCCGCGTAATGATACCATTACCACAACCTATGTCCAACACTTCGGCTCCTGGCCGGCAATGATCCTTTAAAGATTGTATAATAAAGCTTGTTCTTTTGAGGTCTGCTATTCTTTCAAATTCTAGTATCATTATGCCAATAAATTACACTTTTCTTCGTTATAAATCCGGCCCGTTGATAATCTGTACCCCATGAATCCCCAGTCATTTCTTTTGCTAGCCTAAACATTACCGGTTACGGTGGCAGAGAAATTTTAAAGAGAATAATTATTTCCAAAGAAACACTCAAATATTTACTACGAAGAAATTTAATTCAATGGACAATTGACAGTGAAGAGAGGATTGTGGAAATAATACAGTATTAAAGACAAAAAATATATAGACCAGTCGAAGACAATAGAAAGTAACTGTCCTTTTTCTACTACAACTGAATATTGAGATAAACACAAACTTGCAGAAAGCCACTGTCCATTTTCCATTGTCGGCTCTAGCTTTCGCGACAATGCTGTTTCTGTGCAACCTGTCTATCGCAAGACCATTCCCGACATTCAATTGACAATTGAGAGTGGAAAGTTGATAGCGGAGAATACGATATTGAAAAAAAATATACAGATTAGTCGCAGACAGTGGAAAGTTCACTGCCCCTTCTCAACTGTCAACTATCCACTCTCCCCTGAATTAAGAAACGGCCTTATTAACCAGAGCTGCTGCTTCGCTCAGTAGTATGGCCGATTGAACCTTTAATCCACTTTGTTCTATTAGTTCTTTTGCTTCGGTGGCATTTGTTCCCTGCAAGCGAACAATAATAGGCACTTCAATATTACCGATCTTTTTATAGGCATCGATAACTCCCTGGGCTACCCTGTCGCAGCGAACAATACCGCCGAATATATTGATCAGGATAGCTTTTACTTTTGGATCTTTCAGGATGATCCTGAATCCGGCTTCTACAGTAGCGGCATTAGCCGTTCCCCCAACATCGAGGAAGTTAGCCGGTTCACCGCCATTCAGTTTGATCATGTCCATAGTGGCCATAGCCAGACCGGCGCCATTTACCATACAACCTACGTTCCCATCGAGTTTTACGAAGTTGAGGTTGAATTTGGCAGCTTCTACTTCTGTAGGATCTTCTTCTGAAATATCTCTAAGCGTTTCCAGGTCGGGGTGACGCATCAACGCATTATCATCGAGGTTCATCTTACAATCCACCGCAATGATCTTTTCATCTGATGTTTTGAAAAGAGGATTGATTTCAAGCATGTTGCAATCCAGTCCCACATATGCATTATACAGGTTGGTCACGAACTTTACGCAGTTCTTAAAAGCTTCTCCGCTAAGTCCAAGATTAAAGGCGATCTTCCTGGCCTGGAAGGGTTGGAGCGCACCACCTGGATGAACCCACTCTTTGAATATTTTTTCAGGAGTCTTATGTGCTACTTCTTCGATATCCATACCACCCTCTGTACTGTACATAATTACATTGCAGCCCTTCGTTCTGTCGAGCAGGATTGATAAATAGAATTCCTTAACGGGATTGGCCCCATCATAATATACGTCCTGGGCTATCAGTACTTTATTTACCACTTTACCGGTTTCACCTGTTTGGATGGTTACCAGCGTTCCTCCTAATATATTAGTAGCAATTTCTTTGATCTGTTCAGCATTTTTTCCCACAGCTACACCACGTTGTTCAGTTCCCCTGATCTTACCTTTACCGCGTCCGCCTGCATGGATCTGAGCCTTCACTACCGCAAAATTATTACCGAACTGTACTTTAAGGTTTTTGTACGCTTCTTCTGCTCCTGATGGTGTGTCGACCGGATAGCCTTCCTGTACGGGAACATTGTATCTTTTCAGTAATTCTTTTGCCTGATATTCATGAAGGTTCATATAATGATATACTTTTTAGTGCGCTGCGAAATTAGCAGTTTTTTCCCAAAAGAGACTGGTATTGAATGGAGTGCCTGAAGCGTTTGATCTTTTACTCATATATTATTTTTTTCTTATTGGTATCCTAACAAGTGTTAGTTTTTTGCTGCCAATCCTATATTTTTGTTGCTCACTTTTCAAATATCATATGCAATTTAAATTTACCGAAGAACACGAAATGATCCGCCAGGCTGCCCGCGATTTTGCGGTTAACCAATGTTTGCCCGGGGTTATTGAAAGAGACGAACACCAACGGTTTCCTAAAGAACAAATTCAACATCTGGCTGGTTTGGGATTTATGGGTATGATGGTCAGCCCCCAATACGGTGGCGCTGGACTGGATACAGTTAGCTATGTACTGGCTATGGAAGAAATCAGTAAAATAGACGCCAGTGTAAGTGTTTGTATGAGTGTAAATAATTCCCTGGTGTGCTGGGGATTGGAGGCTTTTGGAAGTGAAGAACAAAAACAACGTTACCTCGTACCATTGGCGCAGGGTATAAAAGACGGAGAATTGTATATCGGCGCTTTCTTATTGAGTGAGCCGGAAGCTGGTAGTGATGCTTCTTCACAACATACAATCGCGGAAGATAAGGGAGATCACTATTTGCTAAATGGAACAAAAAACTGGATCACTAATGGAAGTTCGGCTTCGGTTTACCTGGTAATGGCGCAAACCGATTATTCCAAAGGAAGCAAAGGTATCAATACTTTTATTGTAGAAAAAAACTGGGAAGGTGTATCGGTGGGTAATAAAGAAAATAAACTAGGCATACGTGGAAGTGACACACATTCCATCATGTTCCAGGATGTAAAAGTTCCCAAAGAAAACAGGATAGGAGAGGATGGAAGTGGTTTTGGTTTTGCAATGAAAACACTGGCAGGGGGACGGATAGGCATCGCTTCACAGGCGCTGGGTATTGCTTCAGGAGCGTATGAACTGGCATTAAAATATTCCCAGGAAAGAAAAGCTTTTGGAAAAACGATCAGTCAGCTCCAGGCTATACAATTCAAACTTGCAGATATGGCCACGCGGATAGAAGCTTCCCGCCTGCTTTGTTTAAAGGCTGCCTGGGAAAAAGACAGGCAAATCGATTACAGTCTGAGTTCGTCCATGGCAAAAGTATATGCTTCTGAAACCGCTATGTGGACAACCGTTGAAGCTGTACAAATTCATGGAGGTTATGGTTATGTTAAAGAATACCATGTAGAACGGCTTATGCGTGATGCTAAAATCACCCAGATCTATGAAGGTACCAGCGAAGTGCAGCGGATAGTTATCAGCCGGGCAGTTCTGCAGTAGTATTATCTTTGTGGGATGGAAAAAGTACGTTACGATGAATTGATCCGGAGTCTGGGGAAAAATACCACAATGGTAGCTGTTTCTAAACTTCAACCCATCGAGCGTATCCGGCAATTGTACAAATTAGGTCACCGCGATTTTGGTGAGAATTATGTACAGGAATTGATAGAAAAACAATTGCTCCTGCAGTATTCCGATATCCGGTGGCACTTTATCGGGCACTTACAGTCTAATAAAATTAAATATATCGCCCCATTTATCCATCTTATACAAAGTGTGGATAGTTTCAAGCTGCTGATGGAAATCGACAGGCAGGCCAAAAAAAATAACAGGATAATTGACTGCCTTTTACAACTGCATATCGCGTCCGAAGACACTAAATATGGTCTGCACGAGGCAGAACTGGATGAACTGGTACAGGGATTTTTAAAGGCTAATGAAGTGAATGAGTTGATGAACGTCAGGATCAGTGGGCTGATGGGAATGGGATCACTCACAGAGGATGAAACCAGGCTGAGAGTTGAATTTGAATTTATGTCTGCACTGTATGATAAGTATTCGGAGATTAAGACACCACATTTTAATTTCAGGTATCTGTCTATGGGGATGAGCAGTGATTACAAAATAGCTATAGAAGAGGGTAGTAATATGGTGAGAATCGGCAGCATGTTGTTCGGACAACGACAGAAAATTTAAGTATCCGACAGGTGCAAAATGCTTAAATTGCAAACTTCACTTTAATAAATATTCAAGACCTATCATTAAAAGAATACCATCTGCCTGTATAACCTGTAAAAGAAAAATTGCATAGTTTATGGTAAAGCAATGCCTGGTTTTTGTGTTTTTTTTAATTACGCTGTTGGCCTATTTCACGATACATGCGCAGCAAATAGATTCTGTATTACATAAGCTGGATAGTGAATATCCGCAGGAAAAAATTTATCTGCATTACGATAAATCCTTTTACAATCCCGGTGAAACTATCTGGTTCAAGGCTTATCTGTTGTCTGCAAATATGCCTTCACAGATCAGTAAAACTTTATATGCCGAACTGGTAGATGATAAAGGAAAGGTTCTGGAAAAAAAAGTTGCCCCGGTAATCGTTTCCGGTGCAGCAGCAGCATTTGACCTTTCGCCTACACTCACTTCTTCTACTGTATATATAAGAGCCTATACCGACTGGATGCTCAATTTCGACACTTCTTTCTTTTATGTGAAAGCCATTCCTGTTATCCAGGAAAAATCTACCACTGGCAAAGTAGTACCTAAAAACTTTTTACATATTTTTCCTGAAGGTGGTGACCTGGTAGAGGAAGTAGAATCAAGAGTGGCTTTTAAAGCTGCCGATCTGCATGGTTTGCCTTATGCAGTAAGCGGTACTATTCTCGATTCAAAAAATAAAACCATCACTTCATTCTCTGCTACGCATGACGGTATGGGATATTTTACGCTTAAACCGTCTGCAAAAGAAAAATACCGGGCTGTATGGAAAGATGCTGCTGGCAAAACACAGCAAACACCACTTCCCCAGGCCAAGACTGATGGTATTGTACTTAAGGTAGAGCAGGATGCCGGTGGTATTCATTTTACCTTAACACGTCCCGAAGAGAGTACAAAATTTGCGAGAGCATTGCAGATCGTTGGACAAATGCAACAGCAAATAGTGTACATGGCTAATGTCAATGCATCAAAAAGCGCATCTATCAGCGGTTCAATTCCTGTTGATAATATACCCGCAGGCATTGTACAACTCACAGTTTTCGCAGATTATACCAGGCCATTGTCAGAAAGGATAGTTTTTGTGAATAAGAACGATTATTATTTCATTACCGATCTTAATGGTGCACTGAAAAGTTATGATAAGCGAAAGAAAAATGTTTTTCAGATCGATGTGCCTGATGAGTTAGTCTGTAATCTTTCTGTTGCTGTAACAGATGCCGATATCAATCCCCCGCAGAAGGGAGAAGAAGATATTTTTTCCAATGTATTACTCACCAGCGATATCAAAGGTTATGTGCATAATCCCGCCTATTATTTTTCCAGTGAAGCAGATACAGTAGTAGCTCACCTCGACCTGGTAATGATGACCAACGGATGGAGAAGATTTAAATGGGAAGATATGCTGGCCGGCAAATTTCCTCAAATAAAACACAGACCCGGCGATTATATTGACGTAAATGGACAAATTAATGGCTTAACCCGTACGGAACTGGCGGGAAAAGAATTAACAGGCATATTCGAGGTAGAAGGTAAACAGGAATTTATCAGCATACCTGTTGACCCCACTGGGAAATTTAATCTTTCAGGTTTACTTTTTTATGATACTGCTAAATTGTATTACCAGTTTAATAATGATAAGGATAAGGTGCTGACGTCAAAAGCGAACTTCGAGATTAAGAATAATCTGCATAAAGCAGCGGTTCCCTTTAAACCTGATACGAATGCTGTTTATCAGACAGTAGTCCCTCCTAAGGAAGTGTTGGTAAAAAATATAGATATAGCGAATAAAAATCAGTCGGTGAGAGATGCGCGCAATAAAGTACAAACCCTTGATGCTGTTACGGTGACAGCCCGACAGAAAACCAAGGCGCAGGAGATGGATGAAAAATATGCATCAGGATTATTTAGCGGGGGAGATGCTACGACTTTTGTTATAGAAGATGACCTGATGGCCCAGGGGATGATGTCTGTATTGCAGTATTTGCAGGGAAGAGTAGCAGGATTGCAAATTACCGGTAGCGGAGCGCAAATGTCTATGTCGTGGCGTGGAGGCACTCCCAGTTTGTTTTTGAATGAAATGATTAGCAGTGTAGACATGATTCAATCGCTGCCTATGACTAATGTTGCTATGGTGAAAGTTTTTCGTCCGCCTTTTATGGGAGCTCCCGGTGGAGGTGGTGGCGGCGCCATTGCGGTTTATACTAAAAAGGGAGAAGCCATTCGTAGTAACGTGAAAGGATTAGATTTTTCAAAGATACCGGGATACAATGCTTATAAAGAATTTTATTCTCCTGATTATTCAAAATACGATGATAAGCACGTTGACCCGGATTTTCGCTCAACATTATACTGGGAACCTTTCGTTATAACAGGAAAGGATAAACGCAGAATACTCTTTACATTCTTTAATAACGATGTTACCCGCCGTTTCCGGATAGTAATAGAAGGTCTTAACGAAGAAGGAAAATTGACGAGAATAGAAAAGATATTTGAGTGAGGATATACCCTCACTCCGGTTAACTTCCTCTTGATCCCCCTGTTTTAACAGGTTTTTTGTTAGCTCCTATAGGTTTGGAAGAGCTGTTCCTGATAAACTGGGATCCTGCAGCGGTATTTTTCTGCTTATTGGCAGATTTCTTATCGCCCTTATTGTTTTTTGGTGTTAATAGTCCCATATATTGGATGTTTTTCTTTGTAAATATAGTGTTTGTATCTTCGTCGCGCAATAACCAAGGCCAGTATGAGTGAAGAAAAAAGCTTAAATTTTTTAGAAGAGATAATAGAAGAAGACCTTAGATCGGGGAAATATACATCAATCGTTACCCGTTTTCCTCCGGAACCCAATGGCTACCTGCATATCGGGCACGCCTCCAGCATCTGTCTTAATTTCGGCCTTACCCAAAAATATCCCGGTTATACCAACCTCCGTTTTGATGATACAAATCCCGTAACGGAAGAAACGGAATATGTTCAGAGCATTATGGACGATATCCGCTGGCTGGGATTCGAGTGGAAGAATGGACTGTATGCATCGGATTATTTTGAAACCTTATATGAATACGCCGTTAAGCTGATAAAAAAAGGCCTGGCCTATGTGGATGATTCTACTTCGGAAGCGATTGCCGAAATGAAGGGAACACCCACCGCCGCTGGGGTGAATAGTCCGTATAGGGATAGAAGCATAGAGGAAAACCTCGACCTTTTCGCCCGCATGAAAAATGGGGAGTTTCCGGATGGTTCCAAAACGTTAAGGGCCAAAATTGACATGGCCCACGCCAATATGCTGATGAGGGATCCGGTGCTATACAGGATCAAACATGCACATCATCATAGGACAGGAGATAAGTGGTGTATTTATCCTATGTATGATTTTGCTCACGGCCAAAGTGATTCTATTGAGCAGGTGACCCATTCTATCTGTACACTTGAATTTGTACCGCACCGTGAACTGTACGACTGGCTGATCGAAAAACTGGAGATCTTTCCTTCTCACCAGTACGAATTTGCCAGGAGAAATATTAATTATACGGTTACTAGCAAGCGTAAGTTATTGCAGTTGGTAAATGAAAAATATGTTAGCGGTTGGGACGATCCCCGTATGCCTACTATCAGTGGTTTGAGAAGAAGAGGATATACTCCTGAAAGCATCCGGGACTTTTGTGAACGGATAGGTGTGGCCAAACGTGAAAACATGGTTGACGTTTCCCTGCTTGAATTTTTTATCCGTGAACATCTTAATAAGATAGCGCTAAGGAGAATGGTCGTGTTTGATCCGTTAAAAATTACTATTACGAATTATCTCGAAGGACAAATTGAAGTATTTGAGGGAGAAGAAAATCCCGAAGACCCCAATAGCGCTACCAGGGAGATTCCTTTTTCACGTGAATTGTATATAGAGAGAGAGGATTTTATGGAAAATCCACCTAAGAAATATTTCAGGTTATTTCCCGGTTCAATGGTGCGTCTCAAAAGCGCCTATATCATTAAATGTGACGAAGTGGTAAAAGATGATAAGGGAGAAGTGATTGAATTAAAATGTTCCTATATTCCTGAGAGTCGCAGTAATGCCGATACATCGGGTATTAATGTAAAAGGAACACTTCACTGGGTAAGTGTGCCCCACGCAGTGAATGTGGAACTGCGTTTATACGACCGGCTGTTCAGGGTAGAAGACCCTTCTAATGAAGAAGGAGATTTTAAAGAGTACATCAATCCCGATTCTTTGCATATAATCGAAAAAGCATACGCCGAACCTGAATTATTGAAAGCTAATAAGGGAGAACATTACCAGTTCATGCGCAAAGGATATTTCTATCTCGATAAAGAGGCGACAAATGAAAAGCTGGTTTTTAACCGGACGTCTACCTTAAGAGATACCTGGGCGAAAGAAGCTAAAAAAGGATAAGCCGTAAAGCCAGTATTAATGGACTCATACTTATATAGGCGATCTTGTCGGATCAAATATTTCCTTGTCGAGTCTGTTAGTGTATAGGAATATTATTAGGGGTGAAAATGGTTGTGTTACTTATATTCTCCGTAAACCTCTCTTAATGTATCGGCAATTTCACCGAGCGTGATATTGTTTTCTACAGCTTCGATTACAGCGGGCATTATGTTTTCATCACCTGCTGCTACATCGTTAAGTATCTGCAGTAGTTTATCTACTTTAGCAGGGTCTCTCTGGCGCTTGAGCGATGCTAACTTTTCTGTTTGCAGTTGCCTGATGGAGTCATCAATTTTAAAAGATGGAGGTGTTTCTTCCTCTATTGAAGTAAACTTGTTTACTCCTACGATTATTTTTTCGTTATTCTCTATTTTACGTTGATAAGCATAAGCGCTGCGGGCGATTTCTTCCTGTATGAATCCCTGTTCTATGGCGCTTACACTTCCTCCGATGCTATCAATTCGTTGGATGAGTTCCCAGGCAGCGGCTTCCACTTCATTGGTGAGCGATTCAACATAGTAACTGCCTGCAAGGGGGTCAACCGTATCGGGTGCGCCACTTTCATGAGCGATGATCTGTTGGGTACGAAGTGCAATACGTGCTGCTTCTTCGGTAGGGAGATTTAGCGCTTCGTCATAACCGTTGGTATGTAGTGACTGTGTGCCTCCCAATACAGCGGCGAGCGATTGAATCGTTACTCTCGATATATTATTCAACGGTTGCTGGGCGGTAAGTGTGCTGCCTCCTGTTTGTGTATGGAAGCGCAGCATCATAGCCTTTGGATCGGTAGCGCCAAGCTCTTTCATGATTTTAGCCCACATTCTCCTGGCGGCTCTGAATTTGGCCACTTCTTCAAACAGGTTATTATGAGCATTGAAGAAGAAGGAAAGTCTTTTTCCGAATACATTGATATCGAGCCCTTTTTCGATGGCCGCTTTTACATAGGCTTTACCATTACTTAAAGTAAAAGCGATTTCCTGTACCGCCGTACTTCCCGCTTCGCGGATATGGTAACCGGAAATAGAAATGGTATTCCACTTTGGCAACTCGCTGCTGCACCACTCAAAAATATCAGTGATGATGCGCATAGAGGGTTTAGGCGGATAGATATAAGTGCCCCTGGCAGCATATTCTTTTAAAATATCATTCTGTATTGTTCCGGATAAAAGTTTCAGGTTAGCGCCCTGACGTTTAGCGACCGCTACATAAAGTCCCAGTAAAATAAACCCCGTTGCATTAATGGTCATGGACGTGGAAACATCTTCCAGCTTAATACCATTAAACAGGGTTTGCATGTCTTCAATACTATCGATGGCTACTCCCACTTTCCCGACCTCACCTTCTGCCAGCGGATGGTCGCTGTCGTAACCAATCTGCGTAGGTAAATCAAATGCTACACTTAAACCCATAACACCCTGCGACAATAAATAATGATAACGTTTATTACTTTCTTCGGCTGTACTGAAACCGGCATATTGCCGCATAGTCCATAATTTGCCTCTGTACATATCGGGCTGTACCCCCCTTGTATAGGGAAATTTTCCCGATTCTTCTGTTAATGGTGAATAGTGAGGTGATTCATGAGTGTACAGTTTGTCGATTATAATTCCGGAGTCGTTAAAGAGGTGCTTGTCTGTCATGAAAAAAAGATGAGGTTATTGGATGATGTCATGGATACCTGGTCATGGGCGCTTCATTAATTTTTTGGCTTCAAAGCTCAGTACCTCGGCTACTACACCGTGCAGCGAAACTTTGGGATTTTGGACGATCATCTCCAGCAACTGCCGGTTTAGATCGCTGCCGGAAGTGCCGGGCGGTAAAAAAGAAGCTACCTGGTTGATAATATGAATATTTTGCTCTTTCAGATTTCTTACAGCGTCCCATGCTTCACTGGTGACATATATCTGCTGACTGATATTGTAATCATATTCCTGCTTGATAGTTTGCACAAGAATCGATTGCATTTCAGTCGCAGAAATGCCCTGTGTGTTCAGCCGGCTGATAATATTCGGCAAAGCGATCCTTTCGGTGAGAAGGATCAGTCGTTCGTAAGCCTGTAACTGAAGTGAAAGTGTTTGTGCAGATGGTTCGTTTGTGGAGGCTGCCGGTCTTTTTACTTTAGACCGTTCTCTCCAGAAAATATAGGCAAGAGTGCCACCTAGCGCAAGAGCTATAAGAATAGCTCCAATCATTTCCGCTGTGTCCATACGGGAAAAATATGTTTATGGACAAATGTAAGGGAAACATCGTGGATGCATATAAGTGCCTGAAAACATCGTTAAGAATTCTCCCGGCTGACGGAGTACGTCGCTTTTGCTTAAATTTGCAGTATGGAAACAACAACCACATCGCCAGTAACATTTACACCCGGAGCAAAGGAAGAAATCCTTAGGCTGATCAACGCCGAAGATTTTGATAAGACGAAGTTTTTGCGTGTGGGTGTAAAAGGCGGTGGTTGTTCGGGACTTTCTTATGTGCTGGGCTTTGATGATAAAACAGATGAGGACCTGGTATATGAAACCGAAGACTTCAGCTTTATCATGAATAAATCACATGGCCTATACCTGATGGGTATGGAAATAGACTGGAGCAATGGCCTGAATGCCAGAGGCTTTACTTTCACCAATCCCAATGCCAGCAAAACCTGCGGCTGCGGCACTTCCTTCGCTGTATAGTCTGATTGCCTGGAAAATACCTCGGTGAGATGTGCTATTTATAGTTTAAGTTATTATATAACAAATCGTTAGATTGTCTTATTCGTATATATTATATACTGATATTAAGTATTTGAATTGTTCATACAACGCTTAACTTTGCGCACCCGATTGAGCAGGACTTAAACAAAACCAGGAACTGTCTTACAATATTTTCATCCGAATGAGCTACGAATCAGAAATAACCAGGAGAAGAACATTTGCTATCATCTCGCACCCGGATGCCGGTAAAACAACGCTTACTGAAAAGTTGTTGTTATTCGGTGGCGCTATACAGACCGCCGGCGCGGTAAAAAGCAATAAGATTAAAAAACATGCTACCAGTGACTTTATGGAGATCGAGCGGCAGAGGGGTATCTCTGTCGCTACCAGTGTGATGAGTTTTGAGTATAAAGGTATTTTGATCAACCTGCTTGATACACCCGGCCACAAAGACTTTGCTGAAGACACTTACCGAACACTCACAGCGGTAGATAGTGTTATTTTGGTGATCGACAGCGTGAACGGAGTGGAACCACAAACCAGGAGGTTGATGGAAGTATGCCGGATGAGGGATACGCCTGTTATTGTTTTTATTAATAAGATGGATCGCGATGGAAAGAACAGGTTTGATCTGCTGGAAGAAATTGAAAAAGAACTGAAGCTTTCCCTTCATCCTATGACCTGGCCTATTAACAGCGGAAGGGATTTTAAAGGAGTATATAATCTTTATGATAAGCACCTATTGTTATTCAGCGCTAATACCAAAGCTTCGGAAGATGATGCTTTAGAGTTTAATAATTTAAATGATAAGTTATTGGATAACAAGATCGGAGAGAAGGATGCTGAAATTTTACGTGAAGATGCTGAGCTCCTGGATGGAGTATATGGAGATCTGAATGAAGAAGGATATTTGTCGGGTAAGATCGCTCCGGTTTTCTTTGGCAGTGCCATCAATAATTTTGGGGTGAAGGAGATGCTGGATACATTTATCAGGATAGCTCCGGAGCCAAGAGGTAGAGAAACTACTATCCGTACAGTAGAGGTGAACGAACCGAAATTCAGCGGTTTTATATTTAAGATTCACGCTAACCTTGATCCTAAGCACCGCGATAGGATTGCCTTTTTGAGAGTTTGTTCAGGAAAGTTCGAGCGTAATAAATATTTCCATCATGTTCGGCTGGATAAGGATGTGCGTTTCAGTAATCCATATGCTTTTTTGGCAAGGGATAAGGATGTAATTGAATCGGCTTATCCCGGTGATGTGATCGGATTATTTGATACAGGTAACTTTAAAATAGGCGACACACTTACTGAAGGCGAAAACTTTTATTTCACCGGTATTCCTTCTTTTTCTCCTGAAATTTTTAAAGAGGTGATCAATAAAGATCCTATGAAAACCAAACAATTAGAGAAAGGTTTATTGCAGTTGACTGACGAAGGTGTAGCGCAGTTGTTTACACAATATGGGGGAAATAAAAAGATTATAGGCTGTGTTGGAGAACTTCAGTTTGAAGTAATACAGTATCGTTTGTTGCATGAATACGGAGCCAGTGTGCAGTTCAATAGTGTTCCTTTTTACAAGGCTTGCTGGTTAAGCAGCGATGACCCTAAAAAGCTGCAGGATTTTGTCAGGTTTAAGTCTGCTAATATTGCCGAAGACAAAGACGGCCATTTAGTGTATCTCGCCCAAAGTGAATGGTTCCTCAATACCGAACGTACTAACAACCCCGATATAGCTTTCCACTTTACCAGCGAGATCCACAAAGAGACTGCTTAAGAGTGGTTGTTTTTTAGCTAGAGCAGGCTGACTTCCTACAGTGTTGATTCTCCACCTGTATTATATGAGTTTTTTGCCCCTGTAAAACTATCTCTGCTGTAACCTGTCACTTTGCCTGCGAAACATTGCCTAATTGTTCGGCCAAATTCAATAACCTAATTTGGTTTTGACTGACTGTGAAGTTTCATGATATTCGCTACATTTTCTTTTTTCTATATTATACTTCATTTTTCACAATCATATGGCGAATAGGGATGCTGTGTTCAGGATCTATTCCGAAGCTTTATCCGCAAACTTCTCATTTCAATTTGAAGGGATTTCATTTGCTGTTTAGGAATAAAATATTTCGAGGCTTGAAGTTGGTATTACAGACAACAAATGAGTAACGACCTCAATTAAACGGAACGTAAAAGCCAGAGGAAGCCCTTTGGTTATCTGGTTAGGTCTTTTATTTGATTAAGTCTTTCCATCTTCTTGCAAATCCCAACAAATACATTACCTGCATATAAGCTCCCATAGAGACTGAGGGAGAACCCTGTTCAATTAAATGTAATGTTGAGCGGGAAATATCGAGATCTTGGGACAGTTTTTTGACAGTGATCATTCTCATCTTCCTGGCCTTTTTTATAGATGACCCTAATGTTATGAGTAGTTCTTGCGGCTCTTTTAATAACAAGACTTTTTTTGACTGCATGAATTTTTATGCTAACCTCAATCCAAATTGGATTATTTCCATAGTATTTTACACCTTTATTCTTTGCTTTTTTCCCTTTTATTGTGTTAGTAAATAAGTATATGTCTGGCAAGATATCAGTACAAGGTTAGGCGGCTAAAGGTATAGGGGCCACAGAGCCAGCTCTTAAAGGAGTAGTAAATTCAGCCATCTAAAAAGTGTATGATATTGCGGTCAAAAAGGCCATAAATGACTGAAATATTGTACACTTTTACGCTCCTCAAATAGTACCCTACTGCAAGTGAGCATCAACACAAAAAAAGCGACTGCGAGCGTGGTGACAACGCACAAGCTGGCTCATGCTCATCAAAGCACAGCTTTGTTGCCGTAAATAATAGTAGTATATATATCCCGCGTAAGATATGAGTATAAGGTTAAGCAGTATAGGAAATCAGTTATCTAAAAGGCACGTGATCAGTAGTCCTCTTTAAAAGGGTATATAATTCAGTTGTCTGAAAAGTGTATGATATTTCGTTCAAAAAAGCCATAAATGACTGAAATATCGTACACTCCTGCCGTTCCTTAAATGAGTGCCATCGCGAACGAGCGCCACTGCAAAATGGCAGCATCATAGTTTAGTAATTCGGGTGAATGCCTGTATAGGAATGTGGTGAAATTCTTTTCAATTCTTTTTTAAGGGCTGCAGACACTTTCAATCCATCAATGAATTTGTGCAGGGTTTCCTTGTTAATGCCCGCATTCCCCCTGGTTAGTCCTTTTAAGGCTTCGTATGGCTCCGGAAAGTTTTCCCTTCTGAGCACGGTCTGGATAGCTTCAGCTACAACAGCCCAGTTATTATCCAGGTCATCGCTGATTTTTTCCTCGTTAAGTACCAGCTTGCTCAACCCTTTTTCGATAGATCTAAAAGCAAGGATAGTATGGGCAAAGGGTACGCCGATATTTCTAAGGACAGTGGAATCTGTAAGATCTCTTTGCAGCCGGGAAATAGGGAGTTTTGCAGCAAGATGTTCCAGCAGGGCGTTTGCTACACCCAGGTTGCCTTCTGCATTTTCAAAATCGATAGGGTTCACTTTATGGGGCATGGCCGATGAGCCTACTTCTCCGGCTTTTATTCTTTGCTTGAAGTAGTCCATAGAAATATACGTCCATATATCGCGACAAAAGTCGATGAGAATATTATTGATCCTGCGCATGGCATCGAAATGCGCGGCGAGGTTATCATAATGTTCAATCTGGGTCGTGTATTGCTGGCGTTGCAGGCCGAGTGTTCCTTCTACAAATTCGTTAGCCAGTTTTATCCAGTCTTTTTTCGGAAAGGCAACGTGATGGGCGTTAAAGTTTCCCGTAGCGCCACCAAATTTGGCAGCGAAAGGAACCTGTATGAATAGTTCTACCTGGTTTTCTATTCTTTCTACAAAAACCATTATTTCTTTTCCCAGTACGGTTGGGCTGGCTGGTTGTCCGTGTGTGCGTGCCAGCAGTGAAATGTTTTTCCATTGCCCAGCCAGCACTTCCAGTTGACGGTTAAGATTGAGGAGGGCAGGCAGGTATTCAAATTCTACCGCGTGTTTCCAGGATAGCGGGATAGCTGTATTATTGATGTCCTGGGAGGTTAGTCCAAAGTGTACCCATTCTTTAAGCTGACCGGCTTTAGCGGCTTCCAGTTTGTTTTTGATAAAGTATTCTACCGCTTTTACGTCGTGGTTAGTGACCGATTCAGTTTTTTTGATTTCCTGTGCACTTTCCAGGTCAAAATCTTCGGCGGCTTTTTTAACGGCATTTCTTGCAGTGGCACTTAAAGTAAAGAACTTTTTAGTAGCCAGGAACATAAAGTATTCTACTTCTACCAATACCCTGTACTTCATGAGGGCGTATTCTGAAAAATAATCGTCCAGTTGGGCTAATTGTTTTCTGTACCGTCCGTCAATCGGGGAAATAGCAGTAAGGGTATTAAGT
>CAZSFY010000009.1:94770-118701 GCA_964606315.1 uncultured Chitinophagaceae bacterium | reverse complement strand
CATGGCTGCCTAATCAGTGATTAGATAGTCATTTGGGCCGCCGGGCAGGTTAGTTCTGTTACCAAGCCCCGCCGCCGACTCAAACCAAATACAGAATGCTGCAACCCAAGGCTGTGACGGTTGCTTAAGACTATACAGCTAAGTGATATATCGGTTTGTTCTTTTCCTGTGCATCACCGACAATTAATAAGGAAATAAGCATGTAGAAAGCTTTCGGCGAATATGTTTGGACGCGGGTTCGATTCCCGCCGGCTCCACAAATTTTACAAAAAACTGAATACCAAATAGTTATTGGTTTTAATTCTTAAAAGGAATTATTTAATTTTGGTGTGTGCAAAAAGTAGTTAGTAATATATCATCAATTTTTCCTAAATACCTATTTTGGGATATGGATTATGAGCGTCTAAATTTTACTCGCGACTTAGATATCATTATTCCCCGGGCTCTTTACATGACTAACCGCAGCAATTTTGACAATGATATAAGAAGGTTAGAAAATATTTATACTAAAGAACAAATCGTAGAACAGCTAAAGAAAACAAAAGAAAAAATTAGCAACGAAGTTTGCGAATTAGTTGCAAACAGGTATGCTGTTCCGGTTTTTTACCGATTTTCTAAAAAATAAATTCATTTTTTGACTGCTGTTTCCCAAAAAATTCACGATTCAATAATCTTGCTTCAGTCTTTGCCTGCATTAAAAGACTTTGCTTTGGCAGGCGGCACTAATCTATCCCTTCGTTATAACCACAGAGTTTCAATTGACATAGATTTATTTTCGAATATCATTGTTGGCAGTTCAGGTCTCGAAAGTATTAAAAGTGAGCTTATTGATTTCTATAAAGAAAATATTATATTCAGCGATATCGTAAATACGGAAATAGGCGAACAGTATTGCTTTCTAAAAGTATTGATTCGTATCGGGGAAGAAATAACTAAAGTAGAAGTAATACAAAATATACAATTGTTAAAAGATCCGGAATTATTTAAAGGGGTTAGGCTTCTTTCAGTTGAAGATATAGGTATTCTGAAGTTATTAAGCGCCAGTTCCCGAAAAGCAAAGAAAGATATCTATGATTTGGATTTGATTACTGATAATATTCCGCTAGCTAATTTATTCGAGTTGTTAGTAAAGAAGGAGAAGGAATATAAAGAAGAAAGTTATAAGTCTCTATTTGATCTGGATAAAGATCCAAGCCCAACGGAGAACATTGCTCTTCTTTTAGAATTCGACAACATTGACTATACTTCAATACCATCCAGGCCTTCACATTCTAATGATAGAATTGACATTTTACCATCCTGTAAAAGTTGGCTGGCGGCAAGGTCGAGCTGGCGAAAGAAAGTAAGAGATTTGATGAGAAGTAAAGGTATTGCTTTACCTGGGGTGGAACCTATTAATTAATTGCGTAGTATAAAAAAGTTTTTTACCTCATAGCTTTACCAAAAAGAAACAGGCTGAATAATCAGCTTTTTTTATTTTTACGAACATTACACTATTAAGCTTTCATCGCTATGATCGTATTTTATAAAAACAAAGGGATTTTAATAATAGTCTATTTAATTGTTTGTTTAATTGGCACGGCAATTATTGTCGGGGTTTTACGCACTTATGTGGGAGGAGTGTTTGCCAGGATAGGCTTCTATGCAGGGGCGGGCTTTGCCCTTTTGCTCGCAGGTATATGGACTTATTTCACAAAGGATGACTACTACAAAGACAGGGAGGGCAATAAAAAGAAGATAGATACAGAAAGCTCATTCTTCTTTATAAACATGACAATATGGTCTTACATCTTTTTCGGGCTGTCTTTGCTATTTTTTGCCAGTTCCTTTGATGATTGAAATAAATTCAAACTGAGACACTACCGTTTTTCCTCCGGCGATTTGATGACATTGTGTTAAAATCACACCTGGCGCCTTAATGCTGCATGTTCCTTAAATAAGGGAGCAAGGCTTTCTCTTAGTTTTTTGAAAAAGCGGTATTGCTGATCATGAATGTTTGCAGCCTTTTTATCGGGTTCTATTCTTTCACCGACTTTCAGCATAGACCGGGAGGCTTCGTTGAAGTCCTTAAATATTCCTCCTGCTGTAAAAGCCAGCATAGCGTTGCCCACAAGTGCCATTTCATTACCGGGAGGAAGCGTTATCGGCACGCCTAATATATTGGCAAATATTTGCGGCCAGGCTTTGATATTGACCCCACCGCCACCCATTCTAATCTCTTTTACAGGCATATTATTTTCCAGAAATGCATCATAAATATAGCGCATGGAATAAGCCACTCCTTCCAATACCGAACGAACGAAGTCTGTTTTCGAGTGATCACGACGGATGCCGAAGAATACTCCCGAAGCGAAGGGTCCGATTAAAGAATCGCGTTCCCCTGTGAGGTAAGGTAAAGCAATCAGGGGCGGCTCATGGCTGATCTGCAATAAGCTATGATCATGAATATCGACATCAAATAAATTTTTCCTCATCCAGTCTAACGGAAGCGACGCATTATTGAGGGCGCCTCCATTCAGAAAGCATTTTTCCTTAACGGCATAAGTCTGGATTCGCTTGTTTTCATTTTTATCCAGCACCGGCGTATCTCCTGGAGCACGAAGCATTGCTGTAGTGCCGATATTGATAATACCTACATTGGGTTCAAATCCGCTAAGTCCAATTCCCAAAGCGGCGCCATCGCTTATCCCCAGCACTACTTCTATTTTCTCTTTCAACCCCAACATTGCTCCGATCTCCTTCCTTAGTGGTGCGATGAATTTTGTTCCGTCTGCTACAGCGGGGAACTGCTCTCCGGAAAGCTGAAGTTTCGAGAGGAGTTGCTGATCCCATTGATAATCGTGTAAATTGTAAAACTGGGTGGCTGCTGCTGTGCTCATATCCGTTATCCATGCCCCCGTGAGCCATTCAAACAAGAATGATTTGCTGTCGGTAAAGTATTTCGCTTTTTTATAAAGTTCCGGCTGCTCCCTGCAAAAATAAAATAAGCGCGGGAGTACATATTGACTGATAAATGGACAACCGGTTTGCTGATAAACGTCCTCATCAGCATAAAAAGATTCAAAATCAGCAAAAGTATTTTGGGAACGCGTGTCGGTAAGCAGGGTAATGCCGGTAAGTGGCTTTCTTTGCTCGTCCATCATCATCAATCCGAACTGGTAGCTGGACGAAACCATATATCTCACCTGGCCTTTATCATTATCCTTCAGTATTTTTTTGCATAAGGATATCATAAGGTTTTTAAGCTGCTCCGGATCGTGCTCTGCAGCGCCTGCCTCATTACTCACGGTGGGTACACCGGAAGAACATAAAGACAATATTGTTCCTTGTTCATTAATCAACCCTACCTTCAGATTGGTTGTGCCGAGGTCTATCGCCAGCGTTAACGCCATTTTCTGTATTCTTTTTGTAATACTTCGGGATTGGCGAGCTCGCCTGCCGTACCCCCGTTTTGAAATACTGCCATCATATCATCCACGCAGGTTTGGCCCATGCCATGCAGCGACTCCCAGGAATAGCCGCCAAGATGGGGAGTGATAATGACGTTATCCAGTTTAGCCAAACGATGGTTCCCATCAATGGGTTCTCCTTCCACTACATCTGTTGCATAGGCACCTAGAGGTCCATGTTGCAAGGCATCATACAGGGCATCTTCATCTACAAGCTCGCCTCTGCATGTATTGACCAGTACTGCTCCTTTTTGCATAATAGCGAACTGTTGCTTACCTAACATTCGCCGGGTTTCTGAAGTAAGCGGACAGTGAAACAGGATAGCATTGGAACTGTGTATCAATTCTTCTATGCTCACCTCTTTAGCATTGAACTGTCCAAATCTTTTCTTATTAATATAAGGGTCGGAAGCAATAATCTGAGCGCCAAATCCATTTGACAGAATTTCTGCTGAGCGCGATCCGATATTACCCAACCCGATGATGCCAATTGTTTTGCCCTTTAATTCCATTCCGATCATACGAAAGCGGTCTTCCCATTTACTGTTCTTCACAGCCAGGAGGCCCCGGGGTACTTGTCTTGACGCGGCCATCAGTAATGCAACAGCATATTCTGCTACCGCATCTCTTTCCACTATGCCTTGTACGCGCGACACGGCTATACCGAGCGCTGTGGCAGCTTCCAGGTCAACATTATCGCAGCCAATACCATGACGTGCTAATAAAATAAGCCTGCTACACTGTTCCAGGGTCTTTCGGGGGAATTTAGGAGTTACACTTGCAATAATACCATCTGCATGCTTAATTTTTTCAGCAAGGGCACCGCCATCGATATCTGCCGGAACTGTAATATGTATAATATCTGCAAACGATTCCAGCGTTTGTATATGCGCTGAAAAATGTTTACCAAATGTGCTTGAATTAACAATAGCGATAAGAGGTCTGTTCTTGTTCATGTAAGTATATTCGTCAAATATCCGTATTTAGCTACAAAACGCATAAAGGAAGCGCAAGGAAGGTGTTGTATGTACGAAGAATCTTTTCCGCTTCGGTGCTGTCTTCCCTCACACAAATATGCTCAGCAGCATTACTCCCGCAAGTCCTACAATGGCAACAATGGTTTCCATAATCGACCAGGAGCGGATCGTATCCTTCACGCTCAAGTTAAAATATTCTTTGAACAGCCAGAAGCCACCATCATTTACATGCGAGAACATAAGGCTACCCGCGCCAATAGACAGCACCATCAGGTTAGGATTTACCCCACCCTCTAAAACCAAAGGTGCAACAATGCCTGCAGTAGTAAGTCCCGCAATAGTAGCCGAGCCAATGCAGACGCGTATGATAGATGCTATGATCCAGGCCAGGAGCAGCGGGTGCAGAGGCCATTGGTGTAATGCCTGTGCAATATCGTTACTCACACCGCTTACTGTTAGCACCTCCTTGAATGCACCTGCAGCCGCAGTGATCAGCAAAATCATAGCAATATCCTTAACTGCACTTTCATATACCGACATTATTTTTTTTATGGGCATGCCTTTAGCTATTCCCAGGGAGAAAGTCGCCACCACCAGTGCAATAAACATAACGATCATGGCATTGCCCAAAAAAGAAGACAGACTAATCAGTAATGCAGATGAAGGAAAAAGATAAGGAACTATTGTTGTCAAAATAAGCAATACAACGGGTAGCAATGATGATAAAAGACTGTTGGCAAGTCCGGGCAGTTGATCTTCCGGCAGAATAACTGGCTTAAAGGTCTGCAAAGGAACAGAAACTATTTTTTTCAAGGTTTTGGCATAAATAGGACCTGCAATAATAATAGCCGGAATAGCTACCACTAACCCATACAGCAGGGTAAGCCCCATGTTTGCATTAAATTGTTTTACCAGTGCTGCCGGAGCAGGATGAGGAGGCAGGTAGCCATGGGTAACCGACAGAGAAGTCAGCATAGGAAGCCCTATATATACAGCAGGAAGTTTATACTGGTAAGCCACGGAGAAAATAAGAGGTACCATCAATACAAAGCCCACATTATAAAACAGGGGGATGCCTATTACAAACCCGGCTGTCATCAGAGCCCATTGGATATACTTTGTGCCGAAAACGCGCATTAAAGAAGATGCAATTTGCTGCGCAGCTCCGCTTTCGGCTACCAGTTTACCAAGCATAGCCCCCATCACAATTACGCCGGCAAGAGCACCCAATGTGTCTCCCATTCCTTTTTCCACAGCTACAGCCAGTTGGTTCAGCGGAATGCCAAGCAGCCAGCCGGCAAGCAGCGATACCAACAGAAAAGCAAGAAAGGCATTCGTTTTGCCCCAGGTAATCAATACTACAAGTAAAAGGATACAACCGGCAATAATAAGCAATGTCATATGTAAAAACAGATTGGATGCAGAATACTACCTTTCCTTCCACATAGTCGTTATAAAGTTGCTAATATAAGAAATGCAGATCACGCAGCCTGTGATTAAATCACCTTTGCCAGTCCGTAATATATTTTTATGCCTCTATGATGGTATAAAGGAATGTAAGGTGCCGCCATATCATCTGCTGCGCTCAGATGCTAATATTTGTTCATTTGTTCGCGAACAATACGTTCGGTGCTTTCTGCTGAAATATTTTCAGCTATGTCACTAACTGATTAAGTCAATTTTGAAAATACCATCATAAGCGAGAGTGCGCTCATCATCAAAATGATGACCCATTTTAATTGATCCTTAAGACTTTGTTCTACACCTTTAAAACCCAGTTCCATGCAGATGGAGATGTCGGCAAGTTCCTTTCTCAATTGTACTCCCTGATCATGCATTTCTTCTCTTAGCATTGCTCCCTGCCCAAACAGGTCTTCCCGCGTAGCAAAATCTTTCATTCTAAGATGAACTTTATTTTCCATTATTTCTTCTATTTCTGAAATGAAGTTTCTTGAATCATCTTCGTCATGAAAATGTTTATTAATAATGTCGTATAACTTATCATGACTTTACCGTTTTTTCTCATTTTTTAAATGGGAAAAAGTAACCATCCAATAAGACCTTACAAATCTAAAATATTAATGCTGCTTTGCATTCAGCAACTAATCACGATACAATTTTACAATTTAGAAATCAGAAACTCATATCCCCATAAACGTAAATGGTTTTGTTGTAACAAATTGCTGTGAAGTTTCGCCGGCATACACTTCACCCTTGCTTACGCCGAGTCGTTTAACAGGAGCATTTTTCTTAAAATCTATTTTTTTTAAATCAACCCAAAACGTATTGGGTGTTTTAACTGTCTCAAAATAATAAACCAGGTTTTTGTGATCGGCGACCGATCTCCATCGCGTAGAAGAAATATTAGGTTCTGCTTCCGAAGAAATACCAAAAGGAACAGAACAATTCCTGATAACGCTAAAAACACTTGCAAGAACAACTCTTGTATTATCGGTCTGAGGAATAGCATTAATATAATAATAGGCTCTTGTGTACCTGTCAGCGGCCCTGTTGGTCCCAGGCAGCATAATGGTTCCCGGAATGTCTTGCCAGTATTTGTTGATGGCTAATTGTTCATCAAATACCGGCGAATTCGTCATAACAATATAAGATGGATCATGATGGATCTTTAATTTCCCACCGATATACTCAAAAATAGCATTGTCGCCCGAAGCATCCGAGAGGGAAAGATGTAACGTTGTAAACTTTGTTGTGCCCGGTATATAATCAGAAACGATAACGAAATCTTCTTTTCTTAATTCATCCACCGCCTCTTTCACAGTGGCAAAATTATCCAGCACATATTGCGCCCATGCAGAAATGGCAATGCCTTTTTTGGTATCCTGCGGATCGAATTTCGGATATTCGCTTTCAACCAGCCACAAGACATTAGCCACAAGTCCCTTTTCATTCATACCATCTGTTGTTGCAATATCCCAGGCACTGGTAATAACACTTCCATATTTAGCAGTCCATTTAACGGAGTTTTTGCCTACGTTTCCATCTCTTTGCAATCCCCTGGGGAAAATCCATATATTAGGATCGATTTCATCTTTCCAATCCATCGAACGCGCTGTAATAATAATATTATCAGGTCCTTTATAGACAACTCTTGTACAAGCATACATTTCAGGAATGAGCATAGCTAATAAAAGCACAGCAAGCATTGCAATACTTTTTAATGATTTCTTTTCCATACGTATATTTTTTGATTTTTTTTATATTACTATCTATCGTTTCTACCCAGGAATTCGTAGTATTCCTCTTTCAGGTCTTCAATTTTTCCTTTCAGCTCTTTACTTAATTTCTGCGGTAATGATCTCAGTTTTTTCAGACGGATAGCCAGCACTATTGCTCCTATACCTACAAAGATGAAAGAGAAGGCTGTTATCGCTACTAATGAAATGCCGGTGAATACAGGACTTGCCAGCAGGATCACCGAAAAAATAATTCCCAAAACACTCAGAAGAGCCATGTCACCCCATCTCAGTACGCCATAATTTTTAAGTTCGAAAGCAAAACCCAAACCCTGTACAGAACGGAACAACAAAACAAATCCTATATAAAAAGGAAGCGCAGTCGCTGCGATTTCAGGTCGGGCCATTAATAATATGCCAATAGCTAAACTAAAGATACCACCTGCCAAATACCAACCCCAGCCTTCCAGTTCATTGCGGTTATTGAGAGAGAAGAAAATCTCTAACGCACCCGACACTACAAAAGAAAGGCTGAACAGGAAAACAAGAGAATAATAAGTGGCTATCGGTACAGTAAATAAATAGATACCCAGTATAATAAACAGCAGTCCGATAATAGCCGGAACATACCAGTATTTTATGGTATTTTGAATGGCTTTGAAGAAAGTATGCATGATCGTAAAATTTAAAAAATAAGAAATGGTTTATAATAATGTTGCGTTATCAATTACCTTTTCATTTTTTTAAATCAATGCCCGCACATATTTTGAATGCTCCCTGGTTTGCCCAACAATATTTCTCTGTATTCAGCTTTCGGCAAGACTTTCATAACTGCACCAACTGAGAATGATGGTTTTGACAATGCGCTATTTGTGCAATTACACCCTGATAGAGGGCCCTTCTTTGAATTTGTTTTTAAATCTCATGGCCGAAAAAATAAACTTCAGCATTAAGTTCATATCAATGTTGATCAGTTCAGCCAACCTGATCAATTCATTATTGGAGAAATCACCCGGACTGTTTGCCTTATTCTTAAAAGACTCATATCCCATGTTAACCTTCCTGGACAGTACAGAGTAGGGAATTAATGCTTCGATCTGAAGAAAGCTTTCAATTTTACCAGCTTCGAAATCCGTTTTTAGTGATGCAAGCTTAATGCGTAGTTTCTGTTCATTCTGTCTATTTTTATCTGTCGCTGAAATATTTTGCTTCCTCCTTGGCATTTCTCCATTATTTATTGCCAAAAATTAAATACTATCCGTCATATCAATACATATATTAGATTTTTAGTATTTTTATTCAATTAAATAATATTTTTTACACTGATTTGGTATTTTATATATAATTTTAATCATAATTAACTGATTTAAAACAATCCCGGTTAATTTGTGATCCTTCGTAAATAATGGAGGATTTCGCTATAAGTCTCACGCTGAAAACCGCGAATTTTCATAAGTAG
Organism: uncultured Chitinophagaceae bacterium; assembly: GCA_964606315.1. Taxonomy (GTDB): domain Bacteria; phylum Bacteroidota; class Bacteroidia; order Chitinophagales; family Chitinophagaceae; genus Flavitalea. Next base: position 109,619 of record CAZSFY010000009.1, on the reverse strand, counting down.
ATGAGATGGTAGTGAACGCCTGCTCTATAGCACTATAGAGTGGGCCTCTATCAGCCTATCATCTACGGGCTCTTCGCGGTGCCTCAGTGTGGTAGGACGAGGCTCACTCTATATTTGTATTGGCCCTCATTCTTCCAAGAGACTTACATTTTTTCACCACAAAATGTGAGCTCATGAGTACATCTTCCAAAACGCTGTTCGTTGTAGTTATCCATTACCGCAAATCACGGGACTTTCCCTGAATCTGCCGGACTCAAACTTTTTTGTTGCTACTAACTAACTGTTGCGCATAATCGCAGTTATGATCTATGATGAATAAAGTTTCTACCTCTTAGCATTACGTTTTACTCCAATGAAGAAATGCGCGTCACTCAGCCTGTTTTATGGATCATTTTCCCGAGAATCATCATAGCATCAAATATCCAAAGATTCTTTTACTAATAATATTTTATCAAACTCAACAAATATGAAAATATTCACGCTTATCCTCCTTATATGTATAACCACAGCAAGCCACGCCCTTGCCGAACCTGTCAAGCCTCTAAAGGTCGGTGATATTGTTAAAGAATTATCATTTAAAGAGATAGTCAATTCTAAAAAGACTTCTGCATCGCTTAAGGATTTTAAAAACAAAATCATCATCCTGGATTTCTGGGCTACCTGGTGCAGTCCATGTGTGGCGGTTCTTCCAAAGCTGGACAGTTTGCAGCGGAAATATCAAAATGATATTGTTGTATTACCGGTAACCAATGAGAATGCCGATATCGCCAAAAATTTTTTTAAGAAACGTCCCACATTACAATTACCCAGCGTAATAGACGGCAGCTATCTTAAAGAGTATTTTCCTCATACTTTAATCCCACATACCGTTGTTATCGACAAAAACAGGAAGGTAGTGGCCATCACTTATTCGGAAGATATCACGGCCAGTGTCATTGATAGTATTGTAGCGGGACAATCAGTTCATCTGCGGGCGAAAAAGGATATCTTAAAGTATAATCCAAGCATGCCCGTAATGGTTCCGGGTAACGATGAAATGAATGCACCAATAGCTTTTCGTTCACTCGTATTGCCTAGCATGCCTGATATGTCTTCAGCAAACGCCACTACAGAAATAGATGGGCAGACCGTGGGATTTAATACGATCAATGCGCCTATACCACATTTGTTTTTAGAAGCATTGGAAAGGCCCTGGCAATATACGTATAGCCGCCTGATTTTCGAAAATGTACGCGACAGTACAAGATACAGATCCAACAATCCGTACGATTACAGCAATTCAGCAACGGAATGGGCCAGGAAAAATAGTTATTCTTTTGATCTTATAGCTCCAGGTATGTCAAAGCAGGAGCAGTTGTCCTGGATGTATCAGACGTTAAGTAATTTTTTTCGCAGAACTGATAATCTTGAAGTATCACTGGTACACCGTCCACGCCCGGTAATGTTTCTGAAAAAACATCATCAACAGGAACCGCAACCTTCAACATCTCCTATTTCTCTCAAGGTTAGTTACCAGGATACCGACATAAAGGAATGGCTAAAGATCAATACAAAGGATCTGGCATTTAATCTTGAATGCATGATTAAGAAGCCAGTTCTTGACAGTTCGGGTATCGACTTTCCGGTAGACTTCAGGATACCACCCAATGTAGTGCGGGACACCTATTATGGCGATCTTACTTCGCTATTGGAGTTACTTAATAAAGCAGGATTTGACCTCGTGCCGGGAAACGCTACTATAGAAGCTGTTTTATTCAAACAATATTGATTGTTATACCAAAACTAACTGTATGAACAGACTATTTATCATAGCTGTAAGCTCCCTTTTATGTCTTACCGCTATTGCACAGGATACCCTTACAAGGGCCAAAACAGATACTGCCAGGATACAGGAACTGGCAGAAGTGGAAATTGTTAATACCGGTTATGAACGTTTACCCCGTGAACGTTCTGCCGGATCTTTTGACCAGTTGGATAATACACTTGTAAACCGCCGCGTGTCGAAAGATATTTTATCACGCATCAGCGATGTTAGCTCGGGTGTCGTTTTCAACAAAACACGCGGAAGTGATCAACTAACGGTACGTGGAGTGAGTACTATCTATAGTAATTCAAGTCCTTTGATTATCGTGGACAACTTTCCTTATGAAGGATCTTTTGAAAATATTAATCCTAACGATGTTGCTTCAATATCTATTCTTAAAGATGCCTCTGCGGTTTCTATTTGGGGGGCGAGGGCGAGCAATGGAGTGATCGTGATCACTACTAAAAAAGGTACAGCAGGCAAAGCGCGGGTTGAAATGAACAGCAACTTTACCATTACTGAAAAACCTGATCTTTTTTACATGCCTACGATGAAGACAACGGATATTATTGATATCGAACGCATGCTATTCGAGAACGGAAAATATAATATCGACTTGCAGTATTTTCCTTACCGTGTTCAGTCGCCGGTAGTGAATATACTGCTGCGGGAAAGGAATGGTGAGATCAGTATGGAAGAAGCCAATGCGCAAATTAATGTCTATAGAAATATTGATAACCGTTTCGATCTTCTTGATCACGCTTATAAAAAATCATTCCTGCAACAGTATTCAATAAATATTTCCGGTGGAAATAATGTTATGGATTATTTTCTTAGTGGTGGTGCTGATCTCACCAAAGGAGCATTAGGAGAAGAAAATGCCCGCATCACCTTCCGGATGCAAAATAATTACAGGCTGCTGCCAAAGCTGACTGCGATGACAGCCATCAACTACATCAGGCAGTCAGGAACCGGATCAATATACCCGTCATCTATATCCCGTCTGCCTTATGAACGGTTAGTCGATGAAGAAGGGAATCCGTTAAATGCTACCCGCGAATACAGTGATGCTTATTCAGAAGAAATGAAAGTTCTTGGCCTGAAGGACTGGACATATAACCCACTCAAAGATGCGGCATTGAATAATAGCAGGCAGGAATTGCAGGAAGTCAGGCTACAGGCGGGAATAAAATACGAGATACTAAAATCACTGAGCTTTGAAATAAATTACCAGTTCCAGCAGCAAACGGGCAGTAATACGGATATCAAAGATCCTTCTTCCTATTTCACCAGGAACCTGATCAATCTTTATACACAACGGGATCCCGGTACAGGTACTATTACCAGTCAGCCTATACCAGACGGAAGCATTTATATCGCCCAATCCAATGGTTCGAAAGCTCATAATGGAAGGATCCAGTTAAATTATGCGCTGGAAAAAGGAGATCATTTGGTTAATATGATCGGAGGCGTTGAAGCGAGGCAGGTGGAAACTACCGGCAATAGCTTTACACTCTACGGATATGATATCCGGACTGAAAACAGTGTGCCGGTCAATTACCGGCAGTATTATACTTTAATGCCCACATATGGTTATTCAAATATTAACGGTGCTCCTTATAAGGCTTCTGCGGGATTAGACCGGTTCAGGTCGGCGTTCTTTAATGGCGCTTACACATTTGGTGGCCGCTATACTTTTTCAGCCAGTGCACGAAAAGATGCTTCTAATCATTTTGGTGTAAAAACCAACCAAAGGGCGGTGCCTTTATGGTCTATAGGAACGAGATGGAATATTTCCAAAGAAAAATTTTACCAGTCAGACTGGCTACCCTCACTTGGACTAAGAGCCACCTTAGGGACTACCGGAAATCTGAATAAAACACTTACCGCTTATACAACCATCATGTACATTGGAACGAATATGTACGGTCAGCAATATGCGCAGATTATGAGTCCGCCTAACCCCGACCTGCGTTGGGAGACTACAAGAATGTTCAACCTGGGCATTGATTTTTCCGTCTCCAAAAATATTGTTTCAGGGTCAATTGAATTCTATAGCAAAAGAAGCCGTGATCTGTTCGGATCCGCAGACATTGACGGAACGACGGGAGTTATGAATGGATCAGGAGAAGCCAGGTTCCAGGGAAATGTAGCATCAATGAAAGGCAGTGGATGGGATGTCAAACTCCGTTCTGTAAATATTAACCGCGATTTTAAATGGTCAACACATTACCTATTCAGTATTGTTAAGGATGAAGTAACCCATTATAATTTTCCACCGTCTGTCAATGATATGCTGACATCTTCTATCTCACCGGTTGTAGGCAAACCTGTCAGCAATATCTATGCCCGTGCATGGGGCGGGCTTGATCCCGAGACCGGCGCACCAAGGGGAATAGTTGATAAACAACCCAGCACTGATTATACTGCTATCTACAGGGCTACTCCTGAGGAACTGCTTTTTCTCGGCGCTGCCAATCCTCGCCATTTTGGATCTGTACGCAATGAATTTTCCTACAAAGGGTTTCATCTTTCCGCCAATATCAGTTTTCGTGGAAACTATTTCATCAGGCGGACTTCCATTGATTATGGCAGCCTGTTTGATGGGCTTATCTCGCACAGCGACTACTATGAGCGGTGGCAAAAACCCGGAGATGAAAACAGCACTGATATTCCCGCTATGACTTACCCGGCAAGCCAGGGTACATCATTTTACACCTATTCTGCTGTACTGGTAGAGCCGGGTGATCATATGCGTTTGCAGGATATCAGGTTTTCAGTGGATATTATACCGCTGATAACCAGTAAAGTATTTCAGTCGGCCCAGTTATATATGTACATAGATAACAGAAAGCTTCTCTGGAAAAAAACCTCAAAAGACATCGATCCTGATAATGCATTCAACAGGCCGGCCCCCCGCAGCTATTCAATCGGCATCAGGGCCAATTTTTAACTCTCAAAAAGTTTTTCATGAAACAGTTCATACTACCTACCCTATTGGCTTCGCTATTGCTTATGGGTTGTTCAAAAGCATGGCTGGATGAACCTTCCAGCAAACAATTAGCTATTCCCACCACCATCAAGGATGTACGGGCGATGCTTGATAATTTGAATATTTTCAATGGCTTAAGTATACCATTTACATTACATGAATTAGCAGAAATATCAGCAGATAATTTTGCTATGAATAATAATACATTATTATATTTTGACACCTATGATCCTATGATTTCACGGGCATACAGATTCGAGGCTGATATTTTTGCCGGTCTATTGAATGTCCGATACTGGAATATTTCCTACCAGCGAATATTTACCGCTAATGTTGCTCTGGAAACACTGGACAAATTAGACCAGGCCGATCCGCAAACTACCCAGTTACGGGGAGAGGCCTTATTTCACAGAGCAAACGCTTATTATTGGCTCTCACAGCTATTTATCGCGCCTTACGATCCCTCCAACGCTGTCGCGCAACTGGGATTGCCTTTAAGATTAATAGCAGACCCTAACCAATTAAGTGTCCGGTCTACGGTAGAAGAAGCTTACCAGACAATTATTGCCAACCTGAGAGAATCCGCAGAATCATTATCAATTGATAATGAAGGATTGCGTCCTATACAATCAGCAGCCTATGCTCTCTTATCAAGAGTCTGGCTGTCTATGAATGTATTTGATTCAGCAGCCCATTATGCCAACAAGTGCCTGCAATTAACAAACGGTTTACTCGACTATAATACCATCAACCCATTACCCGACTTCCCAATTCCCAAAAACAATGTCGAAGTGCTTTTTTCCGACATTGCTTATAGTTCGGTCACACATCCTATTTTTTGTGAGGTAAGCGGTGATCTTTATAACGCTTACGAAGAAAATGATCTTCGCCGTAATATTTTCTTTAAGATAAAGCCTGATGGTAAATTCAGTTTCAATGGAGGATATGATGGCAGCTTTGCTTTATTCAGTGGAGTTACTATCAATGAAATATATCTCACAAAAGCTGAATGTGCTGCACGGTCAGGAGATGAAGATATAGCCAGGGAAGCTATCAATACATTATTGGTGAACCGGTATGTAACCGGTGAGTTCACTCCAATAACTGCCACCGGCCAGGAACTGCTCGATATCATTCTCACTGAACGGCGTAAGGAACTTTGTTTTCGTGGGTTACGGTGGACGGATATACGGAGGTTAAATCTATTGGGTGCGTTGATTAGTATTACTCATGAAGCAAATGGAGAAATTTATACCCTACCCGCCAACGACCGAAAATTCGTAATGCCTATTCCGGATGATGTTATCCGGTTTACAGGCATGGAGCAGAATCCCCGCTAAACAGGGATGCTGGAAAATAGCCACCAAAAACCCGAATAGCCTGGATATCCGTAAACGAAACCCTCTCTGCCAGGACTATTCGGGTAAATGGGGTGTATCAAAAGGCTGGTACACCCCGTTTTGTTATGGAACAATACTTACACACCGCCGTTGATCGATTTGAGTTTCCCCCAAACCACTTTTAGGAACTTTATTGCCGGGCATAGTAGGATGGTCCTCGACATTGGCTGCGGGGAAAAGCCTGGCACATACACTCACCTGACCAGGACAATTTGGGGAGTACCCTGGCAGTTCATCTGGATTACTTTCGAAAGTATAATTTGTACCACTGCTTACAATTGTCACTCCGGGAGACTCCTTACAATCATACTTAATCCATACAGATGCCTGATCATCAGGTTTTACATCAGCAACAGTTTTTTTAACTGTGAAGCTGTAGGCCGCGATCGATGTAATAACGATCGCCAAAAGGCCAAATAGTACTTTGAAATTTTTCATAATTAATGGAGGCTTTGTCATACAAAAACCAGCGAAAACTTTTAAAATGAATAGTAGGCGGTTTGTTGCAGGTTTGCCGCTACCCTGCCCATTATGCTGGCCTGCATAAAGGGTTCATGAATCATGAATAACTTCTTTTATAGAGCCAAAAAGATTTTTTCTACTGGTAATGATTCCCAGTATAGCCACTGCTAAAAAAGAAAGATTAAATATTACATGCCGCTGCCAGGTCAGAGAACTGATAATGCCGCCGCAACTACAGGGGGTATGCGGATAATAAAGGAACATATAAATAATATAGCCGGTAAAGATGATTAACAATATACCTGATGCATAAAATCCTTGCCGTACTGTTCGGGGAAATAATAACAGCACAACGATGATCAGTTCGGTAACAGGGATTAACCAGGCCAGCAACCATGTATAGTTTTTGATCAGTTCATGTCCCAACCAGTCGAACCGGGTTCCTTCATAATTAAATAGCTTACTTAGAGCAGCATATGTCCACATAACAATCAGCAAACAACTGCAGGTAGAAGAGATAAGGTGAAGGGGAAGGTCCTTTTTCATAAGCGAAAGGTTTGAGAAATGAAGATGATGAATACCCTAACAAATATCGTCTCAAACAATTCGGTTGCCCTTAGCGTTTTTGAACTTTATTACCGCATTTCAGGTCTATTTTTTATGCATTATCCGAAATCCACGTGGATGTATTCCATTTTTTTTCTTGAACATCCTGGACAAACTTGAATCGTCCTGGTAACCCACACTGAGCGCTATATCCATGATAGTATCGTCCGTTTCCAGCAATAATCTACGCGCCCTTAACATCCTTGCCTGGAGCTGGTATTGACCAATTGTAATACCAAAGCATTCTTTAAATATCTTTTTCAGCTGACCCTGATTTAGTCCCACTGTATGCGCAATATTTTTGATCTCCATTTTCCCATGATCATACTCATCAATCATTTTTTTTACGCCAAATACTTTTTCTTTTTTTGCTATCATTTCCCCGCTGAATATTTTTCTTTCATTACTTCCAGTCTGCGACCGAAGAACATAATCCAGCACCAGATCGACACAGCGGGCGCCTAAATAGGCCTGGCAGAATACAGTACCTTCTTTACACTGCTGCGCCAGCCACATCTGGTATAAAGCATTTGATTCGATCGCAGTGGGCTTTTCAATAATACCTAATGGCGATGCCATCTGATACTTTTCCAGTAAACCGGCAATTTCCATATAATCCTTTGCAAGATGCTTGAGACAATCATCGGGGAAGGTGCAGTACATCATCCGGTAATGCCCTTTTTTAAAACTTATCTCATGTCCCCTTTCAAGGGGAATATAGAACAAGTAACTATACCCATGTGAAATAGTAACGTTCTCCGTACCATTCATAAAGATGGATATTGTTCTCTCCAGCATATATACAATAGCAACCATTGGCTGATCCGCAACCGAAAACCCTGTACAGTCATCAAATGCTTCAATATCCAACCAGCACATCATGCAGTTGTTACTTTCGTACCATTGTTCCAGATATTCAAAATATTTAGTGAAGTGAAATCTATTTTCGCTGTTAGGGAGGAGGCATTTTTGCAGCCTGTCAGGAATATCTGATGAACTGATCAGTGGATCATTTTTGTGGTCAAAAGAAGTAAGCTGTATTCTCATTTCAGTTGATAAGGTTTGGTTTAGATTGTCCTCTGAAGTAGAGGTGCGGCAAAATAACCAGATTTATCAAAAAAAGTTTAGCATAAAACACACTTTATACCGCAAAAAAGTTCCAAAACTACTCCCACAATTGAAATTTGCTGTCTCTACAGCTTTACCTCAAAACATTGAAATACATTTTTATTGGCAACAGGCCCTTTGCTGCCTATCAACTTACCCCAAAGGTTAAACGCTTTAACTAACAGGTATATCCACTGTAGAAATATTCTATTCATCATCAATAAGCTGCAACATATCATACCTGTATATTGCTATACCAGGCAAAATATTCCGGTTTAATGAATACCCTTCTGTCAACACCTAACTGCCTGTCTCATTTCTGTAAAATCCATCCCGTCAGGGGAACGTATTCGCTCTTCCGACAACTTCTAATCAAATGTTTATCAATCACTTATAAGTTTGGCACAGATATCGTTATATCCTTATCGGTTTTTCATAGGATATTGGATTTAAACAACGGCCTGGATGTCTATCCGGGCCTCGTTTTTTTTACACACCTTCGTCTACCGTACAGCTTTTATCCAAAGAGAAAGTATATTTATTATACTGTTTTTTCAGCAGGCAAATTTTTGATATGAAAAAAATACATGAAGATTGGGTAGTCGTTATCATTGGATTTATTATTATAGTGCTGGCGATTGCCGGCTTCAACCCTACTGCCCCCCAATACTCGTGGAATAATATTAGTGACTTATCGAGCGCGGTATTCAACAGCGAAAACCTTCTCCACTTCCTTGTCCAATTTGGTTTCGTCTTCATCATGGCAATACTCGCAGCAATATTGCTTGGTAAGCCTCTGCGCCATTTTATTACTGTCTTTCCGATTGTTTATTGCATTGCTATTGCAGCGCTTATCCTGGCAGGAAACAAACAAATAAGATCATTTAACCTGGAAGCAGTGATCTTTAGTCTGACTCTCGGACTAGTGATCAGCAACTTTTTCAAACTCCCGGAATGGTTCAGAGCTGCTCTCTCTACTGAGATGTTCGTAAAGATTGGGCTGGTCATATTGGGCACTTCTATAATTTTCAATGATATTCTAAAAGCCGGATCATTCGGTTTATTACAGGCATTGATTGTTGTACTGTCTGTTTGGTATTTTGCTTATTGGCTATGCACCAAAATGAAAATTGATAAAGAAATGACGATGATGATCTCCAGTGCCGTTTCTATCTGTGGTGTATCGGCTGCTATCGCTACTGCAGGAGCGATCAAGGGTGATACAAAAAAATTATCTTATGTAATATCACTGGTACTGATCACTGCTATACCTATGATGATAGGCATGCCTTACCTGGCACAATGGATGGGATTATCCCAGGCAGTAACAGGCGCCTGGCTGGGAGGAAGTATTGATACAACAGGAGCAGTAGTGGCATCCGGATCACTGGTGGGAGATGAAGCATTAAAGATCAGTACGATTGTGAAATTCTCACAAAATGTAATGCTGGGCATAGCGGCTTTTGCTATTTCAGTTTACTGGACATTCAGCGGAAAACAATCGGGGGACAAACAACAGGAGAGTCCCGGATTAAAAGTGATCTGGGAAAGATTTCCAAAGTTTGTACTGGGATTTGTAGCAGCATCCGTATTGTTCTCTTTTTTTGTTTCACCGGAAACTGTAGGCGCTACAAAATCTAACCTTAAAAATATTCAGAGTCTTTGGTTCGTGCTGGCTTTTACCAGTATCGGACTGGAAACCAACTTCTCTGATCTTATTCGCCAGGATAACCGTAAACCTTTGTATGGTTTTCTTATAGCACAGGGATTTAATATAATCGTGACGCTCATTGTAGCCTACTTTCTTTTCAGATAAGAACCGGACGCACAGTCTGTGCAAAAACAAACATCAATCGAAAAAGTCTTCCAGCGATGCAAAATAATTAGTGTTCCATCCTTCTACTATATCATCATAATCCTCATCAGGAATTCCGGTATGTCTTAATTCCAGAGAAGTACCATTTTTATCTTCATGCAGTATAATGGTTACAATAGAAGGTTCCGGTTGTTCACCAAAATACCATTCCTGCACAATTTTTTTATCAGGAATAAATTCCAGGTTCTTGCCTACAATACTATCACCCCACAATGAAAATTCAGAACCCGGAACAGTGCTCATCACGGCTTTTTCTCCCGACCATAACTGTATAGTAGCCGGATTAGTCAAAGTAATATAAACCTGCTGGGGAGAAGCATTGAAATGGTAATATTTTTTGTACGTTTTCACCACTCTTATAGTTTATTAGCGTAAAATAAGAATATAACAAATTTGATATAAAAAGATCGGTAAAAACACTTAGTTCCTAAAACAATTCTTCTTTCCATACTTGCAGACAAGGGCTTATGTCTACTTTTGATCCAACTAGTCAATAACCCCTAACATGGACTATAAACATCTTCTTATAAAGTATATGGAGCATCTCCAGCATTTGGAGGAAAGCGTTTTTCTTGAATTAGCCAACACACCTTTTAGCCCCAACGTTAATTTCACTGTTGAGGAAATGAAGGTTTTACGGGAAATTGAGGCGCAGGTTCAACAGCTGTCAGGGTTTAAAGAGGAATCTCCAGAAGTCAAGACCGATAGCATAGGCCATCAGCAATAACAGTAGGACCATTCCCACCATTTGTGCGTACTCGAGGAATTTTTCTCCAGGCTTGCGTCCTGTAATCATTTCATATAAGGTGAATATTACATGACCGCCATCCAATGCAGGAATAGGCAGCATATTCATAAATGCCAATACGATACTTAACAAAGCCGTCATACCCCAAAAACGTTCCCAGTCCCAACTGGCGCCGAACATATTGCCGATACTAATAAAACTACCTAAAGATTCACTCGCTTTTACTTCTTTGGAAGTAAACAGGAGTTTAAAATTCTTTATGTTAGCCACCAGCGTCTCCCATCCTTTTTTAACACCTGCAGGCAGAGAAGCAAAGAAAGAATATTGTTTTTTCTCAAACTTCAACAGTTTATCCGGACTAACAGGTCTCATGTTAACATTAGCTTTATCATCGGTTATCGCACCAACTTCTACTGTGTCCGCACCTCTGAGAACTGTTATATTGATTTCTGTGTTTTCGAGATCTTTTTTAAGATTGAAGAATTCATAGAACGATTGAAAGGGAGTACCATTGATAGCTATTAAAGTATCACCTTTCATCAATACACCTTTAGTAAACTTTGCCTTATCTGTAAAAATCGAATCCACCACTGCCGGAAATGCAGGGCGGGCTAACGGCTCACCTTTACCGGTTATCAATGAGCGTATGGAACCTTCTGGTACATTCAGATCAATCAGTTCACCATTTCTTCTTACCTGGATGGTTTTGGCTTCATTAAGAATAAAGTCACCGGATAATGAATTGAAATTAGCCAGTTCCTTACCATTAACGCCAACGATATGATCGCCGTTTTTAATACCTACTTTCTGGCCAATGCTATCTACATACACACCGTAAGCCATATTCTTAACAGGCAGATACTCTTCTCCCCATTTAAAAAGCATCATGGCAAATATGAAGAAACCTAAGAGAAGGTTAACAGTAACGCCTCCTATCATAATGATAAGCCGTTGCCAGGCGGGTTTACTTCTGAACTCCCAGGGCTGGGGTGGTTTCTTCATCTGCTCTTTATCCATACTCTCATCAATCATCCCGGCTATTTTTACATATCCACCCAACGGCAACCAGCCTATACCGTAAACTGTTTCACCTATTTTCTTTTTGAATAATGAAAAATAAGGATCGAAGAAGAGATAAAATTTTTCTACGCGGCACTTGAACCACTTAGCGGGTAAAAAGTGACCGAGTTCATGTAATACCACCAGTATGGAAAGAGAAAGCACTAATTGTCCGGCTTTTACGCCTACTGTGGCCCAATCTATAGCTAATAATGTCATATGCTAGTCGTCAAAGTTGGCAAATATCAGTTATTCGCCGGATACTTGGAAAGGATTACCAAAATCATAACTTAATAAGCGAGGCCGCATAGCTCCTGGCTTCTCCATCACTTTCAAAATATTCCTCCAGTGAAGGATTGCCGATAAATGATATTTTCTGCATGGTTCGCTCTATTATATCGGTCATATCCAGGAATCCCACTCTGTTGCGAAGAAACGCATATACTGCAATTTCATTAGCCGCATTGAGTATGCAGGGAAGATTTCCTCCTTTATATAAAGCTTCGGTAGCCAGACTGAGATTTCTGAATGTTTTGGTATCAGGCTCTTCAAAAGTAAGCTGGCTGGGTTTGCGAAAATTATAGCGCGGGAACTTGCTGGCCAGCCGGTGGGGAAAAGCGATAGCATACTGAATAGGTAATTTCATATCAGGTAATCCCATTTGCGCCTTCATACTGCCATCCTCAAACTGTACTATACTATGAATAATACTTTGCGGATGCACCAACACCTGTACCTGGTCGGGTTGGAGGTTGAATAACCACCTGGCTTCAATCATTTCCAGTCCTTTATTCATCAGCGTAGCCGAATCTATAGTGATTTTGGCTCCCATGTTCCAGTTGGGATGTTGAAGGGCATGATCACGTTTTACATTCACCAGGTAGTTTGGCTTTTTGCCGATAAAAGGTCCGCCTGAAGCAGTGAGGATCACTTTCTCTATCCGGTTGCGGGTTTCTCCTACCAGGCATTGGAATATGGCGGAATGTTCTGAATCAATAGGAATGATAGGAGCTGTATTCTCCACCGCCTTCTGCATAACAATATCTCCTGCTACGACCAGCGTTTCTTTATTGGCCAGTCCAACCGATCTGCCGCTATTGATCGCCTGCAGCGTAGGCTTTAATCCGGCAAAACCGACTATCGCTGCCACCATCATATCATAAAGATCTGTCGAAGCAGCTTCTGTAAGCGCATCTTCTCCAGCTAATACCTTTATTCCCTTAGGGCTGAGCGCTTCCTTAACTTTATTATATTTTTTTTCGTCGCCGATAACCACCAACTGTGGCTGAAACCTAAGCGCCTGTTCAATCAGCAATCCTTCATTATTCTGTGCAGTCAATATTTCAGCAGCAAAAAGATCGGGATGTGCAGAAATAACTTCCAGGGCCTGCGTTCCAATAGAGCCGGTTGATCCAAATATTGCCAATCGTTTTTTCATTCGCTATTAAAAATTTTTCAAATTATACTGATCAGTTGAGTGGACAGTGGAAAGTTGAGAGTGAACAGTTAGCTCTCCACTCTCAATTGTCAACTGTCAACTATTCAGCAAACTGCTGTAATACTTCAGCTATCTTTCTGTCGTTGCTTAAACGCGGAACCTTATTTTGTCCACCGAGTTTACCAATTGATTTCATATAATCAATAAATCCGTTTTTGCGTATCGGACGGATATTTAATGGAGCAAGAATATTTCCCGAAATCAGGTCGTCATAATAGATATTTTTATTTCTGAGATTATTGTTCACTTTTTCAGCGAAGTGCTGCATATCGTGTGGTTTATTTTCAAATTCAATAAACCATTCATGATAGGAGGCCGGCTCACCAATACGTGGCGCTACAGTAAACTCTGTAATCTGAATATTTTCTTCAACGGCAGCTTTCATCAGGCTGTATTCTACCTCTTCCCCGATAACATGTTCTCCGAATGCAGAAATAAAATGTTTGATCCTGCCTGTCACTACCAACCGGTAGGGATCGGTTGAAACAAATCTTACCGTATCACCAATATTATAGCCCCATAGTCCTGCATTATTATTAATAATCAGCGCATAGTTCTCCCCTACTTTTACATCTTTTAAGCTGAGTCGTTGAGGATTCTCATTAAATATCTCAGCGGCGGGAATGAATTCAAAATAAATACCCGAATCGGTATTCAGTAATAGTCCCTCCGCTTCCTGCGAATCCTGAAAAGCAATAAAACCTTCAGAGGCGGGAAAGGTTTCAATAGAAGCAATACTCTCTCCAATACTTTCAAATATTCTTGCCTTATAAGGCTCAAAGTTCACTCCGCCATGTACAATCACTGAAAGATTGGGGAAGATATCTTTCACTCTTTTACCGGTCTTTTCGCCCAGGCGGTCATAATACATCTGCATCCAGGGCGGAATGCCGCTGATAAGAGTCATATCCTGGTTAATAGTCTCTTCAACTATTTTATCCAGTTTGGTTTCCCAGTCGTCTATACAATTGGTTTCATAAGAAGGCAGTTGGTTACGGCGTAGATAATTGGGTATATGGTGGTTCACTATACCGCTTAGCCGGCCGGTGGGAATGCCTGCAATTCTTTCCAGTTCTGGGGAACCAGACAAAAAAATCATCTTTCCTCCGGTAAAACGGGTATTGCCCGATTCAGCTATATAAGAAAGAAGCGCATTACGAGCAGTATTAATATGATTTGAGATCGAATCCTTACTGATGGGAATATATTTGACGCCGCTGGTAGTTCCGGAAGTCTTGGCAAAATAGATGGGAACCCCCTTCCACAGCACATTGTGTTTACCCTCTTTGATCCGGTC
>CAZSFY010000009.1:0-94760 GCA_964606315.1 uncultured Chitinophagaceae bacterium | reverse complement strand
CATAATCACGGATCGGCACTGTAGAACGAAACTCCTCATACTTCTGCACATCCTTAAAATGATGCTCCTTACCAAACTCGGTAAGTCTGCCCGTCTTCAACAGATCCTTCAGGATCTTTTCCTGGTCCTCGATGGCAGTGGCCATCCCCTTTCTTATACCTTTATATATATAACTGGCAAACGGTTTCGCCAGAAGCGTTTTTATATTCATAACTGACTTTCAGGCCTAAACAACAAACCTACGTCAAAACGAACAAGAAAAAAACGCCTAAAAATGTTTAAAATATCTATAAAGAACCTACCTTTGCACTCCTAATTTTTGGAATCATGTTCGCAATAGTAAAAATAGCCGGTCAGCAATTCAAAGTTCAGAAAGACCAAACATTATATGTTCCCCATCAGGGTGGACAGGCGGGAGATGCTTTAGAGTTTGGTGACGTTCTGCTGACCAGCGGAGACGGTAAAGTAACTGCAGGTGCTGCAGCAAAAGCAACCGTTAAAGCTGAGATCGTTGATCATGTACTGGGTGATAAAGTGATCGCTTTTAAAATGAAAAGAAGAAAAGGTTTTCGTAAAAAACACGGTCACCGTACAAAGTACACTCAGATCAAAATCAGTGATATCGTTGCTTAATTAATCAACCATTAATTTCTTAAGACATGGCACATAAAAAAGGTGAAGGTTCCGTAAAAAATGGTCGCGACTCTCAAAGCAAACGCCTTGGAGTAAAAATATATGGTGGTCAGCCTGCTGTATCAGGTAACATTATCGTACGTCAACGTGGAACTGTTTATCATCCTGGTAAAAACGTAGGCGTTGGAAAAGATTTTACATTATTTGCATTAGCAGATGGTGTTGTAGAATTTAGAAAAAGCCGCGATCAAAAAACAATCGTGAACGTAGTAAGTATCTAAGATCACTTGCACTTCTTTAAGGCTTTCAATCTAGATTTCCAAACAATGTGAAAAAAAATTTGGCGGTTTAAAATAAGTTTCTATTTTTATGATAGAATTTTTTATTTACTAACCGTTAAATTCACAAAAAATGGCAACAAAGAAAAAAGCAGCTCCTAAGAAAAAAGCTGCTAAGAAAGCCGCTAAAAAAGCTGCTCCTAAAAAGAAAGTAGCTAAAAAAGCAGCTCCTAAGAAAAAAGCTGCTAAGAAGAAAGCTGCTAAGAAAAAATAAGTTTCTTCTTGTAGAAAATACCAAGTCCCCTCTAACACAGGGGACTTTTTATTTCCCGGCCTTTCCCTTTTTACATTTCGTTTCTCATCCTTCATGCTATACCTCTCCCCTTTTTACCTGCGCTGTCATAAAACAAATCATTTTTCCTGCACACATCTATCTACTTTTGCAGCATGGCAGCGCCCGATAACTACTTCATCGCACAACAGTTTTCATTACTGGCTAAACTTATGGACATTCACGGTGAGAATTCCTTTAAAGCCAAATCATACTCTACAGCAGCCTTCAATATAGAAAAACTACCGGTGGCATTGTCGGAATTGCCTCCCGACAAACTCTTTACCCTGAAAGGCATCGGCGATTCAACAGCTAAAAAAATAATTGAGATACTACAACAGGGCCATCTCAAAGCGTTGGAAGACCTAGTGCTGAAAACACCGCCGGGCGTGTTGGAAATGCTTTCTATTAAAGGACTGGGACCAAAAAAAATTGCCATCATCTGGAAAGAAATGGAAATTGAATCGCCGGGAGAATTGTTATATGCCTGTACGGAAAACCGGCTCACCCGTTATAAGGGATTTGGTGAAAAAACACAACAAAGCATCCAGGAAGCCATTCAGTTCTTTTTAAAAAGCCAGGGGCAACATCTCTATGCCGAAATTGAAACCTATGCCTCCGAGCTGAACGAAATATTTAATAAAGCTTTCCCAGAAAAAATATTTGAAACCACAGGAGCCTTTAAACGGCAGGCTGTAATCATTGAAAAACTGGAGTGGGTAAGTAACGTGGATATTGATTCACTCAAAAACTTTTTCTTATCCCATGGCTACCAGGAAGAAGAAGTGCTCGCTGAAACCGTTTCTTTCAGAACACCGGAAAAAGTGCTTATCACTGTTCACTCACGACCAACAGAGTTGCTTTACCTGGCAGCTTTTGAGACTTCCTCATCAACAGATTTCCTGCAGGAATGGAATACCCGCTATCCCCAAAATGATTCAACCTATACATCAGAAGAGGAGATATTCTCTTTACGCGGGGTACAATTTATTCCTGCCTTGTTAAGAGAAAAGGCTAATATTATTGACAGATCGGCAAAAGAGGATTTTACCACACTCATTCAGCTCGATACGATTAAAGGTATTATTCATAGTCATAGCATTTGGAGCGACGGATCCAACACAATTGAACAAATGGCGAAAGCCTGTATCAGCCAGGGATTGGAATATCTTGTCATCAGCGACCATAGTAAATCGGCCGCCTATGCCAATGGTTTATCAGTAGAAAGAATAAAAGAACAGCATAGGGAAATTGATGAACTTAACCGGCAACTGGCTCCCTTCACAATATTTAAAAGCATAGAGGCAGATATACTTGGCGACGGTTCACTGGATTATCCGGATAATATACTATCTACTTTTGACCTGGTAATAGCGTCCATTCATTCTAATATCAAAATGAATGAAGAGAAGGCAATGATGAGATTGCTGAATGCTATTCAATATCCATACACCACTATCCTCGGACACATGACCGGCCGTTTATTATTAAGCCGTCCGGGATACCCGGTGGATCACAAAAAGATCATTGATACCTGCGCCGAAAAAAATGTAGTAATAGAGATCAATGCGAATCCGCGACGGCTCGATATGGGATGGGAATGGATAGATTATGCCATAGAAAAGAATGTGTTACTCTCTATCAATCCCGATGCTCACGAAATAAGTGAATATGAAAATAATAAATACGGAGTGCTTGCTGCACAAAAAGGCGGACTGACCGCTAAACAAAACCTGAGTTCCTTCTCACTAAAAGAGTTTAATGCGTTCCTCTTAGCAAAGGAAGCCGCACGTAAAAAATAGTTCCTTCATTATCTATTGTATCGAACCATATTTCTCCCTGTGCCTGCTCCACTATGCTTTTGCTCATAGCCAGGCCTAAGCCCGTGCCAGAGCTTTTAGTAGTAAAATTGGGCATGAATATCTTGTCCCTGGTTTCTGCAGGAATACCTCCCCCATTATCCTGGATGCTTATCAGTATATATCCCCCTTCAACTTTTTCGCTTATCTTAATCACACACTGATCTTTGTTTTCAGATGCTTCAATAGCGTTTTGCACAAGATTAGTAAATAACCGGTTGAGTTGGGTTTTGTCTCCAAATAATAATAACCGTTGCGTAACCGGGTACCACGATAAACTTACATTTTCCATTGCGCCGTATAAGGACGATAAAGAATGCATCAGTTCATGTAAATCAAAAACCTCGTTCCTGGGGTTGCCGATATTTGCAAACTGCGAAAAATCAGAGGCAATTTTTGATAAGTGATCTATCTGCTCTATCAATGTTTTGGCAACATTTGACGTCATCTCCTTCACATTAACAGAGTTATTATCAATCGCTTTCTGCAAATACTGGATACTTAATTTCATAGGCGTAAGGGGATTTTTGATTTCATGTGCTACCTGCCTTGCCATTTGTCGCCAGGCGCCCTCTCTTTCGCTTTTGGCCAGTGCCTCAGCACTTTCATCAAGTTTGTGCACCATCTTATTATACTCTTTCACTAACTCGCCTATTTCATCGTTACGCTTCCACACAATTTCCTGGTTGGTTCTTTGCAGATTGATGTCCCGCATTTTTTGGCCAATCAGCGTAAAGGAATGCGTAATACGGTTGGTAATGAACAGAGCGATCGCTCCTGCCACTAAAAAGATAAAGGCATTAAGATTAATGATGGTAACCAGGAAATTGGAAATTTCCTGCTTCAGTTCCCCCTGCGTGCTGTAAGAAGGAATATTCAGATAAGCATAAGCCTGTCCCTGGTCATCGCGTACCGGACTATACACACTCACATAATCCACTTTACCCATTTCTTCATTAGCCACAAACTGAATAGCTTTTTTCGTGTTCAGGTGATAAAAAGCCAGCGGATTCATCTTTTCGCTCAAAACGCCTTTGTTATAAATAAGCGGATTGGAAGATACTCTTAGTGTACCTGATGTATCGTACAGGTTTACATCAGTACCGTGTATTTCCGATATTTCCTGCATTAACTCTTCAACGTCCTGGCTCGTTCCGGTTTCAAATAATAAAATACTATTATTAAAAGAATTATGATCGGCTAGTTGACTTTCCACTTCGTTAACCATGATCTGAATGGCCCTGCTCAGTTTATCCTGGTTATTACGGTCATACCGCTTAATAAAAAACAGGATAGTGGCAAAACCTATCACTATAAACGACAACAGGTTTACCAGCAATAAAGTGCTATGAATTTGTGAACGTATACTGAATTGCAGAAACTCTGCAATGGCTCCTTTTTTAAACCTCGATTTCACCAGGAAAGCTGTGGTTCTGTATATAAACAGCAACAGGATAAAGGTGCTGAACAGGTAAGAAAAGAGAGTTATCCCTTCAATAAAAGAATTATCCTTCTTGGCGATAACTACTACTTTATCGGATGAAGCCCGGTACCATAGCTCCTCAAAGTCTTTATTTTTACGTGTTTCAAACTCAAACTTAGGAAGCTCGTCCTGCGACAATCGCGTGGGAAAGGGATAATCGTTATAATAATTAACCAGGTCAAGTTTGTTATATACTCCATAGTAATATCCCGGAGAATATTCGGGAACAAGCTCTTTGGTTTGCCTGAATAATTCAGGTGTGAGCGCATCGCTCTTATAACGCTTGGGTTCGGATAACACAAAGAAATACCCAGCATTCACACCAAAAGAATCAGTAACTTCTTTTCTGTATATGTAAGAGAACTTATCAAACGATTTTTCAAAATAACGCAGATCGGCAATGCTGGTTTGTTTTCCCTGTATCCTGAAAATAGTGTTTAATGTATCGAAAGAAACAGGAAGTTCGTTATAAAGCGGTTTTTCAGAAGCATCGAAGGTAAATAGCTGTGTATCGTATTTATCGATATATGCGCTGAAACTTTTTTTAAGTATACTGTCCTTAAGGTCAATATTCTCCTCTTCGGTTTTAAAACGGAAGAAATTTCGTTGTAGGAATTCCTGGTCAAAATAAGTAAGCGCTATACTTAGCAACCGTTCACTGGAAGGATCAGCGCGCAGTGATAATTTTTCAGCAAAGGATTTTCTTTGCTCGAGTTCTATTTTTTTGTTCTCAAAAATGATCACCCCGGTAATAGAAAAAGAAAAAACAAATAACCAGAAAAGCACTTCCGAAATATTCAACCGGCTGTTGATACCGGAAAATATTTTCTGCTGCATCATCAGGATATAAAATACCAGCCATAGCAGCACATAGATATTCAACTCCAGTACGGATGTGTTTCGTGTGAAGGTAAGAATAGCTAATCCGACAAACATGGTCATAATGATGACCGTATAAATAGATTCCCAGCTAAGTGATTTCAGGATATTAAGAAGCATTTGCGAAAAGAAGAAATAAGATAAGGAGAGAGTACCCAGTATCAGGAACCCTATAAAGCTATACTGGGTTAAACTGAAAAAATTGGTCACATTAAAGGATATCTGCGCATCGGAGACAAGGCTTTGCAAAATATCGGCGAAAATAAAAGTTACTGATACCAGCAGTATGATCAGAAAAAGAATACAAAGAAAATTCAGCCAATCGGGCTTTAAAGGCTTAATAGATTCTGTAGGCAATCTCCTGCTAATAAACAGCATAAGCCAACAAAACAGGATACTGTTGATCATCAGATCCCCGAGTGAACTGAATACAAAACTTGAACTGTAAATAGAGGGGTCAAACAGTTCAAATTGCCTAAGCTCAAGAAGGCCGGGATAATAATAGGTGACCAGCCGCATGAATAGGATCACACCAGCCAGGAATATGGTGGCCGATAATAAGCCATACCTGCTTTTATAGTATTGCGCTATCTGATGGATGTAAATAAACAAAAAAAACAATCCCAATATCGTAAGCGACCATGTCCACCAGTTTCTCTGATATGATGTTGGTGTTATTTTCTGTAGGTAAAAAAGCAGATTGCCATAAGAGCTTTTAACAGGGTATTCGGTAGGCTGAAAAGTAACATCCAACCTTCTTCCTGCTTCGGGGTAAGTAGCAAATTCTTTCCGAAGGTTTTCAATCTCCACAAAATATTTATACATCACCGGTAGCAATCCCTCTAGGGATATATAACTGCCATCTGACAGATATACTATTTTACTGGTGTGAACATACAGGCCATTGCTGAGCCGTACCATCCGGCTGGCATCAGTCTCATTCATGATGTTGATAGGCGGAAGTGCCTGCTGGGTATTCCAGAACAATAATTTATGCTCAGTACTAGTATCCCTGCTATAAATAAAAAATAAATAACCTTTCTCTTTATCCGACAACTTTCGCAAAGTAGCATCATCATAAGTCCGGTTAACAAGACCCAGCAACAAAGCCGTATCCTCCGATAGCTTTTTGAAATTATTCTCTTTCTGGATAATATCCCGCTGGATCAGGTTGGCATAGTAAGGTGATGAAGTGCTTTTAAGAATAAACTGGTTGACGACAAACGCCAGCAAAAACATGGCTGCCGCAGCCACTAGCAGGTATATCCTTCTCCCGCCCCACTTATTTAACCTTTCTTTCAATGGGCGGAATTTTGTTTTTTAATAGTATTCCAGATATCGTCCATTTCCTGTAATGTCATTTCCGCAAGTTGTTTCCCCTGCCCGTTGGCCAACTCTTCCATACGGGTAAAACGGGAAATAAATTTATTATTGGTTCTGGCGAGTGCATTATCGGGATCAATCTTCAAAAACCGTGCGTAATTGACAAGCGAAAATAACACATCTCCGAACTCATCCTCTATCTTATCTGTAGCGTTAGCATCAATAGCTTCTTTTAGTTCGGCAATCTCTTCTTCAATCTTATCCCATACCTGGGAGCTGTTATCCCACTCAAAACCTACCTGCCGCGCTTTTTCCTGGAGTCTGACAGCTTTAACAAGAGCCGGTAAGGAAGCAGGTACTCCACTGAGTACAGAAGATTTACCTTCTTTCAGCTTAAGTTTTTGCCAGTTCCTTTTTACCTCTTCTTCATCCTCTACTTTAACGTCGCCATATATATGCGGATGCCTGCTGATGAGCTTTTCACTTACAGCGTGGAGAACATCAGTTATACTGAACTGCTCCTGTTCACTGGCAATTCTGGAATAAAAGAGAATGTGCAGCATAAGATCACCCAACTCTTCTTTTATTCCACTCCAATCGGATTGAGTGATCGCATCAGTCAGCTCGTATAACTCCTCGATAGTTTGTACACGCAGGGAATGAATGGTCTGCTTGCGGTCCCAGGGGCATTTTTCCCTAAGCTCATCCATAATCTGCTTCAAACGTAAAAAGGCCGACTGTAACGACTGCTCATCCTGCTGTTTCACTATAAAAATTTTGGCTAAAAATACGCATTAGCCCGCTTTAGCAATAGAAAAAGAAAGATATTCGCAGATATGCTATACCGACCAATTTTCCTGGCAATCCTATTTATAACAAGCCATTTTGAGAACTTTGCCCAATACTTTTACCAGGACCTGATCCTTTCAGCTGAAACCAGCGAAAAATTAAAAAAAATGAAAGCCGCCGGTATCAAAACCGTTCGTCTTCAAAGCTTTGAAAGCGATGGTTCTCCGACAGAAGGATTTCAGGGGCAGCAATCCATCGCCAACAAATACACTCAAATAATTACAGAACTTAATTCCGTAATCAACGGCAGTTCAACCCTTATCAGTTATTTTAATAACGAAGGATTACTGATCAAAACAATCGATACTACCGATGGCGCATCAAGTACTACTAACTATACTTACGATGAAAACAAAAGAATGACCAACATTACCAGTATAGCCAGATCATATCGCCACGATGTAGACAAGGAGGAACATATATGGACTTACGGACCGGGAGGAAAGCCTGTACGATTATTAAGAATTAAAAATAACACCGATACTATTTTTACCAGTTTTATTCTTGATGAACACAAAAACGTTGTGGAAGAAAACAGTACGAGAAAGGGTGTGGGTTTACCTTCTTATTTCTATTATTACGACAACAATAACAGGTTAACGGATATTGTTACTTACAACCAGAAAGCGAACAGGCTACTACCTGTTTATGTTTTTGAATACGGTAAAAACGGTTTATTACAGTCGATGTTAGTTGTTCCCGAAGGAAGCGACGATTATCAAAAATGGGTCTATCACTATAATGAAGCAGATTTAAAAATAAAAGAAAACTGCTATAACAAAAAGAAACGCTTGCTTGGAAGAGTAGAATACAGGTATCAGTAAATATTTATTCCAAAACTGCCAGTATCTTTTTCAGATCTACTCCTTTTCCCAGCACAGGCTTAAAAATATCGCCTTCAGATCTTAGTCGGGCTACAGCATTTTTAATCGTAAAATCCTTAAGCGATAATCCTTTTTTGACTTCTTCCCAATGCACCGGCATGGAAACAGTAGCACCTGGTTTTGGTCTGGCTGAATAAGGCGCCGCCAGTGTTGCACCCGGACGATTTTGCAGGAAGTCGATATACAGTTTTCCTCTTCTTTTTTTCACGACTCTTTCCACACTTGTCAAACCGGGCAATCTTTCATTTACATGTGTTGCGATCCAGCGTCCGAGCAATTGTACTTCATCATAACTATATTTAGGTTGTAATGGTATATAGACATGCATACCCGTTGAGCCGGATGTCTTACAGTACCCTTCAATACCTATTTCATCCAACACTATTTTTACTTCTTTAGCCACTGTAATAACATCATCAAAATCATTTCTGGCAGAGGGATCGAGATCAATAAGACACCAGTCGGGGTGGTCAGGATTTTTACTGGTGCTGCTCCAGGGATTGATTTCTATACAACCCTGGTTAACCATGAACAGCAGGTCCGATTCCTTATTACATAACATATAGTTTTTCTTTTCTCCCTCGCTGGTAGTATAGGGGAAAAGATCTATCCATCCGGGGGCTTTTCCTGTAAGATCTTTCTGATAAAAGCTTTTTCCGTTGATGCCGTTAGGAAATCTGTTTAAAGATTGCGGACGATCCTTTAAATAAGGAAGAATATAGAGAGCCACCTGATAGTAATAGTTTAACAGCTCACGCTTAGTATATTTTTCCTTCGGCCAATAAATTTTATCGAGGTTAGTAAACCGGATCTCGTTACCATTAATTTTTCGCACTTGCGTTTTTTCGCTCGGATTTAGTAATGTTTTTCGCTGTGTTGAAGCAGCCGGTTTAACTAATTTCTTTTTTGTTGTCTTAGTATTCTTAAGTGCCGGAAGTGAAGAGGCTTTTACAGGTAATTCTCTTATTACATCTTTAGGATCTTTATCCTCTCTTAATCCTTCAAAAGAAGGATGGCGCATTAAACCATCAGCCGTCACTTCAGTATAACTTACTTCAACAATCAGTTGGGGCTTTAACCAGATAGCCTCTGCATTAGGAGGATTGGGACGAAACCGCGATGGTTTATTAACATCAGGAATTTCAGCAAAGGGTGAGGTCTTCCTTATCAGGAGTTTAAACTTTTTCATCAGTTCCTCCTGTTGCTCAACCGTAAACCCTGTTCCTATTTTTCCGGTGTACACTAGTTTGTTCTGCTCATACA
Organism: uncultured Chitinophagaceae bacterium; assembly: GCA_964606315.1. Taxonomy (GTDB): domain Bacteria; phylum Bacteroidota; class Bacteroidia; order Chitinophagales; family Chitinophagaceae; genus Flavitalea. Next base: position 84,978 of record CAZSFY010000009.1, on the reverse strand, counting down.
CTCCTACCAGCAATGAGCTGAATAGTTTTGAAGAACCTTTATTTTTTGTAAATCCACCTACCACCACTTCATGCCTTTTACCTATTTTAATTTTTAGCCAATCTTTAGAGCGGCGTCCCTGCAAGTATTCACTGTCTTCTTTTTTCGCTATCATTCCTTCTATTCCCATTTTAGCGGCGGTAGATAAAAAAGCTGTGCCGCTAGTGTCAAATGATTCACTTAACCTGATAATTCCTTCTGCAGGCATTATACTGCGAAGCATTTCTCTTCTTTCTTTTAGAGGAAGTTGTGTAAGATCAGTACCGTTTAACCACAGCAAGTCAAAAACATAATAGAAAAGTTCTCCATCAGCTTCACTTCTCCAGTTTTGTAACGCACCGAAATCACTAATCCCCTTTGCATTGATTACAGCAATCTCACCGTCCACTATACCATGAATATTCCAGCTTCTTACTGCTTCATAAACAGGATAGAATTTTTCATTAAAGGATTTATTATTTCTCGAAACCAGGTTTACGATATCTCCATCACAAATTCCCAATGCCCTGTAACCGTCCCATTTTATTTCATACAACCAACCTGGATCATCGAAGGGTTTATCCACCAGGGTAGCCAGCATAGGAGAAATCGTAGCAGGCAGCTTGTATTTTTTACGTTTTTGTACCGATTTTTTCCGCGTGGTCTTTTGGGCCGGTTTCCTGGTTGGCGCTGCGGTCTTTTTAGCATTGCTTTTCCACAGTCGTTGAGGAGCAGCCGAAACACCGGCAATAGTCTTCCCCGACTGGACGGACTTACTCTGACGGGTGATATCTTTTGTAGAAGCGAACTCGTCCTTATGCTTTATCAGCAACCAGGCATTATCTCCCATTCCTTTTGTTTTTACAAGTGCATATTCACCTTTCAGTTTATGTCCGTTCAAACGAATCTTGAGACTACCGGCTTTTAATTGCTGCAACAGGTGTTTTTCCTGCGCTTTTACTCCTTTGATATTGTCAATAGGCGTATAAGTGCCCTCATCCCATACTATCACCGTTCCTGCTCCATAATTTCCTTTTGGAATAATGCCTTCAAAATTCCGATAGTCCATCGGGTGGTCCTCTACCATCATCGCCAGACGTTTGGTCGCCGGATCGGTTGAAGGCCCTTTTGGAACCGCCCAGCTTTTTAGCGCACCATCCATTTCCAACCGGAAATCGTAATGCAGACGCGAAGCGTCGTGGAGTTGTATAACAAATTTTAATGCTCTTGCCGAAGCTTTTCCGCCGGTAGGTTCCGGCGTTTTGTTGAAAGAGCGCTTTTGCTTATACCTGGTAAGTGACATATTATACCAACGTAAATTATTATGCCAACTTAGGCAGTGGAGAATGGACAAGGGACAGTGGAAAACTGTCAACTATCAATTGTCTACTGCCTATCGTCCCCTGTCATCGTTTCATCCGCGAGATAAAGAATGGACTCGTAGTTCTTTTTGACAGCTTCTGTAAGCGCCATTTCGCAGGTTTTAGTAGACGAATAATAGCCGTCATATTCAACTGCTCTTACTTCTGTGGCTTCGGGGAGCGTAGCCGAATGAGTAAGCTCGGGAAATAAAAAGCCTCTGTCTCCCGCCATGCCACAACAGCCGGCATTTTTGGGAACGGTTACCTTTTCAGCAAAATAGTTGGCTATTTTAACAAACCTGCCATGCGTTCCCATCTTTTGTAAGGAACAGACTGGGTGAAGCACTATGTTACCGCGCTTATTCACCTGGATATTACGGGTAAGGATCAAATCATACAGATAGTCCACACTATCCATAATCTTCAATACTTCAAATCTTTTTTTGTTTTCTTCAGTCAATGCAGGTTTGAGATTATGCAAAGTATAAGCACATGAACTTACATCTATTACTACCGGAACAGTTCCTTCGTTTGTCCATCTCCATAATTTTTCGATAATCTCATTAGCCGTATGTTTATAGGCAGCAGCAAAACCTTTGGAAGAAAAGATCTGTCCGCAGCAACTCCCTTTAATATCATCAGGGATCTTTACTGATACGCCTGCCTTTTGGGAGACACTGATCAATGTTTCCATAATATTTTTCTTTCCCTCTACGCCTTTACCCATTAATCTAGATATACAGGCCGGGAAATAAACTATTTCGGAAGAAGACTGCTTCGTTTTCGGCAATGATGGTTTTGATTGTAATTGCCGTGACCATAATGGTACAGAAGGAATAATTTTCCTTATTCCTTTAGTTATATTAATCATGGCTTTATCACCGAACACGCTATTAATTCCCTTTCCTATACTCAATGCCCAACCTGCCAGACGTTCTATCATTTTAAAATTCCGGGCGACAAACAAGGCTATTTTATTAGAAAACTCATTATGATTTTCTCGTCGCAGCCTTTTTACCAGGTCGCCGGTATTAATATACACAGGGCACGCTGTAGCACACAAACCATCAAGCGCACAGGTATCCAGCACATCATATTGGTAATCTTTCAACAGAAGATCATGCTTCTCTTTTTCACCGGCCTCTTTGAGTTTTTTCAATTCTCTTCTGATAACAATTCTCCTGCGGGGAGTAGTAGTAAGATCCCTGCTTGGACATTTATGTTCACAATAACCACACTCTATACACCTATCTACTTCTTCCTCAACAGTAGGCAGTTCTTTCAGGTTTTTTATATGTACGTTGGCATCTTCATTGATAATTACTCCGGGGTTAAGCAAATTATGCGGATCGATGCAGCTTTTTAATCTTTTCATAATCTGATAAGCATCGCTTCCCCACTCCGTTTCTACAAATGGTGCAATATTTCTTCCTGTACCGTGCTCTGCTTTTAAAGCGCCATCGTATTTGTTTACCACCAGTTCAACAACATCCTTGAGGAACTCATCGTATAATACCACTTCATCATTATTGTTAAAGGAAGGAGTAATCACAAAATGAATATTGCCATCTTTCGCATGACCGAATATGATAGCATTATCATAATTATAATCGGCAAATAGTTTTTGCAATTCTACAATAGCATCACCCAATTTTTCAACAGGAAATGCTACATCTTCCAATACCACCGTAGTACCGCTTTTTCTTACTGCTCCAACAGCGGGAAAAAGTCCTTTCCTGACCTTCCATAAAAAAGCCTGCTCTTCATTATCTGTAGTAAATACAGGTTCCATCAGCATGGAAAGACTATGCGCAGAGGCCAGGAAGTTATCCACCTTAGCTTGCAAAAGCGTAGGTGAGTTCTCCTGGAACTCGATCAGCAGAGCCGCAGCCAGTGGTGGCAGTGTTTTAACAATAGCAGGCATTCCGGGCATCATTTCAACAGACCGCAAAGATGCCCTGTCCATTAATTCCACAGCTTCTGCACCAGCGATTTTTAAAGGAACAATAGCCTGGCAGGCTGCATATATATCCGGGAAATATAAAAGAGCCGTTGATTTATACTGAAAATCGGGAACAGTGTTCAATACTGCTTCGGCAATAAAGGCCAATGTGCCTTCCGCACCAATTAACAGGTGAGCCAATATATCCAGCGGATGTTCATAATCGATAAAAGAATTGATAGAGTATCCTACCGTATTCTTGGTGATATATTTTTTTCTGATCCGGCTGAATAATGCAGGATTAGCCAGAATTTCTTCCCGGATATTTTTCAGTTCATTATAAATATCAGGGCATTCGTTTTCAAACCTTTTAAAATCGTTAGGGTCCTCTGTGTTGAAAGTTTTACCATCAGGTAAAATAAAGCGTATATACTTTGTAGTGTGATAGGCATTCAGTGTAACGCCACAGCACATACCACTGGAGTTATTGGATAATATTCCCCCCATCATGGCCGCTGTGATACTCGACGGATCGGGACCTATCTTTTTCTTGTGCTTATGCAGGTAAGCATTGACCATTGCTCCGGTAATACCAGGCTGAACACGCACCTGCTCTGCGGTATTTTCAACCGACAACCGGTTCCAGTACTGGCTTAAGTCGACAAGAATACCATCGGTTATAGATTGACCGGATAAACTGGTCCCACCCGTTCTAAAGACCAGTGGTATTTTCTGTTCATGAGAAAAATGAAAAAGATCAACAATTTCTTTTTCTGAAACCGGTTTCACTACCGCCTTAGGTAACAAAAAATAAAATCCTGCATCGGCTCCGTAAGAAACCAGATCTATATATCTTGTTTTAATGCGTTCCGCAGGAATTATTTTAGCAAGACTCTCTTCAAAACGCATTTGCTTATGATTAACTATTCAGTTTAATAAATCCACCATCTATGGGATAATCGCATCCTGTAACGAAGGATGCTTCATCGGAGCAAAGATACAACGCCAGGTAAGCAATTTCTTCCGGCTTTGCCATTCTTCCAATAGGTTGTGTAGCCGATAATTTTTTAAACATTTCTTCTTCCTGACCGGGATAATTCTTTGCCAGGAAACCGTCCACAAAAGGAGTATGTACACGTGCAGGAGAAATACAATTACAACGGATATTATATTTAAGATAGTCTTTAGCAACAGATAAAGTCATTCCCACCACAGCGCCCTTTGTCATGGAATAGGCGAACCTGTCGGCAAGTGCGACTGTCGACGCAATAGAAGCAAGATTAAGTATCACTCCTCCTTTTACTTTCAATTTAGGAAGGGCATTTTGTATAACATGAAAAACACCTTTTACATTTACGGAGATCAATCTTTCGAAGTCTGCCTCTGTAGTGGTTTCAGCATTGCCAACATGTGCAATCCCGGCATTATTCACAACGATATCGATAGTTGAAATATTTTCAATCACTTCTTTCACATCGGTATAAGAAGCTACGTTGCATTTATAAAATACGGCATTACCACCTTCTTTTTTTATCTCTTCAACGGTTGAAGTAGCACCAGCCTCATCGAGGTCAAGTATATACACATTGGCCCCCTGTTTTCCAAAAACAGTAGAAATGGCTTTTCCTATTCCACTTCCACCTCCAGTGATTAAAGCGGTTTTTCCTTTTAAGCTGAACATAATAATTATTGTTTTTTTAATAGGGTGAAGGGCTTACAGAGGTCCAGCCGCCATCAACGATCAGACTTTGTCCGGTGATATGCCTTGCCTTATCAGACACGAGAAACAACACGGCATTGGCAATATCCAAAGTTGATGCCGGGCGGCCAATAGGAGTCAGTTTTGACCAGATACCCTCGTATGTTGGATCATCCAGTGTTCTTTCTGTAAGTGTAGCCCCTGGTGCTACTGCATTAACAGTAATACCATACTCAGATACTTCTATTACCAGGTTTTTGGCCAACATTTCCAGTGCAGCTTTTGTCATTCCATAAGCGCCAAGATTTTTATGCGCCTGGTGGCCGGTAACGGACGACATGAAAAGTATGGATCCTCCGGATTGCTGACTGATCATTTGCTTTGCTGCCTGTTGTGCCAGGAAGAATGAGCCACCAAGGTTAACATTCAACACCTTAAAAAATGATTCGGCGGGATAATTAAGAAAGTCGCCAAATAAAGTAATACCGGAATTAGCCACAGCTATATCCAGTCGGCCGTAAGTACTTACAGCAGTTTCTACTAATTTCTTTATAAAGCCGATATCTGACGAATCACCGGCTAATGCAGTACACCGGCCTCCCGATTTTGTTATTTTTTCTGCTGCCGAAACAGCCATTTGTTGGTCTATATCATTTAGTATAACAGCAGCGCCATGTTTAGTCAGTTCGTTACAAATCTCAAAGCCAATTCCCTGGCCTGCTCCTGTCACAATGGCTACTTTGTTTTTAAAGGCATCCTGATTCATCTCTCAATATAACAACTTTCAATTTAATGCGAATCGCGTGTAACGATACTTCCTGATCCTCCTTTAAGAAAATCAAAATCAGCTCCTAAATATGCCTGCTCAACATGTTTTACATAGAGATAAGCATACCCTCTGTTTATATTATTGGTTTCGGAGTTATAAGCCTGTTTTCTTTTCGTCAGTTCTTCATCAGGTACGGCCAGATGAAGCGTTCTGTTAGAAATATCCAATTCTATCACGTCCCCGGTTTTAACTACGGCAAAATTACCACCTGCCGCAGCTTCCGGGCAAACATGTAGCACTACAGTACCAAAACCCGTCCCACTCATACGACCATCCGAAATGCGCACCATATCGGTAATACCTTTTTCCAGTATTTTCCGAGGCAAACCCATATTGCCCACTTCCGGCATACCCGGATAACCTTTCGGACCTACATTTTTAAGTACCAGCACATTGGTTTCATCCACTTCAAGATCCGGATCATCGATACGGTTTTTATAATCTTCAATATTTTCAAATACAATAGCCTTACCCGTATGCTTCATCAAATGCGGACTCGCGGCATTAGGCTTAATGATTGCTCCCTGTGTACAAAGATTTCCTCTCAATACCACTACCCCTGATTCTTTCTTGAAAGGTTTTTCCATTGAACCAATCACTTCAGAATTGATACCCTGTGCATACAGAACATTTTCTTCAATCGTCTTCCCGTTGACAGTAATACAGTCCTTATTCAGATCTCCAAGCAGCTCCTTCATTACTGCCGGCAACCCCCCGGCGTAATAAAAATCTTCCATAAAGAAACTTCCCGAAGGTTGCAGGTTAGCCAGCAAGGGAATATTAGCCGACAATTTATCAAAATCATCAATATCCAGATCCACTCCGATCCTGCCGGCAATCGCTAGCAGATGTATAACAAAATTGGTTGAGCCCCCTATAGCGGCATTCACTTTAATAGCATTTTCAAATGCCTTCCTGGTAAGGATATCCGACAGTTTCAGATCTTCTCTTACCATTTCCACAATCCTTACTCCTGAAAGTTGCGCCAATACCTTCCGGCTGGCATCCGGCGCCGGAATAGCTGCATTTTCGGGCAGTGTAAGACCCAACGCTTCTACCATACAGGCCATAGATGAAGCCGTACCCATTACTGCACAGTGACCACTGCTCCGGCACATTCCCGCCTCCGCCAGGTTGAGTTCAGCCTCAGTCATTAACCCCGACCTAACATTTTCACTGAATCTCCATATATCGCTGGTCCCTATATTCCTACCACGATACTTACCCGTGAGCATAGGTCCGCCCGACACTACAATAGTAGGGATATCCACACTACAAGCGCCCATAACAAGTGAAGGCGTGGTCTTATCGCAACCACATAACAACACTACACCATCTACGGGATTAGCGCGAATCGATTCTTCCACGTCCATGCTCACCAGGTTGCGGTAAAGCATAGCGGTGGGTTTCATCAAAGTTTCACCGAGAGACATGACCGGGAACTCTACCGGGAAGCCGCCGGCTTCCAGTATTCCGCGTCTAACAGACTCGGCCAGTTCCCCGAAATGGGCATTACAAGGGGTTAACTCTGACCATGTATTACAGATTCCTATGACAGGTTTTCCTTTGAATTCGTACGTAGGAATCCCCTGATTTCGCATCCAAGCCCGGTATATGAATCCGTCCTTGCCCTTTTTTCCAAACCAGTTTTGACTTCGCAGTTCGTTTTCCATTCTTTATAAAAGTATGTATTAGCGTTTTGTTAAAATGTCGTCATATTAGCATGTTCTTTCCACGAATTAACCCAAATTGTTCACATACCCAGCAAGTTGTCGAAAAAATAGCGTAATTTTCTCCTTTGTCACGACTGCTATAAACCTTAACATACAATGAGGCTGCTACACACGGAAATTACACCTCTTATTAATGAATTTTTATGTATTGAGTTGAGGGATCAGCAATTTCTACAGTCACCGTACTATTCCCAACCCGTTTTCCATGCACATCCCGAACTCGAACTGGTACTCATCCTGGAAGGATACGGTACAAGGATCATCGGCGACACTGTTGAGCCGTTTGAAGCCGGAGACATGGTATTTATCGGTTCCAATGTACCACATGTATGGTTAAGTGATGATGTCTTTTATAAAGAAAATTCCAAATTACACTCCAGGGTCATTGTTACTTACTTTAATCCTAATAAATTTAAGGATGTTTTTGAATCCGTAAAGGAATTTAGCACTATCCGCGATATTATACGGCAAGCATCCAGAGGAATCAGAATATTTGGCGAAACCAGGAGCAAGATAGCTGATAAACTTTTGGAAATATCCAGTAAGACCGGCTTCGAAAAGATAGATGGCTTATTACAGATCATGAACATGATCTCCATTTCTGAAGAAAGAAGTTTTATTATCAATAAAGAGATCGGTGAAGCCGATCCACAGTACTCAGACAGACTGATAGAAGTCATCAAGTTCATCAAAGACAATCTGCATAACCAGATATCCCTTAAGCAGGTGTCTGAAATTGCCTGTATGACTGAGCAATCGTTCTGCAGATTTTTCCGTAACAGAACTAAAAAGAGCTTCTCTCAGTATCTGCTTGACCAGCGTATTTCCTATGCCTGTACATTATTAATACAATCGGATAAATCCATATCAGAAATATCTGATCTCTGCGGATATAAGTCAAGCTCTCACTTCTGTAAGGTTTTCAAAGATCAGATCAACCAGAGCCCCTATCAGTATAAAAGAAGTTTGCAGCGTAAAGCCAGTTAAATCTCTTCCTGTTTATTGACTATATGATTTTTCACCTGCTTCAAAAAGCGGCTGATTAAAAATAATGAGCTGAAAGTAAGGCCCAGTATTAATCCTAACCACATCCCTACTGCGCCCAGATTGAAAAAGACAGCACAAAAATAGCCTACCGGAATGCCTATTACCCAATAGGCAATACCGATGAGCCAAGTGGGCTTCTTCACATCTTTAATCCCTCTTAACAAACCTGCTCCTATGGCCTGCGTGCTATCAGAGATCTGGAACACTGCAGCAAATAATAATAACAGCGCCGACAACTTCATCACTTCGGGTTCTTTTGTAAAGAAACCTGGCAATACATTGCTGAATATGGCAAAAAACAGTGCGCAGAATATTCCATAAGCCACTGCCGTGTAAATGGTGCTTTTTCCTATTGCATTAATTTTAAGCCAGTTCATTCTGCCGAAAGCATTGCTCACTCTGATTGATCCCGCTTGTGATAATCCCATGGACACCATAAATGTAAAAGCTGCACAGCTTAATGCAATCTGGTGCGAAGCCTGCGATACAGCGCCCATTGTTCCTACTAAAATTCCGGTTACGGCAAAAGCGCCGGCCTCCATGCCCACCTGCAAACCACTGGGCACGCCAATCTTTAGTAATGTTCGCTGGGTCTTCATATTTAATTTCCATTGCGACCGGCTTACCTTAATATATTTACGGAAAGTAGCATGCTTCAGCACAACAAGCAGTAATATTATAAAGGTGAGGGTACGCGTAATTAATGTTGCCCATCCTGCTCCGGTCAGCTCCAAACGTGGAAACCCCCAGTTGCCATAAATCAATAACCAGTTCAAAAAAATATTAACGGGAAGCGATAATAGTGATAATAACATTGCAGTGCGGGTATATTCCAATCCATCACAAAACTGTTTAAGCGTCATAAACATCAGCATAGGAATAATAGATATGCCCATCAGCTTCATAAAAGGCAAGGCATGGTGTACTACTTCTTCATCCTGTCCCAAATGAAAAAGTATATTTCTGCCAAACACCAGTAACAGGGAAATAATAATAGCTGTTACTCCACATAATACAAACCCATTAAACAAATAATGCGAAACAAGTTTTGCATCGTTCTTTCCATTAGCCATTGATACCATTTGTGCAACCGACATGGTCATACCAATACCTAATACAAATGGAATATTGATCGCGCTGATCACAAGTGAAGTAGCGGCTAACTGGCGGTAATCAATATCTCCTACCATCGCAGAATCGATGATATGCAAGGACATTTGTGCCAGCTCACCAATAATAATGGGTATGGCAAGTCCTATTGTTTGTTTGGCTTCACCACGCATGACTATACTAAAAAGCAGGCGAAGGTAAGAAAGTTATGTTCGACTGGTAGTTATAGAACGGTCAACATCCTCTTCGGCTTTTCTTTCCTCTTCTATTTTCTTTAATTTATTGCGGTAGGCAATTTTAGTGATCAATACGAATAATACAGGTACTACGAATATGGCCAGCGTTGTCGCCGCTACCATTCCTCCAAATACTGTCCACCCGATTGTTTTACGCGATTCTGCCGCTGCTCCCGATGCAAAAGCCAGTGGAAGCACTCCTAATATAAAGGCCAGTGACGTCATAACAATTGGCCGTAAACGCAAATTCACTGCCTGCAAAGTAGCATGAACAATATCAATACCCTTATCCACTCTCTCCTTGGCAAATTCAACAATAAGGATAGCGTTTTTGGCTGATAACCCTATCAGCGTGATCAACCCTATCTGCGCATATATATTATTAGTCAACGAAGGAATAAAAGTTAAGGTGAGTATCGAACCGAAAGCACCAATAGGTACAGCAAACAATACTGAGAACGGCACCGACCAGCTTTCATATAAAGCTGCCAGGAACAGGAATACGAATACAATAGAAATAGAAAAAATCACCAATTGCTGGTTACCCGCTGCTATTTCTTCACGGCTCATACCGGAAAACTCATATCCATATCCGTCGGGCAGCGACTGGGCAACTTCTCTAAGAGCCGCAATGGCCTGACCACTACTATAACCTTCAACAGGTGAACCATTGATCTCTACCGAACGGTAAATATTATAATGGGAAATCGCTGCCGGAGCCTCAATCACTTTTGAGGTGATGAGCGAACCCAGAGGAATCATATTACCCTGACTGTTTCTCACATGAAACTTTTCCACTCCTTCCAATGAACTGCGGTAGCTACTATCGGCCTGTGACATTACGCGGAAATTTCTGCCATACAGGTTAAAATCATTTACATAACTGCTTCCCAGGAAAGTAGACAAAGTAGCATATACATCAGATACCATTACGCCTAGTTTTTTCGCCTGCTCCCTGTCAACATCTACTTTATAACTTGGTGTACGTGCATTGAAAAAAGTATAGGCCGCCCCTATTTCGGGACGCTGGTTTATTTTACCTAGAAACTCATTAGCTACTCTTTCAAACTGCTTAACATCGTCTGTACTGGTAGTTTGTTGCAACTGAAACGTAAATCCCGATGTAGCACCCAGACCAGGTACAGCCGGCGGAGCAATGACTAATATTCTTGCTTCCTTAATGTCGGCAGTAGCAGCCCTGATCTTATTCATTACATCCTGCGCGTGAGAGCCTTTAGTTTTTCTATCGTCCCACGATTGCAAATTCACAAACACCGTTCCCGCATTGGATTTGTTGGAAAAACTTACGATGTTAAGTCCGGCTATTCCTCCTACCACACGGGTTTCAGGGATATCAATGATCCGCTTAACCAGATCATTGAGCATAGCCACACTCCTGGTTGTAGAAGTTGCCTCCGGCATTTCATAAGTAACCATTACCCTTCCTTCATCTTCTGTAGGAATGAAGCCTGAAGGTTTATTCTGAAACAATAAGAACAAACCAACGAACAACACTATCAACATTCCAATTACCCAGGGAGTTTTTCTAATCCACTTACCCACCGACTTTGAATAACCAAGTGTTACTCTTCCAAACCAATTATTAAATGCTGCAAAGAATCTTTCCAGCCAGTTTTTCTTTTCATTCTCTCCCTTTGTGGGCTTTAGCATAATGGAACATAAAGCCGGAGTGAGAGAAAGCGCCACAAATGCAGAAATCAATACAGACACCGCAATGGTTATAGCAAATTGCTGGTATAAGCGTCCAACGATACCCGGAATAAACCCGACCGGCACAAATACTGCTGCAAGTATTAATGCAATGGCAATAACAGGTCCCGATATTTCTTTCATTGCCTTTTGGGTAGCTTCCTTAGGCGACATTTTTTCATGGTCGATATTATGTTGCACAGCTTCCACAACCACAATGGCATCATCCACGACTATACCGATTGCCAATACGAATCCAAAAAGTGTAAGTGTATTAATGGTAAAACCCAAAGGACCGAAAAATATGAAAGTTCCTATTAACGAAACAGGAATAGCCAATACAGGAATTAAAGTAGCTCTCCAGTTCTGCAGAAACAGGAACACCACCACAATTACCAGTATCAACGCTTCAACCAGTGTGTGAACCACTTCGTTGATTGATGCTTTCACCACTGATACAGTCTCCAGTGGAATGGAGTAATCAATATCCTTAGGAAAAGATTTTCTTAGCTCTGCCAGTGTTTTTGTAATGCCCTCATAAGTTTCTAATGCATTTGCACCCGGAGCCTGGTATATCAGCAGAAATGCTGCCGGCTTACCCATCGTAAACGAATTGATACCATAATCAAACCTTCCCAATTCAACACGGGCAATATCTTTTAAATATACCAGTCCGCCATTATCCGGTCTTGTTCTTACCACTATATTTTCAAACTGTTCCTGGGTATTAATACGGCTATTGGTCAACACACTATATTCGAAAGTCTGACTGCCAGGCTGCGGATTTCCTCCTACCGTACCTGCTGCTACCTGCAGGTTTTGCTCCTGCAATGCTGCATTCACTTCAGCAGGAGTGATACCCAGCGCGGCAAGTTTCTCCGGATTGAGCCAGATTCGCATACCAAAATCATCCGCCCTGGAAAAAACATCACCCACACCTTTTACACGGGTAATGGCATCTTTCACATACAGGTTAACGTAGTTACCGATAAATTTTGAATCGTGTGTACCATTCGGAGAGTAAAACGCAAGCGCCACCATGATACTGGGATTACGCTTTCTAACGGTTAATCCTAAACGCTTAACAGCATCCGGCAAAGTGGGCTCCGCCACGCTTACGCGGTTTTGCACATCCAGCGTTGCTATATTAATATCAGTACCTACTTCAAAATTTACCGTAATACTACTTTGCCCGCTGCTGGTACTGTTACTAGTCATATAGGTCATACCAGGAGTACCATTCACCTGCGTTTCGATAGCAGTAGTGGTAGTTTGTTCCACCGTTTCTGCATCAGCGCCAATAAAATTCCCTGAAATAGAAACGGTTGGGGGAGAAATATTAGGGTATTGGGCTATAGGCAGGTTTATTAAAGCAATAATTCCGACCAGCACAATCACAATAGAAATGACTATTGCGGTAACCGGACGTTTTATAAAAGTATCTGCTATCATTATTTAATGTCTTTATCGTCGCACAACTGTATTGTCTATTGGCCTTTTGCTGGTCGGCTGGCCGGTACTGATTCCACTACTGATCCTTCTCTAAGATTCTGGATACCCTGTGTTACAACAGAATCTGTTTTATCCAAACCTTCTTTAATAATAATATCCGAGCCTATGGCTGTACCCAGAGTAACTTTCTTTTGAGATACTTTGCTACTATCGGCCAGCACATATATAAAATATTCACCCAATTGTTCCACTACTGCCTTGTGAGGGATAATCATTGTATGTTGATCGGTTTCGTTTTTCACTTTTATTGTAGCATTCATTCCAGCTCTTAATACATTATTCTTATTGGGAAATACCAGCCGGGCTTTTAATGTTCCTGTTTGCGGGTCAACGGCTCTGTCTAACAGCAACAGGTGACCGGGTGAGGGATATAGCTCACCGACAAACGAAAGAAAGAACACGGAATCGGTAGCTTTTTTATTCAGCAGGTCAGTAAAACGGTAGATTTCACGTTGATCGAGGTTGATGTCAACAGCCATTTCATGATCAGTTGATACAGCATTCAGCAATGTTTGGCCGGCAGTAACCGGTGCACCGATCTTCACGTTTGATATACCTATCAATCCATCAAAGGGAGCATATATTTTTGTGTACCGCACACTTGTTTGTGAGGCGGCAATAGATGCCTTTGCCGCTTCCACCTGTTTTTTTGCAACCTCCAGTGCAGCCTCAGCATTATCGACCAGTTGTTTGGCCACCGCATCTTTTTGAGCAAGCTCCTGATACCTGTCAGCATCTTTTTGTGCTTTGATGAGGTTTGCTTCCTGGGCATGCAAATTGGCTACAGCCTGGTCATAATTTGCTGCATATAGTTGCGCATCTATTGAATAAAGAAGTTGTCCTTTTTTTACTCTTTGGCCGTCCTTAAAATGGATGCCTGTTACGAAACCGTTTACCTGGGGACGGAGATCCACCTGGTTAAGAGCAATTATGGTGGCAGGATATTCACTATAATAATCGACTGCTCCTATTCTCACGGGTTCAAGTACCACTTTTACCGGACCGAAACCTACAGGCTGGGGAGACTTCTTCCCACCGCACGAAACAGTGAATAAAGAGAGAGCTACTAATATTATATATATATAACGAGTCATAACTTATTTTAATAATTTATTTGCCCTAATGATTGTTGAACGTCCAGTTTGCTGGCAAGCAGATTGTACAAAGCATTGAAATAATTTATCTGGGCCGTGCGCAAATCTGTTTCTGCATTAATTACTTCGAGATAAGCTTTAATACCACTTCTGTACTGTAGTTGAATAACATCATACACTTCACGGGCAAGCGCTAGATTTTCTTTTAATGCTTTGTAGTTGGCATAATTCGCTTTGTAACCAGCTAATGCAGAAGCATATTCAGCATTGATATTATTTCTCAGATTTATTATTTGTTGCTCATTGCGTCTTAGCTGGTATTGGGCCGACTCGATCTCAATTTTTCTTCTTCCTCCCTGAAATAATGGTAGCGCAAAAGTGAGACCAGCAAAGGAGTTAGGAAAATGCCTGTTATAGAGTTTGTCGAAATCATTATTGAGGTAAAGAAAATTGTAAGCTCCGTTAGCCGATAAAGAAGGAAGAAATGCCCATCGGGTATATCTTAGGTTAGCCTCCAGCAAGCTCTTTTGTGTTTCGAGTAATTTATATTCAATCCTATCGGCATAGTTAACATCCAGCAGGGTATCAATAGCTATTTCTCTTTCCATTTGTAAACTATCGTATACCACGTTCAAAGGATGTTTTTCGGGATACCCCATCAACGATTTTAAATATTCGAGTTTGGCATTCAATAATTCCTCATTGGTCTTTTTGGAAGCCACAGCATTGTTCAATGCTATTGTCGCCCTTTTATAATCTGTTTTATCTGTTATTCCCGCCTGGTATTGATTATAGGTATCTTTCAGGCTTCTGTCTATCCGCGTAATATTTTCAGTAGCCACTTTAACCTGTTGTATGGATGTTAACACATCATAAAAGGCTTTGGATACTGCTACAGCCACATCAATTTTATTACTACTGATATTTTGTCTCGCTTGCTGACGAACATCATTTTTAGTACGGCTGGCTAATAGTAAGTCCCTGTTGAAAATAGATTGCGTAGCGGTAAACTGCAGAGAGGAAGTATTATTCACACCCAACTGCACTACATTATCTCCGATAACGGTCGTTTGCACTTTAAAGTTGTGCTGATAGTTATAGGCAAAATTGATTTGAGGATACCAATCAGACAACCTGTTCCTGATACTTGCTTCAGTAATTTGCTCGTCGATCAGCGCCTGTTGAATAACAGGCTGGTGTTTAATAGAATATTCCACAGCCTGCTGAAGGGTGACTTCACTCAGTAAGCTGTCTTTGGCAGACTGCCCATACATCAGCAATCCGGATAGCATTGCAGCGAGGGCTAAACATAACTTTGTCATTTTATTGCTTAAGCGTTTTACAGGTCATTATCTAACAATAATAGAGCCTGTTCATCATCCCCCTCAAAAAGGCAGAAAAGTTTTTGGAAGGGCGAATATATGAATATTTATTCAGTTAAACCCAAGCGAAAAGTTCTTTAACTGCTAAGTGTGTATTACTTGTGAACGGGGTCTATTTTTTACGAGCTGCGATTAGACCATAATCCATTAATGTCGGAATATTGTCAGTCGTAGGAGTTAGTCCGGCGGCAGTGAACCAATTACGATACTCTTTCCTGCTATAACATCTTCCCTTGGTTCCTAGAAAAAGTAATGTGGAATAATCGGCGACAGCAAGCGGACCATTAAGTTCATCATCCAAGAAAGCATCGTGTACCCATAGCTCACCACCGGGATGAAGGCAGTCTGCAAACTTCTTCATTAACTTTTCGCATACAGGAACCGGCCAGTCGTGGAACAAACTAGCGGCTAATACCATATCACCCTTAGGTAATTCATCGGTGAGCATATCGGCTCCATAAAAGTTAACACGCTTTGCTATACTGTCATCGTACCAGGTGTGCAGTATATTTTTCGCGGTCTTTAGCACTTCCGGCCTGTCGATAAGCGTAGCGGTAGCATCCGGGTTAGCTTTTAACCACTCGTACGTGTAATAACCAGTGCCACCGGCTATATCCAGCAAATGACCAGTGCGACGGCTAATGTTTGCGGCTACAAGCGGAGAAAGATATTTTGCTCTTCCTGCCAGCGCCAATGTAAAAAATGTTGCCGCCTCGGGGTCATCCATTGGAGAGTCGGCATGCTCATCCTTAATATAAGATACGCCTTGTGCAGTGTCGATAGGGCCATCATGTTTTAACCATTGTGTGACATGCTCAACACCGGGATCCTGCAACTCAAGACCTGCATATCCTATAAGATTATGAGGGTTTTTACGGGACAAAAAAGTTCCTAAAGCTGTCAGGGACAATAGCTCTCCCTCCTTTTTTAAAAAACCCATTGCACATAATGCCGGAAACAATACCATCGCTGGTCTGTCGGCCAGCGCCAGTTGCTCCTTCATTTGTGCAATGGTCGTAGGTTTTTCACTTAATATTTCAAATACATTAAAATGATGTACTGCAGCAACTAACAGGTGTGAGCCTGCTTTTGCTCTTAAGTGTCTGGTAATCGGTGCGAGATCTAACATTAAGCTAATGTAGTAATCAATCCCTTAATAATCGCGCCTGTTTTCACTGCTTCAAAAACCCTGCTTTCACTGCTTCCATGCTGAAGAACAGAACGTTCGTGGGAAGATACACACATCTCACAGCCGTTAATAGATGAAACTACCAAACTTAACAGTTCAAAGAACTCCTTCCCTGTTACCGGGTTCATCATGATACTCATTTTGATACCGGCAGGCAGATTATTGTATTCTTCTTTATTCAAAAAATGCCTGAACCTGTAAAAGATATTATTAGTGTTCATCAGTGAGGTAGCTGCAATTACTTCAGCAATCTCAGCATCAGTAGTGCCTTCTGCTTTCAACAGGTTGGTAAAGCTTTCTTTTAAAGGATCAAATTTCTCATTCACAGCTACTGCCAACGCCAACATTAAGGCTTCTTTCCTGCTCAGGTGCTGTGTATTATTAATTGCATTACCAACGTTGATCTTGAGATCCTTAATAAATCTTGATTCTGCTGTGATTAATGCTTCGACATTTGATGATGGAACATAGCCATCGAGTTGAAGATCGTTCAATAAGTTATTGAACGTCTCATTTTGTATGATCGTTGTTTCGCTCATTGTGCTAACGGATTAATAGTTGTTCATTAGTTTAAAGACAGCTCCTGTGTAAGCGTTTCTTCGCCCTTTTTCCAGTTGCAGGGACAAAGCTCATCTGTTTGCAGTGCATCCAGCACACGTATAACTTCCTGGACACTACGTCCTACATTCAGATCATACACACTTACCCAACGAACAATACCTTGGGGATCGATAATATAAGTGGCGCGGTAAGCTATTCTTTCTTCGTTGTCCAGAATACCCAATTCTTCGGCTAGCGATTTTGAAGTATCCGCCAGCATGGGAAACTTAAGATCACGGAGATCCTTATGATCTCTTCTCCAGGCAGCATGAACAAACTCTGAATCTGTAGAGGCGCCAATCAGGACAGCATCACGGTCGTCAAAGTCACTGGCTTTTTTATTGAACTCGGCTATTTCGGTTGGACATACAAAAGTGAAATCTTTCGGCCACCAAAACATCACTGTCCATTTTCCTTCTTTTGAAGCGTAATCATTGGTAATCTCAATAAATTCTTTTCCTTTTTCAATTGAAACCACAGCCTTTTTCCTGAATGCCGGAAAAGGACTTCCTACGGATAAAACCTTGCTAGACATAACTTTATTTCGATTTAATGTTAAATGTGAGACAAGCTCTCGTCAAATTTTTTGCAAAGGTAAAATCCAAACATATCAATTACAATAATGGTTTTCTATCTCTCATAGATTTTTTCTATCTGGCACATTCTTTTTAGTAACTCAGGCATAAAAACTTACATATGATTGAAAACTGGATACATATCATACAGGACAAAATGGAACGCTGGGGACTTTTTATCATAAGAATGCTTCCCAACTTTTTGCTGGCCCTTATTGTATTGTTCCTTTTTATACTGCTGGCACGCTTTATAAGAAAAATATCCGGAAGAGTAGTTAGGAACATGTCAAGAAGTGAATCCATCAGCGGACTAACCTCCTCTATCATTTATATGGTAATCGTTATTGTGGGAATAATGGTATCGCTTAATATTCTCAAGCTGGATAAAGCTGTTACCTCCCTTTTGGCTGGTGTAGGTATTATTGGTCTGGCTTTAGGCTTTGCATTCCAGGATCTCACTGCCAACTTTATATCGGGCACTTTTATCACCTTCAAGCGTCCTTTTGAGATTGGTCATATTATTGAGACTAACGGCTTCATTGGTGAGATAGAAGATATTCAACTCAGAGCTACAAAGATGCGCACCTTTGCAGGTCTGCATGTTATTATACCCAACAAAGATGTTTTTCAGAAACCTATTATCAATTACTCACTCACTTCGCGACGAAGGGTTGAACTGGATTTTTCCATCGTCAACAAACCAGAAGCGGTAAATGTGACCAGACTGATCAGTAAGACGCTGGAAGAAAAATGTGATAGCAACCATTTCCAGGATATTGAAGTATATTTTTCGCAAATTGAGGACCCTAGAATAAAACTGTACGTATCGGTGTGGACAACACTGATACAACCTCATCTGTTTCTGAAAGCCAGGCATAGCATTATTCAAACCATTACTACCACGCTGAGAGAAGCTAACCTGCTTAGCTAATAAGCAGGAATGTTTATTTTTAGATATGGTTAGATTTACTGCCACTATAAAAAAATATGGAAGTCATGCTGATAAGTCGGGGTGGATATATATCGACATCGGCTCAAAGACGGCTTCGGCGATAAGTCCGGGTACCAAAAAGAGTTTCAGGGTAAAAGGTAAAATAGATAATTATTCCATAGAAAAGACCAGTTTGCTTCCCGTAGGTGAAGGCAGCTATATTTTACCGCTCAATGCGCAGATGAGAAAAGGTATTAGAAAAACTGTAGGCGCAAAAGTAGTATTGCAATTAACAGAGGACAAGAGAGCGCTGGAAATATATCCTCCTTTACTGGAATGCCTGCGGGACGAGCCCCTGGCGCTTGAAAACTTTAATAAGCTGGCGCCTTCTCATCAACGTTATTTTAGTAAATGGATCACAGATGCCAAAACCGAACCTACCAGGATAAAAAGAATGGCCAGCACTATCAATGCAATGCTGACCAATATGAGTTATGGAGAAATGATAAGAGCAGAAAGAAATCAATCCTGATCCATCGTCATTATATCTCTGTCGAAAAGATATAAGCCACTTTTATCATCACCGATCAGTTCCAGTTTATCATTACAATCGCGGGCAAGCCTTTCTTCTTCCATTTGTTCCATTACATACCATTGTAGAAAGTTATGTGTAGCATAATCTTTTTCGGCCAAAGCGATTTCAACAAGTTCATTAATGCTGTTACTTACTTTCACTTCATGTTCATAAAGTTGTTCAAACGCTTTTTTTAGCGAAACAAAAGTCAGAATTGGTTGTTCCAATGCTGGTATCACAGCAAAGCCACCTCTTTCATTGATATAATGAATCAGTTTCAACATATGCATGCGCTCTTCGTCGCTATGTCTGAAAAAAAACTGCGTAACACCTTTCAGGCCGGGTTGAATTTCGGCCCAACTCCCCATCGCCAGGTAAGCCTGCGATGATTGTGCCTCCATGAGTACCTGCCCGTTCAGAGCATCTTTCATTCTTTGAGATAACATATCCTTTAAAATTAAGTTGCCTAAAATTAAGGTTTATTTAATAAGCAACAGTCCCTTTATCCACTTTCCCACATAAGGCGATCTCAACATCCCGTGCTTCGGTTACTTTATCTGGTCGCTTTAAAACTCCTTTAGCTATTATTCTGCTGTTTCAGAAGTGTAGGATATTTCAGTCAGAAATGCCCCTTTTGACGAAAATAAAAGACATTTTTTATAGGGATGAAAATCATTGTTCATAAATGTGATGATGATGAAAAATCCTACCTGCCCTTCAATCAAAAATACATATTCCCATTGTGGGCACTTCTTCGGGTACTTTACTCGGCCGCTTCAAAACTCCTTTAGCTGCTTATTTAGCTGTTTCAGAAGTGTAGGATATTTCAGTCATATACAGCCAATTCTGCAATAAGCACCAAAACTATATCCATAACATTGGTGTGGGTTGGACCTGTGACCAGCAGATTATCATTTTCATTAAAGAAGGTGTACGAATCATTGTTCAGCAGATAATTTATGGCTGCTGCATTCCAGCTCTTTGCGTTAGCGACTGCCCCTGTTGCCGAAGTAGGGCCATCTGTTCCATCGGTTCCTGCTGCTAATACAAAAAGTTGCGGGTGATCCTGGATCAGTTGAGCACATTTGAGCGCAAAGTGCATGTTTCTTCCGCCTTTGCCGTTACCTTTTACTTCGATAGTAGTTTCTCCACCTATAATATAGCAAGTGCCTGGTTCATTTTCTGAAATGATCTTATCTATCCATTGTTCAGCGCAGCTTTCGGTATCTCCTGTTAGACCATCCTCCTCTATCTTCACCTTGTAACCTAGTTCCTTCGCTTTACGTGCAGCAGCTTGCAGCGCCATTGCATTATCACCAATGATAAGATTTCTTACACGCGGATCATTTACAGCAGTAGGACCGGATCCTATGGAAGCAATATCATTACCGGGAACATCACTGATGATACAGGTCAATATGTGAGCGCCATTGACATAGCCTGCCAGCTTACCACCTTTGATATTGGACAGTTGCTTACGTTTAGCATTCATTTCTTTTATATCCATTCCGCTTAGCAGCCACTCTTTATACTGTTTATGTAATTGTTCAAGTGTATATCCCGCAGGCAGATCGGTTAATAAAGAAGAGGCGCCACCACTTAACAGGAAAATAATGAGATCGTCGGGACCGGCTTTTTTAAAAAGGTCTACCATTTGTTCTGCTGCACGCACGCTATTATTATCCGGAAGCGGGTGAGCAGCTTCGAGTGTACGAATACGTTGTAATGGAAGCGAATGATCATATTTCACTACAATAAATCCATCAGTGATGCGGTCACCCAGTATTTTTTCCACCTCTACCGCCATTGCGGCGCTGGCTTTGCCAGCGCCGCCTACATAAATATTCCTGTACCTGCTGAGATCTTCCTTTGCCAGTACAGGAGGAATAAGCGCCGAAGGTCTGACAGCATCCAGTGCCGCATTAAAAATGTTAATAAGCTGATCGTTTGGATTATTCTTCATCTTGGTAAAACTATTCTGAATGTAGTGCCCTTACCTTGTTCGGAGGATTTGACAAACAGTTGTCCTTTATGATATTGTTCAATAATTCTTTTGGATAAACTCAACCCAAGCCCCCACCCTCTTTTTTTTGTGGTAAAACCCGGATTGAAAACCCTTCCGAGGTTTTTTCCTGCAATGCCTTTTCCGGTATCTGTAATATCTATGATGATATTTTTGATGCTGTCATAAACCGTAACAGATATGGTTCCTTTTCCTTCCATCGCATCAAGTGCATTCTTTAAGAGATTTTCTATCACCCAGTCAAATAATGGCGGAGAGATAGCTGCTATTACCGTTACACCGGGATAATAGGTATTGAACTGAATAGTTCCCGGCGCTCTCTTCCTGATATAATCTACCATATTATTTACCTGGAGAACAATATCACTGTCTTCGAGATGTGGTGCGCTCCCGATCTTGCCAAACCTGTCGGAGACCAGCTTCAACCTGTTAATATCCTTTTCCATTTCCCTGGAGATCTTATCACTCACGTTTTCGTCCCTTAACATTTCTACCCAACCCTGCAAAGAAGTAATGGGCGTACCTAACTGGTGTGCTGTTTCTTTTGCCATTCCTACCCATACCTGGTTTTGTGTGGATTTAAAACTTGTATTAAGTGTGATAAGCGTTACTGTTATAAACAATCCTATTATCAGCAACTGCACAATAGGATAATATTTTACCTGGTTAAGCAGGTTGGTATTACCATAATAGTATAAATTTTTTTCAGAAGGATTCAGCGGGTTTGTCCATTCGACAGGAGAATTTTGGGACTGAAACTGTTCGAGTTTTTTATGCAGGAAACCCGGATCAGCAGCTATTTCGAGCGAATCGAGATTAACATGATCAAGTATATTGTTACTTTCGTCAGTGACGATGATAGGTATCGATTTGTTTTGTGTGATAATAATGCTCACCAGTCGGTCGCTGACACCCGTAGGATCGTTGACCAGCAGATTTCCCGCTTCCACCCATTGTTCTACTTTGGCTCTTTCTTCACTGGCGATTTTTTTTGCCAGGTATTGTGAATAGAATATTGTACCACTCACAATAACAATTGCTATAATGGCCAGCCACGTTTTCCAGTTAAAAAGAACCTGAATCATTCAACTAATATATAAAAAGCGTTCCTTTGCTGCATTAATTTTTAAATAGTTCGTACATCATTGTCTCCATCAGTCGCTATAGTAATCCTGAACTGGAACGGAAAGAAGTTCCTGGAAACGTTTCTGCCATCAGTGTTAGCCTCCACTTATGAAAATTTCAGGGTGGTGATTGCCGACAATGCTTCGCAGGATGACTCGCTGGTCTTTTTGCGTGAACATTACCCCAACCTGGAAATTATCGTATTAAAGGAAAACTTGGGATTTGCAGGAGGATATAATGAGGCGCTGAAAAATGTTAAGGCCGATTATTATGTGTTGCTGAATTCGGATGTAGAAGTGATGCCATCCTGGATAGAACCTATTATATCACTGATGGAAATCGACAGGAAGATTGCTGCCTGTCAGCCTAAGCTGCTTCTGCACAGCGACCGTTCTTCTTTTGAATATTCAGGCGCTTGCGGCGGGTGGCTCGACCGTTTTGGCTATCCCTTTGCAAGAGGCAGAATATTCGACCATTGCGAAAAGGATGAAGGACAGTACGACAGTACCGAGCCGGTTTTTTGGGCCAGCGGTGCGGCGATGTTTGTAAGAGCCGATTTGTATCATGCTTTTGGCGGACTGGATCCCTATTTTTTCGCACACCAGGAGGAGATTGACTTCTGCTGGCGCTTGCAGTTGGCCGGATATCTTATCTATTGCTGTCCCGATTCCGTAGTATATCATGTTGGCGGCGGAACCTTACCTAAGGGCAATGCCAGGAAAGTGTTTTTAAATTTCAGGAATAACCTGATCATGATGGCCAGGAATATGCATCCCACAGAAGCCGCCTGGAAGATCAGTTACCGGTTTTTACTTGATGGTATTTCTGCGGGCAAGTCGTTACTTGCCGGACAGTTCAGCTATTTTTTTGCTGTTTTCAGAGCGCATCTTGCGTTTTTGGGATGGCTGTTCACCCGTTTTCAGCGGACACCACGAAGTAAAGAGCAGGTAGTGCTGAAAGGTTATTTGCATAGAAGCGTTGTATGGGCTCATTTTGTATTGGGTATGAAGAAGTTTAGTGAAATTGTTGCCGGAAAAAACTAGTTTTTTTTGAATTGAACCATTACTTTTGCAGTGCAATAATCAGACGCATGGATCAGATTCAGGAAAAAGACTACCGCGATAAAGATTTCAAGCATAACTGGGTTAACTCTTCAGTTTTCCTGTTTTATTTACAGGTATTTTGCCTTGTAGCATTTATGTTAGGGGGATGTTATAGTCTGTATAAGCACAGGTATAAAGGCAAGCCAGAGGTTGCCATTCCTGAAAATACCTTATACACGCCCAAGTATAAATAATCGCAGTAAAATTTTTGTGGTGAGGATAGGATAATTATCTTTGCCGTCCTTTCGACCCGTTAAGACAACGAGTTGAATGTCAGATAAAGTAGAAGTTCTTTTTTTGATAGATATTTAATCATGCTGGCGGTAGCCAATATGATTATCAGCGGAAGTAGCTCATTTGGTAGAGCACGACCTTGCCAAGGTCGGGGTGGCCGGTTCGAGCCCGGTCTTCCGCTCAATCCAAACCTGCGGTTTGGATTTTTTTTTCGTTGCGCAGTATGTGCATACCCTGGTGGCGGAACTGGTAGACGCGCAGGACTTAAAATCCTGTGGGCTGAAAGGCCCGTACGGGTTCGATTCCCGTCTGGGGTACACGCTGAAACGTAGACCTGATCTACGTTTCAGCATTTTCCCTCACTCTTTTTGCCTGTGGTTATTTTTTTAACCGTTAACAAATCCGCTAACAGAAAATAATTGTAATGATTCAGCCCGCTAACCACTTGTAGAGGAAAGTAAATTTCTTCTGAATTATGTAATGGTTAGAAATAATTACGATAAAAAATAACGAAACAGTAATTATAATGTACGCTTACCTTTATGCGTAATCGTAACTTCTTCATCATCATACCTATCCACAAAATTACCGGATATAGTATGACCACTAATAGTACCAATAACAACATCTCTACCAAGGCCAAGGCGGTTAGCATCAACTAAATTGTTACCCGACATTAAATCCGTATCAGATTGGGCCTCTTCAGGAAACCCGTCTTCAGCCACAAGACCTTTCCATATACCTCCTCCGTTCTTTCTTGCAACTAAAAAGTTATACGTTCCTGTTTCTGACCAGGAACCGCTAATGTTGTAAGTGCCTTCATAACATTCCAGCAAAGCATCCGAGGTTTCTTTTGCTACAAGAAAAGCAGTATTAGGGTGCCCGGGTATAGTTGCTGAAACGATTGTCGGATTTGTTCCGTCCTTTTCTACATGAAAACGTATAATCACAAGATGACCGTTCAATGTTCCGGTGAAGGATGCCTCGAAATCGGCGGTTACATCCAGGTCAACTGCTTCACAAGTCAGGTCGGCCACATCTCCGTCAATCACCAGCGTACCTGTGATAGTATTAGTAGTATTTTGAATATTGAAAATCAGGGCGCCGGTAGAACCAATTAACACCCCTTTATAAACACCTTTATTAATCGTATTATTCTCAGCGACTGCTATAGGCGCAGAAGCACAGGAAGTACAAGTATAATCGTCGTCGTCATCTTCATCATTATCATCTTTGTTGCAGGAGAAGGCGACCACAACAGTTAGTAAGATCGCTATTATCTTTAGCGGGGATAGCTTTAGCTTTTGCATAATTTGTCTCTTTTTATAAATATAAAAGTATTTCTAATATATCATATTACAACCAAAAGTCATCAATTAAACAGAAAATCACAATGCCCACTGTGACCAGGGCTTATATTCTCTTTACTATCGTTGTACCAGTGTAATTGTCATCAATAATGTACTTTTCACTATTTACCCTTTTTATTTCTTTCATCCATTGCAGATACGCGTGTGTGACGACTATATTTATCATAGGGTAAAGCTGAACAAAATAATGCTGGTAGAGCTGGCCGAAAGCTACCTCACTGCCATCAGCCACCTGCGCCAGCAGCTCCCGCTCGTTATCAATTAAGTATGGTGCCAGTTTGTCCAAAATTGTGCTTCAGTGCGGCAAAATAAAGGAAATATCGGACTTTGTATTTTTCCGTAGCTCTGGTAAACAGCCATTCATTCGGGAACCGAACAGTACGTGCAGGACTTAAAATCCTGTGGAGTAAGAGGTCTATACGGGTTCGATTCCCATCCGAGGTACACGCTGAAACCTTGTTCTGGTCTGCGTTTCAGCATTTTCTCACACTCTTCTTGCCTTGTGGTTATTTTTTAATAATATATCAGTTATAGATTTTACACTATACATTATTTCCTATACATACAAATTTACCGGTATCTATAATATCTTTCGTCCTGGTTATAGACTCCATTATTATGAATATGCAATAGTAATCTCCTCAATTGGGCTCCTAAAACCCATAGTTCTATTTGTCGGTAAATTCAACATCGAAAGGTTTTAATACTTGCCGCCCGAAAGTAAGATGTCTAAAAATCTCTTGTATTTATAATCCTCAATTACAGCAAAAAGCTATTGACAGAGATCATTTAAACGTGTCGGTTAGGGCTAGTCGCAAACAAGGAAAGGTTCAAAAAAACAGGAAGAACTATATTAATTTTCTTTAAAGCTCTTCCAACATATTTTAATATCAAAAATTTATCTAAATTCATCTTCAAGTTTGCCTGTTTAACTTTTAACGGGCAAAGGATGTAATGAACAAAAATATTATCAATAATTACTCAAGGCTCAAAACACTTCTGTTTTTTTTACCCCTATTTTTATTAATTGCTATTATCGTATTTCTGTATAGCCATGATGCTTTATGTATCAAAGAATATATACAAATCCAAAAGAATAGCTTTCTTTTTATTAATTATAATCTGGGGCAATATCCAAATCTTCAATGTAATCTTACCCAATTAGGAGACGGACTGATTTTTTTATCGTTCTTAAGTATTTTCGTCGTTTATGCCCCAAAAATATGGGAATCATTAATATCAGGATTGCTGGTTTCATTGGTGTTTTCTTGTTCATTGAAAAAAATATTTGAAATACCGAGACCCGCAGCGGCGCTTGATAATAACAGTTTCGTAATTATCGGGAATAAATTGGTTGGGGCCAACAGTCTACCTTCCGGGCACTCGATTACCCTTTTTACAGTGCTCACCGTTCTTCTGTTTGCATTTATGCCCAAAAAGATAACATATAAAACTATATGGTTTCTTTTCGTAGTTATTGCAGGATTGATACTTGCGTTTACCAGAGTAGGTGTAGGAGCACATTACCCTCTTGATGTTATTACCGGCTGTAATATCGGGTATATCTCAGGGCTTGCAGGTATTTTCATAAGCCGGAAATATAAAATCTGGACTTGGGTAAATAGTAAAAAATGCTATCCATTATTTATTATATTGTTTCTGATTAGTTGTGCTGTATTAATCAACAAAATCATTAATGAAAATCTGATAATATTTTATTTTTCATTAGTCAGTCTGATCGTTTCCCTATATAAAATTATTTACGTTTATGCTGAAAATATTAAAAAATAATTTGCAGATAACTCATTTTGTTTTACTAATGAGTTTTCTGAACTTTATACTTTTTCATTTTCCATTCTTCTCCTTTGTTTTCAATAATCTTGATTATAAAAGCCTGAACGGCATTCTTTTAATTTTTACCTT
The DNA here is from genome assembly GCA_964606315.1 of uncultured Chitinophagaceae bacterium. GTDB lineage: Bacteria > Bacteroidota > Bacteroidia > Chitinophagales > Chitinophagaceae > Flavitalea. The sequence goes on along the minus strand of CAZSFY010000009.1, from coordinate 57,658 downwards.
AATAATCCTGATGCTGGTTGTAAATGCATTTGTTTTTTACCTGATATTCTTTCTCTCCCGTGTTGTTGGAAAATTTTTACTGGTCTTATTCTTTATTATCAATGCAATTGCTGTTTATTTTATTAACACTTACGGTGTTATAATAGATGAAAGTATGATTGGCAATGTGCTCAATACCAATTATGAAGAATCCAGCAGTTTTTTTTCTTTTAAATTGATTTTATACATTGTTGTTCTCGGTATTATTCCTTCTATTTATATAATCAAGGTGAAAATAATCAACGTCAAATTGAAGAGATTTTTAATCACCGCTTCACTTTCTTTGTTATTTATTATCGTTCTGGTATTTGCTAATGCAGTCAACTGGCTATGGATTGATAAAAATTCAAAACAATTAGGTGGTCTTGCAATGCCATGGTCTTATTCTGTAAATCTTTCTCTTTTTTATATTCATAAATATCAGGAAAACAAAAAAGAAATTTTATTACCAGATGCTACAATAAAAGACAATGAGAAATCAGTTGTAGTCTTAGTTATAGGAGAATCTGCAAGAAAGCAAAATTTTTCTTTGTACGGTTACGAAAGGAACACGAATCCACTGCTTTCCCAAACACCGAATGTATTCCATTTTGACGCCACTTCCTGTGCCACATACACTACTGCAGGTATAAAATGTATTTTAGAGCATGCTAATACCAGTGATCTCTATGAAATTTTACCTAATTATTTATTTAGGAATAATGTAGAAGTTATTTGGCGAACCACAAACTGGGGTGAGCCGCCGATTCATATTGGAAATTATCAAAACAGGGATTCTTTAATACCAAATTGTAAAGGCGAAGGATGCGATTACGATGAGATTCTTATAACCGGACTAAAAGAACAGGTATTATCTAGTAAAAAAGATAAAATATTGATAATACTGCATACAAGTACAAGCCACGGTCCTACATACAGCAAAAAATATCCATCCCAATTTGAAACTTTTAAACCAGTATGTAATAGTGTTGAATTAGGAAATTGTTCTCAAAAAGAACTCATCAACGCATATGACAACACGATCGTATATACTGATTATATCTTGTACAATGTAATTGAAAATCTGAAACAATTAGAAGAGCATAAAAGCACAATGATTTTCGTTTCGGACCATGGAGAGTCTTTAGGAGAAAAAAATCTGTATATGCACGGCATGCCTATAAGCATTGCTCCAAAAGAACAATATGAGATTCCTTTTATCGTCTGGGTATCCGATAGTTCAAAACAACTCAAGCCTAATAAAATATTGTCGCAAAACCACGTATTTCATAGTGTTTTGAATTTTTTAAGTATAGAAAGTTCTGTTTATAACGAGGAAATGAACATTTTTAAATGATCGGCTAAAAATAAAGCAAGAAACAATTATCGGAATTTCAAGTGGATAGTGACACTAGCCACTTGATTGTTTTTTTAACTTGGCTTTCAGGTATTTCCAATAGTTGCGGGTTTTTGTATAATCATCTTCTTCGTTTAAAACGGCAACAATATCCAACACCGAAAACCACCATTTAGCATTTTCTTCGTCCCAAACAGTCCGAACTTCGCAGTCGTTAAAAAATCTTATGAATATTTTTGCGTTGCTCATTCTTATCGCTTGTAAAAAACATAGTCTGTTACCAAAGGTTCAAGCCCACACTGTCTAAACTCCATTGCAATTTGTCCTCTATGGTAAGTCGAATGATTTATAACGTGAAAGTATATATCCTTAATACTGTTATTAAATAATTGTCCTTTACTGTTCGTATAATTAATTGTTTCCCTCAAGTCAAAGGCATCAAGTATAAGCAATGTCTGCTCATAGTTTGCTTTGTCAATGTTTTTTAAGTCTTTAAGAGCGTGAAGTTCCCAAACACTAAATGTCGATTGCTTTGGATCAATCCGATTATTCCATATTTGATGAGCGTTTATAATATGATTAAACAGCTTTACCGGCTTTTCAGGGATCTTATCTGTGTTATCGTTAAAAACGTCAAACAGCTTTTGGTTGAAATGATGATTGTATTCAAATAACTCTTTAAAAAATGGTTTCATTAATCTATACCTTTTTATCTAATCATAAACGTATTTTATAAGCTATAAAATTACAAAAATCTCTCTCCCCATAGTTGAAAAATCCCTTGGTTTATGTTGTCGCTACCAAATAAAGTCCAACTTACTTCTTCCACTTCAACCTTAAACTATTACTCACAACGCTTACACTACTCAAGGCCATAGCTGCGCCTGCAATCATCGGGTTAAGCAAAAAACCGTTAATGGGATAAAGAATACCTGCGGCAATAGGAATACCTATAAGGTTATAGATGAATGCCCAAAACAAATTTTGCTTAATGGTGGCTACTGTCTGTTTTGACAATTTTATTGCCTGGGGTATTTTGGTAAGGTCCGACGAAATGATGGTCATTTTGGCTACGTCCATTGCAATATCACTGCCTTTGCCCATTGCGATACTTACATCAGCAGTAGCCAAAGCTGTACTGTCATTAATACCGTCACCTACCATTGCAACAGTTCTACCATGTTGTTGCAGTTCTTTTACAAAATCAGCTTTGTGCTGTGGTAATACTTCTGCCTTGTAATGTTTAATACCTGTTTGCTCTGCAATGGCTTTGGCTGTCGCTTCGTTATCGCCTGTAAGCATATACAGTTCAATACCTATTTCCTGCATTTGCCTGATAGCTGCTACCGATGTTTCTTTAATCTTATCGGCAATAGCAATAACGGAGAGGACTTGTTTACTGTCAGCAAACCAAATAACGGTTTTGGATTGTACGCTCCATTCATCAGCCTGCTTTTGTAATTGTCCGGCAATGGTGATATTATTTTCTACCAATAGTTTTTTATTGCCTACAAAATAAGTTTCATGATTATGATTGGCTTTCGCCCCTTTACCTGTAATGCTGTCGAACATCAACAAAGGCACTCCTTGTACACCTTCCAAATGTTTTACTACCGCCTCTGCCAGAGGATGCTCGGATTGTTTTTCTATACTTAGTAAGATATTTTTCGTTGTATCATCATTATTGAGCCATTGTATGTCTGTCACTTCTGGTCTGCCTTCGGTGATGGTTCCTGTTTTGTCTAATATGATGGCATCCACTTTCTTCGCCAATTCCAAACTTTCAGCATCTTTAATCAGGATACCATTTTCTGCACCTTTACCCACTCCCACCATAATTGCCGTAGGTGTAGCCAATCCCAATGCACAGGGACAGGCAATCACCAATACTGTAATGGCAGCTAATAATCCATGCACTATACCATTATCACCGCCCAACACAAACCATAAAATAAAGGCGAGTATTGAAATCCCTATTACGACAGGAACAAAAATGCCTGCGATCTTATCTACCAATTTCTGTACAGGAGCTTTACTGCCTTGTGCATCCTGCACCATTTTGATGATCTGGGCAAGCATAGTTTGCTTACCTACTTTCACCGCTTGGAATTGGAAACTGCCTTTTTGGTTAATTGTTCCCGCAAATACTTTTTCGTTTTCTTTCTTCAGAACCGGAACAGGCTCACCGCTTAACATACTTTCGTCTACATACGAACTACCCGAAATTACCATACCGTCCACCGCAATTTTTTCACCAGGCTTTACAAGAATAATATCACCTACGTTTACCTCTTCAATAGTCACCTGTTTTTCTGTTCCGTTCGTTTGTATTACAATGACAGTTTTAGGCTGTAAGCCCATTAATTTTTTTATAGCTGAAGAGGTATTGCCTTTCGCTTTTTCTTCCAATAATTTCCCTAACAGGATAAATGTAATAATAACGGCCGCCGCTTCAAAATATACGTGTGCATGCAATCCTCTCTGATGCCAAAAATCTGCAAACAACATATTGAATACACTGAACAGGTACGCTATACCGGTGCTCAACGCAACCAGTGTGTCCATATTAGCAGAACGGTGCCTAGCCTGTTTCCACGCATTTATAAAAAAATCTTTACCTAACCAAAGCACAACCGGTGTAGACAATAACCACATTATTTCGTTAGCATAAGGCATATCCATAAAGAACATACCGATTACCACTACCGGAATTGATAGTATTATCGCCCAAATGGTTTTGTTCTTAAGCTTCCCGAATTTTTGAGTGTGAATAGCTTCTAGTGTTTCCTGCTGTTTGGTTTCCTCCTCTACCAATAAATCGTAACCAATAGATTGTACCGCTTTTTGCAGTTTGACAGCATTAGTCACATTGGGTAAGTATTCCACTGTAAGATTGCCAGTCGCAAAGTTTACAGAAGCATGAATAACACCTTCCTGGTGTTTTACAATACTTTCAGCACTGCCCGCACACGAGGCGCAGGTCATACCCAATACAGGAAAAGAGTTTTTGATGGTTGAAACGCCGTAGCCTAAATCCTTAATTACCTTTACAGCTTCCCCTATTACTTCATTATCATCTACCGTAATAGCTGCCCTGCGGTTGTTTAACTCTACCTGATGATGTTTAATACCTTTTATCCCCGATAATCCTTTTTCAACGATTAACGCGCAATGCTCGCTTTCTACACCCTCTAAAGGAATATAAACTGTTTCATTATTACTATTTGTCGGCATATTCTGATTGCTTTTACAATGCAAAAATGGTAATAATACCCCAGATGGCTATTGTGGAATTGTGGGATTGATTTGTAAGATTTACTTACACCTGATCTAAGGGTTTTCTTTTATCCTCACGTATTTGCCTGAAATGGCTTGGCGTCAGTCCCGTTACTTTTTTAAACTGGTTACTCAAATAAGCAACGCTCGAATAGTTCAGGCGATCAGCAATCTCACTTAACGACAATTCATCATATACCAATAGCTCCTTCACCCTTTCTATTCTTTGAGCGATAAAATATTTTTCAATAGTAGTACCTTCTACTTCTGAAAACAGGTTGGATAAGTAATTATAATCGTGGTGCAATTTATTACTCAATACATCTGAAAGATTGGTTTTTACACCGTTATCCTGGTAATGTACCAGGTCGATGATGGTATTCTTTATCTTTTCGATAATCCTGCTTTTTTTATCATCAATTACCTGAAAACCTAATGGGACCAGGGCTTCTTCTACAGCCTCTCTTTCTCGGGACGTTAATTCTCTGGCAAGGGTTATTTCACCGAGTCTTATATTTTCAATGGCTAAACCGAGTTTATTCAGTTCATTCTGAACAACCATAATACAACGGTTACAGACCATATTTTTTACAAACAGCGTACTCATATCTCTACTAATCACAATTCTGTATATCAAATAAGTTTGACTAGCAAATTTACGATTTAAGTTTAACCAGGCTGGCTATTCACCCATGTTGATATGTTTATCACTTATCTACTTCTTCACGGATGTTAATAATGTAAGAGTATGTTCGTCAAACAGCTATTTTTCATCTATTCAATAATTTAATTGAATAGATGAAAGGAGTTCAGTATCTTTGAAAAAACAAACGGATAACATGCAACATTTCTTTTTTCTATTTAGCACTATGCTGGTATTCAATATCGGAGTATCCGCACAACAGCAGCAAGAACCCTGGAACAGTAATCAGTTGATGAAGACGAGCACACTTGCATCCAACATTAACAATGACAAAACAAAAGACCTGTTAATTCTTTCTATTGGTCCCGGTGCGATTATTAAAGGCTCTGTTGATATTGGTCCTACCGGTGAACAGAAGAATATTAAAAAACTGAAAAATTATCTCAATAATGTTTCGAAGGACAAAGAAATAGTTATCTATTGCGGTTGTTGCCCCTTTGATAAATGCCCCAATATCAGACCAGCATTTCAGTTATTAAATGATATGAATTTTAAGAATGCGAAGTTGCTGGATATTCCCCAAAATATTAAAGTGGATTGGATCAATAAAGACTATCCCATGAATGACTAAGGATGGTTTATCAATAATACCAAATGGTTTACAAAAATGAACAAGCGGGAATTTAAAGACAAAGTATATACCGAATTATCAAAAGTGACTAAAGCGCTGGCAAATTCGGTACGGTTGGAGATTATAGACCTTTTGGCACAAGGACCTTTTTCTGTGGAACAAATTGCTAATCATACAGGGCAATCTGTAGCGAATACCTCTCAACACCTGCAAACACTAAAAAATGCCAGGTTGGTACAGATAACCCGTCATGGAAATTTTATTAATTATTCACTCGCAGGAGAAAATGTTTTTAATGCCTGGGCTGGATTAAGGGAGCTAGGCTTTACGTATAATGCTGAAGTGGAAAAAGTAATACATGATTTTAGAAATGAACATTACAGCGACATAGAGGCGGTGGATGCAGAAACACTAGCAGAGATGATCGACAATGATGAAGTCGTACTATTGGATGTAAGGCCCAAAGAGGAATATAAAAGAGGACATATTCATAAAGCCCTTTCAGCACCTTATGATAAATTAGAAACATGCCTGAAAAAGTTGCCCAAAAGAAAAACGCTTGTAGTCTATTGCCGCGGACCACTCTGTGTATATGCCGATGAAGCTGTGGCTTTTCTTAAAAATAAAGGTTACAAGGCAATACGATTGGACGAAGGATTTCCTGAATGGGTGTTAAAAGGTTACCCGGCGATATAGAAATAGTATAGATTTTATATTAAGAAATATCACAAATGAAACAAAGTATGAAAAAACTTTTCTTAATTATTATTACTCCGCTTGCATTATTTTCCTGCCAAAATAATACAGCAGAAAAAGTCAGGTATGAACAGACGCTTAAAGCCAAAAGCGACTCCCTAACAACAGTGGCCCAACAAATTCTTATGAAAAATCTGACTGTAGCAATACAGGAAAAGGGCGCCGAATATGCGGTTGATTTTTGTAACGTACAAGCTGCTTCTCTTACCCATTCAGCAGCAGAAAATACTGATGCTTTTATCCAACGTATTTCCGACAAAAACAGAAATCCCGATAATGCTTTAAAAACGCAAACCGACAAAGACATTTTCGAACATTTCAGAAAATTTGAAATACTGAAGGATAGTCTTGTATCAGAAGATAATAAGTATGTGTATTATAAAAGAATAAATCTCGCAATACCTACCTGTATGCAATGTCACGGAGCAACGGAAAGCATTGAACCCAAAGTATTAGCCAGGATTGATACACATTACCCGGATGATAAGGCTAGAAATTATAACCTGAACGAATTTAGGGGTCTATGGAAAGTTACTTATGAAGGAAAGCAGTAGATAGTGGACAGTTATGAGCCAGGTCATTTCAAGATGTAAAAAAGTAACATATCTTGCTGTATTAATATGGGCAAAAAAATTTATTGCTGGCAACAAATGCAGCTTCACTCACTAAAAGGTGAGCAATGGAAAGATATTCCTGGATATAAAAAGATATACCAAGTATCTAATTACGGCAGGGTAAGATCATTATCGCGACGAATTGAACCGCAAATGGGCTTATCAACAAAAGCTTTCTCTTACGTTACTTCCGAAAAAATCCTTAGGCAAAAAATCGTAAGAAAATTCAATAAAACAGCAAATATTGAATACAAAGAATGCGTGGTCACTTTACGCAAAGATGGCCAGGCAAAAGTACATATGGTATCTCGGTTGGTATATCATGCGTTTGTCAGACCATTAAATTTTCAGAAAGATCACTTGTTTGTAACCCATAAAAACAACGACACGCAGGATAATTTTTACAGGAACCTGGTAGCCATAAGCAGAAGTGAAGCAGTGAACAAGGCCTATACATTAAAAAGAATGACTAGTCCCTTTACGGATATGAGTAAACAAAAGAAAAAAGCTATACGCAAAAAAGTTGCTGAAGGACAATGTAAAGCTGTTCAGCGCATAAGTGCATCAGGAAAAGTTATCAAAAATTACCCAAGTATTAAAGCTGCGTCTATAGAACTGAATATTGCCGCACCCAATATAACGGGAGTATTAAAGGGGAGAATCAATTCTGCACGCGGAACTTACTGGCAATATAAAAAGTAATAATCTTCATCACTTGCGATAAATGCACTCATTAAAACGAAGTTCGTTTTTGAATGATCGCATATCAAAATCTTCTTTGATACTCAGAAACTCAATATCAGCAAGCTCTGCAAAATCTTCCATCATACCGGTATCAATACTCTGGCTATAACAGGTATGATGAGCGCCACCTGCTAATATCCATGCCTGGCAGGCAGTGGCCATATCCGGCAACGGCTTCCATAATACTCTTGCTACAGGTAATTTTGGAAGCGGGCGAAGAGGCTTTACTGCTTCCACCTTGTTCACAATCATTCGGAAACGATTACCCATATCCACAACAGATACATTAATAGCAGCGCCTGCCCTTCCATTAAATACTAAGCGAGCGGGAGCTGCTTTTCCACCAATACCCAAATCATGCACTTCCAAGGAAGGCTTTCCCTCGGCTATCGTCGGACAGATCTCCAGCATATGTGCGCCCAATACCTGGGAATCGGTAGGATCAAAATGATAAGTATAATCTTCCATAAAAGAAGTACCCCCTTCCAACCCTCCGCTCATTACTTTCATTGTACGTACCAGCGCGGCAGTTTTCCAGTCGCCCTCGCCTGCAAAACCATACCCTTTTGCCATCAGTCGCTGCGCCGCTATTCCTGGTAATTGTTTCAATCCATGCAGGTCCTCAAAAGTATCGGTGAATCCTACGGCAGCTTTTTGCTCAAGGAATTGCAGCAATCCCAATTCAATTTTTGCGGCCTCATACAGTGAGCGTTTATCTGTGGAAGCGCTAACAGTATAAGAGTCGTAATACTCCTCTACCAATTTATTGGTTGCAGCATCGGTTACTTCATTTATTATATTCACCAGATCACCAACACCATAAGTATTTACTGAATAGCCAAAAACCATTTGAGCTTCTACTTTGTCGCCTTCTGTTACAGCCACTTCGCGCATATTATCCCCGAAGCGGATAATTCTGGCGCCCTGCATGGTATGCCATCCGGCTGCAACTCTTAACCATTTTGCAAGCTGACTCATTACCTGTTTATCCTGCCAGTGTCCGACAATCACCTTCCTGTTTTTTCTCATCCTGCTTACCATAAAACCGAATTCACGGTCACCATGGGCGCTCTGGTTGAGATTCATAAAATCCATATCTATTTCATCCCAGGGAATATCCCTGTTAAATTGCGTATGCAGATGAGCAAGTGGTTTTTGTAAAATTCTTAGTCCGCCTATCCACATCTTAGCCGGAGAAAAAGTATGCATCCAGGCTATTATTCCAATACAATGTGGACTGGCATTGGCCTCTATGCAAATATTAACTATTTCATCGGGCGTTTTTACCAGCGGCTTATATACCAGTTTAACAGGGATACTTTTACTGGCGTTTATTTCTTTTACTATTGTTTGTGCATGTTCAGCGACTTGCTGGAGGGCTTCCTCACCGTATAAATGCTGGCTTCCGGTTATCAACCATGCTTCATACACTGTAATATCATTCAACATAAAAATATATTCAGCTATTAGCTGTTTCTTTTTCTATAAAGGCACCCAGACGTAAATATTGCTGGTATCGCTTCTGATAAATATCTGATCTTTTGCTATCGGGATGATATTCCATATCGAATCCTCTGCCCATAGCAGTCATTGCTTCCTCAACAGTATTATAAATACCTGCTACAGTAGCAGCAAACATTGCTGCCCCTGCCGCACAGGTCTGTTCAGAACGGTGAATCTTCAGTGGCATATTCATTACATCGGCCATCATCTGCATAATGAAAGGCGACTTTCGGGCCACCCCTCCTACTCCTATTAAACCTTTTACGGGAACTCCCTGCTCAATAAACCTGTCGACAATATTCTTTGCGCCAAAGCAAGTAGCTTCAGCAATAGCCCTGAACATGGCAGGAGCATCGGTACCCAGATCCAGTCCCATAACCGCACCCTTCAACAACTGGTTAGCATCAGGTGTACGTCTGCCGTTTAACCAATCGATACCCAATGGCGATTTTTCATCCGGTTCAATAGCCTCCGCCTGCCGGCTAAGCTCAGGAATAATCGCCTCCTCAATACTATTACGGAGCTTGTTCAATTTATCTTCATCCCCTTCAGATTTAGCCTTTAACAAGTGATCTACCGGCCAACTGATCAATTTCCGGAACCACGCATAGGCATCGCCGAATGCCGACTGACCGGCTTCAAGTCCCATCATGCCGGGAATGACTGATCCCACAACCTGTCCGCAAATTCCCTGCACCATTTTTCCCTCTATATCGGCTACGGGAGCCACCAACATATCGCAGGTCGACGTACCCATTACTTTACTTAAATAATAAGGTTCTATTTGTCCCCCTACGGCGCCCATATGCGCGTCAAACGCGCCTATTCCAATAATTACCGAGGAAGGAAGATTTAACCTGTCAGACCACTCCTTACTGATCATCCCGGCGGCCTTATCAGCGGTGTAAGTCTGCCTAAACAACCGCTCTCTGAAACCTTTTAATAAAGGATCGATAGAAACCAGGAAATCCTCTGATGGAAGTCCGCCAAATTCTTCCGCCCAAAGCGCCTTATGCCCTGCTGCGCAAACACCTCTTTTGATATCTTTTGCTTTTTTTCCGCCAGTCAGTAAGAAAGGAATCCAGTCGCAATGCTCAACCCAACTATGACAGGCGCCTGCAACGGCGGCGTCTACCCTAAGAATATGTAACAGCTTAGCCCAGAACCATTCAGACGAATAAATCCCGCCCACGTAGCGCAGATAGTCTGTTGAAGAACTGGCATTTTTCTCATTGATCAATGCCGCTTCAGCCGTCGAAGTATGGTCCTTCCACAACACAAACATGGCATTGGGGTTATCCGCAAACTCAGGTAACAATGCCAGGGGAACTCCGTATTTATCCACCGCCACCGGCGAAGAGCCTGTGGTATCGACAGAAATAGCTTTCACCATATTTCTTATTTCACCGCTTACCTGTTGTGTGCAGGAGGTGATACATTCCTCGAGCGACTCTATATAATCGAGAGGATGCTGACGGAACTGTTGTTTTCCCGGATGGCAATACAAACCCTCTTTCCATCTTTTATAATAAGACACTGCAGAGGCGATTTCTTCACCATTTGAGGTATTTACAATAACCGCCCTCACCGAATCGGTTCCAAAATCTACTCCTATAACGTACTGGTCTGGCATAAGTAAATATAGTTAATTAAGTGTTATAAAAACACTTTAAAATTAAGATAGATGCTGATCATTAAGCATGATTACAAAACTAAATAATTCCATTTAGCAACTGCTTATATTTTCTTTTATTCAAAGAATAATAAAAAGCACCACGTTTAGAACCGGATTTGTCTTTTTCTTTTTGTAATATCAGTAGTTGTGTGGCCTGCACTTTTCGTAGGAAGTTTCTCTTATCGAGGTGTAAGTCAAAAATGTTTTCATAGAGTGTCTGCAGTTGTGGCATCGTAAACTTTTGGGGCAGCATTTCGAAGACAACAGGAGTATGCCTGACTTTTTCCTTAAGTTTTTCCTTGGCTACTTTTACCATCTTCGCATGGTCAAAAATTAATTTGGGCATTTTTTTTACTGGTACCCATTCAGCATGATAGTTCGGGCTAAGCTGTTGACGATATTTTTGCAGATTAATTAAGGCCAGGTAAGAAACAGAAATTGTGCGTTCGACCGGATCTCTTTTTGGTTCGGAAAACACGTGGAGCTGTTCAAGATAAATATTCTCCAGTCCAGTCAGGTCCTTTACCACTCTTGTCGCCGCAGCTTCAGCACTTTCGGTGGGAGTAATAAAACCGCCCATAAGGCTCCAGTTCCCTTTTTCAGGCTCCATTCCTCTTTTAATAAGCAGAAGTTTTAACTCTTTACCGTCAAATCCAAAAATAATGCAGTCTATTGCTGCTAATAATTTTTTGTGTTGCCTGTAACTCGCCAAAATATTAATTTATAATCTTTATATTTGAGAAGGACAAATATAAGATTAGCCTTTATTTCTATCTCCTGTGAATGCCGGAAAAATAATTTTCGGGAAAAATACACCAATAGTGGTATAGTCCTGCGCTTGGGGTTCCCTTAACTTTAATCAAGTTTATTTTATGTACCTAACCTTTACTGTAGAAAGCGACAGCCGTTTCCGTTTAGGAAAATTTAAAGGCTTAAATAACACTAATCTTGCCATAGTCAGGTTCCTGATACGGCATAGCCGGCACACAAATGCAGAAATTTCCCGCCTGGTCAATGTACCGGAGGCTTTTGTACAAAAAGTACTCAAGAAATTGAATGATGAAGTCGATAATTACCCACAACCCGTTCAGTTGCCTGTATATTTAAAATATAAAAAAAGATATCTGACAGCCTGTTTATAAACGGCAATCAAAATTAAAGGGAAAGCAAAAAACGCCGGATTTACGCTATAAACACCAACGGAGGGGTAAAATACTCTTCGACGTTTAAGAATTCTGCTACATGTTTACCATCTTCATAGATAGCAATAACAGATTTTTTATTGTCGTCTGTTTTTTCTTTAAGGGAGAACAGTTTTTTAAGAATAGTAGTCCGGTCTTCCCATGCAAATCGCTCAGCAACTCTTTTATATTCCTCCAGAGTTAACACAAGCTGGCCATCTTTTAAAATACGAATAATGTTTACAGTTTTACTATCTGTTAGTCTTGGTATAGTATGCATAATAAGCAATGGTCTGTAACTAAAATAGCAAAAAAGACATAGAAGAAATTATCAACTTATCCACAATGTTCATAAAGTTAGGCTAACTATTACCGGAATCGCTGGAGCCATTTTTTTAAATCCGTCGTATCATATTTTTCTTTTTCCATCAGATCTATATCCCTGTTGATCATTACCATTTGTGCAGGACCAATCACATATTTGTCGTTATCCAGTGTAGAATGGTAAGATTTTTTGACATTCACAATTCCTTTCAGCACATCGGTCTCTTCGCCTGGTCCGGGATAAGCATCTACCCTCATAAAAGCTTCATGTGTCGAAATAACAAGATGGCCAGTATGAATAATAAATGGAACCTGATCATGCTTTATCATAAAATAGGCATCCCCTTTCAGATAGACTTTTCTGTTTGTCTTATTAAATACCTTATCAAGTTTCAATTCAGAATTTTTATCCATCCACACTTCCGTACTATCTGCCAGCATTATTTTTTTGATCTTATCCTTAGTGGAACGATAAGTAGTTTGGGAATAGGAAGAGCAGCAATAAATAATCATTACCAGCAGGAATAAAAGGCCTTTTCCAGGCTTCGCAGTCTGTAATTTTCTTTTGGGTTTCATACCTTGTGAACATTGAAGTATATTTTTATACTTACAATCGACAAAGTAATGATATTTATCCGTTATTATCTTTCAGCCGTCATCTGACTTTGCTGGGCCTGCAATACTTCATTATCAAATTTACGCTTGCGAAGCATATTGACATACCGGAGAGCAAGTTTGTTATTATAATCGGTATAGGATTTCTGCGCCCATTCGATTGCTTTATCAAGATTACCATTTATTTCATTAATGATCGCCATATTATAACAGGCTCTTGATGCAATTTTAGGTTTATGGTGATTAACATCCTGCTGCCATAACGAAGCCGCACTATTCCACTGGCCCGTTTGCGCTCTTCTTTTGGCGATAATAAAATTATCGTTTCCTCTTATATAATAATCCCTTGATACTCTAATCCAGGCAGGAACGATTCTAAAGGCATAAGCCTGCCCCGACCGCTGACCTACTTCTTTAACTGCTTCTTTTCGTCCAATGATAGCATTGGCTGCTACAACCGGGTTAATACCTCTGCCGCTATAACTGATATCTTTAGCTACCGCAAATTCATCAAGAATATTTTTAGAAAGAGGATCATATATTCTCCACCCGGTTTTTACCAGGGTCAGCATTGTAGCCCGATGCTCCACTACCGGTATATTGCCCAAAGGCGTATTCGCTTTAACAGGTATGGCAGCATAAGATATTTTCGAATCCGTATCGAATAATTCAAGAGAAAACAATGCATCTGCCTGATATTCATCACAAATTTGTTGAACTACGTCCCACGATAACTGCGAGGCGAAGACTGTGGGAGTAGGTGTGGTCAGTTTTTCAGGAACAACAAAAACATTATTAAACCGTCTATCGTTACCAAGTTCTGCAGAGAGTCCGTTTATTGATGCGGCAGCTCCTTCCCTATCCAGTTCAATTCCTTCCAAACTGAATATCTTATCCACCACATCTACGGCCGAGTTCTGCTTAGCCACAGTACTTCTATCAACAATAGCTACATTCTTAATATAAGAGGGAACGCTTACCGGCGCTGGTTGCAAAACGCTGATTGTCATGAGATTTGTTGACGAACAAGAGGTTACGGCAACGCTAATCAATGCCAGGGTGGTAGTACGAATCAGGTAGAACATATATTACACAACGCTTCTTTATGCATTTTATTTCTATTTACCGGTATAATCAATGCTACATTTTAACACCGGGGAAAAGACTCAAAGCACCGGATAAATAAAGAAATCATGGCATCTCTTCTTGGTCTTAAGTCAAGTTAATAGGTTGCACATTATAAAATATATAACGTTAATAGTTATACGCACAGTATTTACAATTTATATAAAGCGGTAACAGTTGGATGAAAATCATTTTTGCAAGACCAAAAAACGATAGATTCATGAGGATCAATTCATTAGCCCCCTTATATTCTGAAGTATCCGCAATAAATCCACTAGCTCGTATTTATATGAGTTTCAAATAGTTAAAAAAATCTTGCGAATACCACTTTTTTTTATTTACTTGTAAATCATTGCTTATCCGCCAATATCTCCGGCATCCATACCTAAAAAACCTCCAACAATTTATTTGTTAACGTTTGTACTGAACCACTGCAACTCATGGCTGCAAAGGCAATTGCTTTGTCGTTCTTATTGGTATACACTTCAGTCTGCTGCACATTCGCTCAATATATAAACGAAGATGCATTGCAACCTGATAGCACGCGTCCTAAAGTGGCCACGCTGGAACAGGTAGTAGTAACAAGTCATTCTCCACATACAAAAATACATAGTGTGCAGATGGGCACTGAAGTGGTAACCGCATTAGAGGCTAAATATCTCCCTGCCATTTTGGGGGAAGTCGATATTATTAAAATCCTCCAGCTTAAACCGGGAATTAAAAGTGCTGGAGAAGGAATGGCAGGATTTTATGTAAGAGGCGGCGGAGCCGATCAAAATCTAATTACAATTGATGGAATTCCCATATATAATGCCAATCATTTACTGGGATTATTCAGCATATTTAATAACGATGCCATCCGTGAGGCTAAAATATATAAGTCGGCCTACCCTTCACAGTATGGTGGCAGACTATCTTCGATATTGGATGTATCTACCCGCCGGGGTTCTATGGATTCAATGAGCGTTAGTGGAGGTATAGGTTTATTATCCTCCAGGCTTTCAGTTGAATCACCTATACAAAAAGGGAGATCTTCAATAATTGTTTCTGCACGCCGCACTTATCTCGATCTCATTGCCAACTTGCTTAACAGTATTAATAAGGATAAAGAGGATTATGAAAATATTCCCGCTTATTTCTTCTCTGAGATCAACATGCGTACTGATTGGAAAGTAGGCTCCCGTCATTCTGCCTGGTTGACCGCCTACCTGGGAAGGGACGATTTTAAACTTGATGCCAAGGATTTCCCTTCAAAATTCCAATGGGGAAATAAAGCTTTTTCATTCAACTGGAAGTCTGCATTAAATAATACGACATCTATTTATGGAAATCTTTTTTATTCAGGATATAAATACAATTTAGGTAACAGGTACGATTACAATGATATAGAGATACAATCCGGTATTAACACTATAGGCTTAAATGTTGCAGCCAGTAAAACACTCTCGAAAGCGATCAGATCGCAGGTAGGTATAAATATTATGCAGCACAACCTTACGATAGGCGATTATAAATATACGTCTACATTAAGCAGTACTCAGTCTGGAGAAAAAAATGGTGGTACAGAGTGGGCGACATTCATACATACTGAATGGGATTGGAACACCAAACTGGCATTCGCAGCAGGCTTAAGGATTTCCGGTTTTAATACGGAAGATAAAATATATGTCAATCCCGAACCCCGGCTTTCAGCGAGATTGAGTATCAATGATAATTCTGCTTTGAAATTCAGCTATACAAAAATGTACCAATACCTGCATCTTGCTTCCCTAAGCTCTGTTTCATTGCCGGTAGATATCTGGTATCCCACAACACAACGTACAAAACCACAGTTCGCCGATCAGTTAAGCCTGGGGTATAGTAGGGCTATAGGAAATATGTTTTTTTTGAATATCGAAGGATATTATAAATGGATGCATAACCAGATAGAGTTCAGGGACGGCGCCAATCTTATTGGCAATCCTAAAATGGAGAATGATTTTGTTTATGGAAAAGCTCATGCCCAAGGCATTGAAACTTATCTTGAGAAAAAATCGGGGCGTACAACAGGATGGATCGGTTATACATTATCGTGGGCTTCGCGCATATTCGAAGATATCAACGATGGTAAATCCTTCCGGCCGAGATATGACAGGAGGCATGATGTATCATTAGTAGTGACCCATAAGATCAATAATGTTTATTCGCTAAGCTTTAATTGGATATTTGGCTCCGGAGCTTATACAACGCTCCCTGTGGGACGATATGTTTTTCAAAATGAGGTGGGCCTTGCCCCCCGTAGTGTTATACCAGTCTACGACGGACGAAATAATTACCAACTTCAATCTGTTCACCGGATGGACATTAATCTCGTTGCCGCATTAAAATCTAAAAAAGGCCAGCAGGATATAACGTTCAGTTTATATAATGTGTACAGCAGGCGCAATCCATTTTATGTGAAGTTCTCGGAAGTAAGAAATAAGGAGGGCTACATTACTTCTTTCCTTCCCAGTATGGTATCTCTTTTTCCAATATTACCCGGCATAACCTATAATTTTAAATTTTAAGTGATGCGAGTAGTCATTCTGATTTTATTCATCATAATATTTACCGGATGCGGTAAAAAAACAATGTATGTTGAGCTGCCCGACTATGATGGAGAAATTGTTGTGGAAATGTATCTCGAAGATCGCAGTTCCTTAAAATGCATTGTTTCTGAAACGCTACCTTATTCAAGTACAACGATCAATAGTCTATTAGATAATGCAATAGTAATCTTCTCCGACGGTAGCCATACAGATACCTTAGGTAAGGCAGATATATATGATTATGAATCGGGCCGGAAATACAATTACTCCAGAAAAAGAAGACCATTTTTGGCTGACAGCACTAAAACATACACGCTTCGCGTCATTGACAGTCTTAACAGAGAAGTTACGGCCACTACCACTTTTCCCACCAACAAAGTTAAAATAAGCGAGATAGTGTATAACGCATCTTCGGAACAGGACGGTAAATTCAGCGTTGGATTTTCATTTACTGACCCCGCCGGCAGCGATAATTATTACAGAGCTATCTTTGGAAAAGGCGTAAATAACTATACAGCTAGTCACACCGATCTGATCTTCCCGGATATTGCATTTGAAGGAAAAGAACATAGCGTATATTCCCAGGAAGGCTATAAAAAAAATGATACTGTTACCGTTCGCCTCTATACCTTACAGAAGCAGCATTATAACTTTCTGCAATTAACCGAGAGTGCCCGTACTGCAAATGCCAACCCCTTCATGCAGCCCGTACAGGTAAAATCCAACATCATAGGCGGACAAGGTATTTTTACTGCAATACAATATGATGAGAAAAAGATTGTGATCAGGTAGTGATTATAGTGCAATTAATTCTCTTCCAGCTCGCTTTTGAGAATATCCTTTTCCTTGTCGTACATACCTTCGAGATCATCTCTTACTGTTCCCTTCCATTTAGGAGCGCCAATATAATAAGCTACCCTGCCAATCATATGTGCAGCTACCGGACCAGTAAGTATCAGAAAAAAAATGATAGCCAGGTTTTTAGTTGTTACAGAAGTTTGGGGGAAAAATATAGCAGCGCTTATGAGCAAAAGTCCGCTTCCGAGCGTTGCCGCTTTCACTGTTACAGAAAGGCGCAGATAAAAGTCAGGCATCCTTAATATGCCAATAGCAGCAATTAAAATAACTACAGCGCCGATAGTGCTAAGTAGTATGATCATTACATCAGTCATTATTTTTCCTCCTTCTTAAATAAAATGAAAAAGCAATGGTACCCAAAAAAGCAATGAGCGCCAGAATCATCGCAACATCAATAAACACAGGTTGTTTCGCACTCACACTATATACAATAATTATCCCTACTCCTGTAGTAATCAATAGATCAAGTGCAATAACCCTATCTACAACAGTAGGCCCCTTGAACAAGCGAATAAATATCAACAGTATGGAAACAGACAGAATAGGTAAAATCACATAGTTGATATAAGAACTTAATTCCATTAGCTTTTCTTTAAAACATATCATTATCGTATATACATACTTGCTGCTACTATCTCATAATATTCAGCAACCTACGTTCAAAACCATTTTTAATCTGCTCTATAAACCGGTCCTTATCCTTTAGATACATCACATGAATATACAGCACCTTTTTATCGTCACTGATATCTATTATCAGCGTTCCGGGCGTAAGTGAAATAACAGTGGACAATAGAGTCACCTCAAAATCTGTTTTGGCATTGGTCGGGTATTTAACAATGCCTGGTTTCATAAAATATCGCGGCGTCATCACATCGTATGCTACTTGTAAATTTGCCTTGATTATTTCATAAAAAAAATAAAGAACAAAATTCATGATCCGGGGCAGCTGCCGGAAATATTTCCGTTCAGTCTCATTCCGGTTCATCAGCCATAGCAGAAAAAAGCCGAGTACGAACCCGAACATCAGGTTCTGAAACAATAATTCTCCTGTTAGCGCTACCCAGATAGCGGCAAGAAGCAGGTTCATTAAAAACTGTCTAGCCATACGCGTCCTTTTAATTATTTCTCAAAACAGCTTTTATATAAGGCGTCGGATCCATCATCTCAGCAGTGATCTGTTTTGCCACAAGCGTGATATTTTCCGTAAACAACCCGATATATAAAGATATTGCTGCCAGCAGTACTACCGGACTTACAAACAGCACTTTTTTAAATACAGAAAGCTTTGTAAATGCGTCCGTAACCACCTTTCCTTCGCTAGGCGGATTTTTCCAGAACACATCGGCCCACATTTTAGCAATCACGTATAATGTAACAAAACTACCCACAATAATAGCCCCTACCAGCAGGTATTGACGGTTCATTAATCCGGCTTCAAACAAATAAATTTTAGGCCAAAACCCCGATAAAGGCGGTACACCAGCCAATGAAAATAATACAATAGCCATCACCAGCGATATCTTGGGATAACTGGCATATAATCCGCCAAGCCGGTCCATATTCATAGTACCGCGCATTTGACGGATAAGACCTGCTATGAGGAACATGTTTGTTTTGACCATAATATCATGGAACAGGTAGAGCAAAGCGCCAATAATCGCTACTTCAGTATACATACCTAGTCCGGCTAATATAAATCCGATGTGACATACTATAAGATAGGAGAACATCCTACGGATATTGCGTTTGATAAAAGCGCCAAAACATCCGGTAAGAATAGTGAAAACGGCAATCCCTATCAGCAACTTTTTCAAAAATTCATCAGGAATAAAAATCAGCGTATATACCCTGAATAATGCATAAAGTCCAACTTTGGTAAGCAGTCCGCCAAAAGCAGCCACTACAGCCGAAGGAGGAGTGTGATAGGATGACGGCAGCCAGAAATATAGAGGGAATACGGCCGACTTAATACCAAAACCTATAATGAAAAATACGGCAGCAAGATTTACCAGGTTCCTGTTGTCAAATGCTGCTATCTTAAGTGAGAGATCGGCCATATTGAGCGTACCTGTAATGCCATAAAGAACAGCAATGCCAGTAAGGAAAAAAGTAGAAGCAAGGATATTCATGGCCATATACTTAACAGCACCTTCAATCTGCGCTTTCCTGCCTCCGAGGGTCATCAATACAAAAGAAGAAATGATGATCACTTCAAACCATACGTACAGATTGAAAATATCACCGGTAAGAAAAGCACCGATAAGCCCCATCATCAAAAAATGAAAAATAGGAAAATACCCATGTAACATACGGGAACGGGCGATACTTACCGAAGAGAACGCAGATACAGCCAGACCTGCCAGAGAGGTTAGCAATACCAGCATACTACTGAACAGATCCGCTACAAATACAATTCCAAATGGGGCTTTCCAACCGGCAGCCTCCATAACCAGAATACCATCACTATACACTTTACTAACCAGTTGTATAGATAACAGTATAACAATAAAACACGCTACAATACTAATAATCCGCTGAGCAACTGTTTTCTGCCAAAAAAACAATTGTACAATGGCAGCAAACAGGTTTACCAACAGGGGCAATATAATTAAGTTATCAATCATATATCTTCATCTTCCGGTGTGTTCAAATCATCAAGGTCATCAGAATCAATCAGGGCGTATACTCTCTTAAGTAATACAATGGCAAAAGCCTGAAGCCCGAAGCTGATCACGATTGCAGTTAATATTAATGCCTGTGGTAAAGGATCGGCATATATATCTGTAAATATTTTTGCGCCCTCTTCTATGACCGGGGGCTTCCCCTTTGTTATTCTTCCCAGTAGAAAAATAAGAATGTTGGTTCCGTTGCCAAGAAGGCCCAACCCGATCAACAATTTGACCATACTTCTTCTCAGCAACATGTAGATCCCTGCTGCATAAAGAAGTCCTATCAATATAACCAATAGTATCTCCATAAATTATTCGGTGTACTGTGATATGCTGAACAAAATGGTTAACACCACACCAATTACGACAAAATAAATTCCCACATCAAACAGCAATGTTGTACCGACCATCCCCAGAACAGGAATCTTCATAGGCAACCACATGGATGTCATAACAGGCTGGCCCCAAAAAACAGGAAGGAACATACTTATAGTAGAAAACCCCAAACCAAAAGGAATAAGCACTCCGGGGTGCATGGGCATTAGCCGAAGTGTACTATCTACTCCATTTGTGAAGCCATGCAACACAAATGCTATCGAAGCAATAAGTCCTCCTACAAAACCACCACCAGGATAATAGTGACCACGAAGAAGTATGAATATAGAAAACAACAACAAAATAGGCAGTAAGTAAGTTGAGGCTGTTCTTAAAATTATACTTTTCATGAGAATACTTTTTGACAGTGGACAATTGAGAAGGGATAGTGGATAGTTGACAATGGACAGTTGACAGTTGAGAGTGGACAGTTATGTTTGCAAATATTTTGTTTCATTTTTACTCTTTTTCTGAGGATTTAAGTCTCAGTTTTATCAAACTAAATACCCCTAATGCAGCTATGCTTAACACGACAATTTCAAACATCGTATCAAAACCCCTGAAATCTACGAGTATAACATTTACTACATTTTTTCCTTTAGCTACCAGGTATGAATTTTCACCATAAAACCTGCTTACAGAATTATCTATAGGCTCATTGAGTACCTGCAAGGCAACAAGCGCTATGATAGTGCCGAATGCCACCGACACAGCGGCATCACGCAACTTAACGGCAACATTGGAAAAATTCAGGAACGGAGGCAGTCTGAACAAAACTAACAGGAACAGCACTACGGTAAGTGTATCTATAGTGAACTGTGTCATAGCCAGATCGGGAGCGCTGTAGAATACAAACATCAGACAAATACAATAACCGATTACCCCCGCACCTACTATTGCTGTAAGTCGTGAAGTAGTAGTAATAGTTAGATATAAAGCCCCTATTAGAATAACCGACACAGCAATTTCATAAATACTTGCATGGGTTATGTTAGCCAGACTGATATATACGGCTTCTCCTTTTATTATCCTATAGGCTAAAAGCAGTATAGCAAAGATTACAATACGCAACAGGTAAGAACGCAAAAAACCGTTATGCATTATCCTGGTATATATAGCCGCCAGTTGGTCAAAATAATGCCACAGGCGTCTTGAGATATTTTCGGGAGATATATTATTAAACCGTTCAATCTTTGCTAAAGCGTCCGCCGTAGGTTTTTTAAACATATACAGCAATGTGCCTGCTATGAGCGTAATAGCACTTAACAGCAGGACAAGATTGAACCCATGCCATATTTTCAAAGGCGAATGGATAGGCGTATTAGATATGGCCTGTGCTGCCGGATTAAGCAGGGATCCATCTACAATAAAAGGGAAAAATCCTAATACCAGACCCATAACCGCTAGCAGCAGAGGAGGGGTCCACATCAACCAGTTTGGTAGAACTACTTCTTTAAACTGCTCGGGAAGCGTTCCGGTAAAAGGTTTAATACCTGCCAGGAAACCTGCATACAGCAGCAATATATTCGTAATTACTGCCAATATGGTAAATATCAAAGGCATAAGGCCTTTCGTATGCAGGGTAGCTTCATATATCAGGTCTTTTCCGATAAAGCCAAATGTAAAAGGCAGGCCCGCACTTGATAGAGCTGCCAGCAATCCGGCAGCAGCTAAGGGCAAAAGAACCTTACGGAGGCCTTGCAGTACTAATATATCACGGGTACCGGTTTCATGATCGATTACGCCGGTGATTAGGAACAGCGCTGCTTTATAGAGGGCATGCACCAGTATAAAAACCGAAGCTGCCAATATCGCTTCCTTTGTTCCGATGCCAATAAGAAATACCAGGATACCTAAGGCGGCAATCGTTGAATAGGCCAATATCCCTTTCAGATCGGTACGAAATATCGCATGGATGGCGCTGTACAGCATTGTAAATCCACCGACAATTATTAACGGAATTGACCAGTAATCCGTTCCGCCCAGGACAGGAGTCATTCTGGCCAACAGGTATATCCCCGCTTTAACCATTGTTGCGGAATGGAGGTAAGCCGATACCGGCGTAGGTGCTTTCATAGCGCCTGGTAGCCAAAAATGGAAAGGAAACTGGGCAGACTTTGTAAAAGCTCCTATAAAAAGTAATATTAATATTAAGCTGTACAAAGCATGCGTCTTCAGCAATTCGTTTTGACTGATCATGTCCTGTATGGAGTAGCTACCTGATAAATATCCCATTAGTACGAAGCTCACCATCAGAAAAAATCCGCCGCCGCCTGTTATGACCAATGCCTTTAATGAATTCCTGCGCGAAACCGCATTATCATTATCAAAGCCGATCAGGAAGAAGGAGCTAATACTCGTCAGCTCCCAGAATACAAACAGCAACATCACATTATCGGATAACACCACACCAAGCATAGCCGCCATAAACAGACTCAGATAACCATAAAAACGGTCTGTATAGGGATGTCCTTTCATATATGCCGAGGCATAGAGATAGACAAGCGTCCCTACCCCGGTGATCAATAAACTAAACAGGAGGGATAGTCCATCGAGATGAAAATCGAAGTTAACCCCCACAGAAGAAGCCCAGGGGTAATGTTCATCCACAGTATTGCCCGCTGCAACCTGGGGAATAAAACTGCAAAAATAAATGAAGAGGGCAAGAGGCAACAATGCAGCCAAAACAGACAGTCTACCTTTCAGATATCTACCAAATGGTACATATAATAGTGCAACAACAAAGCCTCCTAATACAGCTATCAACATCTATGCAGTGTTTTTGTCCCGAAAAGGCGTAAAATATGTAAATAATTATAAAAAACATGGACAAATACTTAAAACTGAGGCTTTAATTTCGGTTATGCTGTGATATTTACAAAACCTTAATGTATAAGCATTCCGGTGCAAGGAAGGAGTGTAAAGTTTTTTAATAAAACACAAGGTCAGAAAGGTTAATCTGACTGAAATATCCTACACTACCTGAAGGGTAGAAAATTATCTGATAGGCAGCTCGATGAAGACGGGAGTTGTTCGATCTATTTGCACTCTCCCTATTTTCAAAGTCGCTGTATTCAGTTTCAGACTTCTTTTTGTAGGGAATGGTATCAATAATATGAATAGTAACACAGATGATCATGATCCTAAATAACACATACCAAATCCTATAGTCCAGTATACTTTATTCAAGTTTTATATACATTATTCTTGTACACATAAATTTTTTTCGTACTGAACTTCTTTAGTCATTTTAACGATCTGCTTTGTCTATCATTCTGGCTTTTTGGCTGCAATGACAATAGGAATTTTTTCTGTAACAGGAGGATAACAAATAGCATTACTGCATGCCTGGTACTTCAAATCTACAGTGAGGATATATGTTCCGGCAGCATTTTCATTAACGATAAACCGCTGAGAAAAATCGTTTCCTTGACCCATAAAAACTTCGTAGCTCTTATTAAGCTGTGGAGTGGGCATTTTTACATCTCCCTGCATACGTAAAACGTTAGGGATTGAATGAAATCTAAGAGTCATAACCTGAACATCCTGTAGCCTATTACCCATAGTAGGTGCATAAATATACCATCCGGGTAACAGATTCAAAGTGATACGAACATTAATCGTATCACCAGCCTTCACTTTACCAATATCTGTAACCTCATAGTCTACCAGCGGTTTATCCTGGCCACTTGCCTTCTGAAATAAAAGCAAAATCAATGCGATAAAAATTAATTTAGTCACCTGTACATATTCGTTTGTAGTTAATCATTCTTTTTGCCAAGCATTACATAAACGTACCCCTTATGAGATAAGGTCTTATACTCTTCCTTTACAAAATAATGTTTGAATAAGTCTTCCTCGGTATACCACCCAAGTTTTTTTAATTCTTTGGTGCTACGCTTAGTCGAATCCTGATAAGCTTTTACAAATGCCATCTGTTTATCGATGAATTGCAGAAATTCGGAATCATAATCTGCCGGACTTAATTTATAAGTGCCGTGTTTTTCTTCCCAATCCCAAGCTATTGTTGGAAAAAACTTTCCATTCAGCGTAGCCACATTTACGCCTATTAACAGATCCTGCACACCATCATTATTCCAATCGGCAACAGTAATATTTGGATGGGTACCTGGAAAAGCCTTCTCTTTGTTTTTTGTTGTGATCAATGGAATTCCTTTTTCAAAACGTACTCCCTTCGCTGTTTTTGTCCCCCGAAATAACGTGATCAACACATCGCCTTCAGATACATAGCCATGAGTTACCAGAATATCCAACATACCGTCATTATCCCAATCAACAACATAAGGCACACATAAACCACTTCCGGATTCAGGCTCAGACATACCGGTAGAATCATAATAATTCTCCCATCTTTCAGGTTTATCCATAAACACCTTTAAGGGTTTATCATCGATATCCAATAAACGTTTGCGGTGGCCAAAAATCGGATCCGTCCCGGTCCCAATATTTTCACTGATACGCAAGCTCCTACCACCTACTACCATATCCAGATCTCCATCACTATCAAAATCCCCGAACGCAACAGCCGAATACATCCAATAAGGGTGGCCGGTAATATCTGTTGGATCCTTTCCGAAATCTGCCATATTTTCAACTAATTTCAGAGGATCGCCGCCCTGATCGAGTGGCTGAGCAGGCAAATAACCTTTTTCAGAGCCTTTGAACCACATTACATTACCTGGCTCAAACTGGCCGCTTAGTATGTCAGGATATCCATCATTGTTAAGATCTGCTATTCGAGGTGTAAATGCCATACAACACGCATTATAAATAGAAAGTGGCGTTCCACTGCTTGTTTGTAAATATCCTCTGGCATAATTAAAAATGTCGGAGAAAGCCGGCTTATCATCCGAACCTTCGTTGAGATACACGCGTAAAAAGTTTCCCACTGCCCTTTTATTTTCAGTTCCACTTCCAAATTCGCCTATCAACAAATCCTTTTTCCCATCTCCATTCCAATCCATTACTGCCGGCGATGCCCAACCCATTCCTTCTGACATCACTGGCCCTGTAGAGCCTGTAATCAGCTCTGGTTTTCCTAAAGTTGGCGCACCTAGAATATCGGCGATAATTAATTCAGGAAAGTCTGTCGGGCTTCTTTCTTTAACTATTTTTTTAGTTTTAGATTTTTGTGCTTGTAGATTTTGTTTATACCCAAATGCTGCAAATATGACTGACAGAAATATGCTGGATAATATTTTCATCGTTTGTAGTTAATTGTTAATTATTGTTTATTCCCCATATTCAATTTGATCCATTATGCTGGTTCATCACCTTTTAGATAGTAATCGAACTACTCTTTCATCCGTCTTGTAATATCTATTCTATTTTTGTCGCGGACTAATATCCTTAAACACTCTCAACATGAAATCGCCGAATACCAGCAAATGATAAAGTGCGAACACCTCAAACCTCAATCAAACAGAGGAAAAAGTTTTACTATTTTTTTTAACCATATGGATTTAGCATTCCTATTATCGAAGAGTGTTTCTACCTTTTTAAATACTACTTACGTTTACGACGGATAAGTATCACAGAAGCTGCTATACCAATCAATATTGGGATGACTCCGAATAATACCAGCTTTTGAGTTGGCACATCATCAGCTGTAATTTTGAATGAATTATCAAAACTGGGAGGCTTAATAGTATTTGCAGGAAATTCTCCATAAGAAAAATAACTAAAGCAACTAAAGGAAAATGCTGAATTATATCGCGTCGGTCGATAGCCGTTTAACTGCGAAGCAGTAAAACAATCAGCATCACCCATAACAATTATCCGCTGTTCTCTGCCATTAATCGCCCTGGTCATTTGTACTCCCATAACAAAACTTCCCTGTTCGTCAGTGGGTAATTTTTCCACTTCAAGATTAAGAGAATCTGCATTGATCGGAGCCACACGATTCCAGGAAGTTTTCCCATTGGAGTACAATAAAGGTTCAACACGAAAATTGTCTTTTTGCTGATAGTCAATAGCGCTTGCGCCAACCATAGCCACCCTGAACAAAGTATCTCCGAAATACCTGATTGCGTCCTGTAAAATTCGGGCAAACTGTGGCGAGATATTTTTAGCCGTAGCCGTTAACAATGCAAATGCGCAATCACTGGAAACATTGGCATTTGGCTCAATCAGCATACCATCTCGAAGAGATAAACCTAACTTTTCCAGCACAGGTTTTATCACTTCTTTTCTGTCAGGCTCAGTCAGAATAAAAAGATTACCGCCAGCATCGATGTAATTATTAATCTTTTCCAGACTTTCAGGATTGATCGGAGTGCGCGGATCAGCAAGTACAAGTGTAGCAAGCCCTTCTGGAATAGATTGCAGTTTCAGAGAAATGGTATCAAAATCGTATCCCTGATTTATTAATGACTTTCGAAAACTTAATTGGCTTGTAATCCTTTTATAATCTCTAGGACGTTCAGAAAAAGGACTGCGCTCAATTTCATCAGAAAGAAAACCAATCTTAGGAGTTGTAGCGATCAGTCGTTTGATCCCTGCTGCTATTTCATCCTCCATTGGCCAGAATCTCGGATCATCAAATGTTCTGACTATTGTTGTTTTACCTTTATATTTTAATTGAAAGAAACAACGGTATGCCTCTGCTTTTGTATCGACCAGTTTATGTACTTCCTCAGGACTTAAGAACTTATCCAAACTGATATTGTATGTCTCTGCTTGTTTTGCAGCAATTTCCTTTAGCGTATGACCAGGGCTTAGAAGAAAGAGGCTTGAAGTACTATCTGCGTCATAATAATGTACAAATTTTAATTTAATATCTGGTTTGAATCGGATATAAGGCTCCCAAACATACCTCTTAATATTGTTTTGCGAACCATAGTCAAATCGCCAGTTATATTGATTATCCAGCATATTTCCAAAGGCCGTGATCTCCAGTTCACCATCATCCATTTTAGCAAGTAGGGCTTGCGTAGGGTGAGTAATTGTATACTCCTTGGCTCTCGTGGCATCATAATACACATTTAATTCTGCTCTATTAGTAATATATCCCAGAACAACAGCAACAACAATCACAGCAGCATAACGCATAATCTTCTTAAATGTGGAAATATATTCTTTGGACGATCTCATTCTAATAATGGTGAACATTAAAAAGCTGCCAATAAATATCAGGAAGGAAGTAAAGTCACGCAGGTTCAAAAGTCCACGAAGAAACATATCAGACTTATCACTTATATTCATATAAAAAGTAATATCCCTGACAATATCAATTTCTGCTCCAACACCTTTTATTTTAGAAAATAATGCAAAAACACCCAGTGTAATTATTGCTGCAACGATCTGATAAGACGTTAACGAAGAAATAAATAAACCAACAGCAGCATATGTACATAACACCATAAAAAGGCCGAACGTCGTCGCCACCAGCTGACCATAATCAGCGTTGGAAACACTCATACCTAATGCAATAGCAATGATACCCAGCACTATTACAAGCCAAAAAATAAAGCAGACGATTGCCAGGTATTTACCTAGCACAATCTCTCTTATTCTTACAGGAGAAGAATAAAGTAGTTTAATCGTACCACTACTGGTTTCCCGGCTGAGCAGCCCCATTGTTATCAATGGAAAGAACATATATAAGTTCTCAAGCACCCCCCATATGTATCCAAATTGATGTGATGAAATAGCACCGGTAAGCTTTTCTGTAAAAAAAAGCAAGCCCCCACCTTTCTCAAAATATTCCAGGTAATGATCCAACCCGGCTATGTAGTCAGCACTCGTCAGTAGCAGAAATAGAATTATTAATATCCACGCAATAGGAGAATAGAACAGCGTGTACAACTCATTCTTCGCTATATAGATTATCTTTTTCATTGTCAGTTATTGATAACATTCCTTGTTAATTGTCTGAATATCTCATCTATTGAATTCTTTTCTATTGCCAGCTGGATCAGCTTCCAACCCTTTTGAACACTAGTAGTAATAATAATTTCACTAACCGATTTATTTCCATCATAAAATATTCTAAACAACCTGGGCGTTAACTTTTCCACCCTATTCACACCACTGATCACACTTAATTCATCAACACCAGGAGGGTTATCAAATTCCAACAACATACTTTGTGGTGCGATATAATTATTAAAGGCATCAAGGCTATCTGAAAACACCAGCTTACCTTGCTCTATCATAATAATCTCATGACACAATAATTGTATTTCGCTTAATATATGGGAAGACAAAATCACTGTTCTTTCCTGGGATATATCCTTAATTAGGTTACGCACCTCTATAATTTGTAGAGGATCCAAACCATTAGTTGGCTCATCCAGTACCACCAGTTTAGGTTGATGTATGATAGACTGGGCAATACCAACACGTTGGCGGTAACCACCAGACAGATTCTTTAATAAACGGTTACGCACGTACATAATACCACATTTATTCATAACATCTTCCATCGCTGATGGTATTTTGTGTTCTTCCATCGAACGCAAACGTGCACAATACAACAGGTATTCACTAGTTGTCAGATCCATATACAATGGTGCTACCTGTGGAAGAAAACCAATAAACTTCTTGGCATTTATCGGATCCTTCCTGATATCTATTCCGTTAATATATACTTCGCCCATTGTTTGATTAAGCACTCCGCAGAGGATATTCATAGTCGTCGACTTACCAGCCCCATTAGAACCCAGCAATCCATAAATACCCTTTTTATTTATTTCAATATTGACATTACTTACTGCCCACGAAGTACTATAGCGATGTGACAGTCCAACAATACGAACAATTGGTTCCATATTTTTTATTTTAATTTTTATTACGCCAACATTTCAAGTATTTTTTCATTCTCAATGATGATCATTCCTTGTCTATCAGTTGTAATTCCCGGTGTCATATTATAAGTATAATGAGGCACTACCCCTTTCATTAAGGTTGGCATGTAATGAAATTGAATATTTTCTACTCCCATCAAAGCTTCACCCACTTCAATTATATGTGTGGATATAACAAATGCACAACTTCTGTATTTAGCCAGTTTTTGTGTAACCACCAGTGTCGCATCGTATGCATCTTTCACGTTCGTACCCTTAAAGAGCTCATCAAATAAAATGAACAGCTTCTTACCACTGCTTACTTCTCTGGACACAAGTTTGACGCGCATTACTTCTGCGTAAAAGTGACTCCACCCCAAGCTAATATCATCAGGAACATTGATAGAAGTAAAAATACCTTCCATCACCTTAAATCGCATCTTATCTGCTGCTACAGGAAAACCCATATGCGCCAGGTAAAAAGAAACTCCAAGTGTTTTCATCCAAGTAGACTTCCCTGCCATATTTGCACCGGTAAGAAAAAGGAGATTGCTTTCCCTGCTTAATGTAATACTATTACCTACAGCATTACTTAATGCAGGGTGCCTGAGATTTTCTACTTCTATTAAACCATTGATCTCATTTTCCTCCGCTAGTGCATGGACTAATCCTTTGTCTGCCGCTACCCGTGCCACAGATATATATACATCAAACTCGTAAATAATTTGCATCAACTCTTCCAACTGCCTCCTGAATTTATTCAGAAACAAGTACTGGCATTGTGCCATCTGGCCAATAGTGTAGGGATATTCCGCTTTGATCTGCTTTAATGCAGGTTCGTTAATAATTTTGTCTAATCTATCTTGTATATCTTTAACAGGATTATCAGCTTTACCTTTCTTCTGCAACTGTGCCAGCAGGTTACTGGCAGAAAGTAAAAATTCCTGAACCGCATTAATATGTTTTTGATGAACATACAACTTTTGAGAGCGGTATATTACTTCTTGCGCTTTTTCTTTATAAGCATTAAATAAACTCCACAGTTTGTTGACAGGTTTACTTTCCGTGAGATAATGAGAAACCATATCCGTTAAATCCCAATTAACATCCATCCTAATATCCAGATCCTGCAAATACTTAATACGAACTCCACGCTGATTAATTTCCAACACGTTAGTCAGTGGTGAGCGGAACATATCCTCCAGAAGTTGTTCTCCTCCCCTCGTTTTAACCCTATTGAACAGGTTAAACATTGAGCCGGTTTTATATTTACCTAATATGTTTAAATCCACCAGCGTCTGTTTATCGCTTATGAATGGCATAATTGTTCCTCCTTTTTTATACCAGCATCCAGCATATCAAGGATACCTTCATTTTGAATGATAATCATACCTTGCCTATCAGCAGTAATACCATCTCTTAATATCCTTGTATACACCGGTGTGTTACCCTTCATTTCTGTAGGTAAAAACTGGTACTTAACGGATAATGGTTGCTTTTGTAATACTTCGCCAGCCTCTATAATATGCGTAGAGATGATAAACTGACTACCACGCTTATTGCAGAAAGCTTTAGTAAGAGATATAGTAGCATCATGAGCATCTTTTACATTGGTTCCCCGGAAAAGCTCGTCAAAAATCACAAAGAGTTGTTTTCCATAACTTAATTCTGTTGCTACTTCTTTTACCCGCAATACTTCAGCATAATAATGACTTGCACCAATACTCAGATTGTCGGACAAATTGATACTGGTAAATATTCCATCTCTCACCGCAAATTCAAATTTTTCCGCAGCCACAGGAAAGCCCATGTGAGCCAGATATAGCGCAACGGCAATGCTCTTCATTAGTGTAGATTTGCCAGCCATATTAGCTCCCGTTAAGAATAAAATATTATGCTCATTATTTAAATACAAATCATTGGCAACAGCCCCTTCTATATGCGGGTGGTACACTTGTTTGTAATTGAGTATTCCACTGTCTACAGGCATCGCCTTAGCAAAATGAAACCCTCTTTTGCGTGCGATCTGTCCAACGGCAATACATATATCAAGATCATATAGCAGATCAAGTAATTCCAGCATCCGTTCACGCTCATCAAAACGCATCAATTTATCCAGTCCGGCCAGCTTAATCGCAGACAATTTCACTTCTAACTTGGAACTTGCGCTTTGTCTGATTTCAGCAAACTCAGGCGCGCAGACAATTTCAGACAAGTGCGTAAAAGCCGGCTCATATGCACTGCCTTTTACATTACTTTCAAGCTGTCTAATATATTCTACCAGCTTATAAAAAAGTCGAAGACCCGATTGTACACCATCATTTACAAAAACCTGACTTGAGTCTCCCCCAATGATATCCTTGAACCGCTGACTCATGGACTGTCCGCTGGTCTGCAACTGACTCCTTACATCATCATTCGCTAAATAGTAGGTCATTGATCCTATAGTCTGCGAATCAACAGGAAAAGCATACTCATTAATACTGAAAAATTTATATAATTCCGATCTTTGATTAATTATTTGTTCATCAGAAAAGGGATGACGAAATAGCTCTTTCAGTTTATTACTACCACCCTGTGTTAAGGTTTTATGATAAACATCAAACACTGATGGTTTACCACCTTTATCAAAGATGGATAGATCATTTATCGTTTGCTCATCTATTATCAAATACTTCACTATACTATTATTATTTACGTTTTCGGCGAATAAGTATTACAGAGGTCACTATCGCAATCAGTATTGGGATAATCCAGTATAACACCAGCTTTTGTGTTTGAATATCGAGGACTTTAATTTTGAATGAATTATCTGTGCTGAGGGGCTTAATAGTGTTTGCAGGGAATTCCCCATAGGAAAAATAGCTATAGCACCAAAAACCAAAATTAAAATTATATCGTTTTGGATTGACACCTGCAAGTTGAGGAGAAGACATAAAATCCGCATCGCCTGTAACAATTATCCGCTGCTCCCTGCCATTAATAGTCCTACTCATCCGCACTGCTGTAACAAAATTTCCCTGTTCGTCAGTAGGCAACTTTTCCACATTCAGGTTAAGGGAATCTGTACTAATCGGTGCCACACGATTCCAGGAAGTTTTTTCACTGGAATACAATAAAGGATCAACACGAAAATTATCTTTTTGCTGATAATTGATAGCACTTGCACCAACCATAGCCACCCGGAACAAAGTATCTCCGAAATATCTGGTTTCGTCTTGTAAAAAGCGGGCAAACTGGGGCGAAATATTTTTGGCAGTATCAGTTAATAACGTGAATATACAATCGCTAGAAAAACCTGCATTCGGTTCGATTAACATACCTTCTCGAAGAGACAGTCCTAACTTTTCGAGTAAAGGCTTTATTATTTCCTTCCTATCCGGTTCAGTAAGAATAAATAAATTACCTCCGGCATCTATGTAACTATTAATCTTTTCCATGTTCTCCGGACTGAAAGGAATACGAGGGTCGGCAATTACAACTGCTGCAAGATTATCAGGTATAGACCTATTCTTCAAAGAAATGGTATCAAAATCATACCCCTGATTAATTAATGAATTCCGGGAACCCAACAAACTTGAAATATTGTAATAATCTCTCGTGCGTTCAGAAAAAGGGCCACGTTCTATTTCATCCGAAAGAAAACCGATAGTTGGAGGAGTGGCGATAAGGCGGTTGATTGATGCAGCCATTTCATTTTCTGACGGATAATACATCATATCATCAAAAGTTCTCACTATTGACGATTTTCCTTTATACTTTAATTGGTAGAAGCAGCGGAGACCTTCTTTTTTTGTATCAACCAGTTGATGTACTTCTTCCGGACTTAAAAAAGATTTGTCCAAAGTAAGCTTGTTATTCTTTGCTTCTCTTTTTGCGATCTCTTTGACGGTTTTACCAGGATTCAAATAAAAATGACTCGACGTATTTCCGAAAGCACTATCAGCTTCATAATAATATATAAAGTTTACTTTGATATCCGGTTTAAATCGGATATATGGCCCCATCACTTTATCCTTAAACGCATTATACTCCTTGGGTTTATAATTAAGGAAGTATATATCAAGCAGATTTGCAAAAACATTGACTTCTAACACCCCATCGTCAAGTTTGGCGAGCATAGCCTGAGTAGGAGGAGTAATAGTATATAAATCGTCTCTTGTTGTATCATAGTATATGTTTACTTCTGGCCTGTTGGTAATATACCCCAACACGACGGCAATAACGATCACAACAATATAACGCATAGCCCTCTTAGATCTGGAAATATATTCTTTCAACGACTTCATTCTAATGATAGTGAACATTAAAAAACCACTAATCAATATCAGGAAGTAAGTAAAATCACGCAGGTTCAGGAGACCACTAACAAAATTCCTGGACTTACTGTATATATCCATATAATATGTGATATTGCTAACCAATCTGATCTCCTGCCAAAATTCTCCTATTTTTGAAAGCAAGGCGAATATACCCAGCGTAACTATCCCAGCGATGATCTGATATGATGTTAACGAAGAAACAAATAAACCGATAGCAGCATATGTACACAGCACCATGAATAAGCCAAAAGCGGACGCAACCAATTGCCCATAGTCAGGATTATCCACACTTAGAGATACTGCAAATAAAAGGAAGGACACTAATATTATTAGACAAAAAGTAAAAAAGACTATTGCCAAATATTTACCAAGTACTATCTCTCTTATTCTCACAGGAGAAGAATAGAGTAATTTAATAGTGCCGCTGCCGGTTTCCCTACTTAACAGCCCCATTGTTATTATAGGGAGGAGTATATACAGATGTCTCATAGCCGGCCATAAAAAACCTTTGTGACTGACCAGCAGTTTATTCGTAAGATTTTCTGTATGCCTCAGATTTTCTCCACCCTTCTCGAACCATCCCACAAACCAATTTATACTAGCAATATAGTCGGCACTCGTTAGTAATAGAAAAAGAATCATTAATATCCACGCAATAGGAGAATAAAACAGTGTGTACAACTCATTCTTTGCTATATAAATTATCTTTTTCATTGTCAGTTATTAGTATTCACAGTTAATTGTTTGAATATCAGTTCTATTGTTTTTTATCTTCTACTAGATCGATCTCATAGCAATATGATAATCCTTCGTTACAAACAATTAATTCCATGTATTTTGTTTTTAATAACAACCAGGAAAAATGTATTTCCTTTCAGCTTAGTTTGTTTTTAAATCTATTCACCTACTGACTCTTAGTCCATTTAGGAGCTGGTAAGTCTTTCAAATAATGACCAAACCAATCTTTGAGTTTAAGAGTGAAATCTCTTTTATTGTCCGGATCTACCAATATGTGGTCTTCGTCCTTATATACCACTAAAGTACTTTTCTTCCCCAAGCGCCATAACCCAGCATGTAGTTTGAGGCTTTGTGTCCAGGTGACATTTGCATCCCGATCTCCTGTCCAGATCAACAGAGGTGTTTGTATATCAGCAATATTATCGATTGGGGAATTGCGCCTATATGCATCACCATAGAATGGCTCCTGCATACGAAATTGACCATTCTCTACTCTACTCATATTAAGACCAAAAGATTCGCTAAACAATAAAGACCAGTCTGGTAAATCGGTAATGGCAGCACCAGCTACCGCGGTTCGAAACATATTGGTTTGAGAAATAATAAACGAAGTTTCATATCCACCAAAAGAATGTCCGATCAGGCCTATTTTTTCTTTATCTATCCAACCGCTATCAATTGTTGACTGTACGGCTGCTGTCACACAATCCAACGCAGACATTCCAGGATCGTTAATATTATAATGAATATCGGGTAACAGAACAAAGTATCCTTCACTGGTATATATTGTCCGGTTTAATATTTCTTCATAAGAAGGAACAACATAATCATGCATCTCACGAGACTTTTTTTCATATATCTCAACAATTAGCGGGTACTTTTTACCAGGCTGATAGTTAGCTGGAAAAAATAGTGCCCCTTTGAGTAATTTGCCGGACGTATTTTTATAAGAAATGAGCATTGATCTCCCCCAATGAAAGGATTGTTGAAACTGATCGGTCGCGTGCAAAGTAGTACTAATGGAAACCGAAGAATTAACCATGCTCAACACTGGTGGTTGATCAAAATCTGTCGTATAATATAAAAATGGAGCTTTACTGGTTGGAAGTGTAAGATGAGTAATCTTTTTGTTTTGCTCGACCAGTTTTATCAACCCTTGATCTTTATTCCATACCCAACAACCATTATCCAGATTAATTTCATTCACAGAAGTGATAAAAATCCCTTTTCTAGCATCATGTACTCTCGGCAAAAATATCTTAAATCCTCTGCCAGGACCTTCCTGAAAAATTCGTGGTTCATACACTCTGAAAACTCTATTTGTAGATCTACCATCGGTAATCCGTAGTTTTTTACTATTGTCTATATTGACAAGCCATATATCAAACTGATCGGCCAACAAAATAGCCTTATCTCCGTCTACCCATCCGCCAAAGCCACAAGCAGGCTTTATGCCATTTATATCGCTATTAGTATCTTCGAAAGTAATCCCTAGTGAAGCAGTAATACAACTGGTGGTGTCTGTTTGACCATCATATATCCACCAATTTTTGTCTTTGTAATAAGCCACATACCTTCCTGAAGGCGATAACGATACACTTCTTTTCTCCTCTTTCACCTGTTGGGCTACCAGCTTCTTACGACCAGTAACATAGTCCTTCATATAAATATCAATAAACTCATTGATATACTTGTGCCTCGGTAAATAGGTTTTCCTGTTGTACATTAAAGCCCAGCGAAAATTGCCATTCATCAATGCATACGGATGTAACGTATCCCCTACACTAGACAAAAAATTACTGTCAGTGAACCATACCTTCTCCGTCACAGCTACAGGATCATCATAATAATCCTGTATTGATAATTCTCTATCTTCAGTATTCCATACTTTTACCTTTTGTTGCTTTTGTTCTAATAGTGTATTTTCTCTGGGACGAAGGTCAAAACTTAAAGCCTTACCATCATCAGCCACAAACAAACGCAAAGGCAAGTAATAGCCAGATGCCGGAAAATCTTTACCATACTGTGTATCTAGTTTTGTAGTTAATGGTGTTGTAGTTAGATTTCGGCTAACAAAAATTTCCTTTAGTGTTGGTACGGTAGAATCTTTTACTATAACAGACATAAAAGCCAAAGCTGAACCCGATTTATTCCAAGTCAGATTGGTAAAATCAGCGTTGTCATCGGTAGCAATCGATTTCGCTGGAAACCCTTTTTTCAATGAGATAATGTCAACTTTTTGATACCCTTGATGTTGGACAACGATAGCCAACATATCGTTATTTGGACTTGCAGAATGATGAAGAACATTCTTAAATGAATCCAAACGATTATTATTCAAGTTTCTTATCCATATAGTTTTTCCTTTTTCTTTATTATCCCAGACTAACAGATATTGACCTCTTGCAACAAAAGTAAAACTATATATACCCGTATATACCTGACGCTGACCATCAGACAATCTCAGGATCGTTAATGTATCTGCATGTCTATGAGCAAACCATTTACTATCCTCACTGAAAAGTTTGGTATTGTAATCGAAGTAGTATTGTTCTCCCTGCATTTTGAAGTGATGAGTAGTGCCTTTTTTATGACGTAAAAAAACAGATCGGTCGCCGTTTCGATTCGATACATTATAGGCTACCCATTCGCCATTATTGCTAACTTCTCCTCTGGAAAAATACTCCGATGCTGTCCACAAGTCGTAATCATTGGGGGTGAGTATCTTTTTTTGCCCAAATACTAGTACGCTAATGCATATACCAAAAAGTATACACAAAGACTGTTTTCTTCTTATCATTGATAATTCTCCTTATTTAAGATTGATATTATTTATCTCGCAGTACGATGCATTTCATTTCCTTTGTACCTTTAATAATATCCAGTCCACTTTTCTGTAAAGATTTTCTTACAGCCTCGAAGTTTTTCAATTCTGCGTCAATGTTTAGGTCTATATTACCCTCTATGCCTGTTTTATCTATAACTGGAATTTTTCTACCAGTAACACTATTGATTATAGTAAGCAGATTTCGGACAGGAGCATTTACATATTTTATATAAGTATACCCGTCAGAAGTAGTAAGCTTAGAATCCAAACCCTTTGTACGTAACTTCTTCCTGGCTGTTTCAGTAGCTATCAACTCATAGCAAGGCAACTGACGTGTTTCCACTGTAGCTTTGTATGGAAAAAATTTCATCAAATCGCATTGCATTTGCCACATGAGCTCGGCTTTGCTGGCCTTTTGCTTAGGTATGATTAAACTATAATTATATAGTTTGTCGAAATTGGATAAATCATTGGAAAGGGATGCCGAATCTCTCATTTCTAAAATTGGTATGGGATAGAAGCTTCCGTAATGAGGACTGGTTGTGTTGTTATAATTAATGAGGAAAAAATCTGTTTCACCTGCATAAGCCAAGCGATATAGCTGGGCTATTTCTAATCCTGTCCCCTGCCAATATGCCTTATCTTCTCCTATCCACCGTTGGATATTGATCCAAGAATCAATGTCTACAACATGAGAGCGTGTCATTCCTTCGATAGTTGGATCAAACCTCGATAGGATTGACCGATATTCAAAATCCAGATCATGGCTAACGTTGCCGGCATTGAGAAAAGGCTCGTTCAACCTGACAGGATCTTCGAAATTTTCTAACTCAAAATTATTTTTTTTATACCTCAGCTCATGTTGCTTTCCCTGCATAAGCGCTAACAAATTTTGCTGGTCTACTCTTCCGGTTATTGCACGCACAATGCCCTCCGGATCAATAATAATAATATGAGGTAATGTAGAAATACCCCACTGCGTATGTAATACACTATCGTAAGCCACTGCCATATCTAAGTCATGCAACTTTCTCAATTTTTCAAATAATGACTCAACACCCTGCCCCCAAAATCCCCCATTAATACCTACCAAAATCAATTGCATACTATCTTTCATCGCGGCCTGCAATGCATTCATCTTGGGAAAACTGGCAATACATGCACCACATCCTTTTGACCAGAAATCAAGCACTAGCCATTTGCCATGAAAATCCCTTCCCTGTATTATATTTTTTGTATAATACCTAACATCATTCAATACAATATCCGGTGCTGGCTTACCGATTACCGGATAATTAACAGTGTCAACATTTGCTCTAAGACCAATTGCACTACTACACATGCAAAGGATCAACCATTGGATCTTTTTCATTTGTTCTTTTTTATTCGAAAAATATCTTCACCTGACTGAGTAATCTTACCCAGTCTAAAAAAATATGTTTGTATGACTCTCAGGACAACTATCCCATATTATCAATTCCCATAACCAGGATTTTGCGGACCTACCAGCGGGTTAATAAGGATCTCTGATTCGGGAATAGGCAATAAAGTATCGGTAATCGACCAACCAGGCTTGAGACCTGATAAGTATGTGTCTGCCATTTGTGTTCTTTTCAGATCAAACCATCTGTGTCCCTGTTCGGTAAATAATTCAGCTCGACGCTCTTGCAGAATATCAGTAATAAGTCCTTCGCGTGTGTCGGTAGTCACAGGATCCAATCCCGCTCTCTCTCTGATTTTATTGATATCATCGCGCGATACATTAAAAATGTCCTGCCTAGCGCTGGCTTCAGCGCGGATAAAATACATTTCTTCCAACCTGAAAATGATTGAATACTCTACGGACATAGAAGTAGATGCACGCTCTTTGTATTTATAGGGATAATACCAATTTTCTGATCCATCAGTAACAGTACCTATCCAATGCTCCTTTCTTTTGTCACCCGGCTCAAAAGCATTAACCAACACCATATTGAGCGCTCTGTTAGGTGGTGGACCACTTAAAAAAATAAAGTACTGTGCTTCGTAGGTATTAAATCCAGTTTGATTAGGTATCAATTGCCATAAAGTAGCGGTACTGGATTTCAGAAAAACCTGATCAAGATCATCCACCCAAGTGTACAAATGGTGATCAATGACTTCTGTAGCTTCTTTCTCTGCCAATTCCCAGTTGCCCGCATATAGATACACCCTTGCAAGCAAAGCGCCAGCTACCGATTTGTTCGGTCTTATTCTTTCCTGGCCACGATAATCTTCAGTCAATAAAGTTTTGGCCTGCAATAAATCATCAATTATTAGTTGATATATGTTGGGTAATGACTGTCGGGCAATGCGGGTATTAACCCTATAATCAGTAGTTGTCACATAAGGAACTTGCCCAAACAGATTAGCAAGGTAGAAATGAGTGTATGCGCGGACAAAATAGGCTTCTCCCTGCAATCGGTTCTTATCAACTCCGGTAATATTGGCCGACTGTTCGAGTCTTTCAATAATTGCATTAGCACTATAGATAAGCGAATAGCTATTATTCCATAAACTTTGGACAGAAATATTTGAAGGTGTAAGATTATTAAGATAATAGTTCTCTTCAAATAGTCCTCCATAGCCATAAGGCTCCAATTCATCAGCGTAATGGCCCATCAACATAGATATTCCACCAGATTGCCCTGTTGCCAACACTCTTTCCCGAAGTTGAATGTACATATCAACCACAGCAGCATTTGCTGTTGTCAAATCTTCAAAAACCATAGGCGAAGCAAGTTCTGAAGATGGCATTGGTATCTCAACAAATTTGTTACAAGCCCCTAGTGAAAATAAAAACATAATCACTACTATCAGCTGAAACATGTGCTTTCCGAGTGAGCAAACGATATAATGATATATAGAAGTCAGCATAAACATAATTGTTAAGTTTATAAACTAAATGAAAAGCCAGCCGTAATCACTCTTAAAGGAGGTAAGGTAGACACCGACATGATTTCCGGATCAGCCCCTTCATATTGTGTGAAGGTCAGTAAGTTCTGTCCCTGTAAGTAAACGTTGCAACTCCCTTTGGATAACCATTTAGCTGGAAAATTATAACTGAGAGAGAGATTTTTTAATCGTATAAATGAAGCATCGCTTAGAACTGCATCACTAAATTGGTACCTGCTAAAGATATTATAGGCGGCCGCATCGCTGCCAGTACTATAACGCTGCAGCCAGGCTTCATCTCCATCTCGCTGCCAGCGGTTGAGCGCACTGACAGGCTGATTATTGCGTAGTCCCGGCATGGCACCACCAGCAAAATAATTGGATCCTGTCTGTTTAACATACTGAAAAAGAAAATCTAGTTGAAAACCTCCTACGCTGAAAGTATTGGTCAGGCCCCCAAAATATCTAACATTGGTACGGATGATCGTTTTCCTGTCCTCAGCTCCTGTAAACTGGCCATCGCCATTAACATCCAGGAATGTAAATAGACCGGTTGCCTTGTCAATGCCGGTATAATGATAAACTTTTCGAATATCAAGTGGCTGGCCGATCTCATACTGCGCCGCATAGGTAGATGAAGCCAGATTGGGAAAATCAATCAGTTTATTGTTGGGTACAGTCAGATTAAGAGAGGTAGTCCAACGGAGTTTTTTACTCGTTAGATTAACAGTTCTCAACTCCACCTCATAACCAGTATTTTGTACTGTTGCATCCAGATTAGCCTGGATAGAGGGAAAGCCTGTAGTACCAGGCAAGGGAATTCCCACCAACTGGTTGGAAGAACGATTACGGAAGTAAGCCGTAGATAAAAACAATCTGTCAGACCACAGTCCGATCTCAAGTGCAACCTCGAATTTCCGGTTACTTTCCCAGCCAAATAGAGGATTGTAAAGCCTGGAGGGAGATAGTCCTACCAACCCCTCGTAAAGCCTATTCGATAAAACATAGGTATCCAGGAATTGATAATTTCCTATTTGGTCGCTCCCGGTGGTTCCGTAACTGGCGCGAATTTTTCCGAAACTCAGTACCGGTGACAGTTTAGATAAGAATGCCTCTTCATGAAACAACCAGGCCAGACCCACCGCACCAAAATTGCCAAAATGCTTACCAGGACCAAAACGGCTTGAACCGTCTCTGCGTCCCGTTATATTGACTATATATTTTTCATCGAAGCTATAATTGATCCTTCCAAACAAGGCATTGTAACGATAGATCTGATCTGTATTATTTATGATGTATTGATAGGTAGCCGCCGCAATATTGCCAATCAGTGCATTACTAGGAAAACCGTACCCACCCATATAAATCATGTTATGCGTCTGATCCTGAAAAGTGCTACCGGCCAATGCACTAAACCTGCTTTTTCCCCAATTATATTCCCAGCCCAATTGTGGTTCCATCTGCCAAGATTGTTGATTACCTGAACTAATCTGGAGGCTTGCGTACTCGCTACCCAATCCATATGCCGGGTCATATATAGTGGAAGGAGTCTTATTCGTTTCATTTACAGCTTTGCTATTAAATCCCCCGTTTATTTTTATATAAAAACCATAGGGTAACTGATACCTGAGCTGTAATGACGCAAACAATGCATTAGATTTTCCCTGGTATGATGTAACCAAATGTCTAAGTGGATTCTCCCACGTACTATTAGCCCAATTCAATGCACCATCTTCTGTGTAAAGAGCAGGTGCATTCGGTTCCAGTCGAATCGACTCTCTGGTTAGATCACTCTCTATCTGGTTGTTATTATCCAACACATAGTTGCTGGAAAGCTCCATTGAGAATTTTTTATCCGCAGACCGATGCCTAAGATTGAGATGAACAGCTCCTTTTTTATATTCAAAATCTCCAGGAAACACTGTTGTTTGCCGAAAGATGGTACTACTAATTAAAAATTGTGTTTGTTCATTGCCTCCGGAAAGACCAACCTGTGCCTGCTGAGTCTTAGCTG
Organism: uncultured Chitinophagaceae bacterium; assembly: GCA_964606315.1. GTDB lineage: Bacteria > Bacteroidota > Bacteroidia > Chitinophagales > Chitinophagaceae > Flavitalea. The sequence continues at coordinate 15,103 of CAZSFY010000009.1, read as the reverse complement.
TTCTTCCAATCAACACTTTCTGCCAATCGGTATATCTTGTGGAATCCCATGTGCCATTAACATCATAGGCCCAGGAGGGATAAGTCGTAGCACCATCGTTGGCATGTGCTTCTCTGCGCATTTCCAGGTATTGCTCGGTATTCATCAACTTCATGAGGCGGGCCACTTTTGAAGCACCAGTAAATGCATTTGCCGACACTTTCAACTTGCCGGCTTTTCCTTTTTTTGTTGTAATCAATACTACACCATTAGCACCTCGTGAACCATAAATAGCGGTAGCGTCAGCATCTTTAAGAATCTCTATACTTTCAATATCAATAGGATTGATACTATTGAGTGGGCTAGGGCCGTACGATCCAAGTATCCTTGCGCTGATATCATGATTCCGCAGATCTTCCGTAGCAAAGGGAATACCGTCAATAATATAAAGAGGGTTATTTGCTTCCGTTCTTATGCTATTTCTTCCCCTGATCTGGATAGCAAATCCAGTACCTGCCACACCAGAATTTTGAACAATATGTACACCAGCCATTCTTCCCTGCATGGCAGCAAGGGGATTACTTACTGGCTGTTTTTCGATCTCAGAGGCACTAACCGTACTTACATTACCCGTTGCCAACTTTTTGCTTTCAGTATAATAGCCCTTATTGACAACCACTTCCTGCAGATTACTTATACTGGCTTTCAAAACAATGGTCAATTCTCTAATACTTTGGTCAATACCAACCTCCTGCGTATCGTATTGTACGGAACTTATTACCAATGTCTGCCCTTCCTGCACGTTCAGTACAAAATAACCCTCAGCATTAGTTGTTGTTCCCGTAGTAGTTCCTTTGATAATCACACTAACACCCGCTATGGGTTGTCCTTCTGCATTAGTGACGCGTCCAACTATCCGAAGCTGATCTTTTAAAATATCTTTTATACTGGGAGTTTTGGGCATAGTTTTACTCTTAATAAAAATTGTTTTACTCCTAATCGTGTATTCCAATGGTCTACCAGCCAGCAAAGTTTCCATGGTAGCTTCAATTGTAGCATTCACTAATTCCAGGGTTAGAGGTGGTGCATTTTCGATTAGTTGATAATTGCAGGCTATGTGATAGCCTGTTTGCTGCGAGACAGCAGAAAAAACCTTGTCCAGCTTCATATTTTTAGCTGACAAAGACACCGTTTGTGAATTTGTATTGGCACTAAGTGTACAACTGCATGCCAGCAGTAAAATACCCATCCATTGCATGATCCGCAGTGTGGTTTTGGTGATGCGGCGGACGGACTGGTTCCAGCAGTAATAGGAACGCATTGGCTTACCACCGCAAAAAACTGTCAATAACATACCTTTGAGTTGTTTTGGGTTTGATGAATAATACTATCGTCAATGGTTTGTTCATGAGCTGTCCCAAAACATTCGCCGGGAATGTCGTAATCATTCCCGGTTTTCATTTTCAGACAGGGGCTATTGGATAGCGAATTAACAATCGGTGGATAAAGTTGACTAAGGCTGAATAGTTAGTTTTCTTCCTTCTATTTGATAATGGATATTCATATCCCGCAATCCCTCTAATACCTGCCGTAGAGATAAATTTTTATCCATGCTGCCGTATAACCGGACATCAGGTAGGGATTTTCCTGTATAGTGAATATCCAGATCATACCAACGAGCTAGCTGTCGCATTACTTCAGGTATAGTAAGATGATTAAAATCAAACACACCATTTTTCCAGGCAATATCCTGCTCCAGGTTGGTGCTCACCACTATACCATCCTGCAAAGCCTGACCAGGCTTCAGCAACTGTTGATTTACTCTAACCGCTCCTTGTAACAAGGAAATTTTTTGTACCGGATCGTCACGATACGCTTTCACATTAAATGAAGTTCCCAGCACAATGACGGTATCCTTTTCAGTATTTACAACAAAAGGTTTTTCTTTATTTGATTTTATTTCAAAATAAGCTTCTCCTATTATCTTAACGACTCTGTTTGGTCCAACAAAAGCTGTTGGAAAAGTAATCGAGCTCTCTGCATTCAACCATACTTTTGAGCCATCAGGAAGAGCAAGCTGATATTGCCCCCCACGTGGAGTGCTCATCGTATTATATGATACGGAAGAAGAGAGTAAATCTTCATTATAGATATAGGCTAATTGTCCCTCTGAAGTTTTTTGAATAGTAGCGCCGGACTGCTGTGCCAGCAAACCGTTGCCAGCACTATCCAACACAATTTGTGATCCATCTGCCAGTATTAAAATAGCTTTATTTCCGCCAGGCAATACATCATTTTCAGCAGGAACTGGTTTACTGGTTGCGATTTGGGGAGCATTATTAAACATGGTTAGCCAGAGGTAGGCGCCAATACCAATAAATAATAATATTGAGGCTGCAATGCGAAACCAGGCGGTTTTTAAGAAATGAATACGATGCAGATTATTCGTCTCTTCATTAAGAGATGAATCCTTCATCACCTTTTGTTTCATTCTTTGCGACGCAGCTAACCAATTATCGGGATGTGTGTGTTGCAGATCATATGCAAGACTTTCATCCTCTTCTATTTCTAATAGCAGTAGTTTGTAACTCTCAGAACCTTCGGCCCATTCCTCAAGCTCCTTTTCTTCATCAGGAGTCAGCAAGCCTTCCAGCTTGCGGAATAATAACCTTGCTATTTGCTCTTCAATTGGCATCTTGTGTATTCAATATTATAAAGAACGACACTGAAAGAAAAACGTACTAAATCTTTACGAAAAGAATTGAATCTCCTGTTCGAGCAAGGCCAAAAGAATCAGTATCAGAGGATCGTTTTGAAAAGTCTCCCGTAGCAACTTTAATGCTGTAACTCTCTGATTTTTCACCGTTTGCACACTCAGCTTAAGCTGGGCAGCAATTTCAGAGGGCTTTAAGCCATCGCGGTAAGAAAGCAAAAACACCTCCCTGGTTTTTGCTGGGAGACGAGACACTTCCCCATAAATCCGTTTCATGAGTTCCAGACGGATCATCTCAACCAGAAAGTCGCCGTCCGCAGTATTCTCCAGCACTTGTTGCAACTGAGCATGGCGATTAGATTTGACTTGCCGATGTTTAAGCACATCGAGGCAGCGATTTTTTACTGTCTTATGAAGAAACATCACCATCGAAGGTAAACCATCAAAATGCTTCCGACGCTCCCAGAGTTTCATAAATGCTTCTGATGTAATATCCTCCGCTTCAGGTGTTTCAACCACAAAGCGTCGCGCGAAATGGTAAAGGCGCTCATGATAGGCATTAAAGATTATCTCAAGAGCCTCTGCATTTCCCTGGTGGAACGCTATTGTCCAGTTATCTTCAGTATGAAAAGCGCCGTATTCCAAGCTGTTTTTTAATTCACCATAAAGGTTACGTGGCGAATATAAAGGTTTTGCCGAGGCAGACAAAACGTAGAAAAGTTAATGTGTTATCCAGAAATTAATTGCAGGTATGTAAACAAAAAGCCCTGCAATTTTATTGCAGGGTTTATGTGCCCAAGACTGGATACACTTAAAGCCTTTACAATACACGCCGGACGCGGCTTATACAAAGATCGTTTTGATTTGGGGTCGTGCTAGGGTCTAAACAATTTCACGTTTAACCTTCTTTTTATACTCAATCCTTTGATTTTTTGAAACAGTGGATTGTAGTTGTCTACTCGCTTGCACTATGCAAGATAAAATAATAACACAACGGGAAAAAAAAGAAAAAGACGATCACGAATTTAACCTACTAATAAAGGTTTTATCGCGACGGCTTAAACGCATCACCAATCAAAGCGGTGAATCCCTACAAATTAATTATAAGCCTGTTTACGCGGTCCCAATTCAAAGGCCCCAAAAACGAAAGGGTATTATGGATGGTATCGGAAAAATATTCGAATGCGAAGAAGTAATACCACATCGTTCGACTGATTCAGATTGATCGGCAATATTTAGAATAGATTTCATAACACATCAAATAAAATAGTATGACCAGAAAGGAAATAGTTCAACATTTTACGGATAATATTAATCAGTACATGAAGTACACAAAAAACATTGCGGGTGAAGAATGGGAAGACTTGTTTCAAACCGTTAGTTTAATGATACTGGAATTTCCAGAAGAAAGATTAATTAGTTACTGGAATCCCAAAGAAGGTCTTAAGCCGATATTCCTTCGCTTACTGCTTAATCAATATAAAAGTAAGACGTCGAAGTATCACAAGGATTACAGAAAGGATGAATTAAATCGGAGGGAAAAGTTTTCGGAAATAATATTGAACCAACCTCAAAGCGAAGAAGAACCAGAAGACATTTTGCTTAATCGTATAGGGTACACACTGCATGACTTTTACGGAACAATAGAAGACCGGGCAGCATCGAATGTGATAGCAATGGTATGGGACCTTTACGTGCAGGAAGGGAGCCTAAGAAAAACGTTAGCGGCGGTCCCTGAAAAATACGCGGACTTACTCGATTTGAAGGATGTGCATTGTATTGTGAAAAAGGTTAAGAGGACCTTACAGGAAAGCGTAAAAGATTACTGGTAAAAGGAATTGTTTTTTTGTCATAGCGTCCCGCCTATTCTTAGGCGGGTTTTTTATTACCCGGAAGTCGGGAAAATGTACCGTACGGCGGAAATGTAATACTTGTTAGACGTCGTTAGACATTTAACAGGTAAAAGTATTACACTACAACTTATATAATTATCAATAGGTTATATAAAAGTGTTAGACTGTAATACTTATTTTCTATCCGTACGTATAAAGAAAAAGAGTATTCCCTATAAAAAGAGATAGAGCCTTTTTGCTATTACAGCAATTACACTTTAGCCTATAATGTAGTCCTGTATTATGTTTCAGCCTATTTTGGGAACAATTACAGAACTATTACAAAGGATTACACGTATTTTCTAAGGGAAGAAAAATTAGGGCGGTAATACGAAATACAACCTACTATATATAGCCGGGGGTCTGTTATTTCTATGTCGCGAACGTACGCGGGTCTTCCTTCGCGTATCTTCTTCCGTTCGGCTCCTATCATTCCGGAATTTTTATCCTGTCTGTAATTGTCTGCAATTCATTCGGCCGTACGGCGGAACTCAAAAAGTTATCCGGTTATCCGTTTTTCTTCGTATATACGTATATAGAAAAATACAACTTCCTATAAAAAGAGATAGGAGCTTTTTCGGGTAACACGAATAACCTAAACCGGTAGAATGTAATACAGACCTGCGTTTCAGTTCAAATTCAAACCGATAACCGTCGGGTTACTTCCGCTAACCTAAGGGACCGTATAGCAAAGTTAGACCGGTTATACCTAGTTATACCTCAATTTTTAAAAGGTATAACCTTATAACTATTATTATTATCAATCGGTTATATATTACGGTTAGCCGGTTAGACCTTTTTTTATGTTACACGTATAAAGAAAATAGTATTTCCTATAAAAAGAGATAGAGCCTTTTTCGGCTAACTGCTCTAACCAAAAACCTGAAAAGTCAATACAGACGCGGTTTTTAGTCGTTTTTTGAAGCACTAACCTACAGCTAACCACTGCTAACCCCAGCTTAAGAAGGGAAGGAAAAATCGGCGTATAAACGAAGTACACATTACTAGTACATAGCAGGGGGTCTCTCATAGTTCACGAAAACGCGGCCTCCTTCGATCTTTAGCCCGTCCCCTTACTTCCGCAATGATTTAGAATTTTTACTACCCCTGAATCGCTTCTAATTGATTTCCCCGTACGCTAGAAGTCGGAATGTATATATTTGTATGAAATATTTTTATCATATGCATTGGATGACAGTTGCGGGACCAGTACTGGCATTTGTTGGAGCTGTACTATCAGTTATAGGTGGACAAAAAGATGGAGAGAAGGACAAAAAAGAGGTAATAGGATCAGTGACTGAATCAAGGGATGAGTTAAAAAAACAAAACGAGCAGCAACAAAAATCCCTTGAAGGCATTAGCGCTACAAATGAAACCCTACTAAAAGCTAATGAAGGCCTTCGAGATCAAATAAGCATTTATCAAGATGACTTAACATCTAAGCAAAAAGAAATTAATGAATTAAAAACTGGACTTGAACATACGGCTTTATATAAGGCTTACGCAACCTATGAACCAAATGGACGACAAGCACTAGGAAGAGCGAGCACAAGTACAGAAGTCGCTGAAGCAATGGTCGGCTTAATGATTCAAGGCGAAAAGGATGCCACAGGGGGATTTAATATAAGCATTGTACAAGATGTTGCATTATTTGATAAGGCCAACGAACTGGTACGTAAATTTCCTTATTGGGCGTACGGTTATTACGTTCGACATTATCACTATATAATGCGTAACGACAGGGTGGCTGCAAAAAAAGACCTCGAAAAATTTGTTGAAATATTGGAAATATATGTGAAGTTTCCAGAGCATCTCGACTTCAACGAAAAACTCATTGCTAAAATGAAAGAAATTATTAGAACGAACAGCTTTTAAGTTCAAGCAAATTCACAGAATTAGACCGTACCCTATAATGTGAATTTATTTTCTTGCTTTTTTTAGCCATCCACTTGCAAACACCGAAGATTATTCATAAATTTAGGGTATGAAAGAAGGTAATCCTAAAAATATGAAAGTTCTGTATTGTAGGGTTAGTACATTGGATCAAAAGACGGACAGGCAAAGAGCGGACGAAATTAGTTACAACCTTGTAATCGAAGATAAGTGTAGCGGTGCGGTCCCATTCTTCGAAAGGGAAGGTGGAAAAGAAATTAAAAACTTAATTGACAAGGGCGTTAGTTTATCGTTATCGGTCCTATCAATAGATAGATTAGGTAGGGACCTTCGGGACATTATTAATACTATTCACTTCTTCACAGAAAGTAAAATTACCATTCATTTTATTTCACAAGGTCTTTCAACATTAGGAGAGAACGGCAAGGAGAATCCGATTTCCAAAATGATGATCTCTATACTAGGTATTGTTGGAGAAATGGAACGGTCCCAAATTAAAGAAAGGCAGTTAGAGGGAATCAAGATCGCTAAAATGAAGGGAATATATAAGGGAAGGATTGAAGGTAGTAAGGAGGACAGCGCTAAGTTTTTAAGTAAGGAAAAAAATAAAAAGGCATTGGAATATTTGAAGAAAGGATATAAGGCTGTGGAAATTTCAAAGCTGACAGGCGTTCACATTAACACAATTACTAAGATAAAAAAAATAGGTATTAATCCCTCACTCTAAAATAAAAACCATGACAAAAGCGAACGAAAAATTTATTGAAAAGGCTATCGTCAATCAAAGGAAAGCTAATAAATTTATTGCAAACCTTATTAACAGCGACGAGGGGACCGCGTTTATATACGCATCAAATGTGAAGCGTCGTTTATGCGTACCAGTTAATGCCACTATATTTAATCAATTAATAAAATTATCCTATAAAATGGGTATTACTAATTTCAGCGATTCAATAGCGTTAAAGATGGTTAATTCAAGATGTCCTAATAAGGATATATTTAAAATAATCAACACGTCTTTAGCTGCGTAGTATATATTATATTTGCACCTTCATAGGATAAGGTTAATAGCCCCGTTAGTCTTAGCGGGGCTTTCTTTTTATTTAGTGAGATTATCAAACTTCTTCATAGCCGCGTCTAAATTTTCCTTCTTCAAATGGTAATATATTTTAGTTGTTTTCGAATTACTATGTGTAAGTAATTCCCTTGCTACTTCGATAGGTACATTAAGATCGACCAACGAAGCGCCGAACGTATGTCGTGCAACGTGCGCAGTAAGGTTTTTATTAATGCCGATAGCGGCCGCAATAATCTTAAGCTTACGGTTAAAATCCTGATTGGTAGACATCACAGGATTATCAGTGATAAATGGCAATAGTCGTGCAATGCGATTGTTTATTAATATGCTGGTTTCTTTTTGGCTTTTCTTAGTAGTTAATACAATACGCTCATTGTTTGAGACATGCAGATGAGTACGAAACTGTACTGCATCTCCGTGACGCAATCCGGTATAAGCCATAAATAAAAATTGTGTAGCTATAGTACGAAGGCCTTCTTCAGCGTTTCCGGAGGCAAAATCTTCAAGCTTTTTTAATTCTTGCTGCGTAAGATAAGCGCGGGTTGTCTGCCTGTATTTGGGGCGCTTATACGTTTTAAACGGGCTTTCCTGAATATAGCCTAAGCGGATGGCGTCGTTAATGATCGAAGCGATAAATTTGAAGCTTCCCCAAACCGTATTATCGGCGTTCCCGCGATCTGTACGAAGATAAGATTCGTACTGCTGAAGAAACTTATAGTCAACATCGTGTAGCTTAAGGTGTGTCTTATATTCGGTTTTATTATCGGGAAGCTCCTTAGCTGTACCAAAGCCACGGCTTACCCTGAAGGCTTTTATCTTGTCGGCATATAGTATTCGATTGCGGCGTGTTTCCGGCGAAAACTTCTTTTCTCGAAGTTGAGTGTCGGCGAACTCGAAGAAGTCAATTTCTCGAACCTTAGCCTGCCTAAGTAACAGACTTATATTAGATGTTCCGGATTGCAGAAACTCCGAAAGAAGGGAAGCTTCTACATCTGCAATCTCTTTTTTAATTCTTGAATTAATAAGGGTTGCATTCGCTACCACTCTTTTCACTTGTCTTTTTTTGGGGTCCCAGTTTTCGGGTGTGACCTTATGCCCTAGCGACTTTTTGGCAATAAGTTTAGAGCCTGAATAAATAAATAGGTAAATAGGGTAAAGCCCTTCCTTATTCTTTTTGTCTTTCCGAGCGACCGCGATAACGTTGTACTTCATTGAAGTGTTTAGGCTTAAATATTATAATAGCGGGGGTTGTCCCCGAAAGGCGAGAAGGGGTCTAAACGGGGGTTGTAAACCCTAAACAATCCCGAACAATCCTAAACAATTCTGAACGTTGAAACTCACGCCGGACGTGGCTTTAATTAAAAAACCCCTTGACTATCAAGGGGCTTACAAGTGCCCAAGACTGGATTCGAACCAGCACGCCGTTTCCAGCGCTACCACCTCAAGGTAGTGCGTCTACCAATTTCGCCACCTGGGCAGCCTTTTGAGGGAGTGCAAAAATAGTACATTACAGGATTACTTCCTTCACAATTTTGGTCTTTCCAACTAACAATAATTTTTATGCTGACGACAGTTATTACACAGTTATAAAGAATCTATATGACACCCAACAATAAAAGGGAGTCCCATATTCTGAAACTCCCTTTTATAATCCCCCTTCCCTTCTAATCTATCTATCACAGTTGGCTGTCCATAATGCTCCGTCTTTAGTATAAGCTATAATTAGATTGCTGGCAGTAATACGAATATATTTGGCCTCATCTTCATCTACAGATACTGCGTTATCTCCATCCTTTCTGAATTGTACGCCAGTTAAATCTGGAATACCATCAGAAAAAACAAAATTGTAATTATTGCCCACCTTTACTACGGTTACACTGCCAGTTTCAGATGACTTACTCTCAGTTTCTGTAATATAGCTTATGCTTCCATTATAGGTTCCTACAAACAGATCGTTGTCGGCTGGATCATCATCTTTCTTACATGCCACGAATATGACTGCAGCCAAAACTACCAGAGTGAGGATTCTAAAATAATTTTTTATCATCTCTTATGCATTTTAATTTAATAGATAACCGGATATGATCATGGATTTATTAAGAACAATAAGACAAAGTCATCACAAGCTCTCTATCCACTCTTTTACTTCTTCTTTAGATTTGCCAATCTTCTGCTGTATACGACCCAGCAGTTCGTCATCTTTTCCTTCCTCATATAACAGATCATTGTCAGTAAGATCTGCATATTGCTTTTTAATTTTCCCCTTTACCTCATTCCAGTTACCCTTTAATTTTAATTCCCAACTCTTCATAAAAATTCAAGTTTTGTTACTTAAAATATTTTAAGCAGACATATACCTTTTAAAACCATGCCAGCATTATTTATCACGAATCCCGGCCATTTCAATCCACAACAACAGGAAAAGGAATTATCAATATGTTGCCCTAAGCAATAATTATCGAGTTGAAATGTTTTTTATAAAAAATAGTTAATTAATAATGGGGAAAAATATCCCTAAGAGCCTTCAGGTTGGTTTGAATTGGTAATTTTCTACCCTTCGGATAATGAATGATATTTCAGTTTTCGCGCTGGTTGGACTTGTTATTTTCAATAGCCCAGCACATTTTCACGCCGGTTTGATTTTTCTTCCTGAATTAAAATTGCGCCTTATCAGCAAGAACACTAAACATCCACCAACAAGCAATGGCCAGAGAGAAACAATCATTATCAATAATTCTCCGCACCATTTAGCACCATCAGCAAGAGCTAATAATACTCTGTCTCCATAACCTGGCTGTTTGACAGGTTCACCACCTAAAAACTGAAAGAAGGTAAGTTGTAAAGTGCTGTAAGCTGTAGAGTGATTTAGAAACTGAACGCGCCCCTCCCCTAATTCTATTTGTTCCTGAATAGCATTAATCTCTCGTTCTACCTGTAATACCTCTTCCATATTTTTTGCTTTCTGCAGCATATCCATATAACGGAGTCTGACTTTTCTTTTAGCTTCTATTCTTGATTTGGTATCATAGTATTCGCTGGTTACATCTTTTGCGCTGACTTGTTTCTCTAACAACTTGCCACTATATGAAGAAATATATTGAACGGCTTCATCAAAAAAATGAGTGGGCACTTTAATGATCAAAGTATTCTGTATAGAATTATCAAAGGATTTTTCTTCTTCACTGGAAATATATCCCTCCCAGTTTTTTATCCAATCATGAACAGCCTTATTATACTCCTGATAGTTTTCTACTTCTATTCTTATAGTCGACTGTTTAATAATTTTTTTGTGCCAGTCGGATCCACGATCCACCGGTTGTTGTTGATTATAGCCGGTTTCTTTATTGTTGGAAGAAGAATAATCCTGCTCCTCAGCATCTACCATAAACTGTGCTACTTTTTCATCTGTGTAAACATCTCTTTTAGCCTCGTTATGGCAAGAGATAGCCAGCAGCATTATCAATGCTGCGCCGGCAGGGCGTAAATAGCTCATGAAAAATTATTTTAGTGAAATATTTAGATGCAGCAATGTTCTTTTTACATAAATCCGCAGCATATATTTATTACAGGTAATTCAGTTCCCCTGACTGAGTGCTTTTTTATAAAAATTGGTTAACTTCATAAATACTGATTTAATCTATAATTAATAATCAATGGTTATGAGAGTACTTTCTATTATAGCATTTGCCTTAATTATTGCAGGGTGCAATTCTTCCGGCAAAACAACAGGTACGGCAGACTATGTTATTACCAACGTATCGATAATTCCTATGGACAAGGAAGAGGTAATAGCAGGACAGGATGTGTTTATTGCCGATGGAAAAATCACAACCATAGCTGCAACAGGAAAAAACAAGATAGCAGGCGATGCGACAGTTATAGATGGCAACGGAAAATTCCTGATACCTGGAATGGCCGAACTGCACGCTCATGTACCTACGTTTAATGATACAACAGCCATGAAAAATGTGCTTGAACTGTTTGCACTCAAAGGCGTAACCACTATCAGGGGTATGCTCGGTCATCCTACTCATCTTATGTTAAGAGACCAACTGAAAAACGAAGAATTTTTTGGTCCCAGGTTTTATGCGGCAGCGCCCGGGCTAATGGGCAGTACGGTTAAATCAGAGAAAGATGCTGACAGTCTCGTAAGAAAATACAAAAACGAAGGCTATGATCTATTAAAATTATTACCTGGCTTAACCTTACAGAATTTTAATGCCGTAGTAAAAACAGCTAAAGAAGTAGGTATCCCTTTCGCCGGGCACGTATCTTATGATGTTGGTGTTTGGAACGCTATCGATGCGGGATATGCTTCTATTGATCATCTTGATGGATTTGTTGAAGCACTTGTTCCCGGTATCGAAAAGATTCCAGGTAATAAAATAGGATTGTTTGCCTTACATATCGCCGACAAAGCCGATGAAACCAGGATTGACACTCTCGTTAAGGCTTTGAAAAGTAAAAACGTATGGGTAGTGCCCACCGAATGTTTACCCGAAAGATGGTTCACTCCGTTAAAGTCGGCCGAAGCCTTCAGCCAGGATCCTGAAATGGTGTACATGCATGAAAATACCTTGAACAGTTGGATAAGAGGAAAACGCGATATCATGAGTGACCCCTCGTATGATTCTGCCAAAGTTGTTCAACTGATTAAATTGAGAAAAAAGATCATTAAGGCATGCCATGATAATGGTGTCGGACTGGTGGCAGGGTCAGACGCCCCGCAGGTATTTGATGTACCTGGCTTTTCACTTCACCAGGAATTGAAATATATGACAGATGCAGGTCTCACTCCTTACGAAGTATTAAAAACTGCTACAGTGAATGCTGCCGAATATTTTGACAGAAGCAATGCGGGGGTGGTAAAAGAAGGTGCTCCGGCAGAGCTGGTATTGCTGAATGCCAATCCTTTGACAGATATCAACAACGTTGGTGACATTGCAGGTGTTATTATCGGGAAATATTATTTATCCGAGCAGGATATTGCCGGCAGACTGGAAGCTTTAAAAGGAAAAGTAAAACAATAATTATCCTTACATCGTAATCCGGGCGACTGCTGTTTTGGATTTACCCATAATACGGTCTTCCTTACCAATCAGGTACATATTATCACCAACTACTGAAGATAGTCGTGGCATGGCTACGGGCATTTCCGAATTAGTGAAAAACATTTTGCGTGTAAGCTTTCCTGTTGACTCGTCCACACTTAAAAGAAAACAATCTGATTTACCAAAGCGCCGCATAGCTTTAACTTTTGCTCCGGGCTGTGTAATCAAAGCATTCTTTGGATGATCATTAAAGAATATATTGATGGTATTGTTTTTTTGCATAGCTCCAAATCCAGCATAGAAGGGTCTGTCCACCTGTTGAAAAAATCCTGTACTGACAGATTCAGGTACAGCCCCCTGAATAACTTCACGCTGATATTTGGGTAGTACTTGCAGCCATTCAAACTTACCTTCCTTATTGATCTTACACATCAGCAAATCACCACATTCATATACTGTATAAGTTCTGGTACTGGATCCGCCCGCCATACCACCAAACCCAGGTGTATAACTGTATGTTGTATAAGTGTATTGCCTATAATATTCAGCAAGCAATATTACACTGTTACCAGAAGAGTAAAAGAGATTACGAAAACGCATGAACTTAGAAAAAGCCTCTCCCTCGTCTTTAATTTTGTCCAGAGCCGCTCTCTCCTTTCGTTCCTCCTTTGTCTCTTTCGCATCTTCTTCTTCACTATCTGAGTCATTATCGTTGTTACTTAGCAATGAGTTATTGATAGGATTTTCGCTGGTAAATACAATCTTCCCGGTATTCGACTCAATACGTTGCACTAATAATCCGTCAATAGTTTTTCCTTTTCTATGATTATTATAAAATGCCGCCAGTATCAGGTCGTTATTTTTTTCCTGCATTAGCTTAGCGCTGGTCAACCATTTACCATTAATATTTGTATTTAACTCTGTTTGTTGTTTTCCGTTCTCATCGTAAATACGAATATTGTAATTAGCGAAATCCATAAATTTTTCTTTCTTTCTTTTACCTTCCTGGTATTCATATACTCTTCCTACCAGGATGATTTTCTTATCTGTTGTATAAACAACGTCCTCCAGCTTATACGTTTTGGTATCAAATTCATTTCTTATGGTCACAGGTTTTGAAGCAGCTCTAAAATCCCGATTAAACTCCTGTATCTTATACTCATTTTTTTCATTGCCTTCAATAGAACTTACAATCACCATATTAGTGCTATCTGCACTTAAGGTAATTTTGAAATTGATCTTATCCCTTTTGCCATCAGGAATAAAAGTGGTTAATGGTTTCCATGTACCAGCCATTTCACCGGATTTCATATTTACTTCAGCACCAAAAACTTCTACCAGCCGTGGGTTTTTGGTATATTCTGAAGCTATCACATACATTTTGCCTTGTAACATAAAAAACTGAACAAACTCTTTTCCTTTCAGTTCCTTATTAAAATCACTGCGGTAGATCTCATTAAGATTTTTATCGAGTTTAACAAGCGTAGCCGAAACTCTCATAGTAGCGCCAATAACAAAATAGGTTTTTAGCTTGCTATGTCCTTCCTCAACATACACACCACTATTATCCGAATAGATCACTTCCAGATCAGTACTTCCTTTTTTAAGTTTAAATTCTTCTCCCCATTTAATTTTTGGAGATTGGGCGATCGGCAAAAGATAGGAAAACACAAGCGAGCATAGCAGCAAAAGTTCCTTCATAGGAATTTATGGTTTAATATTTAGGAGTATAGTTCAGATACAATGATAGCGAAAATTTAGAAAGGTCCAAAAAAGACTATTTTCTGATTATACAACTATTCACAGCACTTCTCCTTTTGCCCGTCGGGGTGCACCGCTGATCTCTTTGTATAATGGTAATATCGGCGCTATGAGCGTGAACATCGCTACTCTACAGGCCGCTACCTCAGGAGTGAACAGTACTCACAGATACCCGGCAACAGGCAGACAAGTTCTATCGTATTCTGAATTTATAGCAAAAAAAACACCTTTTGAACGTGTTTTACTCATGTAAAAGGACCATCATTGAAAGTATTTTGCGTTTGCGAATCACTGGAGTGAAAAGAATTCAGGTATTTGTCTCCAGGACGTGAGAACAACTCGGCTTTCATCACGGCAAAAGAGTAAAAGTAACAACGATGAGAGAGTTATTAATTATCACCTTACAAAATAAATAATTAAGGTCGGTATTGCTACCGGCTTTTTCACCCATAATAATATGCCTGAAACAAATAAAAAGTTGATTATTGCAGAAGATGCAATTATTAATAAAATTCATCTGGTAAGAAACAGGAAAGTGATTCTTGATTACAATCTTGTCGAAATGTATGCAGTAGAAACCAAGCAACTCAAAAGACAAGTTCGAAGGAATACATCCAGGTTTCCTGATGACTTCATGTTCGAATTAACCTCAGGGGAGTATCAATCTCTAAGGAGCCAAACTGTGCCTGTTGCACAACTAATCCAGTAAGTGTGGATAAGGTTAAAAATGGAGAAA
>CAZSFY010000008.1:0-127190 GCA_964606315.1 uncultured Chitinophagaceae bacterium | reverse complement strand
CTGTGCGCATGTGTTATAATGGCATTTTCTACTGGTTTCCATGGATCAATATAGAAGTTGCCGGCAGCGCAATACAACCCTTTATCGGTAAATTCGATGAGAGGCATATCATTAAATTACGAAATCTTATGCCAGCTATGATTAATAAACATCAGTAACCACACCGTCCACTTTTTTCACCATGTAGATCTTTTTGTTTTCCATATAGTCCAGCGTGTTGGTTTTTCTATTTAATACCGGCTGGATATCAAAATCACTGAAAATGCGGAAGCGGTTATCGGAAAGACTTGATGAAAAATTCTTTCCGCTTAAATAAAGCAGGTGAACAAAATGGTAAAGGGTTTCATAACCTTTATAAAAAATATCTGTTGGACGGGAATAATACTGATTTTTAAAATCATTGGCAAGTGCCTGTCCTATTGCATGATCAGCGGGAACGTAAAATGGTGTGCTGTACATCACCTCCATTCCTTTAAACTCCGGACGGGTGAAATTAGTAGCATCCCACCAGGTAGGCATAGCGAATAAAAGAGTGGGGTGAGTGGTATTAATGGAAGCCAGTGTCTGCGTAAGTTTGTTGGCAAATCTAATATCCAGGCTGCCGGCAATAACTACTGTCGATGTATGTTCATCAAAATGTTGTTTAACATCTTCAGCAGTGAAATTATCATCAAGCACAACATTTTTTATTTTTAAGGGAACGGAAGCAGTGTTGCGGCTTATTTCATCGAAATAACTTTTAAGTCTATCCTCCTGGCTGCCTTTTTTTCTGAATGCTATCACAGGAGAGAGTGCATAGTTTTTTTGAATAAATCTGTATATGGCTGCGCAGTGAGTATGCAGTGTTGAATTCAGAATGATATAGTTGGGATTATTGGTGATGCCTGCGTCATTAGGATAAGTCACATTAAGAAAAGGAATGTTATTAGTGGAAGAAAATATTCCCAGCGATTTAGCTTCATTGGCAGTAACATGACCAATGATAAGATCTACGCCATGCAAGTTTCCTTTCCGGATCATTTCATTAACAGAAGAAGTAGCAGATTTGCTATCATATACAAACAGGTCGAGAGGTATGTTTTCGGTTGCGAGCGAATCGGCAGCCAATTCAACGCCTTCATAAAATTCAAGTCCCTGGTTAAAATACTTGGGAAGATTTTTCCCCTGTTTATAATCCGCTGACGACGGGTTATAAGCAGAATCAAGATACAGTGGTGTAAACAGCGCAACCTTTAGTCTTTTTTCTTCAATGGTATCCTGTGCAACTTCAGTGCTATCCTGTGCAATAGAAAAAAGCCAGGTAAAAATTAACAATACTGATATAGTGCCTGATTTTAACTGCATAATTTATCGCTAGACGTTTACTCCCATTCAATCGTTGCAGGGGGTTTGCTGCTGATATCATACACCACTCTATTGATTCCCCTTACATTATTAATAATTTCATTCGAAATAAATGCCAGAAATTCATAAGGCAAATGTGCCCAGTCGGCTGTCATCCCATCAACAGAAGTTACTGCACGAAGGGCAACTGTAAACTCATAGGTCCTTTCGTCTCCCATTACACCAACGCTCTTAACAGGTAAGAGTATGGCGCCGGCCTGCCACACCTGATTATACAACTTATGATCTTTTAATCCCTTTGTATAGTAATGATCTGCTTCCTGTAATAACGCCACTTTTTCAGGAGTGATTTCACCCAATATCCGGATAGCTAAACCCGGACCGGGGAAGGGATGACGCTGTAACAGTTCATTGGGAATGCCTAATTCATGACCTACTTTTCTCACTTCATCTTTGAATAAAAACCTAAGCGGTTCAACCAGGCCTAAATGCATGATATCAGGAAGGCCTCCTACATTGTGGTGCGACTTAATCGTTACCGAAGGTCCATGAACGGAAACGCTTTCTATTACATCGGGATAGATCGTACCCTGACCTAATAGTTCAATTCCCTCAATCTTTTTAGCTTCTTCCTGGAACACTTCGATAAATAAGCGGCCGATGGTTTTACGTTTAGCTTCCGGATCTTCTTTTCCTTTTAGTTCACGGTAAAATAGTTCTTTGGCATTAACACCTTTAACGTTCAGTCCAATCTGCTGATAGGTTTTCAGCACTTCTTCAAATTCATTTTTTCTTAACACACCATTGTCAACAAAAATACCGGATAGACGGTCGCCAATAGCCCTATGAATTAATGTTGCGGCAACGGTAGAATCTACTCCGCCACTGAGCGCCATAATTACCTTACGGTTGCCAATGGTTGTCTTCAGTTCGTTAACTGTATCTGTAATAAAATGAGCGGGTGTCCAATCCTGTTTACATCCGCATATATTAACGAGAAAATTCTTTAATATTTTTTTCCCTTCAATAGAGTGGTACACTTCAGGATGAAACTGCACACCATATACCGGCATTCCTTTGCCATTGCTGCTCTTAAAGGCTGCATAGGGAATATCATCTGTTGAGGCCAGTACTTCAAAACCTTCAGGTAGCTGTAGGATAGAATCGCTGTGGCTCATCCATACCTGGGAAAGATCCATCACATCCTTTAACAACACATCCTCCTGCTTTTTATGCATCAGGGCGCGGCCATATTCTCTTTTATTACTTTTAGCCACTTCTCCTCCAAACTTTTTGGCCGTCAACTGGGCGCCGTAACAAACACCGAGCACAGGTAATTGTTGTTGAATGGCGAGAACGTCAAGGTCGGGGGCGTTTGTATCGTTTACGGAAAATGGTGAACCTGACAGGATAATTCCCTTCAGCGAAGGATCGTAGCTGATAGGTTTATGAAAAGGGGTGATTTCGCAGTACACATTGGCTTCTCTAACAGCCCTGGCAATCAACTGGGTATACTGACTGCCAAAATCGAGAATTAAGATCTTTTCCGTCATGGTGGTGCGAAGGTAGAAGAATTCCTATAAATCCACATATTTCACGTTGATCCAGATATTGCGGTTTCGTCCTTTATCGTCGGTACAGGATATCTTGACCCTGCCTTCAGCAGGCATAAAAAATTGTGGGGAGCGGCTATCGGCAGTTTTAAAAAACTGGTTATTAACATACCAGAATACCTGGTTTACATCGGCCGCTGTTCTGCATTGTAACTGCAAAGGTTCGGGGTCGCTTTTGCTGATCAGGTATTCAGTGCCGTTTCGGGGCGAAAGTATAACAGGCTGTTCGTCCTTAAACACTCTTTCACAATTGCGGTTATGAAATGGAATTTTTGCATAGGCAAGATGATTTTCTTCATAATAGGCACGCATTTCAGGAGGTATTATTTTGTATAACTTTTTTTTATAACCAGAAGAAGGCATACAGGCCCTGCAATAGGAAACTTTCTCATCGGCGCTAACTATTACTTCCTGCATATTATTGCAGCGGTTCATAGAAGAAACCATCGGAATAAAAAAATCGGTAATCGTATGCTGACAGTGTTCAGCGGGTAATAAGCCAGTTTCAGAACAAACCATACGGATATCACAATCTTCCGGCTGCGAAAACCATTCCTGGTCACTGTCATAATCGATCGTATTGAATATTTTGAACAGGAGAGGGGTGGCTATTTCGGCTCCGCTCAGTTCGGGAATACCTAGCGCAGAGAAGTTGCCTACCCATACTGCCACAGTATATTTTTTATTATAACCAATGCTCCAGGCATCCCTTCGGCCATAGGAGGTTCCTGTTTTCCAGGCTATTTTGGGCATGCGTTCGGTGCTTTGCCAGTTGAGGGGAAAATCGGGACGGTTGATCTTTGAAAGGGTTTCATTGACCATAAACGCTGCGGCGGGACTAAGCACTTCGTATTTGCCTTTTAAAGTACCGTTTGCTGTTACACCAGGTTCCACATAAATCCCTTCGTTAGCGAAGGCCGAATATAAACCTGCCAACTCCTGTAAGCTAGCGCCACAACCTCCCAATATCATGGATAGTCCCAGCTTTTGCTGGTCTTTTTTAATTTGCCGGAAGCGGCAACCACCCAATGCTGCAATCATGTGGTGTTTACCCAACTGATTGAGGGCTTTGACGGCGGGGATGTTAAGAGAATGTTCAAGCGCATATTCCAAGGTGACATACCCGTTAAACTTTTTATCGTAATTCTCCGGTGCATAACCGTCGTAATTGGTTTTAACGTCGGCAATCATTGCTTTGGGAGTAAGCAATCCTTCATCAATACACAATCCGTACAGCAAAGGTTTTAATGTACTACCCGGCTGACGAACGGCAGTAATACCGTCTACCTGTCCGGCATCGAGGGTATCATTAAAATCGGCCGACCCGATATAGGTAATAATATTATGCTGACTATTATCAATAATAAGCACCGCTGCATTCCTGATATTTTTGTTTTGCAGCGAACGGGAATAGTCTTTCACGATCTTTTCAGTTCTTAGCTGGGTATGCAGATCGATGGTGGTGGCTATCTCGGGAGCGCCGGCTTTTTTCAACTTGTATGACAGATGAGGAATATAGCGCGGAACCGACAGTCGTGACGCATCGAAAGGCTCCGACAAAGCATCCTCGATTTGTTGGGTAGTGAATACTTTTTCATCGCGAAACTTTATCAGCCACCGGTTTCTTTCTTTGATGATGGCTTCGTTATGTTTTCCCGGAACCAACGAAGAGGGTCTGTTGGGAATAACGCAAAGGGCAGTGATCTCGGCTAACGAAAGATGGTCGGGGTCTTTATTAAAGTATAACAGGGAGGCAGATTTTACACCCTCGATGTTTCCCCCGTAGGGTAAGAGGTTGCAATACATCTGAAGTATCTCGTCTTTGTTATATTTTAATTCAAGTTGACAGGCACGAAAAATTTCTTTTAACTTGTTGAAGTAATTTCTGGATTTAGGTTCAAGCGCCCTTGCTACCTGCATGGTAATAGTAGAGGCTCCTGAAGTGCGTTTGCCCCTGAAAATGTTCTTTGCCAGTGCACGCGCCATTGCGAATGGATTTACTCCTTTATGATAATAAAAGAGTTTATCTTCTTTTTCAATAATTGTAGTGCGTAATAATGGAGATATCTCCTCCAGAGAGGTTTTCATGCGCCATTTTTCATCTTTGGTGAGAAAAGCATGCAGCACTTCTCCTTTGTTACCTGTGATTATTGTTGAATATTCCAGCTTGTCTGGCAGAGGAAAAAGAATATGTAACAAAAAAAAGAGAAGAGCTGTAATCAACACCGATGTCAATAGCCATTTCAACATGGTTGTAATTTAATATTTAATAAGAAATATGCGTAACATCTTTCTCGCCTTGTCAATCGTTAGTTTGCTGTGCTGTAACCGTACTGCCTCCAAACTGGGCAATGAACTTACTCTCGACGATATTAATGCTACTTGGGTACTGCAGGATGAACGGTCAAAAACAGCAGTTCCACTTGTTGACCTGTATTTTAGTCAGCCGGTGGATGTGTCGTTGCTAAAGGAGAAATTAAAAGTGCAGGTGGAAGGTGAGCCGGTAAGCTTTGATATTCAAACCCTGTCGGATAATAACCAGGTTACGATAAAGCTAAACGGAATTGCTCCACAGGATAAAGACCTGGAAACGGGTATAACTATTGAGAAGGGGTTACGGTCAGTTGCTGAAAACAAACCCGAGGCGGGAGAAATAAAACTTACTTCCAGCATACCCTCACCATTTAACCTGGTGATCAATGATATTTCACCCGAACACAACGGCTTAAGCGGTACGGTGTATGTACGCACGAGCCAACAACTGATGGCAGACAATATCAGTTCTCTTATTAAAATAGAACCGGCGGTAAAGTTTACGGTTGATAAAACAGATAACGGGTTTGTTGTGAGAAGCAATGAATTTGACGCCGAAAAAAATTACCTGTTAAAGATTGCAAAAGGATTAAAAGGTGTATTAGGCGGAACCCTGCAGGAAGCATACGACAGAAATATAGCTTTCGGCGAACTGGAACCCTCTATTCGTTTTTCTACTACTAAAAGTGTTTTTCTTTCAGCTAAAGGAAACCGTACGCTGGACATTAATATCGTGAATATTGAAAAAGCTAAGATTATCATCTCTAAAATTTATGAAAGTAATCTGCTAAGTGCACAGCGTTATGGATATTATCCCAAAGAAAAATATTATGATGATGAAGATTATTATTATAATGATTATACCAGTACTGAATTAACTGCCGGTGACATTATTTATGAACAGGAAATAGATACCAGGTCGCTGCCAGAAATAGGAAACAGTAAATTACTGAAGTTTAATGTTGAAGATAAGTTAAGCGAGTTCAAAGGTATTTATCATATCAAGATACGGTCGCTTAAAGATTATTGGATATCCGACAGCCGGTTCGTTGCTCTTTCAGACCTGGGACTGATTGCGAAAGAAGGCTCGGATAAATTATTTGTTTTCGTGAACTCTATCAAATCGGCCGAGCCTGTCGCATCTGTAAATGTAATTGCCTACGGAACCAATAATCAGGTGTTGGGTATGGCTGCAACAAATGCGGAAGGCGTTGCAGAAATTGCCTATACGCGAAAAGAATTTGCCGGCTTTAAACCTGCTATGGTGATTGCCAAAACCGAAACAGATTTCAACTATCTTCCTTTCAGCAGTTCCAGGGTAAATACATCAAGATTTGAAACTGGCGGAAGGAGAAGCAATAGCACAGGACTGGATGCATTTATTTATGCTGAACGCGATATTTACCGTCCGGGTGAGCGCGTTAATTTCTCTGCTGTTATACGCGACAGACAATGGAAAACGCCCGGAGAAATTCCGGTGATCATGAAATTCCTGCTGCCTAACGGAAAAGAATTAAAAACTTTCCGAAAAACTTTGAATGCAGAAGGTTCTGTTGAAGCGAATATTGATATCAGCACTGCTGCCATAACAGGAAGTTATACGCTTGAGCTATATACATCTAACGAAGTATTACTGGCCAGTAAATATTTTAGTGTGGAAGAGTTTGTGCCGGATCGTATTAAAGTGTCGGCAACGTTGGATAAGCAATCATTTAAACCAGGTGAAAAAGCACGTCTCTCTTTAAATGCTGTTAACTTTTTTGGTCCTCCGGCAGCAAATAGAAATTATGAAACGGAAATACAGATAAGATCGAAGTATTTTAGTCCCGCCAAATACAATAAATATAATTTCAGTTTACAGAATGCTGGCTTATCATTCGATAAGGTAGTAAGACAAGGTAAAACAGATGCTGAGGGCAACGCAGTAGAACTGTATGAAGTACCAGCGCTGTATAAGAATAACGGTGTGCTGCAAGCGAATTTTTATTCTACTGTTTTTGATGAAACCGGCCGCCCGGTAAGCAGACCTGTTTCGGCAGATATTTATACGCAGGATGTTTTTCTGGGTATAGAGAATGATGATACCTGGTATTATCCCTTGAACCAGGCGGCAACATTTTCACTGATAGCGGTAGACAAAGAAGGTAAGGCGGTGTCGGGAAAGGCAGTAGTGAAGATGATAAAACGGGAATACAAAACTGTTGTTTCCAGGGCAGGTAGTTATTTCAGGTATGAGTCGCAGCAAGAGGATAAAGTGTTGGCCGATCAAACGATCACTATAAACGGCGAGAATTCTTCCTATGCTTTTACTCCTCGCTCTCCGGGAAGTTATGAACTGCGGGTGTCTCTCCCGGGAGCATCCGGTTATGTAACGAAACGATTCTACAGTTATGGTTCATGGGGTGGTGAAAACAGTTCTTTTGAAGTGAATACTGAAGGAAATATAGATATCTCGACAGATAAATCGTCTTATGCTGCCGGCGAAACAGCAAAACTATTGTTCAAAGCGCCTTTTAATGGGAAAATGCTGGTTACAGTAGAAACGGATAAGTTGCTTCATCATCAATATGTGAATGTTGAAAAAAGAAATGCATCGATTGATCTGAAGATCAAAGATGAGTACCTGCCGAATGTATTTATTACAGCTACATTAATTAAACCACATGGCATAAGTGATATTCCATTAACGGTTGCGCACGGATTCCAGGGTGTTAAAGTTGAAGAGAAAAAAAGAATTAATAAGGTGGAGATTGTTGCACAAAAGAATACAAGATCAAAAACGCGTCAGCAGGTAACCGTCAAAGCAGCGCCTGGAAGTTTTGTAACCCTTGCAGCAGTAGATAATGGTGTATTGCAGGTCACTGATTTTAAAACTCCTGACCCTTACCAGTTTTTTTATAGTACGAGGGCGTTGGAAGTTAATGCTTATGATATATATCCTTTCTTATTTCCTGAGGTAAGATCAAGACAAAGCAGTACCGGCGGTGATATGGGCATGGAAAAACGCGTCAATCCAATGCCTGCTAAAAGAGTTCGGATTGTTTCTTACTGGAGCGGTATAAGTAAAGCTGACGGAAGCGGGCAGGCTAAATTTTCATTTGATATACCGGCGTTCAGCGGACAGGTACGCCTGATGGCTGTTGCTTATAAAGGCAATACGTTTGGTTCGGCAGATGCTGATATGACTGTTGCTGATCCTTTAGTGCTAAGTACGGCTTTACCAAGATTTATGAGTCCGGGTGATAGTATTCTTGTTCCTTTAACAATTTCGAATACGACAAGTAAAAATGCTGCCGTTACTGCAGCGCTGAAAACAACCGGCCCGTTAAAAGTGGGTAGTGAAAACAGCCAGACGTTAAACATTAACGCCAACAGTGAAGGTAGGGCTGTATTTAATATTGTTGCTTCGTCGAAGATTGATACGGGACGTGTATGGGTTGAAGTAAATGGTTTGGGTGAAAAATTCACTGATGAAATTCCTATTGGTGTGCGACCGGCATCGCCTTTGCAACAAATTACCGGTAGCGGTGTTATTGCAGGCGGTTCGGCCCAGGATATCAATATAGATGTATCAGATTTTATGAGAGGATCGGTCGACTATACACTCGTCGTAAGCCGTAATCCATTATTGGATATAGCTCCCCAGTTAAAATACCTCGTGCAATATCCTTATGGCTGTACCGAGCAAACTATTTCTGCTGCTTTCCCGCAGTTGTATTTTGCAGACCTCGCAGAACAACTAGGCGCCACCAATAATGTACTGGCTAATGAAAATGTTGAAGAAGCCATACGTAAAATCAAACTCAGGCAATTGTACAATGGCGCGGTTACTTTATGGGAGGGCGAAGGAAAAGAGCATTGGTGGAGCTCTGCCTATGCTGCGCATTTTTTACTGGAAGCAGAAAAAGCAGGTTTTGAAGTGGATAAAAATGTATTAAACGGATTGTTGAATTATATCAATAATAAGCTGCGTAATAAACAGACCATATCTTATTATTACAACCGCGACCAGAATAAAAAAATTGCGCCTAAAGAAGTAGCATACAGTTTATATGTGCTATCAGTTGCTTCGCGTCCCAACGTACCGGCAATGAATTATTATAAAGCCAATCCTCAATTATTAAGTCTGGATAGCAAATATTTGTTAAGTGCAGCCTATGCTATTGCTGGTGATAGAAAACGTTTTGGTGAATTATTACCTGGCGCTTTTACCGGTGAAGAATCTGTTGCGCAAACAGGGGGAAGTTTCTATTCTCCTATACGTGACGAAGCCATTGCTCTACATTCTTTGTTAGAAGTAGATCCCGAAAATAGCCAGGTTCCGGTAATGGCGCGACATATTTCGCAACAATTGAAAGAAAGAAGATGGTACAGTACGCAGGAATGTGCTTTCAGCTTCCTGGCTTTAGGAAAAATTGCACGTGAGGCTGGTAAGTCAAATGTTACTGCCGATATTAAAGTGAATGGAAAATCAGTAGGCAAGTTCGATGGTAAGAACCTTAATCTTTCTACTAAACAACTTGGAGGTACTGCTGTAAATATTACCAGCAAGGGAGAAGGAAAATTATATTATTTCTGGCAAAGTGAAGGCATCAGCGTTAGCAGCCAGTATAAAGAGGAAGATAATTATATTAAGGTTCGCCGTCAGTTTTACGACAGGTATGGAAGAAGGCTCGATAATAATGTTTTCAAACAAAATGATTTAATTATTGTCCAGCTTTCACTAGAGAAAATGTACAGTGGCTCGATCGAGAATATTGCTATAACAGATATTCTGCCGGCAGGATTTGAAATTGAAAATCCACGTACAAAAGAAATTCCGGGTATGGATTGGATAAAAGATGCTTATTATCCTATTGCCCTGGATGTGCGTGACGACAGGATCAATTTGTTTGTTGATATGTATTCTAATAAACAAAATTATTATTATGCCGTGAGGGCTGTTTCTCCCGGAACTTATATAATGGGACCAGTGGGGGCTGATGCGATGTATAATGGTGAATATCATTCTTATCATGGTGCGGGTAAAGTGGTGGTGGAACCTTAATTTTGCGGATGACATGGAAAGAAAGAGTGATTCTGATTATCCTCGCGAGCCTGAATTTCACCCATATTTTAGATTTTATGATCATGATGCCATTAGGAAATTTCCTGATGCCTCATTTTAATATCGATGCCCGTTTCTTTAGCTGGATAGTAGCTTCTTATCCCGTAACAGCCTGTATGTCGGGGTTGGTCGCAGCGTTTTATGTTGACCGGTTCGACAGAAAGAAGGTTTTACTTTTTGCTTACAGTGGTTTCCTGATAGGAACATTTTGTTGCGGCATGGCCCCCGATCCTTATTTCCTGATGGCCGCCAGAACACTGACCGGATTTTTTGGTGGATTGATAGGCGCACAGGTTCTTTCTATTGTAGCAGATACTTTCTCTTATGAAAAGAGAGGAAGGGCCATGGGAATCGTATTTATGGCCTTTTCCGTGGCTTCGGTGATAGGAGTGCCATTTAGTCTTTATCTCGCTAATAAGATCAGTTGGCATGCTCCGTTTATTTTTATCGCATTGCTCGGATTACCTATCATATTCCTGATCGTCAGGTATCTGCCTGCGATTAATCTGCATTTGGAAGGAAAGGAAGACAGCGAAGAAAAATACAGACCTGATGTTAAGAAAGTGTTTCTTGAAATTGCTTCGAACAGGAGCCAGGTGATAGCGTTGTTATTATCGGGTGGACTCATGCTCGGTCATTTTTTAATTATTCCATTTATCAATCCTTATATGGAGTTTAATGTTGGCTTCACGAAGGATCAGACGCCATTGATATATATGGTAGGAGGTGCTGCGGCATTCTTTTCTTCATCTTTTATAGGTAGGTTGTCAGATAAACATGGAAAGCTTAAAATATTCCGGATATGCCTGATCATTTCAATCATCCCCATTTTTATTATAACTGATATGCCAACCTTACCATTTGCGGCAGTATTAGCCGTTTTTGGATTTTGGTTCCTGTTTTCTACCGGAAGAAATATTCCTGCACAGGCAATGATCAGTACGGTGGTTAATTCGGCCCAGCGCGGACAGTTCATGAGTTTTAATTCATCTTTCCAGCAATTGTTTACAGGTCTTGCTTCTATTATTGCCGGGTTAATTGTCAGCCAGGATAGTCACGGAAGAATATTGCATTATAACTGGCTCGGATACATTAGTGCAGCGATCGTTTTTGGTACACTATTCCTCGCTGTGATTTTGGCAAGAAGACAGTCTCTGAAGTAGAGTGGACAGTGGATAGTTGACAATCCACTCTCCACTGTCAATTGTCCACTGAACAGCGTGGATAATAAAAAAAGTGTATCTGTGTGATACACCTTTTAGTATAATTAGTTATAAGGAAATTACGCCGTAGCAAGGGTATTTACCCTGCGGGCAAGCTTACTTTTAAGATTTGAGGCTTTGTTCTTGTGAATAATGCCTCTCTTGGCAAGCTTGTCAATTTGTGCAACAACAGTTGGCAATTGTTCAGATGCAGCTTTATTGTCCTTGATCGCTTTAAGATCGCGGATAGCATTACGGGTGGTTTTGCCGTAGTACTTGTTTCTCTCCCTGCGTTTTGCAGCCTGACGAACATCTTTCTTGGTAGCCTGGTGATTTGCCATTGTCGCTCAAAAATTTTAAGACGGCAAAGGTAAGGGTATTCTTATCAAAAAGAAAGAAAAAGTATAAAAATTTCCCGGCGGCTTCTGTAAAGCCATTTTCGGTATCGGGGTAACCGAACATTCTGAAAATCACTTAAAACTTATTATAACATACTTATACTAATCGCGTTAAAACACCGATATTTGTAACCCATTATTTTAAGATGAAGGACTTCAGCTACATAACCAATTCCCACCCCTCGTTTATTGAAGGTTTATACCAGGATTTTACGAAAAATCCGGAATCCATTGATCCTGAACTGCGTAAGTTTTTTGAGGGTTTCGATTTTGCTGTGAATAACGGAAAAACAGCTACAAATGGGTCGTCTGCCGCCACACAGGCTTTGCCATCAGCCAAAACACCTGAAGGTGTTGACTGGAAAAAGGAGCTTGGCGCCTATCGGTTGATTTTAGGATACAGAAATAAGGGCCATCTGATTGCCACCACTAATCCGATCCGTAAGCGGAAGGATAGGGGAGCCAATCTGGACCTGGGATTTTATGGGCTTACAGAAGAAGATCTGGATAAGCGGTTCTATGCCGGCAACATGATTGGCTTGGGAACCACATCCCTTCGTGAAATTCATGAACATCTTAAGCGTACCTATGCCTCCAATGTGGGGATAGAGTTCAAATATATTTCTGACCAGAAGAAAGTAGATTGGCTTACCACTGAAATGGAGAAAAATTTCAACCAGCCTATTCCGCTCGAAAAAAAGCGTCGCATCCTGGAAAAGCTTAATGCCGGTGTGATGTTCGAGAAATTCCTCCATACAAAATATGTTGGACAGAAGCGGTTTTCCCTCGAAGGGGGTGAGACTACCATCGCAGCTCTTGATGCTATCATTAATACTGCGGTAGACAATGACGTACAGGAAGTGGTGATCGGTATGGCTCATAGGGGCCGGCTGAATGTATTGGCTAATACAATTGGAAAAACTTACGAACAAATATTCAGCGAATTTGAGGGCACTGCTAAAATGGACCAGACGATGGGAACGGGTGATGTGAAGTATCACCTCGGTTATGGCAGTGAAGTGAAAACATTTAATGGTAAGTCTGTTTACCTCAAATTATGTCCCAATCCTTCGCATCTTGAAGCTGTTGACCCTGTGGTTATCGGTTTTTCCCGCGCAAAGGCAGATGTAGTATACGAAAGTGATTACGACAAAATATTGCCTATCCTGATCCATGGGGATGCTTCCATTGCCGGCCAGGGTGTAGTATATGAAATAGTGCAGATGAGTAAGCTGGGTGGTTATTATACCGGGGGAACCATTCACTTTGTGATCAATAACCAGATAGGATTTACAACTGATTTTGATGATGCAAGAAGCTCCGACTATTGTACTTCTATCGCGGCAATGATACAGTCACCTGTAATGCACGTAAATGGTGATGATGCAGAAGCGGTGGTTAAATGTTCTGAAATAGCGGCCCGGTATCGCCAGGAATTCAACAGCGATATTTTTATCGACATGGTATGCTATAGGAAACATGGCCACAATGAAGGAGACGATCCTAAGTTTACTCAACCAGCGCTGTACGCATTGATCGATAAACATCCTAATCCAAGAGAAGTTTACTCTAACTTCCTGATGGAAAATGGTGAGTCCGGCGCTAAGGAGATGGCCAAAGAGATGGAAGATAAGTTTTGGAATGACTTGCAGGAAAGACTGGATGAAGTGAAGCAAAATCCTCTCCCTTATTCTTACCAGCAGCCGGAACTGTGGTGGAAAAGTCTTAGGAAAGCTACGGAAGAAGATTTTGAAGAGTCGCCTGTAACGGCTATCTCAGAAGAAGCTTTTACAAAGATCTTCGATAACCTGATGCAGTGGCCGGAAGGATTTACTCCCCTGAGAAAAATAGAAAAGATTATCCAGGATAAGATCAAACTGTTTAATAACGAAGGGAAAATCGACTGGGCAACTGGTGAGTTGCTGGCGTATGGCAGCCTGTTGTTAGAAGAAAAGAATGTCCGGATGAGCGGACAGGATGTTATGAGAGGAACTTTTTCTCACCGGCATGCTGTTATCCGTGACGAAAAAACGGATAAGGGTCATAGTAGGTTAAGAGGTATCCCAGGGTCAGGGCAGTTTAGGATCTACAACTCTTTTCTTAGTGAATATGCTGTTGTGGGTTTTGAATATGGATACGCTATGGCCACACCTAATACGCTGGTATTATGGGAAGCCCAATTTGGTGACTTTGCCAATGGAGCCCAAATTGTCATTGACCAGTTTATTAGTAGCGCCGAGCAGAAATGGAATCGTATGAACGGACTGGTAATGTTATTACCGCATGGTTATGAGGGACAGGGACCGGAACATTCCAGTGCGCGTTTAGAAAGATTTCTGCAAATGTGCGCCGAGTTAAATATGGTCATCACGAATATTACTACTGCTGCCAATTTCTTTCACGCCTTAAGAAGGCAGCTAACCTGGCCTTTCAGAAAACCACTGATTAACTTTTCTCCCAAGGCAAATCTTCGTCACCCTGGAAGTTATTCGACAATGAATGATTTTACTTCAGGAAGATTTAAGGAGGTAATTGATGATAATTATGTTGAGAATGCTTCGCAGGTGAAAAAAGTATTATTCTGTTCGGGAAAAGTGTATTTTGACCTGGCCGATTATCAGCAAAAGAATAATAAAAAAGATACTGCCATCATCAGGCTTGAACAATTATATCCTTTACCTGCTAAACAGTTGGAAGAATTGTATAACAAGTATAATAAGGCCACCTGGTTCTGGGTACAGGAAGAACCGTTGAATATGGGTGCGGCATCATTTTTACAGATGAACCTCAAGAGCATAAACTACGGCGTAATCAGCCGTCAGCCAAGCGCATCACCCGCAACCGGATATGTTAAAGTGCATGGACAAGAACAAAAAGAAATCATTGAAACAGCTTTCGGTATATAAAACACTATAGCGAAACATAAAAGAATAATAAGAGTATTATGATCGATATAAAAGTTCCGGCAGTAGGTGAATCCATAAGCGAAGTGACGTTATTAAAATGGGTAAAACAGGATGGAGAATACGTGGAGCGCGATGAGGTAATCGCTGAACTCGAAAGTGAAAAAGCCACTTTTGAAGTAAATGCAGAAAAAGCAGGCGCTTTAAAACACTCTGCCGCTGAAGGTGATACCCTTAAGATCGGAGATCTGCTGGCAACAATTGATGAAACTGCTGCCAAACCTGAAAAACCTGCTGCTTCTCAGACTGCGGAGAAAAAAACTACTGAAGAAACTACTGCTGCTAAAGGAATAGAAAGTGTGGCAGTAACAAAATCTGCTGAAGACAACAAACCTTCCGATGTAAAAGCTACACCCGTAGCTTCTGCTATCATAGCTGATAAAAAAGTTGATCCAAAATCTGTAACACCCTCGGGCTTCCAGGGTAAAATATTAAAAGAAGATGTATTAAATGCGCTGAATAATCCGGGCAGAGTTCCCGGCAAACAAGCATTTAGCCGAGAAGTAAGGAAAGAGAAAATGAGCAATCTGCGTAAAACGATTTCACGCAGATTAGTGGAAGCAAAAAATACAACCGCCATGTTAACCACTTTCAATGAAGTGGACATGACGAATATCATGGAGATAAGGGCTAAGTACAAGGATAAATTCAAAGAGACAAAAGGAGTGGGATTAGGATTCATGAGTTTTTTTGCAAAAGCATGCTGCTTTGCATTACAGGAATGGCCTTCTGTAAACGCCTATATTGATGGTGATGAATTGATTTATCATGACTACTGCGATATTTCGATAGCTGTATCTACGCCCCGTGGTCTAACTGTTCCTGTGATCAGGAATGTGGAAAGTCTTAGCATGGCCGATATCGAGAAAAAAGTAATTGAACTGGCTACCAAAGCCAGAGATAATAAATTGTCGATGGATGAGCTACAGGGAGGAACATTTACCATTACTAATGGCGGTGTGTTCGGTTCTCTGATGAGCACTCCTATTATCAATATCCCCCAGTCGGCTATTTTAGGAATGCATAAAATCCAGGAACGTCCGATAGCTATTAAGGGCCAGGTGGTGATCAAACCAATGATGTACCTGGCGTTGAGCTATGATCATCGTATTATCGACGGACGTGAATCTGTCAGCTTCCTCGTTCGCGTTAAGGAACTGCTGGAAAATCCTGAATTGCTATTGTTTGGTAAAGATCCTGTAAAGACATTATTGGAATTATAAGATGATCTTTCATAATCATCTTCGTTATGCTGCCGATATTATCAAAAAATATGATGGCATCATACCGCTGTCTTCGTATTTAAAATCATTCTTTAAGACGAACAAGCAAATGGGTTCCCGCGATCGTAAAACAGTTTCAGAACTTGTTTACGGTTACTACCGCCTGAGTCATTTGTCGTTTAACACTATTGAAGAGAGAATTAATAGCTGGATAAATAAAGAGAATATAGTTATTGATGGATTATTTCCATGGACTGATCTGTTATCCAGTGGTATTGACCACCATAGTTTTCTCCATTCTTTCCTGGTTCAACCAGACCTGTTTATCAGGATAAGACCAGGATACAGAAAAACCGTTGAGGAAAAACTGGATGCAGCAGAAGTAAAATATTATATGTGTGGGGATGACTGTTTGGGAATGCCCAACTCTACAAAAGTAGACCAGTTGTTGATTATTAACCGCGAAGCTGTCATTCAGGACAGGAGCTCACAGCAAACCATCAATTTGCTGAAAGGTCTGGATGTTACAACTTTATGGGATTGCTGCGCAGCAAGCGGTGGAAAATCCCTGTTAGCATTTGACCAGCTAAAAAATATTAATCTTACTGTATCGGATATACGCGTATCTATTCTTCATAATTTAAAAGAAAGATTTGCTGCTGCCGGTATAACTGATTACCGTTCATTTGCGACTGATCTTACTGACCAGGCTGATAAAATTCCAGTACAGCCATTTGATGTAGTTCTTGCTGATGTACCCTGTTCAGGTTCAGGAACCTGGGCAAGAACCCCCGAACAACTCTGTTTTTTTAAGCCTGAAAAATTGGACGATTATCAACAATTGCAACGAAAAATATTATCCAGGATTGTTGGCTCAATAAAAAAAGAGGGTTGCTTGCTATATATTACCTGTAGTGTTTTTCGTAAAGAGAATGAAGAAAATATTGAGTGGTTGCTTAAAAATTATCCTTTACAGTTACAGAAAATTAATTTGATTGAAGGATATGCTCACAAAGCCGATACTTTGTTTGCAGCGTTATTAAAGATGGTTTAATTACTCTATCTGGCTATCAATTTTAATATTTTGCTGTTTGCATGATTATCACTGTAATGTAGATAATAAATACCGGGAGTAATCTGGGGAGAGAACCAATCAATAGTATAGTAACTGCCCTTTATAAGATCAAGTGTTTTGATCTGTAAGGTTTTTCCGGACATATCTATTAACCTCATATTGGCTTTAGCTGTAGCAGGAGCCTGGAGAAAAACAGTAAACTGTTGTTTGAATGGAACGGGATACACTGTGATGAATGAGGTTTTGAGTTTGGCTTGCAGTCTTTCTTCACGTTTATCATGTAAAATTGTATGGGCAATTCTAAAATTAGGAATACCATACCCATAATGGTCGTCAGGTTGCTGGTATCTGTCGGCGCTACGCTGAACAGCATCGATAATTTCCATATTGGTGAATTCAGGAAAAGCCTGCCATAAACAGGCGATAAGACCAGCTATATTAGGAGTAGCTAAAGAAGTTCCGTTTGTTGTTGCCGGTAATCCTATGGTGTTGGCGTAAACGGCATTCCATCCTACAGAAACAATATTAGGTTTTATTTTTCCTGCGCTGTTAGGTCCCCAGTTACTGTTAAAGTGTATTTCTCCGTCTTTGTTGATCATACCGACAGCCACTACACTATCACCATCAGCCGGACACATAGCATATTTTGTATGGGTAGAAGAAGAACCGGAGTTACCAACGGCACTCATAACGATTATTCCTTTTTTAACGGCAAGATCGGCTGCTATGGTAATCATAGCGGTATTCCCATCGCGTTCTTCGTAAGTGTGGGAGTGTGCAGGATCATCAAATTCAATATAGCCGAGTGAGGAGGAGATAATATCTGTACCCAGACTGTCGGCCCTTTCTGCACCAACTATCCAGTTTTGTTCTTCAATGAGTGTTTCAGAAGCCACGTCTTCTGTCCGGTATAAGATATAATTTGCTTTCGGCGCTGATCCGACAATTAATCCGGGACTATTGGCAGCCATAACAGATAAACAAATTGACCCGTGAGAATGATCCTCATTCACACTTTGCTCGTTCATTACAAAATCATACTCATCTGTAATCCTGTTCTCATTTCGTAAGCTGTCGAAGGCCGGGTTATCAAGGTATTTATAATATCCGGCATCAAGCATAGTTATGATCATTCCCTGCCCGCGAAAGCCGTTATTATGTAAATACTCACCTTCATGAATTTTAATCTGCGCTGCATTTTCACCATAATTAATAGTATCTGAAGTGATAGTATTTGTATTCAGTACAGCATTATTACTGGTTACAGTATTGCTGCGGGGAATAAAATTTATTTCGGGATAGGAATTATTACCCACCTTCTTCGACCATAATACAAAGGAAGTATTATTGATGGTTTCAGGGGCATCGTCACTGGTGACGTGAATAAGGATCTGGTTTAACCACCTGGAACTGTTAATAAGCACTACTCCGGGTATGCGTTTGAGACTGTCTATATAAAAAGGATTTACCGGCAGGTCGGTAGAGTCGATACTGATATTTTGTTTATATCTTCTTTGGATAGCTTTGGTAGATAAATAATCTGATGGTTGTTTGATAGAGTAGGGAGAATTGTATTTATCAGTAAATCTTACGATATATTGCGTTTGTGCATTAAGGTGGCCAGCGATCCCTACAACTATTATACAGAGTAATAAAAAGATTTTTGTAGTTAGGGATGGATGCACGACGATGAAGTTTACTAATTGTGATCAAGAATAGTCATCCTGAGACCAAACCCTGTTCTGGCCGAAGGTTCAGCGAAGGTGGCCGGCTGGTATTCCCACATTTCCACTTCTTTGTATATCAAACCAATGTTCTCGGCATATATTTCCTCCCAGTAATTCTTATAGGCCAGTCCATCGGGGTATTCAATAGGCACATTTGAAGAATCTGCCACCTGCAATACGGTAACAGTTTTATCATATATATTTTCTCCTATTTGTAAAGGCTGATAAACGTCATAGTAGGCGTAATTCCAATCACCTATATCAATATCATTACTGAATAGATAGAAAGCAGAGTAAGGGGCTGAAGGTAAAAAGGAATTGCCTCTCCAGTTAAACCCTTCGCTGATGGGCATTCTTAGTTTTTGAAAACGGAGATTGTCCTCTATAACATCAATGCTGTTTTTTGTTTTTGTAACGAAATAAGTAAGCTTTTGCACATAATCGTCTTCACTAACGCTGTTAAGATCGCGCAGGAAACGAATAACACGATAGATCTTATTTCCCTGGCTGTCCTCAAGTTCGCCATCGACAACATCTTTTGCCTGGTAGGAGATAATAGTGTCGCGCTGGCCAAAATCTATAAAGCGCATAGAGTCGAGCTGGTAATGTATATACTTTCCTACTGTTAAGGGAAGATATTCTTCCAGTTGGGCAGTTGGCAGAGTGGCTGTCTGTTTTTTACAGGAGAATATGCCAGTTAGAATGATGAAAATGAGTAGCTTTCTCATAAGGAAATCCGCTCTAAAGGATTGACACAGAAACGTTGTGGAGATGGTGATTATTGCCCACCCTGAATAATACCGCCGCCTATCACATCATCGCCTTCGTAAAACACGGCGCTTTGTCCGGGTGCTATGCTTTTGGCATCCTGGTAAAACTTCACTTTAATTCCCCTTTCGTGGTTATACAGGTTGGACAAGGACCCTTTATCCTTATATCTTACTTTGGTAATGGCCTCCATTCCATCTGTTATCCCGTCATATTTCTGCCAGTTTAGTTTGCTTACCAGCATTTCAGCCTGGTTAAGATCTTCTTCATCACCAAGCACTATCGTATTAGTATCGGGCTGAATGCCAGTTACATATATTGGTCTGCCGAGCGCAATATCAAGTCCTTTCCGCTGACCGATAGTATAAAAAGGATAGCCTTTATGTTTACCCAGCACTTTTCCGGTCTTGTCGATGAAGTTGCCTCCATCTACTTTTTCGGTGAGGTTGGGAATACGGCGTTTTAAAAAGCCTCTGTAATCATTGTCGGGGACAAAGCATATCTCATAGCTCTCGCTTTTTTTTGCCAATTCGGGGTAACCGTAATCCGTAGCCATCTGGCGGATCTCCGATTTATGATAAGTACCAAGGGGAAGAAGAGTTCTGCTTAATAGGTCCTGCTGTAGTCCCCAGAGCACATAACTTTGATCTTTTGTTTCGTCCTTTCCTCTGCTTAAATAGAATCTTCCATTTGTATGCTGGTGAATATTGGCGTAATGTCCCGTTGCTATGAATTCACAATCAAGGGCATCTGCTCTTTTCAGCAACGCCCGCCATTTAATATGCGTATTACACATTACACAGGGATTGGGCGTTCTTCCTGCCAGGTATTCTTCTACGAAGTTGTCAATAACAAAATCGCCGAATTCTTCTCGTATATCAAGAATAAAATGTGGAAACCCGTGTTGTACGGCGGCTGTCCGGGCATCATTGAATGAATCTATATTGCAGCAACCGGTTTCTTTTTTACTTCCACCGCTGGATGCATAATCCCATGTTTTCATGGTAATGCCCACTACTTCATATCCCTGCTCATTGAGCATGAGGGCTGTAACGGTACTGTCAATACCGCCACTCATGGCTACCAACACTTTTCCTTTCCGGCTCATAGCCTGCAAAGTTAATGATTTGGGTAAAGATGGAGATCGGACAGTTGAATGCTGCCAGACAGTTACTATACCACAGGGGAAAAGGTATTATTTTCTTAAGCTACCAAATCTAAGTCCCACAAATACATCAGCTTGTTTCGAATGACTCATCAGTGCGCTTAAAATGCTACCCGATCCCACAAAAAGCGGTCCGAGCCGAAGAGAAGCGCCTGCGTTAAAACGGCTTAGCCGATTGTAACTGATAGGGAGATAAACACCAAAACGTTTGGTTTCAAATCTCGGCGTTGCAGAAAAACTGTTGTACACCTTGTTATTAAAAGCCTTGGTTTTATTACTGTTTAACGCTATCTGGCTGGCTACATTGATATACAATCCGCTGATCACATGAAAGTCGGCTGTTAAATGCAATGCTGAAGGCAGTGATACAATATACTCTTCTTCGTTGTTAGAGGCGGCAGGAGTGAAGTATTGCGGGTGGCTGACAAAGAAGCTGTTGAAATCATCGAACTCAACACCATCCAACTCGGAAAGATCAAAACGTTCCGGGTCATTAATATCTATTGTATAATCACCGCTGCGTGCCAAGTCTTTTTTATAGGTGATACTTCCTATATCGGTAACGGCTACACCCAGTTTGAATAGGTAGTTTTTAGATTTTTCAGTTTTATATTCATATATAAAACCAATATCGGCGCCAAAACCCTTGCTTTTCATTTTAAGGAGATCGCCGGCTTCAAAGTCAGAGAAGTTAATACCGCCAAATCCCATTCCTATTTTACCGGTAGTATTTCTTAAAAATACCTGTTGAAGTAATGCATCTTCATCAATTGTACCATTAAAATTATCAATACCCATATAAGCGTTTCCTGCCCCGGAAAGAAATTTAAGGGTTACTCCTCCTTTAAGATAATTGCTTCCATCATCAGTAATCACTCTTCCATAGCTCAATCCAAGTTCTGCCCACCCGTTTGCAGTTACGCGCATATCCTGGTTAGAGGAAAGAGTATAAGGAAGAGAGGGGTCGTTATTAAAATCATCAGAAATTTTATCTACCAGTTTTCCATCAATATCTGTTACAGAAGAGAAAACTCTTGCCCTGGTAGTAAGGGCAAATCCGTTTTTCTTTCCAACGCTGAACATTACCGAAGGACCCCGGAAATCTACGATGGCCATTCCACTTGAAAGACCTGCATTTTTACCGAAAATTTGATTTTTTATACTGTCGCCTTTAAAGCTGTTAGTCAGATTATTCAATGTGAAGGACGCCTGGTTATTACCTATCAGCGTGCTTACAGAGAAAAGGTTAAAGTCAGAACGGTAATTATTATCAACAGTATTAGCCGGATTAAAAAACACTCCGTTTACACCGCTATAATTACTGGATCTGAAACCCTGAAAATCCTGGGTATAAGCATTGCTGAACAACAGCAGGACCAGGAAGAGTACGAAAATTATTCTCATATTATTAGTTTCAAAATTAACAGGTTACTGCATAAAACTTCAGGAAGGACCATGGTTTAAGAACCAATACGGTCATAAGGGGAACAATAAACGTATCCGGAGGGTGTTTTATTTTGTTGGGAATACTATATTAAGAAGAAAAAGAAATATAGAGTACGGGTGTTGGCCTACTCGTTGTTCAAATAATCTGGTTTCTCATCATCTGGCTCTTCGTTTATTTATGTGTTAAAGTATTTTTCTATTACAAGAACCAATCACAGATACGAGTGTTTAGAATGGCCCTCTCACTTCTTATTCATTTTTTTTGGGAGGTTTTATCTTTTACCTCAATTGGAATGATTGGCACGCGTTTAACCTGGGATGATCATTTTTCTCCCTTGTGCGCGCGGTTGTGCTTACCTGTTAATCAAAGCTAAGTACGGGCAACTCTTTACTAAAAGACGTAATATAATAACCTATCTTAATTCTCCCACTCTGATACCTATATGAACATCAGCTTGTTTTGAATTGCTGAATAAGGCGCTTAAGACGCTTCCTGAACCCAGAAAAAATGGTCCAACACGAAAGGATAACCCGGCGTTCAAGTGTGTCAGGTAGTTATAGTTGATAGGTAGGTAAACACCCCAGATTTTGTCTTCGTAGCGTGGAGTGAGGGTGACAGCAGAGTAGTTTTTATTGTTATAATATTTCTCACTGTTATCGCTTAATGATAGCTGGCCGGCAAGATGGATATAGAATCCGTCATTGATGAGATAGTCGGCTTCCAATTGTAAAGTAGTAGGCAGAGAAACGCTATACTCTTCTTTTTCTACATTGTTTATGGGAATAAAATATTGAGGATTATCTTTAAAGAATTGATTAAAATCGTCTACGTCCTTATCTTTTAGTTGCTCCAGGTATAATCTTTCAACCCCATCGATATTAAGTGCATAATTTCCGCTGCGGGCAGCATCTCTTTTGTATAATATTGATCCAAGGTCAAGAAGAGCTGCGGCGAATTTAAATTTGTAGAGTTTTTTATAATTGTTTTTCAGGCGCAGTCCATTAGTGGTTTGCATTTCTTCATCAGGCCGGTATTCATATACAAATCCGATATCAGTACCGAATCCGTAACCATTGTTCTTAAATAGCTCCTTGCCTTCAAATCCTGAGACTTTGGTTCCCGAGAAACCCGCTGAAATATTTCCGGAAGTGTTTTCGAGATAGGGCATCTTGACAATTTGATCCGCCCTGATAGTAGTGGTCAGATTCTGTACATTTACGAACCCGTTAACTGCGCCGGCAAGATATTTAAGCGATACTCCTCCTTTAATAACATGAGATCCCTTATTCATTAATACATGTGAAAAAGAGGCGCCGTATTCTGTCCACCCATTCACCGAGAACTGCTGATTTTGCAGAGAGCGTAACGTAATGGGTAACAGGGGGTCATTGCCGTTGGGTTTAGTTAGCTGGTTAAAGAGGCGTGAGTCGAACTCAACTACATTGGCAAACATCCTGGCTCTTGTAGTAAAGGCAATAGCGCTTTTATTAGTCTTGCCGATCGTAAACATTGCCGAAGGACCATGAATATCAATATTAAACATGCCACTGGCGGGACCAACATTGTCTCCAAAAAGCTTTTCGCGCAG
The DNA here is from genome assembly GCA_964606315.1 of uncultured Chitinophagaceae bacterium. Classification (GTDB taxonomy): domain Bacteria; phylum Bacteroidota; class Bacteroidia; order Chitinophagales; family Chitinophagaceae; genus Flavitalea. The sequence goes on along the minus strand of CAZSFY010000008.1, from coordinate 103,257 downwards.
ATTTTCGCTTTTAAATGTTTCAGAGAAATTTTTCAATTTGTAAAATGCACGATTGTTGGCGGCAAGAGTGCTAACTGTTAACAGGTTGACATCGAGATAGTATTGATTGTCGGCGATATTAGCCGGATTGGTAAATACGGCATTTACGCCTGTAAAATTCCCCGTGCGGTAACCCAGATAATCCTGGGAAGAAGCTGTGGCTGAACACAAAATGGCTAAAACGATCAACTTCAGTTTGGTCATCCGTATACTTATTTGTTATTTTCAATTACGGTTATCAGTTATCAGTGGAAAATTGACAGTGGAGAATGGACAACTTCTTTCAGTGGACAATTGATAATGGATAGCGGGCAGTTCTTTTTTCGCTTTAAGCTCTAAAGAATATTTCACTGTCAATTCTCCACTCTCCACTGTCAATTTTCCATTGTCCTCTGTCAATTGTCCCCTTTTCTCATGGTTAATCATGCGAATATCGGTAGTTAAACTGGTAATTGAACAAGGAAAAAACTCCTGTTTTCCCTGAAAATCATCGGCTGTTCTCTCTTCAAATCAGTTAATTTGCATTCTTAAACAATTAAGCAGTTATCATGATCAAATTACAGGTAATAGGAAATCTAGGAAAGGATTGTGTGACCAATACGGTAAATGGTAAGAGCGTAATCAATTTTAGTGTAGCTCACACAGAGAAATTTCGTAATAGTCAGGGTGTTCAGCAGGATAAAACAATTTGGGTGGAATGTGCTTACTGGACCGATCGTACGGCTATAGCCCCTTATTTAAAGAAAGGAACACAAGTATATGTTGAAGGTTCTCCCGAGGTAAGGACGTATCCAAAGAATGACGGAGGAACAGGTGTGTCTTTAACATTACGTGTGCAGAGCGTGCAGTTGTTAGGTAACAGAGGAGACAGCGGTGGAGTGGGAGCATCCTCGGATGCGGGATACAGTTCAGGCAATCAGTATGGTGGAAGCAGTTATTCCGGCAGTTCCAATCAGTCGGCTGGCGGAAATGTTTCTGAACCTATCGATGATCTGCCTTTCTAATGGACAAACATTATTCGTACGAACGATTACAGTCGTTTACCCGGTCAGTATTCAAACATATTGGATGTACTGAAGAGGATGCTGCGCTTGCGGCAACCTCTCTTTTAAGCGCCGACCTGCGCGGTGTAGACTCGCACGGTATTGCACGATTGAGTGGATATGTCCGTCTATGGGAAGCCAAGAGGGCTAATGCACGTCCTAACATTAAAGTTATTCATGAAACACCTTCGACTGCCGTCGTTGATGGTGATAGCGGATTGGGTTTGGTAGTAGCTCCGTTTGCCATGAAAGTGGCTATCGAAAAAGCAAAAAAAGTAGGAACGGGCTGGGTGAGTGTTCAGCATTCCAATCATTTCGGCATTGCTGCTCAGCATGCAATGATGGCACTTGGTGAAAATATGATCGGAGTAGCTATGACCAATGCCAGTGCTTTGGTGGCGCCTACATTCTCTGTTGAAAGATTATTAGGAACGAATCCTATTTGTGTTGCTATTCCGGCAGGGGAAGAACCGCCTTTTGTTGCCGATCTGGCCACCACAACGGCTGCGAATGGGAAGTTGGAAATATTGCAGCGGAAAAATCTTGAGGCGCCTGAAGGATGGATCCAGGATAAAGAGGGTTTCCCCAGTAAAGATCCACATGAGCTGAAAAAAGGCGGGGCATTGCTGCCGCTGGGAGGTAACAGGGAACACGGCAGTCATAAAGGATATGCACTTGGCGCTATTGTAGACATATTTTCGGCAGTCCTTAGCGGAGCGAATTATGGCCCCTGGGTGCCGCCATTTCCGGCCTTTATGGCTATGCCGGAACAAATGCCCGGGAAAGGGATAGGGCATTTTCTCGGAGCCATGCGTGTTGATGCCTTTCGACCGGTAGAAGAATTTAGGTCACATATGGATAATTGGATCAGGCGTTTTCGTTCGGCCCGTACTGTCAAAGGACAAAAAGAAGTTGTCATACCAGGCGACCCTGAACGTCAGATAGAAGCTGAAAGGAGAAAAAATGGTATGCAATTACTTGATCCTGTAATAGAAGATCTTCAACAATTAAGCGAAAAGTTTAAAATTAAATTATAAAAGCTTCTAAATTTTAACATTAGCCGAACCCCGTTATCTTTGCAGTCCTAAATTTTTTTTAATGAAGATTATGAAGTTTGGCGGCACTTCTGTGGGCCGACCAGAAAGGATGCAGCAAGTATCCGAACTCATCACTAAGACTGATGAACCTGTAATCACCGTATTAAGCGCTTTAAGCGGAACGACGAACGCGTTAGTAACTATCGGCGATGCAATGGCTTCCGGCGATCGAAAGCAGGCAAAAGAGAAGATAGATGAACTGTCTGCTCACTATGATACATTCATCAGAGAATTATTAAAGAAAGACGATACCTATAACAAAGCTAAAAATATAGTTGCTGAACATTTTGAGTTCCTCAATATCATTTTAAAAATATCATTCAGCGAGGCTTTGAGTAAGGATATACTTGCACAGGGAGAGTTATTATCGACAAAAATATTTTCCGTTTTCCTGGAAGAAAAAGGTGTTGACCATGTACTGCTTCCGGCATTGGAATTCATGAGCATTGATGCTAATGATGAGCCCCAGGTTTCTTCTATTAAGGCAAAGCTTACTGCTTTATTGAAGCAGCACAGCAATAAAAAGCTATTTATTACTCAGGGATATATATGCAGAAATGCAAAAGGGGAAGTAGATAATCTGAAGAGAGGTGGAAGCGATTATAGCGCTTCGTTAATAGCCGCTGCTATTAATGCATCTGTTTGTGAAATATGGACGGATATTGATGGTATGCATAATAATGATCCAAGAATAGTAAAGAAAACAAAACCTGTTGAACAGTTAAGCTTTGAAGAGGCTGCCGAACTGGCCTATTTTGGCGCTAAAATTTTGCATCCTGCTTCTATATGGCCCGCACAGTTCTATAAAGTGCCTGTGAGATTGCTTAATACTATGGAGCCAACCGCTGCTGGTACTTTAATTACCCAGGAAGCAGGCTCCGTTGGGGTAAAAGCTGTTGCCGCAAAAGGTGGCATAATTTCTATTAATATCAAAAGTAGCCGTATGCTACTGGCATATGGTTTTTTAAGAAAGATTTTTGAAGTGTTTGAGAAGTACAGAACATCTATTGATATGATCACCACTTCTGAAGTGGCGGTCTCGGTCACTATCGACAATAAAACTTTCCTCAAAGAAATAGTGAAGGAACTTGAGCCATTCGGAACAATCAGTGTAGAGCACGATCATAGCATTATTTCGGTTGTGGGTAACGAGATAGCTCAAACACCCGAAGTATTGAAAAAATTATTTGAAGCATTGATCCCGGTTGCTGTAAGAATGGTAAGCTATGGAGGAAGCAGGCATAATATTTCATTACTGGTGTCTTCTGCCGATAAAATCCGCACACTGCAATTGCTTAACAAAGGTTTATTCGGCTTAGACTAACTCTATATAACGTGTCGAGCTCTATTAAAACGCTTTGAACCTTGTCTGATTTTAACTGATAATCAAGTACAGATATTTGGCCGGTTTGTAGGAAATGATTTTTTGCCTGTCAGGTAATTTTCTACCCTTCAGGAAGTGTAAGATATTTCAGTCAAATTGACCAGAATATAATACACTTTTCAGATGGTCATAAATTAGCAGACCCTCCGGCCTGGATTTTTCAATAGCATACACGTTATATAATTATATGTCTAAATTGCCGTTCAATATTATTGAACGGCAATTTTTATGAAAATAGCGATCGAAGCACAACGTTTATTCAGGAAGCATAAGCACGGTATGGACGTGGTGGCTCTTGAGTTGATCCGGCGATTGCAGCAACTGGACAGGCAGAATGAATATTTTATTCTTGCTGCAAGGGGCCCTGACGAAGATTGTCTGCAGGATACTGACAATGTCAAAAAAATACTGTTTAACGGGACCAATTATGCTGAGTGGGAACAATGGTTGCTTCCCAAGATGCTAAAAAAGATCAAACCGGATATAGTCCACTGTACAGCCAATACGGCTCCCTTACGTTGTTCCGTTCCTTTAATCCTGACTTTGCACGATATCATTTTTCTTGAAAGCACAAACTTTAAAGGCTCTGCCTATCAGAATTTCGGCAACCTTTACCGTCGTTTTGTAAGTCCACGCGCGATTCGGGCAAGCGAAAAAATTATTACGGTATCAGCATTTGAAAAGGAGGTCATTGCCCAAAAGTTTCCCGAAACCGCACATAAAATAAAAGTTGTCTATAATGCTGTTTCGGAAAATTTTAATGATCGGTATTCTCAGGAGACTAAAGATTCATTCAAAAAAAAATACAGTTTACCTCAACATTATATTTTATTGCTGGGCAACACTGCGCCTAAAAAAAACACATCGGGCGCATTGAAAGCCTACGAATTATATAGGAGCATGTCGGCAGATCCCCTGCCGCTCGTTGTAGCAGATTATCAGGGCCATTCTGCGCATAGTGATATTGTTTACCCGGGGTACATTCCTGTTAACGAAATGCCACTGTTGTATAATTCAGCTTCATTATTTCTGTATCCTTCATTACGAGAAAGTTTTGGAATGCCTTTACTGGAGGCAATGGCTTGCGGCGTTCCGGTTATTGCTTCGAAGACAAGCGCTATTCCGGAGATAGCGGGAAATGCAGCGTGGTTTGTCGATCCCACAAATTATCAGCAAATAGCAGAAGCGATCAGCAGCATGTTAGCAGATGATACAGTAATGAGCAGCTATAAAGAAAAAGGGCTGGCAAGAGCCAGCCAATTCAGTTGGGATAATTCTGCTAAAGAGTTGCTTAATCTGTATACGGGTTAAATTACCAGCATAGCATCTCCGTAACTGAAGAACCTGTATTTATCTTTGATTGCTTTTTTATAGGCTTCCATAGTCAGTTCATAGCCTGCAAAAGCGCATGTCATAATTAATAAACTGGTTTTAGGAAGATGCAGGTTAGTGATCAGCGCATCTGCAATATTAAAGTTGTAAGGTGGATGAATAAAAATATTAGTCCATCCTTCAGACGGTTTGAGCAGCTTTTCAGCAGTATAGGAAGATTCGATGGCACGCATAGTAGTGGTTCCTATAGAGCATATCCTGTGATTACCCTGAATGGCTTTGTTCACCACTTTGCAGGCTGCTTCTTCTACACGGTAATATTCCGCATCCATTTTATGTTTGCTGAGATCCTCAACTTCTATCGGACGGAAAGTACCTAATCCTGTGTGAAGAGTCACTTCTGAAAAACGAATACCTTTAATTTCCAGGCGCTTGATCAATTCCTTACTAAAATGCAGACCGGCCGTTGGGGCGGCTACAGCGCCTTCATGTTTTGCATAAACAGTCTGGTATCTTTCTTTATCTTCTTCGTCGGGTTTACGTTTGATATACTTGGGAAGAGGAGTTTCTCCCAGTATTTCCAGCATCTGCCTGAACTCTTCGTCTGTACCTTCCCATAAGAAACGGATAGTTCTTCCCCTGGAAGTAGTATTGTCGATCACTTCGGCAACCAACTCATCATTTTCGCCGAAATATAATTTATTACCCACCCTGATCTTTCTTGCGGGATCAACGATAACATCCCACAAGCGGTTGGGTTTATTTAATTCCCTCAAAAGGAACACTTCGATTTTAGCACCGGTTTTTTCCTTTCTTCCGTACATACGTGCGGGAAATACTTTGGTGTTATTTACTACAAACACATCCTTGTCGTCAAAATAATCGATGATATCGCGAAAATGTTTGTTCTCTATGTTGCCGGTACGACGGTCCACAACCATCATCCGGGCATCTTCTCTTTTTTTAGTAGGGTGTTGGGCAATAAGGTTCAGTGGAAGATCAAACTTAAACTGAGATAACTTCATGTAAAGGAAAGTTTTATTCTGCCGCCTGATATTTGGCTGAGCCTTGAAGAGGAGATACCGGAAGTTCCGATACTGACCTGATCTTACGGCACCAGGTTGATATCACTTGTCATTTTGTTTAGAGCGTGCAAAAGTAGTGATTTTTGAGAATAAAAAGTATTCTTTCCTGACTTCAGGCAGAATCTTTCAACACTGGGGCAGCCGCCAGTAGCTGGCGCGTGTAGGATGAACGGGGTCGGAGATACACTTCTTCCGCAGGACCAATTTCTTCCAGTCGACCCGATTTCATGACCATTATTCTGTCGCTGACATGTCTTACTACCGAAAGATCATGGGAAATAAAGAGGCAGGTAAACCCAAATTCGGCTTTTAACTGCTGCAGGAGTGCCAGGATCTGATCCTGGATGCTAACATCCAGGGCGGCTACCGACTCATCGCAGACTACAAATTCAGGTTTGAGGATGAGCGCACGACTAATGACAATCCTTTGTCTTTGACCGCCGGAAAATTCATGGGGATACCTATAATAATGTGAGCTGTCGAGTCCCACCTTTTTAAGCATGGTCATCACTCTTTCCTTTCTTTCCGCTTTTGTCAGGCCCGGTTCGTGGATCAGCAGGGGTTCTTCGATAGCAGCGCCGATGGTAAGTGAAGGATTGAGTGAGGAATAAGGGTCCTGGAAGACAATCTGCATTTTTTTTCTGTAAGTGATAAAGTCTTTGCTATTTATCCTGGACAAATCGATGTCATTATAAACGATCGTTCCGCTTTGCGGATGGATCAATCTTAATAATGTTCTTCCCAGCGTTGTCTTTCCACTTCCTGATTCACCAACCAGTCCCAATGTTTCTCCCTTAATAATGTCGAAACTGATATCATCAAGGGCTTTGCTGAAATAAACAGGTTTGCCAACAAAGTTTTTCTGGCCGGGAAAACACACTGATATGTTTTTAACACTTAGTAATGGAATAGCGGTATCAGTTGAATTAACGTGGGGCTGAATAGTTGCCGGATCAGCTATTTTTTTATAGGTAGTCATCAACTGATGTGTATAACTATGTTTTGGCGAAGAAAATAAAGTACCGGCGTTTGCTTCTTCAACAATTTTTCCTTTCAACATCACCATAATTCTGTTAGCTATCTGTGAAATGACTGCCAGATCGTGAGTGATAAAAATGACAGCCATTTGTGTAAGCGACTGAATTTCTTTAATTAATTCGAGTATATTTTTTTGAACAGTAACATCTAGTGCGGTAGTGGGTTCGTCACAGATTAATAAAGAGGGATTACTGCTGATAGCGATAGCGATCATCACTCTTTGTTTTTGTCCACCGGATAATTGATGTGGATAGCGCGAAAATATTTTTTCGGGTTGCGGTAGTTTAACTTTCCGTAACAGATCAATTGTTTGCCGGTAAGCTTCTTTTCGGGAAACTTTATTATGCAGTAATATAGTTTCCGTCACCTGTTCGCCGCAGGTAAACACTGGATTTAGCGAGGTCATCGGTTCCTGGAATATCATACCCATCTCTTTTCCCCTGATATGTCTTAATGTTTTAGGGTCAGTTTGCAAAATATCAATAGAAGTTATGCCATCAGGAGAAAATAAAATTTCTCCGCTGGGAAATCTTGCCGTGTTTTCAGAAAGCAATCTTAGGATAGACATTGCCGTTACTGATTTTCCAGAACCCGATTCACCGACAATCCCTACAATTTCATTTTTATTTATCGTGATATTGATATCCTGAACAGCCGTGACTATTCCACTTTCTGTTATAAAATCGACCTGCAGGTTTTTTATCTGGAGTAGTGGTAGCATTAGAAGCGCAAATGTCTTACGGTGTGACCGTCGTTAATCAATTGTTTCAGAGAATCGATGCCAATGCGGAGGTGTCGCTCAACATAGTTTTGGGTGATGAGTTTATCGCTTTCTTCTGTCTTAACACCTTCTGGAGTCATTGGCTGATCGCTTACCAGCAATAGTGCGCCGGTTGGTATTTTATTATAGAAGCCGACAGTGAAAATAGTAGCTGTTTCCATGTCAATAGCGTAAGCACGGATCTTTTGGAGATAAGCCTTAAAATCTTCATCGTGCTCCCAAACACGCCGGTTGGTAGTGTAGACAGTGCCCGTCCAGTAATCTACTTCATAATCCCGAATGGTGGTAGACACCGCTTTTTGTAAAGCGAAAGCCGGCAATGCCGGTACTTCAGGCGGAAAATAATCGTCGGAAGTTCCTTCTCCTCTTATAGCGGCGATAGGAAGGATCAGGTCTCCCAGTTTATTTCTTTTCTTCAGTCCGCCGCATTTGCCGAGAAACAATACTGCTTTTGGCTCGATAGCTGTGAGCAGGTCCATTATAGTGGCTGCGGTAGGGGAGCCCATTCCGAAATTGATGAGCGTAATATCACCGGCAGTAACACATTGCATCGGTTTAAGAGGATCTGCTATTTCCACATTATTCCATTTGGCAAACATTTGTACATAGTGCGAAAAGTTTGTCAATAAAAGATATCGGCCAAAGTTTTCGAGCTTTTCACCGGTATAACGGGGTAGCCAGTTCTTAACAATATCTTCCTTGCTTTTCATGTATTGATTATTTTCTATTTTTAGCCATTATAAAGTACAAAATATCATCAAGATGATCAAAATTGAATATCCTGCGTATGACTTCAAAGTAAAGCAACAGGATAATACCAGGTTCATTTTTGATGAATTAAGGAAAGTGTGGCTGAAATTAACTCCGGAAGAATGGGTGAGACAGAATTTTGTACAATTTCTTATTACCTGTAAAAAATATCCTTCCGCATTAATTGCAATAGAGAAAAAGATATTTGTAGGAGAAATGACCAAGCGCTTTGATATTCTCGTCTATCAGCATGATTTCAGACCAATGATGATGATAGAGTGTAAGGCTATGACAGTGCCTTTAAGTGAGGAAGTATTAAACCAGGTATTGCGTTATAATATTAGTATGCTTGTAACTTATCTTGTTATTACCAATGGCACCCACTGTATGGCTTTTGAAAAACGCAACAGGCAGTTAGTGCCATTGGATGAGATTCCTGATTATGGGAATATACCCAGTTCGGCATAGCTGGTGGCTACTTTATTGATGGCTACCACGTAAGCGGCTGTACGCATATCTGGTATATTAGCGTTGCCTTTCCAGCATTCCATAATTTCCCTGGTAGCGGTGATCATTGTTTCTTCGAGTCCGCTTCTTACCAGGTCGACCTCTTCCGGGCCGTGCAAAATGAGTTCTCTGTCAGCATTATTTACCTGCTTCTCCGTAAGCGCTTCCATCTGGTTAAGTATATGTGTGTTCAGGTTTTCTGCAAACCTCTTTTCCATTCTGCCATAACGAACATGGCTGAGGTTTTTTAACCATTCAAAGTAAGAAACGGTTACGCCACCGGCATTGAGATACATATCCGGTACTACAATTGTTCCTTTTTTGATAAACACTTCATCGGCTTCAGGAGACAATGGTCCGTTTGCAGCTTCTCCTATTATTTTTGCTTTCACCCTGGGTGCATTTTCTCCGTTGATAACATTTTCAAGAGCAGCTGGGATCAGGATATCACATTCCATTTCCAGTGCATCTGTGTTTTTGGCGAAGTTGTTGGCACCGGGGAAATTAAGTATTGATTTTGTTTTTGTCCTGTGTTCCACTACTGCTTCAATATCCAATCCGTCATTATTATAGATGGCTCCTTCAAATTCAGCAAGGCCAACGATTTTTGCTCCGGCTTCCCGGAAGAATTTGGCAGTATGATAACCAACATTTCCAAGTCCCTGTACAACAATTTTTTTATTTTTTACGCCGGTAGTCAGACCAACGCTTTTCATTACATCGGGCATACTGCATACTTCTCGCAGACCGTAAAAAACACCCAGGCCGGTAGCTTCTTTCCTGCCTCTGACGCCTCCCTGGGTAATGGGTTTACCGGTTACACAGCCAAGGGCATCAATTTCACCCGGACGCATACTCATATATGTATCGGCTATCCATGCCATTTCGCGTTCGCCTGTACCATAGTCGGGTGCGGGAACATCCATACCCGGACCTATAAAATTCTTTTTAATCAGTTCGGAAGTATATCTACGGGTAATTTTTTCAAGTTCATAGGCTGAATATTTTTTAGGGTCGATAGTAATTCCACCTTTAGCACCGCCGAAGGGCACATTTACAATTGCGCATTTGAAGGTCATGAGGGCAGCAAGGGCCATCACTTCATCGAGGTTTACATTAATAGCGAAGCGGATACCGCCTTTACAGGGAGCTTTATGGTGGGAGTGTTGAACGCGGTAGGCTTTGATCACTTCTACTTTATCGCCCACTTTAACGGGAAAGTGCATGCGATATACAGCGTTACATTGTTTGATTTGTTCCAGGACGCCAGGGTCCCATTTGGTGAAGACAGCAGCTTTATCGAAGCTTTTTTCTACAGCTCCGAAAAAACTATACTCCTTTTGTGATGACATGGTTTAACTTTTTATGGTTTTGAAATTTTAGCAATCGCTATGCAGGTAAAGAGGTTGGTCATGCGCTTTTTTCAAGCTTTGAAATTTTTTTATCCAGTCTGATAACATAAAAAAAGAGGCCGGCAAGTATGGTGAGCAGCACGGCTACTACAACGTAGATCTTGTTTTCGGCACGCATGCCTGTGGCTACAGGTTCTGCTGCAGTATCCTGGGCCATTGTTAGATACGAACAGCAAATGCAAAGTAGCGCGATAAGTGACTTTTTCATTTTCTTAAGAATGATATGATTTTTTCTCTATCAGCAGGTTAAGGCGAACTCTCAGTGTGGTGAGCCAAACACCTAATAATGTCCAACCCACTACAGCAGGCCAGAATACAATTCTCATGGTAGGATCAAGATCACCACCATTTAATCCAGGATTGCCCTCAACTCCCTGTCCACCGGGATGTAACGATTCAACTAGACGGGGCAGTATCAGAGTCATAGGGATATAAATAAAATAAGCGAATATATTGTATACGGCAGCTATTCTTCCCCGTTTGTCGACATCGACCACTGAATTACGTAATACAAAATAAGCCAGGTAAATAAGCAAAGCAATAGCTACTCCTAATTGTTTGGGATCGTTGTTCCAAAATGCGCCCCATGTATATTTGGCCCAGATAGCGCCTGTAGCCAGACCCAATAGTCCTAAAACAATTCCTGTTTTGGCGTATTCGTTGGCGATAATATCATATCGTCTTTCGGGTCTTCTTAAAAAAAGGATAGAATATACCAGCGAGACAGAGATCAGTACCAACTGACCAAACCACATCGGTACATGAAAAAACAAATTGCGGATGGTTTGCTGCAGATTGCCAATATCCGGTACAGTAATAAAGAACCCGGCAATGAAAGTGTAGACCAGCAATACAATACTTAATAATTTCCACCAGCGCATGGCCGCAAAATTAGGGGTATTCTGGCTAATCCTTCCAAAGGAAAGGAAAAAGGATAACAGATAATAAAATCACTAAGATGTCCAATCCAACCAGTACCAGGCACATTTGCAGAAGACCTCCCTGGATAACATCTGAAAAAACAGTGTTGGAAATTTTCATGAGCAGCATAATTTGGGGAATGATCAGTGGAAACCCCAGTATCGCCATCAATGCGGCATTTTGTTTAGCGCGGGCGGCGATGGCCGATAAGAATGTGAAGACAAGGCTGAAACTGCAGCCACCCAGGCAAACGATTCCAATAAACCGCAGCGGATGTTCAAGCACATTGCCCAATAATAAAACAAACAGCAACAAGCTTGTCAAACTCATTATTATCATCAACATACAGTTAAAAAGCAGTTTCGACACAATAAAATCACGTGCTCCGGCGATGCTATAATAGTATAGCATTCGTCCGCTGCTTTCCTGTAAAAAACTTTTTGCTACAGCATTGACGCAAACGAATAATTGGATCATCCAGAATAAACCATTCCAGATAGTAGGTTCCGGCTGACCCATTGCCATATATAAAACAAAAATTGTAGAAGCGACATATAGAAGAATACCATAAAATGTATATTGTTGTCGAATTTCCAGCAATATATCTTTCCTTAATAGTGTTATTATATGATTTAATCCGCCTCTCAATTTAAACTAGGTATAAAAATTGTTAACTTTAATCAAATTATTTACTATCTAAAACATCCATTAAATAATTTATGGAGCGTTTAGCAGAACTGATCAGCAAGTTAAAAGAACAATTTGATAACGGGGCCGATTCTTCGAAACTATTAGCAACAACGTTGTTAATCGAACGCGAGTTGATGAAACTTGAATCCACATCCGTAACAACCATAACTACTTCAAAAGTTGCGGTGGTAATGCCTGCTGCAAGAAATGGATATTACGAGCCTGTTACGCAAGCTGTTAAGGTCCCTGTAGAACAACCTCCTGCCAAACCATCAGAGAAAACAACTGTTGGCTCCCAGCAGGAAATTCCCTATACTGCACGCGAAAAAGTGATTGAGGAAAAAGAAGTTGAAGAAAAAAAGGAGGCTTCTAATCCGGAGTTCTTTTTTGACCCCCTTACTGAAATTCCTACTTTATCACAGCAACACAGCATAAAAGAAATTAATGAAATGCTGGGCATACGTGACGCCTCTCTTAACGATAAGTTAAAAGAATACAAGGAAGAGATAGGCCAGAAGCTGACGGGTCACCCGGTTAAAGATCTGAAAAAGGCTATTGGTATCAACGACAGGTATGTTTTTATTAGTGAGCTTTTCAGAGGTGATGAAGTGATGTATGAAAGGAGCCTGAAAACAATTAATGGCTTTCGCATCTATGCCGAAGCCGAATACTGGATAGAAAGAGAATTAAAGGTGAAGCTGGGATGGCTCGATCATAACGAGGCAACCAAACACTTCTATCAACTAGTTAAAAGGCGGTTCGCCTGAATATATTCCATAATACTTTGTGTTGCGCCTTTATGCTGGTGAATATATCTTTCAGCAGCCTCACAGGTTTCATTATATAATATGGTATTAGATAGAAGATCGTTAAGTGTCTTTTCCAGTTCAAGAGCATTATCGATCGTAAATGCTCCTCCTTCTTCAAGCAACTCGATGGCTTCGCGGTATTGGTTAAAAACGGGTCCAAAAACTACAGGTTTTCCGTAAACGGCAGCTTCAAGAATATTATGAATGCCATCACTTCCAAAACCGCCGCCTATATAAGCGATAGTGGCATAATGATAAAGCCGGGATAACATTCCTATGTTATCAATAATTAATGTGTTGATGTTTTCATCAGGTTGCCCTTTTAATTGTGAATACCTGATTGAAAATTTGAACAACTCTTCTATATTTTTTAAATGTTCCTCATCAACCTGGTGAGGAGCAATAATAAACCGGATATGTTTATTGGTATTGGCGAAATGATCCAGCTCTTCTTCATCATCCGGCCAGGTACTGCCGGCAACAATCACCTGGTGATGGCCTGTAAATTCAGCAATGCCTGGCACGGGAACAAAATGGCTGGCGATATCAATAACCCTGTCAAATCGCGTATCACCACTAACGATCACGTTTTTACTGAAACCAATATCGGAAAGTCGTTTGGCAGAGTCGGACGTTTGCACAAATAGCCAGCTAAAGCAACTTAACATTTTACGGTGCATGCCACCATACCATTTGAAAAATGGATGGTAACGGTGAAAAATGGCTGATATCAAAAGAACCGGGATATTTCTTTTTTTAAGAGCAGTCAGATAATGGTACCAGTAATCGTATTTAATCCATAATACAAGTTTTGGATTGATTAGGTTGATAAATCTGTTTGCCTGCCGGGCAATAGGAAAAGGAAGATAAAAGATGTGATCGGCACCTTTATAGTGTTTGGCCACCTCGTATCCCGAAGGAGAGAAGAAGGTGACGACAATGCAATAGTTCGGATATTTTTCCCTGATACTTTCCAAAAGAAACCGTCCCTGCTCAAACTCTCCCAGGGAGGCGGCGTGCATCCATAGTACGGGTTTATCATTATGGCGGAGTGCCTTCGCAATGGTTTGTAAAATATTTTGCCGTCCCCTGATGGCCGATCTGGCCTTGGGATTCCATAGGGCCGCCAGGCGGATAGCCAGGATATAAGCCCTGATGGCTATATTATGCAGGAGTAGAAACACCGGGCAAATGTAGGAATTCGCTTATTTCCTAACCTTGTCAGAACCACATTTTTACAGTAGGTTTGTGCGCCTTTTCTAAATAAGCAATTCCTATCTATGCGGCCCATACAAATGGTTGATCTTAAGCAGCAGTACGCAAATATTAAGGAAGAAGTGAATGCTGCCATTCAGGAAGTCCTTGATACCGCAGCATTTATAAATGGTAAAGCTGTAACCGATTTTGCCGCCAGCCTCGGAAAATATCTGGATGTAAAACATGTAATTCCCTGCGCCAATGGTACCGATGCCCTTCAGATAGCCCTCATGGGTCTTGGTCTCCAGCCGGGTGATGAGGTGATCACGCCCTCTTTTACCTATATAGCTACTACCGAGGTCGTTGCCTTGTTAAGATTGCAGCCTGTTTTCGTTGAAGTGGATCAAAAAACCTTCAACATCGATCCCGCCGCCATAGAAAAAGCTATTACGCCTAAAACAAAAGCTATTATCCCGGTTCATCTGTATGGTCAATCTGCTGATATGGATGCTATTATGGATATAGCAAAAAGATATAATCTGTTTGTTATAGAAGATAATGCCCAGGCCATTGGTTCATATTTTGTTTCTTCCGATGGCATAAAGAGAAAAACAGGTACTATCGGTACGATAGGAACCACTTCTTTTTTCCCCTCCAAAAACCTGGGTGGATACGGTGATGGCGGCGCTTTGCTTACAAATGATGAAGAACTGGCAGTAAAACTGCGGATGATTGCCAATCACGGACAAAGTAAAAGATATTATCACGATATGGTAGGCTGTAACAGCCGCCTCGACAGTTTGCAGGCTGCTGTGCTGAATGTCAAGCTAAAGAAACTGGATGAATATATAGCTGCACGTAGAAAAGTGGCTGATTATTATGATAAGGCATTTGGCGGGCATCCTAAAATTACTGTTCCTTTTCGCGCGTCTAATACCCATCACGTGTTTCACCAATATACTTTGGTGTTGGATGGAGTGGACCGCAATGGATTGAACCAGTTCCTGGCAGATAATCACATTCCATCGATGATCTATTATCCTGTTCCTGCGCACCGGCAAAAAATGTTTGATGTGGTGGGCGGAACTGAGGTAGATCTGGCTACTACCGATTGGCTTACCGAAAGAGTAATATCCCTGCCTATCCATACAGAAATGGATGAGGAGCAACTGGAATTGATCACTAAAAAAGTATTAGAGTTTATCAACCGTTAAAGGTGTTAAAAAACAAATAATATACTGATGAAACGTTCACGTGAATTTTTTTATTAAATGCATAGTGTAATGAAAAATTTCACATGATAAGTTCCCCCGCCTGTTGCGGGACAAGCATCAGACCATTGAAAAAACAAATAATATACTGATGAAAATTGCTGTTGTAGGAACCGGATATGTTGGATTAGTTACAGGAACGTGCTTTGCCGAGACGGGCAATGATGTAGTATGTGTGGATATTGATAAGAGCAAGGTAGATAAGTTGAAAAGCGGGCAGATCACTATTTATGAACCTGGTCTTGAAAAATTATTTCTCAGGAACCTGCGCGAGGAAAGACTCGTTTTTACCACTTCGCTGGAAGAAGGTATAAAAGATGCCGAAGTTGTTTTTCTCGCTTTGCCAACGCCACAGGGAGAAGACGGGTCTGCTGATCTCAAATATGTATTAGGCGTTGCGGAACAATTAGGTAAAATACTGAAAGAGTATAAGATAATAGTAGATAAAAGCACTGTTCCCGTAGGTACTGCGGAAAAAGTGCGTGAGGCTATTATTCGAAACTATAAAGGTGAATTTGATGTAGTATCCAATCCTGAGTTTTTAAGAGAAGGCGTAGCCGTTGAGGATTTTATGAAACCCGACAGGGTAGTTATTGGTACTAATTCCGAAAGGGCCAGGAAGCTGATGAACGAACTGTATTCACCTTTTGTCCGCCAGGGTAACCCGATCATTTTCATGGATGAACGTTCAGCCGAGCTCACGAAATATGCGGCCAATTCTTTTCTGGCCACTAAAATATCTTTCATGAATGAAATAGCTCAGTTGTGTGAGCGTATGGGCGCAGATGTGGATATGGTGAGAAAAGGTATAGGGGGGGATGACAGAATTGGAAGAAGGTTCCTGTTTCCCGGCATTGGCTATGGAGGAAGTTGCTTTCCTAAAGATGTGAAAGCGCTTACGAAATCGGCAAAAGAGAATCAATATAATTTTCGCATACTAGATGCTGTTATACAGGTGAACGATGCCCAAAAATTACATCTGATACCCAAAGTGAAAAA
Source organism: uncultured Chitinophagaceae bacterium (assembly GCA_964606315.1). Classification (GTDB taxonomy): domain Bacteria; phylum Bacteroidota; class Bacteroidia; order Chitinophagales; family Chitinophagaceae; genus Flavitalea. The sequence goes on along the minus strand of CAZSFY010000008.1, from coordinate 86,902 downwards.
ATATTTTAAAGGTGATCTGAAAGGCAAAAAAATTGCTTTATGGGGATTAGCTTTTAAACCGAATACAGATGATGTGAGAGAAGCGCCGGCATTTTATATGATTGATGCTTTACTTGAAGAAGGCGCTACTGTTCATGCTTTTGATCCGGAAGCCATGAAGAATACACATCTGCATTTTGGTGGTAAGATACAATACGGGGAAAACCAGTACGATTGTTTGGAAGGGGCAGATGCGCTGATTATTGCAACAGAATGGAATGAATTCAGAACACCTAATTTTCTGAAAATTGTTCAGATGATGAAGAATAAGGCCATATTTGACGGCAGGAATCTTTTTGATATTGCCGCTATGGAAAAACTGGGTTTTCATTATGAAAGCATTGGCAGGTCACCGTCAAAAAATTAAGATATGGAATCACAACGTGTATTGATTACTGGTGCGGCCGGATTTCTCGGTTCTCATTTATGTGACCGTTTTGTCGCAGACGGATACTCTGTTGTGGGCATGGACAATCTGATAACCGGTGATATCCGTAACATAGAACATTTGTTCAAACTGAAAGAATTTGAGTTCTATCACCACGATGTTTCTAAATTTATTCACGTTCCGGGTGACATACACTATATCCTTCATTTTGCTTCACCTGCGAGTCCTATTGATTATCTGAAGATCCCTATTCAAACGCTTAAGGTAGGTTCTTTAGGTACGCATAATTGCCTGGGACTGGCAAAAACGAAAAAAGCCAGAATACTGGTGGCTTCCACCTCCGAGGTTTATGGTGACCCGCTGGTACATCCGCAAACCGAAGAGTACTGGGGGAATGTTAACCCCGTTGGTCCCAGGGGTGTTTACGATGAAGCAAAGAGGTTCCAGGAAGCGATGACGATGGCCTATCATAATTTTCATGGTCTTGAAACCAGAATCGTTAGAATATTTAATACTTACGGACCAAGAATGCGTCTGAACGATGGAAGAGCTTTGCCGGCGTTCATCGGCCAGGCACTGAGAGGAGAAGATCTGACTGTTTTTGGTGATGGCTCCCAAACGCGTTCCTTTTGTTATGTGGATGATTTGGTAGAAGGTATTGTACGACTGCTGAAAAGCGACTATCATCTGCCGGTTAATATTGGTAATCCTCAAGAGATCAGTTTAAAGGATTTTGCTGAAGAGATCATTGAATTGACGGGAACTAAACAAAAAATTGTCTATAAACCACTTCCCGCTGACGATCCGAAACAGCGACAACCGGATATTACCAAGGCAAAGACTTTACTGGGATGGGAACCCAGAGTGTTGCGTCGAGATGGATTGTTAAAAACATATGAGTATTTTAAACAATTACCCGAGGCCGATTTGCATAAACAGCCTAAGGAATTTGTAAGCAGAATGTAATAAACCGTTATCTACTGCGTTTCCATTTGATAGATGATTGAAATTGAAGAGATTGAGTATTGGAACCGGCTGGTCAAACCAGGAACAGTATAATAATAAACATAAATACAATGTATAAGGAATTAGAGGACAAAAAAGCTAAATTGGCCGTGATAGGATTAGGCTATGTGGGTTTACCAATTGCGCTGGAATTTGCTAAAAAGATATCCGTTATAGGTTTTGATATTAATGCTAAGCGTGTCGCTATGATGCGTAATGCGCAGGATCCGAGTAAAGAAGTGGATTCCAAAGAATTTGAGGGCAGGGATATTGTTTTTACAGATGATCTGGAAGTACTCCGGCAGGCACGTTTCTTTATAGTGGCTGTTCCTACTCCGGTTGATGATCATAACGTACCTGATCTTAAGCCATTAGTCGGCGCTTCTAAAACGGTAGGCAAGGTATTAAAAAAGGGAGATTATGTAGTATATGAGTCAACAACCTATCCTGGTTGCACCGAGGAAGATTGCCTGCCAATTCTTGAAAAGCTCTCCGGCCTGAAAATGGGTGACGATTTTAAACTGGGATATTCTCCGGAAAGAATTAATCCGGGTGATAAAAAGAATACTCTCAGAACGGTTGTAAAAGTGGTTTCAGGATGTGACGAAGAGTCGCTTGAAGAGATCGCTAAAATTTATGAGTTGGTGGTGGATGCCGGTGTTCACCGTGCGAGCTCTATCAAGGTAGCAGAAGCTTCTAAAATAGTGGAAAATACACAGCGCGACCTGAATATATCGTTAATGAATGAGTTGTCGCTTATATTCGACAGAATGGGGATTAATACATTCGATGTTATAGAAGCAGCTGGTACAAAATGGAATTTTTTGAAATTCCAGCCGGGACTAGTAGGCGGGCATTGTATAGGTGTAGATCCTTATTATCTTACCTATAAAGCAGCGGCGCTGGGTTATGAATCAAAGGTTATTTCTTCCAGTCGCTATATTAATGATGACATGGCGAAATATGTGGCGCGGAAGATCATCACCCATGTATTAAAAAATTCCAATGAGCCGCGTGTGCTGGTCAAAGGGGTGACGTTCAAAGAAAATGTGAGTGATATCAGGAACTCGAAAATTATCGATACAGTAAAAGAGTTATTACTTTTTAATATTCAGGTAGATGTGGAAGATCCATATGCCGAAGGAGAAGAAGTGCATGAAGAATATGGATTAAAACTTTGTAAGAAAGAAGGAAAGGATTACGATGCGGTTATCGTTACTGTTCCTCACAAACCTTACATGGATCTGGATGATAATTATTTTGCAAGTATCACAAAACCTATGGCTGTTGTGGCAGACCTTAAAGGGTTGTACAGAAATAAAATTAAAAGCAGGAAATACTGGAGCCTCTAATGCAGTATACCAAAAACTTAATGATTACCGGGGGAGCCGGTTTCATTGGTTCCCACGCTGTAAGGTTCTTTGTCAATAAGTATAAGCAATACAGGATCATTAACCTGGATGTACTAACGTATGCCGGAAACCTGGAGAATTTAAAGGATGTAGAAAATTCAGCCAACTATGTTTTTGTAAAAGGCGATATCAACGATACACAATTGATTGATGAGCTTTTTGAAAAATACCGCTTTGATGGTGTACTGCATTTTGCCGCCGAAAGTCATGTTGACCGTTCTATTATCGATCCATTATCATTTGTTAAAGCAAATGTGTTAGGAACGGTTAATCTCTTAAACGCATGCCGGAAACACTGGAAGAATGCTACCGGTAAAAAACTGTTTCATCATATTTCGACTGATGAAGTGTATGGTTCATTAGGAAAAGAAGGTTTTTTTACAGAGCAAACGCCGTACGATCCAAGATCTCCCTACTCGGCATCAAAAGCCGGATCGGATCATTTTGTGATGGCATATCACCATACTTATGGATTACCTGTTGTGATCTCCAACTGTAGTAATAATTACGGTTCATTTCATTTTCCTGAAAAGCTGATTCCGTTGATGATCAACAATGTCCGTAATAACAAACCTCTGCCGGTCTACGGTAAGGGTGAAAATGTAAGAGACTGGCTTTGGGTAGAGGATCATATCCGGGCGGTCGATCTGATTTTTCATAAAGGGAAAAAAGGTGAAAAATATAATATAGGCGGAAATAACGAGTGGAAGAATATAGACCTCGTTAAAATGATTATCCGCATCACAGATAAAAAGCTCGGCAGACCCGCAGGCACATCAGATCATCTTATTCAGTTTGTTGCCGACAGGCCGGGACATGATTTAAGATATGCTATTGATGCCGGCAAAATAAAAACTGAACTCGGCTGGGAGCCGTCTATATCTTTTGAAGAGGGTTTGGAAAAAACTATCCAGTGGTACCTGGATAATGAAGAATGGGTGAAGCATGTAACGTCGGGCGATTATCAGCAGTATTACGAACAACAATATTTAAACAGGTAGGAAATGACAATTACGCCAACAACATTTCCTGGTCTTATGATAGTTACACCTGCTGTTTTTAAGGACGACAGAGGCCATTTCTTTGAATCTTATAATCAAAAGGAATTTGAACAACATAATATATCCGCCAGGTTTGTTCAGGATAATCAGAGTCGTTCTGCATACGGCGTAATACGGGGTTTACACTTTCAGGCACCGCCCCACGCCCAGTCGAAGTTGATAAGAGTTCTTAAAGGAGCTATAATAGATATTGCCGTCGATTTGCGTAAAGGGTCACCCACTTTCGGTAAAGTTTTTTCTATTGAACTTTCAGCAGAAAATAATTTACAATTGTTCATACCCAAAGGTTTTGCTCATGGTTTTTCGGTAATTAGCGATCAGGCTGATGTCATGTACAAGTGTGATAATTTCTATAATAAATCCAGCGAGCGGGGAATTCTTTATAACGATCTTTTTTTATCGATTGACTGGCAAATTCCTGCCAATAAAGCTGTAGTTTCAGATAAAGATCAACATCTGCCTTTATTCAGTGATTATGCAGGAGAATTCATATTTGAACAATAATATCGATATTATTTGTTTCTCATTATCAAGATGGGATTCACCTATTTCGTCTCCCGCGGTAGCGCTGGCTAAAACTTTTTCCAAAACAAACAGGGTCTTTTTTATTGAACATCCTTATTCCTGGAAAGATCTTATTACGAAAAAAAAGATCCTGAATAAAAGACCTTACCGGGATGGAAATGTTGTGGTGATCACTCCACCAGTAGTCTTACCTATAAATTTTATAAGGGAAGGGGCGCTGTATAACCGGTTATCAAATTACAATAATGCTATTTTGCTTCGTACGCTCAGGACAATCATTCATGAAATGAATATTGACCGGTATCTGTTCATTAATTTTTTTGACCCTTATTTTTTGCGGAGTATCCCTGAAGATATTAAGCCCGTAAAATTTGTTTACCAGTGTATGGATGACATGTCGCAGGTCGCTTATACCCGTAAACATGGCGTACGGCTGGAAGAAGAAATTATTCGTCATGCCGATATTACCCTATGTACCTCTATGGAGCTGACAAAATTAAAATCAGCGTTTTCTCCCAATGTTTATTTTCATCCCAATGCTGCTGATGTTAATCTGTTTAAAACGGCTTTTGGTAATGAATTGCCCCGTCCTGCGGATGTACCCACCGGTAAAAAAATAATTGGTTTTACAGGAAGTATAGAATATAGAACTGATTTTTCATTGTTAAAGAACGTTGCCTACTATCATAGCGACAAGCTGATTTATCTTGTTGGTCCGGTTTACGAGGAGGAGCATAAACAGGCTGGTTTGGACCAGATGGAGAATGTGATTTTTGCCGGACCCAGAAAAATTGAAGAGTTGCCAGCCTATTTACAGTGCTTTGACTGTTGTATCATTCCATACAAGAAGAATATTCTCACAAAAAGTATTTATCCTCTTAAAATAAATGAATACCTGGCAGCAGGTAAACCCGTTGTAACTACCGATTTTTCTGATGACATTATTTCATTCAGCGACGTCGCTTATGTGAGCAATGACCGTGAATCCTTTATTACGCTAATCGATAGAGCTATACAGGAAGATAATGTGCACAAAAAACACCAGCGGCTGGCAAGAGCCAGATTAAATAGTTGGGAAAACCGTGTTGCTGAATTCTGGAAATTGGTGAAAGTACAGCCAATAGAATGAGCGGACTGGAAGATATTTTACAGCTACAATTAATAAGCTTCTATGTGCTAGTATTATTTTTTCGTAGTCGAGGTTTATTGCAATTTCTTCAGCATTTGTTCGATGCTGATATTGCCTTCATGAACGTCGGTGATTTTCCCCAATCTATTATAAAATGCGAAATAGGGAAGATTAGCCATCTTATAGTAAGGCGGTAGAAAATAGTTCTCATCCCTTCCCGTTACAATATTTGGATATTTTTCTATCTGGTATTTTTTGTTGAACTCAGCCAGTTCTTCCATGGGCTGGTAGGTAGCCATTACAATCTGGGTGTTTTTGAACCGCTCCATGTTTTTGACCATGTCCTCGAACTGCTTGATACAGTGGTCGCAACCCGGACTAAAGAACATGATTACCGTGGGCTGGTTCTTTTTTAGAGAGGTGGAAGCGTAAACCGACTCATCAACACGTTGTAATTGGAACAGCGGCACGTTCGGATTTTGTTTATATGGGGGTGTCTGGTCTTGCCCCAATACTGTATATCCGCAAAAAAGTCCAATAATCAGGATCACAACGTCTTTCATCTGTATATTTTTTAATGGTCTGATGCTTGTCCCGCAACAGGCGGGGGAACTTATCATGTGAAAATTTTCATTAAACACATAGGGGTATGAAAATTTTCACGCGAACATTTCATTTGAATAGTCTTTGAGGCACAAATGTATTACTTGTTACCCTTACCTTTGCTCTCCATTGACAAATAGCTCTCATTAAAAGTTAATCATTATGGCAACTACAGCCGATATCAGCAGGGGGATGATCCTTAAACTGGATGGGAACCTCTACTCAGTAGTAGAATTTGGACAAAACAAAACAGCCCGCGCTGCCGCTAAAGTATGGGCGAAACTGAAAGGTGTGGATAATGGCCGCTCTATAGAGCATACCTGGAATTCCGGTGATACGGTTCATCCTGTAAGAGTGGAAAAGAAAGATTACCAGTTTCTTTATAAAGACGAAGTGGGGTATACCTTTATGGATAATGAAACCTTTGAACAGGTAACCCTGGCAGAGAGTTTTGTTGACGCTCCCCAGTTTTTGAAAGATGGACAGGAGGTTTCTGTGCTTATCAATACAGAGACCGAGCAGCCTATGAGTGTAGAATTGCCCGACAAGATAGTGGTGAAAGTAACGTATTCTGAGCCTGGTTTGAAGGGAGATACGGCTACCCGTACACTCAAACCGGCCACTGTGGAAACCGGAGCTACTGTAAACGTGCCTCTGTTCGTAAATGAGGGCGAACTGATAAGGGTGAATACCAAAACAGGAGAATACGTAGAAAGAGTAAAAGAATAATTATTTTAGCGAAATCATTACCAAAAACCCATTACAAATGGATTTTAAACAAATTCAGGAGTTGATCAAAATGGTCAATAAATCCAATATAGGTGAAGTATCTATCGAAGAAAAAGGATTTAAGCTTACCATTAAACAAAAAGAAGAGCCCGTTCAACAGGTCGTAGCTGCTGCTCCCGCACAGGTTATACAGCCTTCCTACTCCTTACCCCAGGCGCCTCCCCAGCAGGCTTCTTCGGGTCCTACTGCCCCGGAAAAAACCAAAGCTGCTGAAGCTGCAGCCGATAACCTCATTACCATTAAAAGCCCTATGATCGGAACGTTCTACAGAAGTTCTGCTCCCGGTAAACCTACTTTTGTGGAAGTAGGTGATGAAATTACGCCGGGTAAAGTAGTATGCATCATTGAGGCGATGAAGTTGTTTAATGAAATCGAAAGTGAAGTAAAAGGCCGGATAGTAAAAGTTCTTGTAGATGATGCGTCACCAGTCGAATATGATCAGCCTCTGTTCCTTGTGGAGCCCTCTTAACGTATCCTTGAACTCACCAAACGTTACTTAGCAGAATGTTTAAAAAAGTATTGATAGCCAACCGTGGAGAGATTGCGTTGCGTATCATCCGCACATGCAGGGAAATGGGTATTAAAACGGTAGCAGTGTATTCCACTGCTGATAAAGACAGTTTACACGTAAAATTTGCCGATGAAGCGGTTTGTATAGGTAAACCCGCCAGCGCGGATTCTTATCTGAATATTCCCCATATTATGGCAGCGGCAGAAATTACCAATGCCGATTCTATTCACCCGGGATACGGATTCCTGGCTGAAAATGCAAAATTTGCCGAAATATGTGGCGAACATAATATCAAGTTCATCGGTCCAACCCCCCACCAGATCAGGTCGATGGGAGATAAGATGACGGCAAAAGAGACAATGATAAAGGCAGGTGTTCCTGTTATTCCCGGAGGAGAGGGGCTGCTGGCTTCTGTAGAAGAAGCTAAGAGCCTGGCAAAAGAAGTAGGTTATCCTATTATACTGAAAGCCACTGCCGGTGGTGGTGGTAAGGGAATGCGTGTGGTGTGGAACGAAGCCGAAATGACCAAAAACTACGAAACTGCAAAGGCCGAAGCTGCTGCTGCATTCAAGAACGATGGCATCTACATGGAAAAATTTGTGGAAGAGCCACGACATATTGAGATCCAGATTGCAGGCGACCGATACGGAACTGTTTGTCATCTTAGTGAAAGGGATTGCTCTATTCAAAGACGCCACCAAAAACTCGTTGAAGAATCTCCTTCTCCTTTTATGACCCCGGAACTCCGCCAAAAGATGGGAGAGGCTGCAAAAAAAGCTGCTTCCGCTATTGGATATGAAAGTGTGGGAACTATTGAGTTTCTTGTCGATAAACACCGCAATTTCTACTTCATGGAAATGAATACCAGGATTCAGGTAGAACATTGCGTGACCGAAGAAGTAACCAATTTTGATTTAATCAAGGAACAAGTCAAAATTGCTGCTGGAGAAGCTATCAGCGGCCAGGATTACGAACCGCAGGGGCATGCTATTGAATGCCGTATTAATGCCGAGGATCCCTATAATGATTTCAGACCTTCGCCCGGTAAAATCACTGTGCTACATCAGCCAGGCGGACATGGGATCAGGGTTGACTCACATGTATATGCGGGATATACGATTCCGCCATACTACGATTCCATGATTGCCAAAATTATTGCTGTGGCCCGTACAAGAGAGGAAGCCATTAACACTATGAGCAGGGCATTGAGCGAATATGTTATCGAAGGCATTAAAACGACCATTCCTTTTCATCTACAGTTAATGAAGAACGAAGATTTTATCAAAGGGAACTTCAATACCAAATTCCTGGATACCTTCAAAATGATTTAAATATTAGCTGAAAGAGTCAATCAGCTCTTTCAGTTTTTCTTCTTTATTATAAAAGCCAGCCAGCTTACCGATAATATCTTCTACTATTGCATCGGGACAAGATGCACCACTGGTCATTAATATTTTCACAGGTTCTTTTGCTGGTAGAAAGTCTGAAGTGAGTACTTCCTGTTTTGTGTGATAATTATAATGGAGGATATCTTTTGCGGATAGTATTTTATCAGCGGAATTAATAAAATAGGTGGGCAGTTTTTCTTCAGCCAGTTCTACCAGGTGAGTAGTGTTTGAAGAATTATAGCCTCCGGCTACTATAGCGAGATCTGCAGGTGTGTCAAGCAGACTAATTACTGCACCCTGGTTGTCGTTAGTAGCATAACAAAGTGTATCGCGGGTATCTGCAAAATGCTCCTGTATGGTAGCGTCGTCGGTTTGATAATGTGTTTTCATTACCTGCTTCAAATAATCGGCTATGGCTTGTGTATCTGATGCAAGTTGTGTGGTTTGATTAACAACCCCGATTTTTCGCAGGTCTTTTTTTACATCAAATCCTTCTGAATATCTTCCTGCAAAATCAGTATAAAATGTTTCTGCAGGTTTGTTGCCGCGAATATATTCTGCCAGCAGAACTGCTTCCTGCATATCATTTATAATAACCGATGGAGCATTGGATGAGGCATGTGAAAAAGTAGCTCTTGTTTCTTCATGTTTGGGTTTGCCATGAATAATAATACTGTATCCTTTGCTGGCGATCTGCTCACTACGGTTCCATACTTTTTCAACGAAAGGACAGGTGGTATTGTATTTTTCAATAATAATCCCTTTTGCCGTCAGCTCTTTTTCAATAGACAATGTTGTTCCGAATGCAGGGATCAGAACGATGTCACTTTTGTTCAACTCGTCAAAAGGAATGATCTGTTTTCCACCAGTGTCCTGTAAAAATTTTACTCCTTTATGGTGGAGGTCAGCATTGACCTGTGGATTGTGGATCATTTCGCTTAAGAGAAAAATTCTTTTTCCCGGGTTCTCTTCAATGGTTCTAAAAGAAATCTCTATTGCGTTTTCGACACCATAGCAAAAACCAAAATGCCTTGACAGGAAGATTTGTAAAGGACCAAGATCAAGCAGGGTAGGACTTAGATCCTTCTTCATCTTATCATCCCTTTTTCGTCGGTTTTTTATAGCCGTAATGAGTGTGCTTCTATATGTAACAGGAACATTAAACGATTTCACAACACAAAGATAAGCTATGCAGAAAGATTAGCCATTTTCCTGTGTGCTTTGATTTAATCTGTTTAACATCAGACCAGTTGTAAAACCTTCGTAAATTGAATGATGAACATGCATTTTGATCCTGTAAGCTGGTCGATGAACACTGGTATTTATGAGGTAAATGTGAGGCAATATACTCCCGAAGGTACCTTTAAAGCTTTTGCGGCGGCTATTCCACGACTTAGCGATATGGGTATAAAGATTCTATGGTTTATGCCCATAACACCTATTAGTGTTGAAAGGCGGTTAGGGTCTCTTGGCAGCTATTATGCCTGTTCGAATTATACGGATACTAACCCGGAATTCGGGACTGTGCATGATTTCAGGCAGTTGGTATCACTTGCGCATGAGAACGGTATGAAAGTAATCATTGACTGGGTGGCTAATCATACCGGGTATGATCATGTATGGACGCGCACAAATCCAGGTTTTTATAAAAAAAATGCAGCAGGGGAATTTTATGACAAGAATGGTTGGAATGATGTAATCGATCTCAATTACTACGATCATCAGATGCGTCGTGCTATGATTGCCTGTATGGAGTTTTGGGTGAAGGAATGTAATATTGATGGTTTCAGATGTGACATGGCACATCTTGTTCCGCTTGACTTTTGGAGAGATGCCAGGACATACCTGGATAGAATACGCCCGTTATTCTGGTTGGCAGAAACAGAAGATCCTAACTATCAATACGTATTTGATTGTTCCTATGCCTGGAAGTGGATGAGTGCGACAGAGAAATATATGAAAGGCTTTGCCAGCCTGGATGAACTGAGGTTATTGCTTACTGATTATCTTTTAAAAACCCTTCCACAAAGCCGCCATGCTTTTTTTACAGCTAACCATGATGAAAACAGTTGGAATGGAACTGAATATGAAAAGTATGGTGAAGCCGCACAGGCTCTGGCAGTGTTTGCTACAACATGGAATGGTATCGCACTTATTTATAGCGGACAAGAGCTACCGAATAAAAAAAGGCTGCAATTTTTTGAAAAGGATACTATTGAATGGAATGGTGAATATGCTCTTCACGATTTTTACAAAATCTTGTTGGAGCTGAAATCATCATTTGGTGAGGAAAAGGCTGAAATCGTTATGATCAATACTTCACAAAATAAATATGTGTTGGCATACGTGAAATCTTCATCACTGCAACAGATAGTGGTCTTTCTCAACTTAAGTAGTAAGCACCAGGCAGTAGAAGTGGACAGTTCATTGCTGAACGGAACCTATAATGAGATTTTTACCGGAGAAAAATATAAGGCTCCATCAATAATAAATGTATCGATGGAGCCCTGGAGTTATTTAGTATTTAAAAGGATCTGATAATATTCCTATTTGGCGTTACCCATATTGAGTATAAAATTATAAACGCCTTCATAACCGGGATATACACCTTCAACTTTCACGCTTCCGTTAGCTTTTTCCAATACCTTACGAAAATCCTCAACACTATTTACTTTTTCATTATTAGCTTTCAGGATAACAAATCCTTCCTGAACTCTTATTTTGCTAAGTAATCCCTGTCCACCGATCTTTTTAATTTCAACACCACCAGTTACACCTAGCTCTTTCGCTTCGTCCTTATCTATAGATCTCAATTCTGCGCCTAATTTATCCAATATAGAAGTCTTTACAACATCCATCGTACCGGCACTATTGCGTAGTGTTACTTTGCTCGTATATTCTTTTTTATCGCGTATATAGGTTATCGATATTTTATCACCCGGACGGTAAGTAGCTATTTGTCCTACCATTTCAGGACCATTACTTACAGGCACACCGTTAACTTTTATGATTCTGTCACCGCGTTTGATACCTGCAGCAAAGGCGGCGCCATCTTTAGGAACATTCTTTACGATGACTCCTTCTTCATTATCTGTAACACCAAATTCTTTCTTTTCATCTTCTGTAAGATTAGCGTTGCTATATTCAATACCGAGATATGCTCTTTGTACTGTTCCATACTTCATCATATCGGCAATGATCTTCTTTACAATATTAACAGGAATAGTGAAGGAATATCCTGCATAGGAACCGGTAGGTGAAGCAATGGCTGAATTGATGCCAATAAGTTTACCTTCGGTATTTACTAACGGTCCTCCACTGTTACCCGGATTTACTGCTGCATCAGTCTGGAGAAATGATTCTACCGGAGAGTTACTTTGTCTTCTGTTAATGTCCAGCGTTCTTCCTTTAGCGCTCACGATACCTGCTGTAACGGTAGTCTCCAGGTTTAAAGGATAACCGATAGCAAGAACCCACTGTCCCACTTTCACTTCATCAGAATTACCATACACCAGGAAGGGCAATCCTTTTGCTTCTATTTTCAGAACAGCCAGATCACTGCTGGGGTCGGCACCTACCAGTTTGGCCTTAAACGATTTTTTATTACTGAGTGTAACAGTGATTTCATCTGCTCCATCGATAACGTGATTATTTGTTACGATATAGCCGTCGTCGCTAATAATAGCGCCTGAGCCAGAAGCCATTTGAGGGAGACTGCGCTGTCTTTCACCAAAGAAATCTTCCAGGTCAAAATCTGGAAACAACTGGCCAAACGGACTTCTTCTTGGCAGGTTATTGCTTACTTGCCTGTTCGAACTAGCTTTAATATGTACTGTGGCCGGTATGGCTGTAGAGGCAGCAGGGGTAAAATCAACCAGGGCGTTTAATCCCGTTACTCCATCAAATGCGGCATAGTTAGAAGGAACTTTACCTGAATCAGTTGACGTATGGGGGTAAATATAAGTGTTACTTCCACCGGAGAATTTGTTATAACCCCAGATAGTGCCCAGCGTAGTGGCCGCGCTAAGAACAATTACGGCTAAAGAGTTTCCTAGTTTCATCCGTATATATTTTGTTTTTTTCAATAGTTAAGATGGAACTCCGCATCTATAATTTCTTCCCGAAAGATCTTTATCATGCTTCGTTTCATCTGCTTTTAATTACAGGCAAACAACTCAAAATGTATGCCTGCTAACAAATAAACGATCAATCTGCAATAAGGGCAGTACCATTGGTTTAGTTTAACAATTAATTTACTAAACTCTTCGTAGATCATGACAAATTTAGACTGTTTTTACAACTCGAGCAAGAATCTAAGGGTATCAGTATTATCCGCATAATCAGTCAATGAAGGCTGTTGGGCAGTTCCAAAAGGAAGAAATCCCTCACCTACTACGCATTGAATGCTTTCATTATCCTGGAATGCCTTTCCCGCTTCCTGTTCATCCTGGTAGTATTCGTAATGAAGCACGCTGATAGGAGAGAAGACCGAGCCATTCTGTTGTAACAGGATAGAACCGTTGGTCATATAAAATACCTTATTGATGATCATGATTGCCAGTTGGTAATCGTAGTTGTTTTTGTACTTGTGATTATCAGCAATCCAGTGGTACTTTTTAAAGGCTTCCAGCAAGGGAATAAAATCATAGTTTTCAGGAACCATCAGCTTAGTGATATTTCTGCAGCCTAATCCAAAGTACAGATGAACATCATCTGCCAGTGAACTGAGTTCTTCCATACTCTCCCTGCCGGTTAGGATGGCCGCCGAGGTGCGGTTATGCCTGATTATATGAGGGTATTTACTGAAGTAATAATCGAAATAGCGAGCAGAATTATTACTGCCTGTGGCTATATAGGCATCGCAGTTTTTAAGCTGCTGTGCAAAATGCAGCGGAAGTGAGGGATCCCAGCTTTTTAACTTATTGACCAGGACGGTTATGAGCACCTGATCTTTTGAAGAAGGTTTCATCATTACGGTATGACCGGCAAGAAAGGCCGCTATAAAATCATGTATTCCTGCCAGGGGAATATTACCTGCCATAATGATACCTACAGTTTTTTCCTTTCCTTGTGTCGGGGGATATTGGTTTCTCCAGCTTTTCAATTTTTCCTCTAATAGATATTCATGAGCAATATGGCGGAGTTGAAAGTCTATAAACTCCGGAATGAACCAGCCATTTTCATAGTGGGCTCTTTCTCTGGCAATCTTCCATTGTTCATCGTCTGATAAAATATATTCACCGAGTTTTTTCAGCAGGCTTATCCTATGTTCTACCGTCATTAAATTGTATATTTGTTATACAAAAATAAACGGAATCAAATCATTAAATCCGTGAGATATGGCGATAAAAATAACTGATGAATGTATAAACTGCGGCGCTTGCGAACCGGAGTGTCCGAATAATGCGATATATGAAGGCGGAGTAGAATGGGCTATTGCTGATGGTACTACCGTAAAAGGTTCCTTTGTGCTGATGGATGGTACTGTAGTAGACGTCAACGAACGCTTTTCACCAATAGCTGTTGATACCTATTATATTACCGCTAACAAATGTACAGAGTGCCAGGGTTTTCATGAAGAACCCCAGTGTGCGGCTGTTTGTCCGGTTGATTGTTGCGTACCTGATGAGATGTACAGGGAAACAGTGGAAGAACTACTGACAAAGAAAGATAAATTACATATCTGATATACCTGATCTAATGTCCACAAAACCAGTTATTGCCTTTGTAACAGGAGGCTACTCTTCTGAAGCTGTCATCTCTTATCAGAGCGCTGCTGCTATTGAAAAAAATCTAGATACAGAAAAGTTTAATATCTACAAAATAGATATACGTCCCGATGGGTGGACGTACATTAATGGCACAAAAAAGATACCTGTTAATAAGGAAGATTTCACCATTGTGCTGAATGGTAGAAAAATAGTTTTTGATGCTGTGTTGATCGGTATTCATGGAACACCTGGTGAAGATGGTAAGTTGCAGGGATATTTTGATCTTAATAATATTCCCTATACTTCCTGTGATGCTGCTACGTCGGCCATTACCATGAACAAAAGATATACTGTTGCTGTTGCCGCCTTTGGAGGTATTGCAACGGCCAAATCTGTTCATTTATTTAAAGGCGATAATATTTCCATTGACAGTATTGTACAACAATTAAAGTTCCCGGTATTTGTTAAACCCAATAGCGGGGGATCCAGTATTGGGATGAGTAAAGTAGCTGATCAGGACGGTTTGCCTGCGGCGCTTGAAAAGGCCTTTAAAGAAGATACCCAGGTGCTGGTAGAAGAATTTATTTCGGGGCGGGAATTCACGGTAGGAGTGTTCAGGAGCGCAGATGGCATTACAGCGCTACCTATTACTGAAGTTAAAAGCCTCAATGATTTTTTTGATTTTGAGGCCAAGTACCAGGGCAAAAACATTGAAACTACTCCGGCAGAGATTCCGGAAGCACTGGCTTCAACTATCCGGCAAAATGCCATAAAAGTTTTTCAAATATTTAATTGTAAGGGTGTAGTGAGGATGGATTTTATCTATAACGAAGCAGAAGGTAGGCCTTATTTGCTGGAAATCAATACGATACCCGGTCAAAGCGAATCCAGTCTTGTTCCCCAGCAGGTTCGTGCAATGGGCTGGACTTTAAAACAATTTTACACTGTTCTCATAGAGGACGCCCTTGCCAGGAAACTGAAATAATTCTTTATTACATTTGGAGCATGTTCAAATTCATTACAGGGAAACCTCTTTGGGTAAATATTTTGTTTGGCTTGGTTTTAGTTTTTCTCATTTTATTTCTTTTTTTATTATCACTTGATTATTTCACTCGTCACGGTCATACTCTCACTATTCCTGCTGTGAATAATTTAACCTATGCGGAAGCAGAAAAAATATTGCAGGATCAGGGTTTTGAAGTGGAAATCCAGGATTCTATTTATTCCGATACCTCCAAACCTCTTGCGGTGTTAAAGCAATTTCCCGAAGCAGAATCGGTGGTAAAAGAAAACCGCACTGTTTATTTAACGATTAACAGAGCAGTACCTCCTACTATTGAAATGCCCAATCTCGAAGGCATGAGTTTCAGAACAGCTCAACTGGTGTTAAAACAATACGGACTTAAAGTGAAAGACACTTTTTCCCGTCCCGATTTTGCCAAGAATGCAGTATTGGAGCAAAGAGTAGGAAGCGAAAGAATTAAGCCTGGTGAGCGCATAGCCATGGGTAGTGGTATTACACTTGTACTGGGCAGTGGATTGGGTCAAAATGAATTCAACGTTCCTAACCTCGTTTCTCTCACTTATACCGAAGCCAGAATGGTATTGGAATCAACCGGATTATCTGTAGGAGCGGTGGTTCCGGATAGTGATGTAAAAGATACACTGAATGCTTTTGTTTTCAGGCAGTCGCCGGAGAGGTTAACCTATGATTCACGGATTAACCGTATCAGGCAGGGGCAGACGGTAGATATATGGTTAAGTAAATCACAACCTATTGTTTCTTCAGATTCAACAATTCATAACGAATATTAGTTTTGATATTATGGAAAATATTTCAGTTCAGGAAGTAAAAAAACGCTTGCAGGCAGGTGAAAATATTAATTTTATTGATGTCCGCGAACCGGAAGAAAATGCAGAGTTTAATATTGGTGGGATCCTGTTGCCATTAGGAAAAATTCAGGGCTTTGAAACAGAGGCCATCGATAATCTGAAAGATGAAGAAGTTGTTCTTTACTGTAGAAGTGGGAACAGAAGCATGCAGGCCTGCATGCTTCTGGAAATGGCTGGCTTTACCAACGTAAAAAATCTTTCCGGTGGTATGAATGAATGGAAGCTCTCTTAGAGATCTATGTTTACGGCAAACATCACATTTGTGTTAGCTTGCGGAAAATAATAATTCTCTGTTATCAAGCTCCCCCCATATAGATAGCTGAATGTGTATCCGTTAGCCTCATATTTTTTATTGAATAGATTATTCACCTGAAAGATGAGGTGTAGTCCTTTAAAAAAGTTATTAGGTACGGCATAAGCTATTCTTGCGTCCTGCACATAATAAGGATTAAGGCTGCGTGATTTATTAGAAGTATTGTCGAGATATTGCCGGCTGATATATTTCCCTATTATATTTATTTCAGCATGTTTAAATGGTTTCACAGCTATGTTATATCCGCCAACTACTGCCGGTGAAAAGGCAATATCTGTTGAAGTGTAGAAATTTGATTTCTGTCCGCCATTATCATAATCATCGTAATACTCTGTGAAATTGCTGATCTTATTATTACTCAGAGTGAGATTTCCGGACACGCTTAACCATTCGGTTAATGAGGCATTAGTCATGATTTCTATTCCCGCGCGGTAACTGTCGGGAATATTGATCCTGGCATAAGCGCCCACATCATTGATCTTTCCATTCGGCACAAGCTGGTTCCTGTATTTCATATAGTAAAGATTGACATTCCATCCCCATCTGTTATATTTCTTTTCTATCCCCGCTTCAATATTGTGCATTTTTTCCGGAACGGGCTGCTGTTCAGCACCTGCTTCAAAATCATCGCGGTTAGGTTCTTTTGAAGCATAAGCGTAAGAGGCATACAATCTTGCTCCGTTTAGCGTATAAGTCAAACCAGCTTTAGGATTAATAAAGTCATAAACATTATGGACGAACAAAGTTGGATTGTTTCTGAAGCCATCAAGACGATAGTCAACTCTTCTATATTGGAGATCTCCGAACACTTCGAGGTTATCGCTGACTTTATACTGGTATTTTGTATAGACATTAATATCAGTTTTTCTTGAATCCAGGTTGTACCAGCGGTGTTTTACCGGAAACCCGATATTGGCCCAAATGACTTCTCCGAAATGCAAACCATCATAATTGTTCCATCCGCCTCCTGCTGTAAATAAACTACGATCGCCTTTATATTGGAGAGAAATGATTTGACCATAATAGTGATTGTCGAGCCAGAGTTGTCTGACAAGATCTGTCGTGGTGATAGTTTCTCCTCCAACACTTACATCATTTAATCCATAGTCTCCGAAAGATTCATCGGCCTTATAGTTTTCATAATAACCTCTTCCTCTTGTTAAAAAGAACGCCGTATTAAATTCTAACCTGGGATTGAAGCGATGATTAAAAAATAGTTGATAATGATCCTGTTGATAGTTGTCAGTTTCATTATCATACGGCGTTCCGGGTTTTTCCGTACCAGAATAATTTATTCTTCTGTTATTGTTCAAAAGATCTGTTTCTGAAATACCGTTCCAGGCCTGGTAGGTTCTTTCTTTGCCTGAGAAAACATTTAATCTGACAGAGCTGTTTTCGGTAAGATAGGCTCCTGACAGATAAAAGGATTTCAGATCAGTTTCTCCTCGGTCAATAAATCCATCGCTGGATATTTTTGAAAGCCTGGCATCGAAAGTAAAATGGTTGTTGATCAGACCTGTTCCTGCTCTTATGGTATGCTTCCACGTATTATAAGAGCCTACGCTGTTATTGATAGAAGCATAAGATTGGGTGTTTACCTCGTTGGTGCTGAAATTCATAGTAGCTCCGAAAGCGCCAGCGCCATTAGAGGATGCTCCGATCCCTCGTTGGATCTGAATATCGCTCACCGAGGAAGCCATATCAGGAAGATTCACGAAAAAGAGTCCCTGTGATTCAGCATCATTGTAAGGAATACCATTAATCGTCATGTTGATTCTCGTAGCATCCGATCCTCTTATACGAATTCCCGTATATCCTATACCGTTACCTGCATCTGAATTAATGATGACAGATGGTGTCAGGTTAATGAGGTAAGGAAGATCCTGGCCAAGATTGGCTTTTTTGATTTCTTTTCCTGTGATAGTGGATTTGGCAAAAGGTGCATTTTCGGTAGCCCGAATAGCTTTTACTTCAACGGGTTCAAGAAAGAGCGCCGCTCTTCTGAGCGAATCATCGGTTTGTGCCTGTACAATTGTACTGGTCAGCATGAGGGCGAAAGCCGGTAAAAAAATACGTTTCTGTGTCATAGCTTGATTTTTTATTAAAAAACCAGCTCACACATCCTGGAGTGACCAACAAGTGATCATGAAGTATTGCATCTCCCTTCGCAGGCATTATCCTGTTCAGGTTCAGCGGGTATCATCTCAGCCCTCGCGTTTGCACGGAGAGCACCCCGGAATATGAAGCCTCTTTCCTTAATCAGGAAATTGATGCAAATATATACAGGAAAAACTTTTTAACCATGTAACATTTGTGTATAACAGAGATGTCTTTTGTTGCAGAGAGGTAGCGAATGAAATATATACAACGACAAGTCAATTCGGCGACATTATGCTTTTTAGAGCAATGATATTTATGCCGGACAACTTTTTCCGGTTTTGATAAATAGGTTTTGGCATCTATTGTAAAAGACACTTGTTTTCATTGTGGGCAGTTGCCCCGGGGTAGATAAATTGAATTTTTCTGATCAGCCGGTTACAAACACTACTACGATTATTGAAGTGAATAACGATACGCTCACTCAATACATTTCTAATACGCCAGGTTTTTTGCTCCTCGGGTAAGCGAATATGTAAGAGTGGCGGATTAATGTCATTGATATTAAAGCAATAGAAAAAGCCGGAACATTAGTAATACGTTCCGGCTTTGTTGCGAGGGCAGGGATCGAACCTGCGACCTACGGGTTATGAGCCCGTCGAGCTACCGCTGCTCTACCTCGCGATGTGGGTTGCAAAGGTAAGGGTAATAGGGGTATGATTCCAAATAGATATACATCTTTTATTGTTAAAGCAGGAAAATGTTACAAGCTGGTATTCAATTAACTTGCACTCATGAAGGCAGGATTTGTAAGCATATTTGGTAAACCTAATGCGGGCAAGAGCACTTTGCTGAATGCACTCATGGGCGAAAAGCTGGCTATCATTTCTCCTAAAGTGCAAACTACGCGACATCGTATTAAGGGAATTATTACTGAAAAAGATTATCAGATTATATTTTCTGATACACCTGGTATCATAGAACCAAAATACAAACTGCATGAGAAGATGATG
The DNA here is from genome assembly GCA_964606315.1 of uncultured Chitinophagaceae bacterium. Lineage (GTDB taxonomy): Bacteria > Bacteroidota > Bacteroidia > Chitinophagales > Chitinophagaceae > Flavitalea. The sequence continues at coordinate 67,025 of CAZSFY010000008.1, read as the reverse complement.
GGTGCAGTCAAAACAGCTATAGAAGATGCAGACCTGGCTATTCTGCTGGTGGATATCAACGAAGACCATGATGAGGCTGATGCCGTTTTTTCTTCACTTGCATTAAAAGTGCCATCCATTGTGGTGATCAGTAAAATAGATAAGGCTAATGATGATAAACTGAAGCAGGCAGAAACATTTTTTCTTTCCAAACCTTATGCTTCAAAAGTTATTGGGATATCTGCCTTATACAATGCAGGCGTAACCGAGTTGCTTGAATCCATCGTCGCCTTACTACCTGAAGGTAATCCCTTCTATGAAGGAGATGATCTGTCGGATCTGCCAACAAAATTTTTTGTGGCCGAAATGATCAGGGAAAAAATATTCCATTTATATAAGGACGAGATACCTTACCATACCACCGTTGTTGTGAATGAATTTAAACAGAAGTCAACCCTGATAAAAATTGTAGCGGATGTTGTAGTGCAACGGGAAACCCAGAAGGGGATAATATTGGGGGAAGGCGGTAAAATGATCAGGCAACTGGGTAGCGAAGCCAGGAAAGATATTGAGGCCTTTCTCAATAATAAAGTGTTCCTGGAGCTCTTTGTAAAGGTACGTCCCAAGTGGCGTGATAATGATATGATGCTTAAAGAATACGGATATCATTAATTATCCATTCCTTTGCAGCTTTAGAAGAGAATTATGTCAGGATTTACAGTTGCTATTGTTGGTCGTCCCAATGTGGGAAAAAGTACTTTTTTTAACCGCCTCCTGGGACAAAGAAAGGCTATCGTAGACGATATAAGCGGGGTTACCCGCGATCGCCAATATGGTGTGGCCGATTGGAATGGTAAAATCTTCAATCTTATTGATACTGGTGGTTTTGTTCCCCAAAGCGAGGATGTTTTTGAAAAAGAGATCAAAAAACAGGTATTAATTGCGGTGGAAGAAGCCAATGCGCTGGTTTTCATCGTTGATGCCGCTACCGGTATTACTGATCTTGATGAAGCCATGGCAGATGTACTCAGGCGAACCTCAAAGCCTGTCTTTCTGGCCGTTAATAAGGTGGACAATCATGACCGTCTCCTTGAGGCTACGGAATTCTACGGACTAGGATTTGAGCATATATTCTTTATTTCCGCCATGACGGGGAGTGGTACAGGCGAAGTGCTTGACGCTGTTACCGAACTTATTACTGATCAGCAGTCGGTAGAAACAGAGGAGGCTAACAAGCTACCTAAAATAGCTATAATAGGGCAACCGAATGTGGGGAAGTCATCCTTATTAAATGCTTTAGTCGGCCAGGAGCGAACAATTGTAAGCGATATTGCCGGTACAACCAGGGACACCATCCATACCCACTATAAGCTGTTTAAAAAAGAGTTTATCCTTATTGATACAGCCGGTATTCGTCGTAAGGCCAAAGTGCATGAGGATCTTGAGTTTTATTCAGTGATCAGGGCTATCAAAGCGATGGATGAGGCTGATGTATGCCTGCTGATGCTGGATGCTGAAAAAGGTATTACGGCGCAGGATCTGAATATATTTGGCATGGCTGTTAAAAAGGGTAAGGGGATAGTCGTCCTGGTGAATAAATGGGATCTTGTAACCAAAGAAACCAATACGGCTAAAGAATTTGAGAAAGCGCTAAAGGACAGGCTAGCGCCGTTTACCGACCTACCGATTCTGTTTATTTCCGCTTTGGAAAAAACCAGGATATTCAAGGTAGTGGAGGCTGCACTGGAAGTATATGAAAATAAGCAGCGGGTAATTCCCACTTCCCAACTTAATGAAGTGATGCTGAAGGCAATAGAGGCGTTTCATCCTCCGGTAGTAAGAGGAAATGCCATTAAGATCAAATATATTACCCAACTGCCTACCCATGTTCCCTCTTTTGCTTTTTTCAGTAATTATCCGGATGATATCAAAGAACCTTATAAGAATTACCTGGAAAACCAGCTAAGGTCAAAGTTCAATTTCAAGGGTGTTCCTATACGTATCTTTTTCAGAAAGAAGTAGATAGCATTATATAAAATATTTTTTTTATAGACACTTGCGAGGGCAGAATTATTGATGTAATTTGCCTGCTCAACGTATACCCTAAATCCTTTCTCCGGGAAATTCCTTCCATCCATTCTCCTGTGCCATTAAGTCATAAACTCATCATGTATGAAATATTTCTACGCACTGATCGTAGTATTAGCGTTTATTGTTGTTGATGTATCTGCACAAACATGGATTGGTCCTTCCGGTGGTAACTGGAGTACTCCTGCCAACTGGAGTGGTGGTTCAGTTCCAAACTCAAATGCTGCTAACGTAGTTTTTAATAGCGCGGCCAATGTTAATCTTGACATATCGGTTACCGTTAGGTCGTTGAGTGTTAGTGGCGGCGGTACGGTTAGGATAGATGGGGGAGAGGTTATCAATGAAATATCGCTTAGCAGTGGATCAGGATCTCCAACTATTTCGGTTGCAGCATCAACTACATTAGAATTGTATCAGTTGGGTATGAGTCTGGCAAACAATATCCAGGGAACGATAAATGGAAGTTTGGTCCTCGATGGAACTACTGAGGCAGATTATGCAGAGCTAATATTTCCAGATCTTTCCGGTCAACCTGCAACTTTCGAGATTAACGGATCATTAATTGATGAGTATGGCTCAAGCATATTGGCTCCTATTGATGATTATTTAAAGTTCAACAGCGGATCAACATATCATCTTAAAGGGGACAAGCCAATCGTTGCAAGAGCTTTATATCATAGCAATTCAGAAATTATCATTTCGGGTGTTAGAGAGACAGCTGTTCAATTTGAAGAAACTGCTTCAATTGGATCATTGACATATGATTGTCCTAACCAAAATGAAGAGGCTTTCCTGGCGACTATTGGAATTCCTTCAGGATTAGTTATACAGGGCAACCTTAATATTCAACATTCGAATAACCTTTCTCTTGAATTGTTTAATAACGAACTGGGCGGGGGTGCAAATATTTATTCACTAACTATTAATGGAGATTTTAATATTTCAGGGAATTCCTATGTTGTATTATCCAATGCTTTCGACAATTTAGAATCGTACTATGTTCAGGTTAACGGCAGCTTCAATATGAGCGGTGGTGTCTTCAGTCTGCAGAATTCTAACTCCCCCGACTTGCAGCCTACTACACTATTTGTAAAAGGTAATATCGATCATACTGGTGGAACTATCACAGCTAATTCGATACAAACATCTACCAGTACCAGCCTGTTCAATATTGAAATGAACGGTAGTACTGCACAAACTATCTCATCTTCAACAAAAGTATTTAATAACGCGAATAATCAGGTGGCGCTTCATATAAGTAACCCGGCTGGCGTAACGTTGTTGAGTGAACTGAAAGTGGGTAAACTTGGATTTAGTAACAACGGCATTTTATTCACCAGTGAACCAGGTGGTCGTTTTATCGAAGTGCTGAACCCCTCTGCTGCTGCGGTGTGGGGTAATGGTTATGTCGATGGACCTGTCCGTAGGGCTACCAATAGCACTGATGAATATCTCTTTCCAACAGGAAATGCAGGTGTATCCAGATCTGTATCAGTTTATCCTAGTGCTACAGATGCAAGTATCTACCAGGCATATTATGTAAATGCCAGCCCATCTAATTCGAATGTCGCAAGTCCTTTGAGTAATATTGTCAATTACTATTGGGAAGTTGATAGGATTGGTTCAGGCGCTAATGCGCAAGTTGAAATTACACTACCGGGGGCTATCAGCGGTGCTACTGCTGCAGATGCTTTGGTAGTGGCCAAATCTTCAGGCGGACTTAACTGGGAGCGTGCAAAAGGAGATGCCGGTAACTTCTTTCCCGGTGACCAAACCAGCGGCAAGTTGATTTCAGATATTCAAACGAGCTTTAGCAGTTTTACTATAGGATGGGGATCGATGGATGCGGTATTGCCTATTACACTGCTTTCTTTCACTGCTAATAAAGTGAGTACTAGCGTCGCGAGATTAAACTGGAATATTACCGAGAATTCAACACCTGAAATGTTTGAAGTGATGAAGTCTACCGATGGAAGAAACTTTGTTAAGATTGCATCGGTACCAGGACTAACAGCGAAACTTAGCTACGACTTTACTGATAATAACCTGAATTCAGGCAACAATTATTATAGGCTGAGAATGGTAGACAAAGATGGTTCAGTTTCTTTCAGCAGCATTATAGTTGTAATGAATGGTACACAGGGTACTCTTATTACTTCAATGATCCCGACTGTTGTAACTGATCGTGCAAGACTGAATATCAGTGCCGCCGCGAAAGGAAATCTTCAGTTAGTTATCACTGATATTAATGGAAGAATTATTCAAACGCAGGTAGCTGCCATTAATCCAGGTAACCAGGAAGTTTGGATAAATGCATCAAGATTATCTTCCGGATATTTTCAGATCACAGGATATATTAATGGTGAAAGAACGCAAACAATAAGGTTCTTAAAACGGTAACATATAGTTTTTTTACCTGACAAAGCACTAGGGTGCGACTGTAATTTGCATACATGTCGCACCTTTTCTTTTATATATTTATCATTATTACTCTTCCTGTTTTCTCACAAAAAAGATGGACAGGAATCGTAGATAATCAATGGGAAAATCCTCTGAACTGGACGGATCAGCATTTACCTTCTGACGAAGATGATGTAATCCTCGATAACTTTTTTCAGCCGGGTAGTTATACGGTTATGTTGCCCTCCCAGCACGTTATGGTAAAAAGTATTACTATAACGCCTGCTACTAACAATACTATTGAACTTGTTTTATCAAATGAAGTAACTACAGTGCCAGCCCTTACTATTACTGGACCAGGGTATGGGCTAACAATTAATAATGGAGGAATCTTCAGAAATTCATCAGGGGCTTCTTCAGGTATTCCTTTTATTGTCAATGATTCTATCCGGGTTAATAATGGTGGAAAATTTATCATTAATACACCAAGGGCTCATGCTTCTAATGTAGACAGGTTATCAGCGCTGCCGGAAACACAAAATGGTACTGTTGAATTTAATATTCCTGTGGCCTCCTCTACAATATCATTAAGCGGTCGTACTTATGGTAGACTGGTGCTTAAGTCTGATGCCTATGGACGGCCTGTTAATTATACAGCCGCCGGTACTAATAAGGTGAGAATAAGGTCAGACCTTCAAATCGGAGACAGTGTGACTTTTAATCTTAATTTTTCAGATACGCTCACTATAGGCGGTGATTTGTTGCAATCACATTCTACTTTTAATATCGGTAATGCATCAAGGGCTTTGGTAGTGGCTATAAGAGGAAATATTGAACAGGATAACGGTAGCATAATTACTGAAACAGGAAGCGTTGTCCAAAAAATTTTATTAAACGGAGAACATGAGCAACAGATTGATGCTAAAGGTGTAGTCAACAATGAAATTGAAATCATTAAAAACGGAGAGGGAAATGCAAGGCTACTGACAGCCTGGACGTTACCTTTTGCTCTTAAATTAATAAAAGGGAATATTATCAGTTCGGTTCAAAATTCGCTTGTTCTTTCCCCTTCTTGTATAATTGAAGCTGATACTGTTGACGGTCAAAGTCATATTGATGGACCATTGACGAAACTTCAGCTTCAGAACGAAAACTTCTTATTTCCTGTAGGAGATGGGCTTAGGATGAGATGGGTAAAGCTGCTATCAGCGACAGGTACTTTTACAGTAGAATATAAACGCCTGGATCCACATGTATTAAGTGATGTTTATGGTGAGGGCATTGAGCGTTTATCGAAACTGGAATATTGGAATATTCAGGCTGATAATGCCAGTCAGGCTGAAGTAAGATTATCATTTAATGATCCTCATAGCGGTGGCGTTACAGATTTAACCAGTTTGCGGGCGGCTCACCTGGAGAGTGGGATATGGGTAGATAAGGGCAATACCGGGTTTGGGGGAAGTGCCGGCTCTAATGGATGGGTAAATAGTAGCAGCATTAATAATTTCTCTACACATCCTTATTTTGCCTTGGCCAGTTCTTTAGGATGGGAAAACCCCCTTCCGGTTAATAATTTGCAATTAAGTATTACTCGTAAGAAAAACCAATGTTGGTTTGCCTGGACGATAGATACAGATCATTCTGTACATCTATTCAAACTGGAGGAATCTGCCGATAATGTACACTATTATACTATCTATTCCTGTCCGGGTGAAGCTGAGAAAATGATATACACCTATTCTTCTACATTCCCTAATGCAGATAGGTACTATAGAGTTCAGGCAGTGAGTAAGGATGGATCAATGATGTACAGGAGTAAAGTTAATTTTGTTAAATCTGATATCTCGATTGCAAAGGTTAATTCAACAGTGATTGGAGACTGGATAGAGTTGAGATTGAAGGAAATACCACCCGGAAGAATAGAGTTGATGATTTATAATGTTCAGGGTGTAGTGCAAAAAAGGATTACTCTTTCTCATTTGGGAGCCAATGATATACATAGAGTTGCTGCACACGGTTTAATGCCTGGTGTATATTATCTCCATATCACTGACCCATTAGGGAGAGGTCAGGAAACGTATCGGCTTTTTAAAAGATAAACATCAAATAGTTGTAACAAAATTGCCAGCCGTAATAAGCAGCGGTGTTATCCTAGCCTCTTTAGAAGCTTGTTTATTTTCTTTTTATATTCTTCAAGTGATTGTTTTTCCTGCTCGATGAACTGATTATCTTCAAGACTTCCTACTACTTCATTCATTTCCCGAGGTGAATTATACATCATCAAACGGAAGGGATTTGTGTAATCTTTTTTCCGTGAAGAATAAATATTGTTGACAATCCAGGATTTAGTAGTCAGGCTTTGTTTAAGGATTTCGCCGGCTTTTTCCGATGATGAGATTACTATTCCGTTTGCCTGCTTGCAGATGGCCAGGGCATGAACAAGCTTTTCGAAGCGATAGTTTTCTGCTTGTTTAATATAAAAACGGTGGATGTCATCCCAGCTCTTTATTTTACCTGTTTTAACCTGCTCATGCAACTTTCCCAGCTCTGTGGTTCTTATAAGCTGACCACCGATGTTTTTCCATTCGCACGCTGTCGGCCTGGCGGGCAGGGATTTCTTTAGCGTCTCAAATGAAGAAATACCGTTTGTCTCTATGTGATCAATCAGCAAAGTTGCTGTGTAGTAATTAATCAATTCTTTAAAAAGGGAATAGCACTGTGGAACTTTTATCAGTTTTGCTTTCCGGCCGTTATTTTCAAATTCATTGGTGATAATATCAAGTGTCTTCAGTGAGGGATCATTCTTTTCCAGGAGCTTTCTGCCAATAGTTGTAGCATCCTTATTTTCTTTTCCTGTAGGGTTAACCCTCAACCAGGCTTCACCGGTTAATTTCTCAAATAATTGTAAAGCTGATACAATTTCGTTAATGGTGTCGGGTGCAAGGAACGCTGTTTCAATATGCTGCTTCTTTTCTGTTCTTTTATCACGATCATTATATTTCCAGGAATTTCTGGCTAATGCATACATATTATACATGAACCAGTAACCAGGCATTATAAGCAGCTGATCATTTGTTACATCATTGCTTACCAAAGAAAAAGGAATGGGAATATATAATTCTGCGGGAAAATCTCCTTTGGCAATAATAGTATAGGCAGCAAATTTTGAATTGTGTTTGAGACTTACACATAGTCCTGGCCAGAAACCTCTTCCGGCAGTCAGTTCGCCATCGGGACTTCTGGAATTGTGATTGGATCCTATTGTCGCTCCTGCAGCTATATTTGATTGCCCCTCCATCATCGCAGCACATAGGAACGAATTGTTGTGGTGCTGTTCGTGAAATGGGAAGATTAAAGAATTAAGCACTTCACAGCATGATATGGTTGCATTGTTGCCGAGATAGGAGTTAATAAGCCGGGCTCCATATTTTAGCTGTGAATGGGACGCCATATAAAAACGCACGGCTTTTACACCATAGAATATCTTACAGCCGTAATCGATAATACCATTAACAATTTCACATCCTTCACCTATTTGGGAATTGGCTTCCGGTGAAGAGTTAATAGTTAGGTTTTTTAGTTTGTTGGCGCCTTTCAGATACGCATCACTGCCAATATTAACATCTTTAATGATCTTGCAATTTTTAATTACGGTTCTATCACCTACTGTACCGTAGTAGCCTCTGTGCGAATCAAATCGTTTAACAGTAAACTCCTTGAATTTTTCCTGTAGTTTATCATCATCACGATTTTGAGTCCATAAATAAGCATCTCCCGGCAACATGCCATCGAAGGGAATTATTTTGCGGCCGGCATTTTCATTACATACTTCCAGCCATACCCGCTGTTTTTCCGTTTCTCCTTCCTTGACAACGCCGTTGCCGAATTTGGCATAATCGGTCGTAGCCAATTCATTAACGTTCACAATGATGACTTCGTTTCCGATAATATAATGTGAAATGTAGTTGACATTATCAATCACTACATTGTCTCCAAAATCACAACTAATAATGGTGCTATTATATAGGCCGACCGGTCTGCGCAGGTTCTTGAACTCAAGATAATGAGGTTCGAGTTTACCAATTCTTACTAATCCATAGAATTTGCAATTATTGACCTGCTCCGGATTAAAAGCGTTGGAAACAAAAACATTATTCCAGTTGTCAGACGTATTATGGTTACGTACAAGTACTTCGATTTCGTAAGCTGTCAGTCCACGATATTGAATACCGTTATGATTCTGCCTGTTACGCAGATAGTATTCATCTTTTCCTTTAGGCAGCGTTTCACTTTTAATGAAGTTATAACCTAAAGAAGTGAGAGGTTTTTTTTTGATTTCATTCATGGAACTTTTGTTAATTACTCAACGGTAACACTCTTGGCCAGGTTACGTGGTTTGTCTACGTCGAGACCTTTAGCTACTCCAACATGATAAGCTAGCAGCTGAAGTGGTATTGTGCTGAGCATTGGCGCCACAAGTTCATCGGCTTCCGGCACTTCAATAACATCATCTGCTAACTCACTAACTACCGTATCACCTGTAGTAATAATAGCGATCACTTTTCCTTTACGTGCTTTTATCTCCTGTATGTTGCTGACAATTTTTTCGTGATAGGAATCTTTTGTAGCGACAATCACTACCGGTAAATTTTCATCTACAAGGGCGATGGGACCATGTTTCATTTCAGCAGCAGGGTATCCTTCAGCATGTATATACGAAATCTCTTTTAATTTAAGAGCACCTTCAAGTGCAACGGGAAAATTATATCCCCTGCCAAGGAATAGTGAATTACTGGCATTACTATATTTTTCTGCAAGCTTTTTTATAGCGTCGTTGGATTCTAATAAAATCCTGATTTTTTCGGGTATTTCATTAAGTTCATTTAGAAGATGCAGGAATCTTTTCTGGTCAAGTGTTCCTTTTTCTTTTGCTACCTGCAGTGCGATCATTGTCAAAACGGCCAACTGTGCAGTAAATGCTTTTGTACTGGCTACACCAATTTCAGGACCTGCATGGGTGTACGCTCCGGCATGAGAGCTACGGGCAATGGACGAACCAACAACATTAACGATACCGAAGATAAAAGCGCCTTGTTCTTTGGCAGTTTCTATGGCTACCAGCGTATCGGCGGTTTCTCCGCTTTGCGAAATAGCAAAAATCACATCTCCTTTGTTAATGATGGGATTACGATAACGGAATTCAGAGGCATATTCTACTTCTACAGGAATTCTGCAAAGTTCTTCAATAATATATTCTGCAATAAGGCCGGCGTGCCAGCTTGTGCCACAAGCTATAATAATGAACCTGTTAGCATTTTTTAGCTGTTCAATATTCTTATCAATTCCCGACATCCTGATAAAACCTTCCTTTGCATCCATTCTTCCTCTTAAACAATCAAAAACAGTATCGGGCTGTTCAAATATTTCTTTTAACATGAAATGATCATAACCACCTTTTTCTATCGCTGCCAATTCAAGATCCAGCTTTTGAATAAACGGAGTAAGTTTTTCATTACCCAGATTCTTAAGAATTAATTCATCGGCTTTAATGATGGCCAGTTCGTAATCATTTACGTACACTACTTCCTTTGTGTATTCAATAATGGGAGAGGCATCTGAAGCGAGAAAATGCTCATCTTTACCAATACCAATTACGAGGGGACTCCCTTTGCGGGCGGCAATTAATGTATCGGGATTGTCCTGGTCGATCAACACAATCACATAAGCGCCCACAACTCTCTTTAGTGCAATGCGTGTAGCTTCTTCCAGTGTTACTTTATTGTTCAATTGGATATCCTCAATAAATTTCAACAGCACTTCCGTATCTGTGTCGCTGGTGAAGGAGTAACCTTTCTTTAATAACTCGCCTTTTAGTTGATTATAGTTTTCAATAATTCCATTATGTATCATTGCCAGTTTACCATTAGAAGAAGTATGCGGATGTGCATTTCTGTCGCATGGTTCTCCATGAGTGGCCCAGCGTGTATGGCCAATACCAATATTTGATTTGATTTCTTTACCGATTAAGGACTCTTCAAGTTCTGCGACCTTGCCTTTTTTCTTATAGACTTTTAATCCGTCTTTTATCAATGCAACACCCGAGCTGTCATATCCTCTATATTCCAACCTTTTTAGTCCTTTTAATATAACAGGGTAGGCTTCTCTTTTTCCTATATAAGCAACAATTCCACACATATAGTTCAATATTTTTTTAAAAAACCGACAAAATTTATGCTAAGAAACTGAAAATTAATAAACAATGCAATACTACAATAATATTTCACGCATGAACAGGAAGGCCAGGGAGAAGTAGATGATCAGTCCGGTCACGTCTACCAGGGTAGCTACAAAGGGCGCTGATGAGGTTGCGGGATCGGCACCGAGTTTTTTAAGAATGATAGGGAGCATGGAGCCTGCTATTGTACCCCACAAAACGACTCCTATAAGAGAAACACCTACAGTAATGGCAATAAGGGTAGTGTGATTGCCGTAGGTATGGAAGAAATTGTTCCATATTATTATTCTGAAAAAGCCAATCAGTCCCAGGATAAAGCCTAACATTAAACCTGAAAGGATCTCCCGTCGCAGTACCCGCCACCAGTCGGTTATTTTGATTTCGCCTACCGCCATCGCCTGGATGATCAGCGTGGAAGCCTGAGAGCCGCTATTTCCGCCGCTGGATATGATGAGGGGGACAAACAATGCCAATACCACAGCTTTGGCAATTTCATCCTCGAAGTAACCCATCGCTGAAGCGGTCAGCATTTCGCCTAGGAAAAGGACAATCAGCCAGATGGCTCTTTTTTTAAACAGCTTAAGGATCGGCATTTCAAGATAAGGCTCGTCTAATGCTTCGGTACCACCAATTTTTTGCATGTCTTCGCTAAACTCCTCATTGGCTACCCAAAGCACATCATCGATGGTCACAATACCGAGCAGGATATTCTTATCGTCCACCACAGGAAGCGCTACGCGGTTGTTCATTTTAAATATCTGGTTGGCTACTTCCTGCTCATCATTTACGTTAAGTGTAATAAACCGATGATCAATAATTTCTCCGATATTTTTTAAAGGATCCGACAGTAATATTTCTCTTATTCTTACGTCATCTACAAATTCTCCTTTATCGTTTACTACATATATTACGTCGATAGTTTCACTGTGTTTACCTTCTTCCCTTATATGATCAAGAACTTCGGCCATTGTCCAGTCGACCTGAACGGCTATATAATCCGGGGTCATCAACCGGCCAACACTTCCTTCGGGATATCCGAGTAATGATAGGGTGATTTTCCTTTCTTCAGGGTCAAGCAGTTTAATAAGTTCCTTTACTACTTCGCTGGGAAGTTCTTCGAGAAAGGAAGTACGGTCATCGGCAGGTAACTGATTGAGTAGCTCGGCGGTTTTATAGGGAGCGAGATTTTGGATGATATTTTTCTGAACCGGAAAGTCAAGGATCTTGAACACACTTGATGCCCGGTGAATACTCATGTTGCTGGCAATTTTTGCAGCGTATTCCGGGAGTTCATCGATCAGGTGTGCAACATCGCTGATGTTCTGATGATTAAGGAATTCGCGGATCTCCAGTACGTCTTCCCTGCTGATCAACTCAAGAAACTGATCTATGATATTTTCCTGTTCAGTATCCTGTATCATCCTTCAAACCTACAAGAAATAATGATTTTTTTAGGTATTATATTGCAATATGTTTATGATTATGCCATGTCTGTATGTGGCAAGAACGAAAAAAATGGGTAATGGTGTTTTTACATCGGCCGACATCAGGGCGAATACTATTATAGAGGTAAGCCCGGTATTGGTGATGAATGGAAAAGAGAGAGTGTTACTGGATCAAACATTGCTTCATGATTATATTTTTGAATGGGGCGAAAGAAAAAAACAGTGCTGTATGGCTTTGGGGTATGTACCTATATATAATCATTCTTATCATTCTAATTGCGAATACGAAATGGAATTTGATAAGAAGCTGATCACCATTACTACAATGAGAGATATAAAAAAAGGAGAGGAGTTATTTATAAATTACAATGGAACTTATAATAACTCCTCTCCGTTATGGTTTGATGCTGTCTGACCTTAGTTAGTCGTTAGCAAATTGTTTGCGGATTACATTCAGTGCTCCCCCAGCCTTAAACCATTCAATCTGCGGTTTGTTATAAGTGTGGTTAAGCTTTATTTCATCAACAGAACCATCCTTATGTGTTAATACCATGGTTAACTGTTTTCCGGGAGAGAAAGTAGCCAGACCAAGAATATCAATCACATCATCTTCCTGGACCTTGTCGTAATCTTCCTTGTCGGCGAATGTAAGCGCCAGCATACCCTGTTTTTTCAGGTTGGTTTCATGTATACGGGCAAAACTCCTGACAACTATCGCACGTACGCCCAAATGGCGTGGCTCCATGGCCGCATGTTCTCTTGAGGAACCTTCGCCATAGTTTTCATCACCCACCACTACTGTTCCTATACCTGCAGCTTTGTAAGCACGTTGCGTAGCCGGAACTGGTCCGTATTCTCCGGTTAACTGATTTTTTACATTGTCAGTTTTATCATTGAAGAAGTTAATAGCCCCAATCAGCATATTGTTGGAAATATTGTCAAGATGCCCTCTGAATTTCAACCATGGACCGGCCATTGAAATATGGTCGGTAGTACATTTCCCTTTTGCTTTAATGAGTAGCCTGAGACCCTTAAGATCTGTTCTTTCCCAAGCTGCAAATGGCGCCAACAATTGTAAACGATTGGAGTCGGGCAACACTTTTACTTCTACCTTGCTTCCATCAAGGGCAGGAGCCTGATAACCGGCATCTTCCACATCAAATCCTGTTGGAGGAAGTTCTACACCTACAGGCTCGTCGAGCATAACTTCTATACCATCTTCATTCTTTAATTTGTCAGTAAGCGGATTGAAGGTAAGGTCCCCGGCGATAGCGAAAGCGGTTACAATTTCGGGAGAGGCAACAAACGCGTGGGTAGAGGCCAAACCATCATTACGTTTAGCAAAGTTCCTGTTGAAGGAAGTGATGATAGAGTTTTTTCTATTGGGATCATCAATGTGACGCGCCCACTGTCCAATGCAAGGTCCGCAGGCATTAGCCAGTACTACGCCGCCTATATTGTCAAACGTTTTGAGCAAACCATCTTTTTCAATGGTATATCTCACGAGCTCGCTACCAGGCGTTACAGTGAATTCAGCGCGTGTTTTCAGCTTTTTAGTTTCAGCCTGTTTTGCGACGGAAGCAGAGCGACTGATATCTTCATAAGAAGAATTGGTACATGAACCGATAAGGGCTACTTCAAGTTTTTGAGGCCACTGGTTGGTCTTTACAGCATCAGCGAATTTACTGATGGGCCAGGCCAGGTCAGGGGTAAACGGACCGTTTACGTGAGGCTCAAGTTCGCTGAGATTGATCTCAATCAGTTGGTCATAATATTTTTCAGGGTTATCATATACTTCGGTATCGGGACGAAGATGATCGCGGATGCCGTCTGCCAGGTTAGCCACTTCATCGCGGCCAGTGGCGCGGAGATATTTTGCCATTTTATCGTCGTAGGCGAAGAGTGAACAGGTAGCGCCTATCTCGGCTCCCATGTTACAGATGGTAGCTTTTCCTGTGGCACTTAAACTGTCGGCCCCTTCTCCAAAATACTCAACTATCGCTCCGGTTCCACCTTTAACTGTCAAAATACCAGCCACTCTGAGGATAACATCCTTAGCAGAAGTCCAGCCGCTCATTTTTCCGGTTAACTTGATACCTATAAGCTTAGGCATTTTAAGTTCCCAGGGTAATCCTGCCATTACATCCACTGCATCAGCACCACCTACACCAATGGCGATCATTCCCAGTCCGCCGGCATTAGGAGTATGGCTATCGGTTCCGATCATCATTCCGCCAGGAAAAGCGTAGTTTTCAAGTACCACCTGGTGAATAATGCCAGCTCCGGGTTTCCAGAAACCTATTCCGTATTTATTAGAGATAGAAGATAAAAAGCTGAATACTTCACTGTTGATATCCAATGCATTAGCAAGGTCTTCCTTGGCTCCTGATTTGGCTTGTATAAGGTGGTCGCAATGCACTGTTGATGGAACTGCTACTTTTGAACGCCCGCAAGTCATGAACTGGAGAAGGGCCATTTGTGCTGTGGCATCCTGCATCGCTACTCTGTCAGGTGCGAAATCGACATAATCTTTACCCCTATTATAGGCTTCGGTTGCAGGTTTGTACAAATGGCTATAAAGTATCTTTTCGGCCAGTGTAAGTGCTTTTCCTGTCAGTGTTCTTGCCTCTTCAATTTTTCTGGGCATTCTTTCGTAAACCTTCTTAATTAATTCCAAGTCAAAAGCCATCTATCAGATATTTAGTGAAGTGTTTGAATTTTATGCAAATTTACCTAAAAAACAACGTATATCTAAACCTAACTTGTACTATACGTACAGATTTTATAAATTAGTATCATGAACCGCCTCAGATACTTTATCGAATGGAAGCTGTTCGGTGTGTGTACGGCCATTGGTGAAAGGATGGGTATTTCTGTTACAAGGATCCGCACATGGTTTGTTTATATATCTTTTTTAACTATGGGCTCTCCTCTGATCATCTATTTTATTATGGCCTTCTGGATGAACATGAAAAGATATATTTCTTCGGTGAGAAGAAATCCGCTCTGGTATCAATAACTATACTACCGCCTTCCTAAGTTTAACAAGTTGTTTAAGTAAATCTTCGAGCAAAGAAAGTTTGAGCATGTTGGCTCCATCGCTTTTGGCGACAGATGGATCGGGATGCGTTTCAATGAACAATCCGTTGGCGCCGGCAGCAATAGCAGCTTTGGCAATTGTTCCTATAAGTTGGGGATTTCCACCGGTGACACCGCTGGTTTGATTAGGTTGTTGCAGACTGTGGGTGCAATCCATTACCACTGGAACACCGAGTTTTTGCATGATAGGAATATTCCTGTAATCCACCACCAGGTCCTGGTAACCGAAAGTTGTTCCTCTCTCTGTTAAAATGATTTGCTGGTTACCTGCATTTTTAATTTTTTCTACCGCGAATTTCATGGACTCTCCTGAAAGAAACTGCCCTTTCTTCACATTCACGATTTTACCGGTGGCAGCCGCAGCCTGCAACAGATCGGTTTGACGACACAGAAAGGCGGGTATCTGTAGAATATCTACATACCTGGCCGCAGTAGCAGCCTCATCATGGGCATGTATGTCGGAAGTGGTAGGCAAACCAAAAGTAGCACCTGTTTTTTGAACCAGCGAAAGAGCATTTTGGTCGCCTATGCCGGTAAAAGAAGAGGCACTTGTACGGTTGGCCTTTCTATAGGAGGACTTAAATATATAAGGAATGCCCAGATTTTTACAGATACCAGACACTTTTTCGGCCACTTCGATAAGAAGTTCTTCGGATTCCACTACACAGGGACCAGCAATAAGAAAAAAATTCTTTTCGTCGTACGATTGGTTACTGAACAGTTCTTTCAAAAAATTTTCCATAGTACGAAGATAAGCAAAGCTTCACCCTTATTTTTGCGCACTTAAGCTTATACCTCAAAACCTCAATAATGATAAAAGAAAAGATACTGGTGATCGGAGCCTCTGGCCAGATCGGAGTGGAGCTTACAATGGCCCTCCGGAATATATACGGCAATGCCAACGTAATAGCGTCGGATTTAAGAGAGGAAAATGAATTATTAAAGGGGACGGGTCCCTATGTTCCCCTTGATATCCTGAATAAAGAAATGCTGCATGTACAGGTGATCAGGCAGAATATCACCCAGATATATCTGCTGGCAGCGATACTGTCGGCTACAGGGGAAAAAAATCCTAACCTTGCCTGGCATTTAAATATGCAAAGTTTGCTGAACGTACTGGAGATAGCACGCGAAGAAAATATTCATAAAGTGTACTGGCCAAGCAGCATTGCTGTTTTTGGACCTACTTCCCCGAAGAAAAATTGTCCGCAACATACGATCATTGAACCAACAACGGTATACGGCATCAGCAAATTTGCAGGTGAGTTCTGGTGTAATTATTATCATCAGCGTTTTGGCGTTGACGTTAGAAGCCTTCGATACCCCGGCCTTATCAGCTATAAATCTGCGCCGGGTGGCGGCACTACCGATTATGCTGTAGAAATTTTTCATGAAGCATTAGAGGAAAAAAGATATACCTGTTTTCTCAATAAGGATACCTATCTGCCGATGATGTATATGCCCGATGCTATCAGGGCTACTATTGAACTAATGGAATCTCCCGTTGACAATATTTCCATAAGAACTTCCTATAACCTGTCTGCTATGAGTTTTTCTCCCGAGGATCTGGCGGGGGAAATTAAAGAGGCCATTCCTGATTTTGTAATAGATTATGTTCCTGATTACCGTCAGGCTATTGCCAACAGTTGGCCCCAGAGCATTGACGATACTATTGCCCGCCGCGATTGGGGATGGAAGCCTGAATTTGATATTGAGAGGATGACGAAGGATATGTTGGAGAATCTGTACTAATACTATAGGCTGGCTATATCTGCTACTGTTTTTCGTTCTAGGACCTTTAACGTGGAATCCCGGACCTGCACCATAGTGTCATGCAGTCCGCAGTGTCTTTCATCGCAGTTTTTACATCGCTCATAAAAATACAGACTTACGCAAGGGAGCAGTGCAATAGGGCCATCAATTATTCTTATTATCCGGGCAAGAGGAACATCTTTGGGTGGTATTCTGAAAAAATATCCTCCGCCTTTTCCTTTTTTACTTTCCAGTATACCCTCATTTTTTAATTGCAGGAGGATATTCTCAAGAAATTTTAAAGGAATTTTTCTTTTCCTGGCGATTTCAGCGATAAGTGTAGGTTCATTGGCTGGTTTGTCGGCCATATACATTAATGCCTGTAATGCATATTGTGCTTTTTTGGACAGCATTCAAATTGAATTTACGCAAATGTATTAAAATAAGTGCTCCTATATTCCCAATACGTCCTGCATTGAAAATATCCCACTTTTGTTTTTGCCCATGAATTCGGCTGCTAAAACAGCACCGGTAGCAAATCCTTTTCTGCTATGCGCAGTATGCGTTATGCAAATGTCATCTATTGAAGAATGGTAATTGATAATATGTGTACCGGGAGCAGGGTCTGTCCTTTCACTGATAATAACAAGATCGGCAGAAGAGCCTGAAGGCTGATTTACCCATTGTTGCTTGGATGGTAAACGTTCAAGGATCTGTTCTGCTAATGTAATAGCTGTTCCGCTTGGAGAATCCAGCTTTTGCGTATGATGAATTTCTTTTAGTTCTACTTCATATTCTTTATGCGGCGCTATGAGTTCAGCCAGCTTTTTATTGAGCGCAAAAAAAATGTTTACTCCAACACTGAAATTACTGGCGTACAGAAATCCCAGTTGTTTATTAAGAAAAGCTTTTTTTGCTTCCTGGAATTTATTGAGCCATCCTGTTGAGCCACATACTACAGGAACACCTGCATCCACGCAAAGCTGCAAATTGTCGAAAGCGCTTTCGGGGCCAGTGAACTCAATGATCACATCTGCTTTTTTAATGTTTTCAATTGTTCTGTCTTCCAGGTTTTCAATACCTACTTTTAATACGATTTCATGTCCTCTCTGTAAAGCAATTTCTTCGATAGCCTTACCCATTTTCCCGTATCCTAATAATCCTATTTTCATCCCACTAATTTGTTTTGTTTTTAGTCGTTATTCACGACTTCATAATGAATTTATTATTGACTTATTGGTGCGTTATGGGCACTCTATTTTTTAAAATTTACTACCAGCGCAATACCGGGCGTGAGTGATCCAGGAATTGCCGCCGGTCTTATTTTCATAGATAGTTCATCACTTACATCAAATCCTATAAGGTGGCCGTCAACAGTAGCATCCACTATATTGAGCCCCCACATCAGTAAAGTGATCAATATAGAAAGATCCATATCCCGCCTGAACTGGTTTCTGTAATTTACCAGTGAGCTTTCATATTTACCTTCAACCAATGCTCTTAATTGCGGATCCACTTTGCTCATACTTTCAGGATCATCGGTTTGGTTGTTAGCCACAACAGAAAGAGCATACCTTGTCTTGTTATACCATGCCTTATTGTCAAAGAATGTATAAGCCGGAATACCAATAGCTGCATAAACGATCGGTACTTTCCAATATTTTTTGTTGTAGACCTGTCCCCAGCCGGGAAGTATAGCCGACCTTATTGTAGCCTGACGTGGTGAATGTACTTTTTTCGTGACTATTGTTGTGTCTTTTCCTGATGATGTTTTTTGGATTGATGTGTCGTTATATTGTACAGTATCCTGGAAAACCGGCAATGATTCAACTACAGGTACGTTTGCTGTATCAGGATATGGTACTATCAGGCTGTCGGGCACCTGAGAATAAAGAGACTGATGAATGATCAGCAACAACAGGATGCTAATAAAGATCTTCATCATTATTGATTAATTGGTGTTTACCCCCATTTGCTCGAGTATTTTATTAAGATCATGAATAGAATAATATTCTATCAAAATACTGCCATTACCTTTTTTTGAATGAGATAGTTTAACCTTAGCGCTAAAATGAGAGGATAAATTATCTTCAATTTTTTTGTAGGCAGGAGGAAGCGTAAATTTTGAGGGTTCCTTAACAGTTCCTGCGTGTTTGTATATTTTTCTTACTAATTCTTCCGTTTGGCGTACTGACAAACCATTTTTTACTATCTCCTTAAAAATATACAGTTGCTTATCTACCGTATCAACGTTGACCAATGCCCTGGCATGTCCCATTGAAATTTGCCCGGTACGTACAGCTACCTGTATATCGGGCGGTAGTTTTAACAGTCTGATATAATTAGCCACAGTGCTCCTCTCTTTACCCATTCTCTCGGCTACTTCTTCCTGCGTATGATTCAATTCTTCCATCATCCGCTTGTAGCTGAGGGCTATTTCCATAGCATTCAGATCTTCACGTTGAAGATTTTCCAGTAGAGATAGCTCAAGCAATTCTTTGTCATTTGCTTTTCTGATATAAGCGGGAACATCTTTGAGTCCGGCCATCTTTGCTGCTCTCCATCTGCGTTCTCCTGCAATGAGTCTGTATTTACCATTGGCCATGCTGGCAACAGTAATAGGCTGAACAATATCATGCAGTTTGATAGAATGGGAAAGCTCCTGCAATGCCTGCTCGTCAAAATCTCTTCTTGGCTGTTTGGGATTAGGTTCAATTTCCTGCACAGGTATTCTCCTGATAGCAGTAACCTGTTCGGCAACACCAGTCTTTAATTCTCCTACCGGCGTTTTCATTCCTGGGTCAATGCTTTGTAAAAGAGAGCGGATACCTTTTCCTAATGCATCCTTATTTGGTTTGGGAGTGCTCATACTTACTTAATTGTTTAAAGGTTCCTTTATTCCAGTATCCTTTCTTCCTGGCTGATCTTTGTCTTATTGTTTTTCTGCAGTATTTCTTTGGCAAGGTTGAGATAGTTAATAGAACCCTTGCTCTGCGCATCATATAATATGACCGGCTTGCCTACACTAGGGGCTTCACTGATCCTGGTATTGCGGTGAATGATCGTGCTGAATACCATTTCATCGAAATGCTTGCGTACCTCGCTCACTACCTGGTTACAAAGACGTAAACGTCCATCGTACATAGTCATCAGGATGCCTTCAATTTCCAATTCGGGATTCAGTCTGCTTTGTACAATTTTAATCGTATTGAGCAGTTTTCCCAATCCTTCGAGTGCAAAGAATTCGGTTTGTACCGGAACAATCACTGAATCGGCTGCGGTAAGAGCATTTACTGTAATCAATCCGAGTGAAGGAGAGCAGTCAATAATGATAAACTCGTAATCACTACGGATAGGTTCAAGAATATTTTTCAGAACACTTTCCCTGCTGGGATAGTTGATCATCTCTATTTCGGCGCCAACAAGATCGATATGGGAAGGAATTACATCCAGGTTAGGTATTTCGGATTTGAGAATAACATCCCTGGCCGGAGTATTATTCACCATACAGTCATACAGACTTTGCTGAATGTTTTGCAGGTCGAATCCCACGCCTGTAGTGCTGTTGGCCTGCGGATCCGCATCCAGCAGCAGGGTTTTAAATTCGAGGACAGCAAGGCTTGCTGCAAGATTGATTGCAGAAGTGGTTTTACCCACACCACCTTTTTGATTCGCCACACCGATAATTCTAGCCATAATATATATCCCTTTGCAAGATAGGTTGATAAGTTCTAAATTGCTGACAGGTTGGCAAAATTAAGATTTCGGTATAATATATGGCAAGGTAGTTTGCCACAATGGAGCAGTATATCATCATATCAGGAACAAATCGTAAAGATAGCAATACATATAAGGTTGCTTCTCAGTACCAGCAAGCGCTGAAGAACAAACATATTCAGGCAGAAATGCTTTCGCTGGAACACCTCGATCTCTCTTCCCGCAATGCGGCGTATGAGAAAATGGAAAAAAAATCGTTAATACCCGGACAAAAATTCATTTTTATTGCTCCTGAGTACAATGGCAGTATACCCGGTGTACTCAAAACCCTGCTTGATCTGTCAGATTACAGAAAGGTTTGGGCGGGAAAAAAAGCTTTGCTGGTTGGTGTGTCGACCGGCAGATCGGGCAACGTGCGCGGACTGGAACATTTAACCAGTATATTGCACTATTTAAAAGTAAATGTTCACCATAATAAGCTCCCTATCTCCTCAATACATAAACTGATGAATGGGGATGCTCTCATTCATGACCCCGAAACCTTACACGCAATTAATAACCAGTTGGACGAATTCATTAAATTTTAATTGATGCGTAATTCTTCTTTTTTGTGGATCACTTTTGGAATCATGCTGTTGATGGATATTTATATTTATCAGGCACTGAAGTCGGTATTGCCTGTATCTTCCTCAAGATGGAGAGCGGTTATATTCGTGATCTACTGGCTGCTGGCAGTAGCTGCCCTTGCATTGCTGGTTTTCTTTCCCTACCTCAATTATGAAGCCTGGCCAAGACAGGTACGGTCTTATCTGTTTGCCATACTGATTGGTTTGTTCTTTGCTAAATTGATTGCATCATTGTTTTTGGCAATTGATGATATTCGAAGAGGTGCAACATGGCTTATTCTTAAGTTCGTCAGAAATCCGGCTCCTGAAACGATTGCTCCCCAGGAAGGTATTACGCGCTCTGTCTTTCTAAGCTGGCTGGGATTTGCTGCAGGAGGGGGATTGTTCAGCACACTGTTATACGGGTTTAGTAATAAATATAATTATCAGGTTAAGAGAGTTAACCTGGCCTATGATAATCTGCCTGCCGCTTTTAAAGGTTTAAAAATTATACAGATATCAGATGTGCATTCAGGTAGTTTTATGGACAAGCCGGCAGTGCGGAGAGGAATAGAAAAGATACTAAAAGAAAATGCGGACCTTATCGTGTTTACAGGTGACCTGGTGAATGACCGGGCGGACGAAATGATCAACTATATTGAGGTGTTTAATCATCTGAAAGCGCCTATGGGTGTGTACTCAATATTGGGTAATCATGATTATGGAGATTATGTGGCATGGCCTTCGGACGAAGAGAAAATGAACAATCTCAACCATCTTAAAAAAGTGCATGAACAATTGGGATGGAAGTTATTACTGAATGAGCATGTTATATTTGAAAGAGATCAGCAACAAATAGCTTTGCTGGGAGTGGAGAATTGGAGTGCAAAAGCGCGTTTTCCCAAGCATGGGAGATTAAGAGATGCTTATACCGGAACCGAACAAGTGCCTTTTAAGGTTTTATTAAGTCATGATCCAAGTCACTGGGACGCAGAAATCCGTCCGCAGTTTAGCGATATAGACCTAACTTTATCGGGGCATACACATGGTATGCAGTTTGGGGTGGAAATACCAGGATTTAAATGGAGTCCCGTTCAGTACATGTATGAGCAATGGGCGGGATTATACGAAGGGAATAATCAGAAACTCTATGTAAACCGCGGATTCGGATTTATAGGATATCCCGGCAGAATTGGCATACTTCCTGAAATAACTGTGATAACATTAACATAATTAACATTCCTGCAATAAAGTTCTGTACGAAATTGGTAGCAGAAATGTCAAATAAAAGTTTATGCAGTATAAACACTTTTTTTTGCTGGCATTGGCCATTGCTGTTACCACCGCTTCCTGGTCACAAGGTTTTCAGTTAGGGTTAAAAGGTGGCACCAATCTCTATAAAATAGATGGCCAATCATTTAGTGATGAGTTTGATTACGGTTATGCTGCCGGTATTTTTTCTCATATCAGGTTCAGTAAAAAAGTGGGTATCCAGCCTGAAGTATTATGGAATCAGCAACAGACAAGAACGACTAACAGGTTCAGGGATATTTATGATGATGGTATCCACGAGCTTAAAAATGTTAAACTGAATTACCTCACCATTCCACTATTATTAACATTTACCCCGGCAAAATTTATCTCTTTCCAGGTGGGGCCACAGTTTGGAGTTTTAATAAACAGGGACGAAACACTTGTCGCCAATGGGAAAAATGCTTTTAAGTCAGGCGATCTTTCGGCATTGGGAGGGGTTCAATTGAATATCGGAGGTATTAAATTAGGCGGCAGGTATTCACTTGGTCTTAATAATATCAATAATATTGATTCCCGCGATGTCTGGAAAAATCAGGGCTTTCAGCTTTATGCGGGGATAAGACTGTTATAACTCTTTAGCTATCCTTCATCTTCTTATTGACGGTCATCCTACATATTGTCACGATCGGTATACCGTTTTAATTCTGAAAAGGGTGATTTTTACCATTTTACTGCATTAATGTCGTGTGAGATCCTCTGGCATTATACTTGACTAATACAGGCGTTTTGGATAAAAAGGCAAAAAACGAACTGGATGTGTTAATTTGTCACAGATAAATGATGTTAATGAAAGAATTTTATAGTCTCCGGCCGGAAGAAGAAATGGACTTTATTCCCATTATTCCTTTGAATGAGAATGAAAGCGATAGCCAGGATGCCGATATTCCGGAAGAATTGCCATTGTTGCCATTACGTAATACGGTATTGTTTCCTGGTGTAGTGTTGCCTATTACGGTTGGCAGGGATAAAAGCATAAAAGCTGTAAATGATGCCTATAAAAGTGAAAAGCTGGTAGGTGTAGTTTCACAAAAAGATACTAATATAGAAGACCCGGCAGTGAAAGATCTTGAGGAGATTGGAACGGTTGCCCGCATTGTTAAGTTGATCAAAATGCCTGATGGTGGTACTACTGTAATTATCCAGGGAAGGCAGCGGTTTAAGGTGGCAGCTATAGTAGCTGAAGACCCTTATTTTATTGCCAAAATTGAAATCATTAAAGAGTCCGCCATTCCAAAGGACCAGAATTTTGAGGCATATATTTCTAATATTAAAGATCTCGCCACTCAAATTATTCAGCTTTCTCCTAACATACCTTCAGAAGCGGGTATTATTCTAAAAAATATTGAGAATCCGTCTTTCTTAATACATTTTATTTCCAGCAATTTGAATACTGATCTCATCGAAAAACAAAAACTACTGGAATTAAATGATATTCAGTCCAGGGCCGACCTGCTTACTCAATTGCTCAACAGGGAGCTTCAGTTTGCTGAACTGAAAAATAAGGTAACCACAAAAACAAAAACAGAGCTTGATAAACAGCAAAGGGAATATTTTCTTCAGCAGCAATTAAAAAGTATTAAGGATGAACTGGGTGGCGATCCTAATGACAGGGAAATAAAAGAGATGCTGAAAAAAGCAGAAGTCAAGATCTGGCCGCAGGCTGCTAAGGACATGTTCAGGAAGGGAATTGAAAAGCTGGAAAGAATGCATATCAGTACGCCCGACTATTCTGTTGTGTACAATCATCTTGATTTGATGTTAGATCTGCCCTGGGAAGAATATTCTAAAGATATATACGATCTGCAAAAAGCATCTAAGGTATTGGACAAGGATCATTATGGAATGGCAAAGGTTAAGGAACGCATTCTCGAGTATCTCGCCGTATTGAAACTGAAGGGTGATATGAAAAGCCCTATACTTTGTTTTGTTGGTCCGCCCGGTATTGGTAAAACATCCTTAGGAAAAAGTATTGCCAGCGCCATTGGCAGAAAATATGTAAGATTAAGCTTAGGCGGATTGCATGATGAAAGTGAGATCAGGGGACATAGAAAAACTTATATAGGCGCCATGCCCGGCAGGATCATACAGTCGATCAGGAAAGTAAAGTCCTCCAATCCTGTAATGATCCTGGATGAAATTGATAAAGTAGGTAGCGATATGCGAGGCGATCCTTCTTCAGCTTTACTGGAAGTGCTGGATCCCGAACAGAACAATACTTTCTATGATAACTATCTTGAACTTGAGTATGATCTCAGCAAGGTGTTGTTCATCGCCACCGCGAACGATCTCAATAATATTCAACCTGCTTTACGCGACAGACTTGAAATTATTCATCTGAGCGGTTATGCGGTAGAAGAGAAAGTTGAAATTGCGAAAAGACATCTTATTCCCAAGCAACAGGAAGCGCACGGCTTGAAAAGTGTGAAATTCAAAATAGCGGATAAAGTAGTTGAAAGAATAATCCAGGATTACACAAGAGAAAGTGGTGTGAGAGAACTTGACCGCAATATTGCATCCATTATGCGATATGTTGCCAGGCAATATGCTACACGCGGAAAAGTGAAACCCTCAGTTGTCGCTGAAGACTTGCAGAAAATATTAGGTCGCACAAGGTTTAGCAATGAAATGTACAAGGCGGCCAGTGTAGCCGGAGTAGCTGTAGGATTGGCGTGGACATCTGTCGGGGGCGATATATTATTTATTGAAACCAGTTTGAGCGAAGGTAAGGGTGATATTAAGCTTACCGGAAACCTGGGTAATGTGATGAAAGAGAGCGCTGTAACAGCGCTGACCTATATACAGGCTAATGCCAAAAAAATCGGTGTTGATCCCGGTTTGCTGGAGAAGAAGGTAGTGCATGTACACGTACCTGAGGGAGCCGTACCAAAGGATGGTCCTAGTGCGGGCATTACTATGCTTACATCGATGACTTCTGCGTTCACTTCCCGGAAAGTAAAACCCTATCTCGGTATGACCGGTGAAATTACTTTGCGCGGACAGGTATTGCCGGTAGGGGGTATTAAAGAAAAAGTGCTGGCTGCCAAGAGAGCGGGATTAAAAGAAATTATTCTTTGCTGGCACAATGAAAAGGATATTGAGGAAATTGATCCGGCTTTCATTAAAGGGCTGAAGTTTCACTATGTGAAAACCATGCAGGAAGTGCTGGCTATCGCTCTTGGGTAGTTACTCGATAAACACCTGTTTTCTGCCGTACCAGTTCTTAAGAGAATCTCTTATGCGTGCAGTATCGGCTGGTGTAGCCGGAAGAATAAGATATAAATGGAAAAGGGTGGAGTCTGCAAAAACCTCCATTTTTATGTCATCCCTGTTGTCTATCAGTTGATTATATCTTTTGAAGGCTCTTGCTTTACTCAAAGTTTTTTCAATAATGAATTTATAAGTGCCTGTCGGCCTGCTGGTCTGCCGGATAGTAGAATCAATTATTTTCTGTGCAGAATCAAGGATAATATTAGCCCTGGCAGTATCGACCGGTGTTGATGAAGCGGGAATTTCTGCAACAGGAATGTTGGCAGAACGATTGTACAACCTATATCCCAGCCATATTACCAATACAATACCTACTATTATTGATGCAGCAATTACCAATTTTCTGATGCCCCCTGTTTGATAATTATCTTCCGCAAAAACAGATTTTCGGGGTTTTTCCGTTATAGTCTCCATGCGGGCGGATTCAATGCGAGTAGGAGGAAGAGTACCAGGAGTGAACATATAAGTTCCTTCCTTGTTCTTTTGCAGTGAACCAATTCCTTCGATTTGAAAAGGTTTGCCTATGTTAAGTAAGATTTTGCCATCGGTAAGAAAAGAATCGAGGTCAGATTCGGCAAGCGGACGTATTTTGCCGGTTTCGGTTCTGATGAAATCGATAAAATTATCTTCGGCAGCAATATCGTTTTTCTGTTCAAACTTTATCTGCTGCAGGAAATCGGTAAACAACTTATCTGAAATATCTGGTACGGTTACTGCGGGATCAATAGAAAAAGTGCCGATACCTGGCAAGCTCAGCTTCTTATGCTGGTATAAATACTTGGCGAATAGAGTGGATAGTTTCAAGATATATGGGTTTGTACTGCACAAGTTAAAGATTAATTGTTGGTAATTTGCAGCTATGCTTAATGAAAAAGAGAAGTTATTTGTAGAATACTGGAAGACCCACAGGGTCAGGGAAAAGAATTTTATGTTTCAGTTACTTACGGGTTTACCTATCGGACTGTTGTTCGCATTACCTATTATGTTCATCCTTTTTACCAGTAAATATTGGTTCAAAAGGGCCGATATGGTCGCTAATACGCAGATGAATATTGGTGTAGTATTAGGCGCAGTGCTGTTTATTTCCATCTTTGTTGCTGTGCTTTATAAGCGGTTTCAGTGGGAGATGAAGGAGCAGCAATACCGGGAGTTGTTGAAAAGGAAATCATCCTAATCTTAACAATTTAACACGCAACGATTTGATATCTTGTCTTGTCATAACCCCGAAATATTTTAAATATATATGATTAGAATACTGATTGTTATTTGCTCAGTCGCATTATTTAGCACTGCCTGTCTGAAAGATAAAAGTACCACATGTCCTTACACACCGTTAAACAGCACAGTTCCATCTGCCGAACAGGAAGCGTTGGACACTTATATTGATACTAATAATATTGTGGCCACAAAACATCCAAAAGGCTTCTATTATATTATTAATAATGCCGGAACAGGTACTGATTCTGCCGGTCTTTGCTCCGAAGTATTGGTTAATTATCGTGGTACGCTCGTAACAGGTGCGGAATTTGATAAGCAGCAAAATGTTGCTTTTGTTTTGGGAGGACTGATTGAAGGTTGGCAAATAAGTTTACCACTTATTAAAAAAGGAGGGGAAATGAAACTATATATACCCCCAACATTAGGATATGGAAATAATCCACGTACTGATAAAGATGGAAATGTGATTATACCTGCTAATTCTATCCTCGTGTTCGACCTAAAGCTCCATGATTATTCAGCTTCTTATTGACCTGAATTATAAGTAATTTTGGCAAAAATTACCTTTGCCACACGAAGCGATTTCCGTATTTGATATTTTTAAAATAGGTGTCGGACCCTCCAGTTCGCATACACTAGGTCCATGGCGTGCAGCACAACAATTCCTTGATCTCCTTGAAAAAAAACAATTACTACAACAGGTTGTCAGTATTCGTGTACTCTTATATGGCTCACTGGCTAAAACCGGAATAGGGCATGGAACTGATATTGCTGTCCAAATGGGACTTAGCGGTAACGATCCGGTTACCTGTGATGTGAATCTTATATCTCCGTTGATTGACGACATCAAAAAAATGAAGAAGATACTACTTCATGGAAAACATGAGGTAGACTTCGACCCCAGGGAAAATATTGAATTCCTCATTACTGAATCGCTTCCTTTTCATCCTAACGCGCTTACTTTTCAGGTAACGTTTTCTTCGGGTGACATTCTCCAGGAAACCTATTATTCGGTAGGCGGTGGTTTTGTAGTGCAGGAAAATGAAAAAAAATTTTCTGCCCAAAAAGAATCATTGCCTTTTCCTATTAATACAGCCAATGATATTTTACACTGGTGCAGAAAAACCGGACTGGGTATTTATGAGGTTGTGCTGGAAAATGAAAATACATGGCGCAGTGAAGAGGAAACCAGGAAGGGTTTGCTACGTATATGGCAGGTAATGAAAGATTGCGTGTATCGCGGCTGTCACGAAGAAGGGATATTGCCCGGGGGATTACAGGTTAAACGCAGAGCTGCTTCACTCAGTAAAAAATTATTAAAAGGCCTGGATTATTCTAATTACGAAGAATGGATCGATGCTATCAGAAAAGGTGGAAACGATTTTAAATATATATTGGATTGGGTAAGTTGTTTTGCTCTTGCCGTGAATGAAGAAAATGCTTCCTTCGGCAGGGTAGTAACAGCACCTACTAATGGAGCTGCGGGTGTTATTCCGGCGGTCTTGCATTATTACTACGTTTTTAATAAAGATGCTTCTGATGAAAAAATCATTCAGTTTATGCTGACAGCAGCAGAAATTGGCAGCCTGTTTAAAAAAGGCGCTACTATTTCCGCGGCAATGGGAGGTTGCCAGGCAGAAATAGGTGTTTCCTCGGCGATGGCAGCTTCAGGTCTTACTGAAGTATCAGGAGGAACACAACGTCAGGCATTGATGGCTGCTGAAATTGCTATGGAACATCATTTAGGAATGACCTGTGATCCTATTGGCGGACTGGTACAAATTCCCTGCATAGAAAGAAATACTATGGGAGCTATTAAAGCCATCACCGCTTCCCAACTGGCGCTGCAAAGTACTCCCGATTTTGCAAAAGTTTCTCTTGATGGTGTAATCAATACAATGTGGGAGACTGCGAAAGATATGAACTTTAAATACAAGGAAACCGCAGAAGGCGGATTAGCAGTGAATGTTCCTCTGGGGCTAAAAGAATGTTAGACATTTGCATACAGATTACTAACGGCAAGCTTCAAACTGGTGATCAAAAAATTCTAATTATTAATACACAGCCACTTCATTGTATAATGTATCTCTTTCCACTGGTTGTCTCTTTACCTGTTTGATCAATGCAACTAATTGCTCAGTTGTCATAGCAGGTGTTTGCTCTTCGGCGCCAGCCATTGAATATATTTTTGTGGAATCATCTATTGTGCCGTCGATGTCATTCACGCCAAATCCTAATGTGAGCTGTGCTTTTTCTCTTCCCAGCATTGGCCAGTAAGCTTTGATATGAGGAAAATTATCAAGGTATAAACGTGAAACAGCATACATCTTAATATCTTCAATGCCCGATACTTCCGGCACATGACTCATTTCATTATCTCCGTTACGGAACTTGAGGGGAATAAAAGTGTTGAAGCCGCCTGTTCTATCCTGCAATTGCCTTAATCTTTCCATATGATCGATGCGATGCCAGTGGCTCTCGATGTGACCATATAATATTGTCGCATTACTATGCATTCCTATCTGGTGTGCAGCTTCATGAATAGCCAGCCAACCGGTGCCATCAATTTTATCATCAGCTATCTGCTCGCGTACTTCGGGATGAAAAATTTCTGCTCCTCCGCCTGGTAAAGAATCTAACCCTGCATCATGTAAATATTTTAATCCTTCTTCGAAACTCATCTTTGCTTTGCGGAACATATAGTCAAGTTCTACGGCTGTAAATCCTTTTATATGCAGATCGGGTCTGTGCTTTTTAATTTCTCTAAGTAATTCTGCAAAAAATTCAAGGTTCATTTTAGGATGTACGCCGCCAACGATATGCACTTCTGTTACTGGCTGACCATCATATTTTTTTACAATGTCAAGCATATTCTGGAGGGTGAGTTCCCATCCTTCATCGCGGTGCGCATATAACCTGGAATAAGAACAGAATTTGCAGGCATACACGCAAACATTAGTAGGTTCTATATGAAAGTTTCTGTTAAAATAAGTTTTATCGCCGTGTAACTGTTCACGTTTATAATTAGCGAGCATACCTAAATAGGGAAGGTCACCTTTCTCAAATAATATTAATCCTTCTTCTTCCGAAATTCTTGAACCTTCAATTATTTTTCCGGCTATTCTTTTTAGATCATTGTCTTTCTGATGGCCGATGAGTTGAGCTATAGGTAACATGCCGCAAATTTACGGTATAGAAAAACAAGTTGCGGAAGATATCAGCATACCTAGTGTAAAGCGCCTGCAATACATCCGCACATCAAACAGGCAATAGTACCTCCCAGCAAAGCTTTTAATCCCAGTTCGGTAAGGTTGCGGCGCTGGTTGGGAGCAAGCTGGCTAATACCTCCTATCTGTATTCCTATTGAAGCGATGTTAGCAAAACCACATAAAGCGTATGTGGTAATAATAATTGATTTGGGATCTGCGATAATGCCTGCATTTTTCATTTGCCCAAAACTTGAATATGCTACGAATTCATTCAATATTGTTTTTTCTCCCAGCAATTGCCCCACCTGCACCATTTCACCTGTATTCACGCCAATAAGCCACGCCACGGGAGAAAAAATATATCCCAGTATCATTTGAAAAGAGAGACCAGTGTATTGTCCGTTGGTTAAAGTGGCTATCTTACTGTTCAAATGAAACCATTCTCCTATAGATCCGAGCATATAATTACCGAGATACATCATTGCTGTGAAGACAAGTAGCATAGCGCCTACATTCACTGCGAGCTTTAATCCGTCTGTGGTGCCTATGGAGAGGGCATCCAAAAAATTGGAGCCAATTTTTTGTTTAGGAATATTCAACTCCTGGATAACAGGGTCTGTTTGCGGAAAAAGAATCTTGGATACTACTATAGCCGCAGGAGCACTCATAATGGATTGCGTCAGCATATGGAGAGCAAAAAACTTCTGCTGGTCGGGGTCATCACCCCCTAAAAAAGCTACATAGGCCCCGAGTACACTTCCTGCAGTATTCGCCATTCCCCCTACCATGATACATAACATTTCTGAACGCGTCATTTTTTCGAGGAAAGGTTTGATCATCAGTGGCGCTTCCGTTTGTCCGAGGAATATATTGGCTGCTGTAGATACGCTTTCAGGACCTGAAATACCCAATTTCTTAAGCATCCAGGCAAAAACATAAACGATTTTCTGCAATACGCCGAGGTAGTATAATATTGATGCTAAAGCTGCAAAGAAAATAATATTGCCGAGGGCTTGTACCGCAAAAATATATCCCCAACTAGAGGATTGGTCGGCGAGATTTCCAAAAAGAAATTTTATACCGGTATGTCCGATATTGATCAGCTCAACAAATTTTTCGGACAACCAGCCAAAAATGATCCTGAAGAAATTGATTTTTAATACGCCGAGAGCGAAGCAGACCTGCGCGATGATGCCTATGCTGACGAGTTTCCAGTTAATGGCGCGGCGATTATTGCTGAATAACCAGCAAACAAAAACCAGGAATAACATTCCCAAAGCACCGCGGCCCAGGCTTTCGAGCGTGTCAGGCATGTAACAAGTTAATGAAATTCAAACAAAAAAGCAGGTCATGCGACCTGCCTTAATGTTTATTTTTATGTTACCGTATTACGCGTTGATATGGGCCTCGATTTTCTTCACAAAATTAGATTTTGGCTGTGCACCTACCAGTTTATCCACTACTTTACCATCTTTAATAAATAGTATGGCAGGGATGGAAGTGATGCCATAATTCACAGAAAGTTGGGGATTATGATCAACATTTACCTTACCAATATTCACTTTTCCGGAGTACTCCTTAGATAACTCTTCTATAACCGGACCAATAGCGCGGCAAGGGCCACACCATTCTGCCCAGAAATCAATAACCGTTAATTTATCTGATGATAACACTTTCTCCTGGAAGTTAGCATCTGTAAATTCTGAAGCCATAATTATTATTTTAAGTTTTATAAAGCTGTTACTACGTGGTCTGCAAATTTACAACCAAATCAATCATATGCGCAAATGACATATTAAGCTGTCAGAACCTGTACTCCGATATCAGCGTTCCTGGATAACCAGTCAGCCATTTCGTCATTCATCTCAAAACCATTTTCCCTGGTGAAAAGGCTGACACGCGCATTACTCCGGGGTTCAACAATATTCAGTTTAAGACCCGATTTGCCGGGAAACTTTTTAACATTTTGCTGTAAGAAGCTCAACATCTGCACATTCACATTTTTTGCATCAATATCCATAACAAGTTGTTTGGTAAGCTGTTGTTTAATGTTTTCCAACATAGTAATTCTTTCTACCTTGAATTCATATTCCTCTTTACCAAACCGCTGTCTGAAAGAACCGGTGATATACAGGTTCTTTCCTTTTTCAAGAAATGAGGAATAACGTGTATAATCGTCACCCCACAACATAAACTCAGATTTACCTGTAAAATCTTCTATAAAAAATGAGCCGAACTGCCTTCCGGTCCGGGTAACACGGTGTTGTGCATCGACCACTAAGCCCGCCAGCTTAAATGACTTGCCTGCACCGAGAAGCTTCACGGCATCTTTTACTTCGTTAAAATCCCGAAGTTGGGTGATACCGTAATACTGTATTTCGAATCTGAAGTGATCGAGCGGATGACCACTCATGAACATACCGGTTACATCTTTTTCATGATCGAGTAACTCGGTGAGTGTCCAGGCTTCGCAATTCGCTATTTTAGGTGGAGTAACTTCGGGCATGGCAAAATCACCAAACAGCGTATTAGTCGAACCGGTAGCGCTGGTTTGATAAATATTGCCAAACTTGATGATCTTCTCCAGTCCGGTTTGGGTTTCGCCCGTTGCGATATTAAAATACTGGGCGCGGTGCATGTCTTTGAAGCAATCAAAGGCCCCGGCATAGACGAGATTTTCAAGTGTCTTTTTGTTAACGGTACGCTGGTTTACTCTTTTAACAAGATCGAAGATGGATGAATAAGGGCCATCCTTTGTGCGTTCCTCTATAATACTGTCAACGGCAGCTTCACCTACGCCTTTTAATCCGCCGAGACCAAACCGTATTTCTCCTTTGGCATTCACAGCAAAGCCTTTTCTGGATTCGTTTATATCCGGGCCCAGCACAGTTTTACCCATGCGTTTACATTCTTCCATGAAGAAGGTGATTTTTTCAATACTGCCGGCATTATTCAGTACAGCCGACATATACTCTGCCGGATAATGAGCTTTCAGATAAGCAGTTTGGTAGGCTACAAAAGCATAGCAGGTAGAATGTGATTTGTTGAACGCGTATTGGGCAAATGCTTCCCAGTCGCTCCATATTTTTTCCAGTTTATCAACAGGGTGTTCTTTTTTAACAGCTCCTTCAATAAACTGGGTCTTCATTTTATCAAGGACGGCTTTTTGTTTTTTACCCATTGCCTTGCGAAGAACGTCGGCATCTCCTTTACTGAATCCTGCCAGTTTTTGTGCGAGTAGCATCACCTGCTCCTGGTACACTGTAATACCATAGGTTTCTTCCAGGTATTCCTGCATTTCAGGAAGATCATAAGAAATTTCCTGCTTGCCATGTTTCCTATCAACATAGTCAGGGATATAGGCCATCGGTCCGGGACGGTATAAGGCATTCATTGCAATAAGGTCGTCAAACTTGTCAGGTTTGAGCTCTCGCAGGTATTTCTGCATACCCGGACTTTCAAACTGGAAAGTGCCTATAGTATCGCCATGTTGATATAGTTCAAAAGTTTTTTGATCATCAAGAGGGATGCTTTCAATATCGATATCTACATGATGATTGGCTTTGATCATTTCAAGCGCATTCTTGATGATCGTAAGCGTTTTCAGACCAAGAAAGTCCATTTTGATAACGCCTGCATCTTCAATAATACTTCCTTCGATCTGCGTTACCCATAGTTCAGAATCTTTTGCTGTGCATACAGGAATAAGTGTAGTAAGATCAGTTGGCGCAATGATGATTCCCGCCGCATGGATGCCGGTATTACGTACAGAACCTTCAAGTCGCTCTGCCGCTCTTAATACTTCTCCATCCAGCGAAGGGCCTTTGTAGATATCTCTCAATCGTTTGACTACTTCAATTTCATCGTGTCCGCAACCTTCTTTTTCTTCCAGTGATTTTTCTCCCTCTTTAGCAGTAAGCGGAGCGTGCAGCACTCTCTTAAGTGTTATACCCAATCTCTCCGGTATCATCTTCGCCAGTGCGTTCGATTCGGGTAAGGGCAGGTCAAGCGTACGGGCTACATCCTTAATACTCATCTTGGCTGCCATTGTACCATAGGTAATGATTTGGGCAACCTGGTTTTTCCCATACTTGTTCACTACATAATCAATTACTTTTTGTCTGCCTTCATCATCAAAATCCGTATCAATATCAGGCATTGATTTTCTATCGGGATTGAGAAAGCGCTCGAACAGCAGGTTATATTTAATAGGATCAATATTAGTAATACCAATACAGTAGGCTACCACGCTCCCCGCGGCCGATCCTCTACCCGGACCAACATACACACCCAGATCGCGGCCGGCTCTGATAAAATCACTTACAATAAGAAAGTAGCCAGCAAATCCCATTGTCTTAATGGTAAACAATTCAAAGTCGATGCGTTCCTGTATTTCGGGAGTGAGATCGTTATAACGAACTTTTGCTCCTTCATAGGTAATATGTTTTAAATATTCCCATTGGTTCAGGTTGGCATCGTTGTGGATCTGGAATTCTTTCGGGATAGGAAAGGCCGGTAAGAGAATATCTTTTTTCAGATTTAATACCTCTACCTTGTCGACTATCATATTGGTATTATCGATAGAAGCAGGAATGTCTTTAAACAATTCCTTCATTTCCTGTGTAGTCTTAAAGTAAAACTGGTCGTTAGGAAATTTGAACCTCCTATCCTTTATAGCAGAATCATCGTTTATAAAATCATCATAGCCCGGCGTGCTCTTTTTTTCACCTGTATTAATACATAACAGGATATCGTGCGCATTATAATCTTCCTGGTCTGTATAATGACTATCATTGGTTGCAATAACAGGAACATTATACTTCTTGGAAAATTTTAACAATGTGTTATTAATAATTTCCTGCTCTTTGATATTATGTCGCTGTATTTCAATAAAAAAATCTTCTCCAAACAGGTCGAGCCACCATTTGAATTCTTTTTCTGCTGCTTCTTCTCCGTCATGTAAAATAGTTTGAGGTACATAGGCTCCTATGCAGCAGGTAGTGGCTATCAATCCCTCGTGATGCTGCATAATCAATTGCTTATCTATACGTGGGTACTTGCTGTACATTCCCTCTATATATCCCAGAGAAGTGAGCTTGATAAGGTTCTGGTAACCGGTTTTATTTTTTGCGAGTAAAACCTGGTGATATCTTTCATCTTTTTGTTCTTTCGTAAAGGTTTTACGTGTACGGTCTCCCACAACGTAAAACTCACATCCGATAATAGGTTTAACCTTTAGAGATCCATCTTCGTTTTTATGTTTAAAAGCTTCTGATACAAACTCAAAGGCGCCAAACATGTTGCCATGGTCGGTGATAGCCAGTGCAGGCATATTATCCTTTACGGCTTTGGCATATAAACTTTTGATTGAAGCGGCTCCGTCGAGCAGCGAAAACTGGGTATGAACGTGTAAATGAGAAAACTGGCACATTGGTACAATATTAGCGATTATCAAAAAATCAAAAATGCTTAGATTTGCACATCATTTGTGAAAAACTTTATATACGTCATAGCGCTACTTAGCCTAACATCTTGTGCCGCTACACGTAGTGGTTCATCAATAACCAGGCACCAGGAAAAATCCTCATCGGGTGAACCCCGGTTCCTGGATAATATTGTAATCAGATCGGGTGCTATGATTGCTGAGGATGAAACCACTGTGAATGCTCCTAAAAAAGTAAGAGCAAGAAGGGATATTCCTGGATCAACTTATTCTTCTGATATAGAAAGATGTCATAATCTTCAATTCAAATATGCTATTCTCATGGGACAGGAAGTGGAAATGGTCACTAATGAAAAGCTGATTGGTTTCCTGGAAAGTTGGTATGGCATTCCTTATAAGTATGGTGGTTCTGGCAGGAGTGGCATCGATTGTTCGGCGTTTACCTGCCTGATGATGGATTCTATATACAATGTTTCTTTACCACGCACATCGAGAGAACAGTACCAGGTGGGTAAGAAAGTGTCAAAATCTTCTCTTAAGCAAGGAGACCTTGTGTTTTTTAATACACGCAATACCCGAGGCAATATCATTTCCCATGTTGGTGTGTATTTGAGTAACAACAAATTTGTGCATGCTTCTGTGTCCAGTGGTGTAATGATCAGTGATCTCGATGATGCTTATTTTAAAAGAAGATATGTAGGTGCAGCGCGATTACTTTGATCGCTTCTGCATTCTTATATAGATTATCTTTCTCTTTAATTGTTCTCCCGTCTGCTTACTCTCTTTTTTATATTGCCAAGCACTTGAAAAATATCAGGACTTAATTTCAGTACTATTGCCCCCGTCCCGAAAATGATAAGGAAACACAAACTTCTTATCATGATCCATTCCAATCCTGAACGATGATTGAACAAATAGTAGCTCAGTACAAAAGCAACTATACCTATTATTAAAGTGTACAGTGTTTTTATGGTGAAAGGCTGCATGTTGAGTTTTCTGTAAAGGAAAATACCACGTATCAGGTTGTAGATGGTGAAAGCAATCAGGTTGGAAATCGCAGGACCTGTTACGCCAATAGTTTTCGTCAGAATATAGTTGAGTGGCAATGCCATCGACAATAAAATAATCCCTGTAAAAAATTCAAATTTCCAGTATGTTGAAGTGGCGATGATTTGTGCATTCAGGCCGGTACCCAGATCCAGGACACGCATTAATCCGATAAAAATAA
The DNA here is from genome assembly GCA_964606315.1 of uncultured Chitinophagaceae bacterium. GTDB lineage: Bacteria > Bacteroidota > Bacteroidia > Chitinophagales > Chitinophagaceae > Flavitalea. The sequence goes on along the minus strand of CAZSFY010000008.1, from coordinate 30,026 downwards.
ATACAGGAAGCGCTTGGGTATAAGTATCTTTTAAGGAGAAGGTGTAAATACCGTCTGTGAAGTTTAACAGGATAAGACTAAACATACCTACTGCAAAAATTAACTGGTTAATAGACGAACGCTGGTAAACCTGCCTGATCTTATGATAATCTTTATCCTTCCATGCGCGTGATAGTGGTCCGATAGCTGCTGAAATAACTCCTCTCTGCGGAGCCTGTATCAGGCTGGTAATATTCTGTGCCAGTGAATATACACCTACCCACATCATACCTTGTGGCATGACTGCCGCGATAACAAGCGTATCAAATACGGTGGATATATTATATACCAGGCTACCGCTCCATATAAATGAGGCAAGCGCCAGTATTTTTTTTCTGAATTTTCTCGTCACCCTGCTGAAATAAAACGAGAAAGAGATTCTTTTGGTGGCTGCCAGGTATATTAGCAGTATTAGCGCCAGCAAAATATATGTGAGAGAATATAACTTGATAAATCCCTCGAAACTGGATATTATTCTTTCAAAAAAAAGAACGATTAAGATGGTAGTGAATAACCTGAACAACACTTCTCTCAGGAAGTTCGTCAGCACCGATTTTTTTTCCTGCCAGGCATAGGCTTCCAGTACTGTATACACCGTTAATCCAAAACCAAAGGGGAAAAGCCAGTTATAATAAATGATTAATTCAGGGGCATTGGTTACATACTTTTTGATAACTATATCTTTGAATACCACTCCTGCTACCATTACCAGCAAAAATCCAATGGTACAGGTGAACAGTGCCCAGGTAATCAGGTCATTTTTATTATGAGCAAGATTGTCTTTATAATAAGGATAGAATTTATAGATCACCGATGGCGCACCCAGATTGGCGAATGATAGCATGATATTAGCAATGGCAATAAAAGTGCTGACCACACCATATTGGGAAGCCGTAAAACTACCTTCTTTAGTGAACAGGTAAGTATTTACAAAGCCAAGAGCAAAGCCGAAGTATATGATAACCGATGAAATAATGCTTTGCCGCCTGATGTTGCTCATGCGCAAATATATTACTTCCTTTTACTGTCTACGTAAAAGTTAGGGTCTGCTTTCAGGGGAGTGTTGGTTTTAATTTCCAGTTCCTGCCACTGGGTAGTAGGATATAACCAGTATTCTTCATCTGCAATAACTTTTAAAGGCATATCAAAACCTGCTACGCAGTTGTTCCAGCGGTAACGGAGCCTATTGCCACTCTGTTGGTATTCGAATACAGGCACTTGGGTAGTACGCAGGTATTGCCCAAAAACAGTTGAAAGATCTCTGGCGCAGGCATCGCTGATAAAATTTTCAATTTGCTCTGCGGTCACCGTTTGATGATAAAAGGTCGTACCCATACTCCTCAGCATTTGCCTGAATTTTTCATCGTCATCAAAGATCTGCCTGATCATATGAACGAGATTAGCCCCTTTATAATACATATCACCCGAACCTTCTTTATTAACATCATACTGACCAACTACAGGAATATCATTATTGATGTTTTTGCGTAGCCCGCGACAATAAGCGCTTCCCGCCTCTTTACCATATTCACATTCTGTATATAGCGCTTCACTGTATGTTGTAAAAGCTTCCTGTATCCACATGTCCGCTGCATCTTTAGCGGTGATGCTGTTCCCAAACCATTCATGTCCGCTTTCGTGCATGATGATATAATCCCATTTTTTTCCCCATCCGCTACCTGAAAGATCACCTCCCAGGTATCCGTTAGTGAATTTATTTCCATAAGCAATGCCGCTCTGGTGTTCCATACCCAGATGCGGAGCTTCTACCAGTTTATATCCATCTTCATAAAACGGGTAAGGGCCAAACCAGTGCTCAAAACATTTTAACATGGGAAGCGCTTGCCTGAATTGTGATTTTCCCTTTTCTTCATTTTCTTTCAATACCCAGAAATCAAGATCAAGCCGACCTTTCTCTCCATTATATTGATCACTCCAGTTAATATAATTACCGATATAAGGAACAATGTTATAACTGTTGATAGGATTGGTTACTACCCATTCATATGCTTTTAATCCTTGCTCTACAGCATAACTTTTTTTCAGACGGCCATTACCGATACCTATAAGATTTTCCGGAACGATGATCGTAAGTGAAGTGCCATCGGGCTCATCCGATTGGTGATCCTTGCAGGGAAACCATACGCTTGCTCCGAGTATCTGGCAGGCAACGCTTGCCCATGGATTTCCATTTTTATCTTTTCCCCATATCCACCCTCCCTGCCAGGGCGGATTTTTAGCTTCTTTGGGTTTGCCGCTGAAATAAATTTCTATGAGCAGTGTTTTATTCTTTTTTATTTTTTTGGGAAAGCTCACCAAAAAGATATTGCCGTCCCTTCTGTAATCCAGCTTTTTCCCTTCACAGATGATTGCATTGATAAGCATAGGCCGCTGAAGATCGATCTGCATAACATCACCTTCTTCAAGCGTGTTTACCGTAATGATATTTTTTCCTTTTATTGTTTTTGAAGAGAAGTCGGGTGTTATAGTAATATCATACCGGGTAACATCCCACCATGCTCTTTCGGGAGTGATAGATCCCCTCAAACTATCCTGGCGTGAAAACTGTGCCTGTACATCCTGCAGAATGGTATTAAGGAATAACGTAATTATTAATAACTTGTACATGTGATCAATATTAGCATGAATGTAAAACCTTTCTGGTATTGTTGGGTAGCTTATGTGTGCCTTTTATCCTGCAATAATCACCGTTCTTCCACAAAGCAGGTTTTCAGGTACAACCGCTCCGATAATATTGCTACACTGGATCCTGCTTTTGCAAAAAATCAGTCTATTATCTGGGCTGTTCATCAATTATACAATACGCTTGTAGAAACCGATCAGCATTTGCAGATCGTTCCTTCGCTGGCAAAGAGATGGGATATTTCTGCCGATCGCCTCACGTACACTTTTTATTTGCGTAACGATGTTTTCTTTCACGATAATGAATTATTTGAGAATGGACAGGGAAGAAAAATGACTGCGGCTGATGTTGAATATTCTTTTAAAAGAATTATTGATCCGGCTACTGCCAGTAGCGGCGCATGGATATTCAATGGAAGAGTAGATACTGTCATGCCTTTTAAAGCTATTAATGATACTGTTTTTCAGATTAAACTGATGAGGCCTTTCACGCCCTTGCCGGGTTTGTTGAGTATGAAATATTGTTCGGTAGTGCCGCATGAAGTGGTGAGTAAGTATGGTAAAGATTTTCGTCATCACCCATGCGGAACAGGTCCGTTTGTTTTTCAATCCTGGGAGGAGGGTCAATCACTCATTCTGGTAAAAAACACCAACTATTTTGAAAAAGATACCGCAGGTAATCGTCTTCCGTATCTCGATGCTGTCCAGGTCAGCTTTTACAATAGTATGGCTACGGAATTTTTATTGTTCCGGCAGGGAAAGCTTGATTTTATTAATGATATCGATGCATCGTTTAAAGATGAAGTACTTAATAAAAAAGGAGAACTAAAAAAAGAGTGGGAGGGAAAGGTAGTATTGCAGAAACATCCTTATCTCAATACGGAATATTTAGGGATTGTTGTAGATAGTCAGCTATCATCGGTAAAGAATTCTCCGTTGAGAATAAAAAAAATAAGGCAGGCTATTAATTACGGATTCGACAGAAGAAAGATGATGTTGTATTTGCGCAATTCGATCGGTATGCCAGCCGAAAGTGGATTTGTGCCGGCGGGCTTACCATCTTTTGATTCTTCATTGGTAAAAGGATATCATTACGATCCTGATAAAGCAAGACAATTATTGACCGAAGCTGGTTTTTCAACGATCACTCCACAGCCGTCCATTAAATTGTTAACTATTCCCCTTTATGCAGAGTTGGCAAGCTTTATAGCTAGAGAGTTGGAAAATATCGGTCTCTTTGTAAAAGTTGAAGTTGTACAAAAAAGCCTTTTATTGGAACAGACCGCTAAATCGGAAGCTGCATTTTTTAGGGCTAGTTGGATAGCCGACTATCCCGATGCCGAGAATTTTTTAAGTGTTTTTTATGGCCCTAATCCTGCACCTCCCAATTATACACGATATAATAATCCTGCTTTTAATCAGCTATATGAACAGTCGCTTGCTGAAACCAATGATTCCCTTCGTCTGAAACTCTACCAGGAAATGGATCAGTTGGTGATTGATGATGCTCCCATTGTTCCGCTTTGGTATGATGAAGCGGTGAGACTTGTCCAACCCTCAGTCAGGGGGTTTTATGGTCATGGACTCAATTTGCTTGAACTCAGACAGGTTACCCTCCCATAATAGACATACAATTCCCTTTTTTGGAATGAAAATATGATGACAATATTCTATATAATTTGATAATCAGCGTATTATCGAAGTGGAACGCTTGTTGGATATTATTTGGCACGGATTAATTGGATTGGTAACCCTGTGGATCATAAGTATAAGATCCATACTAAAAAAAAATTTTATGTTTAAAAGCTATTCATCATTTCTGCGACCATTGTTTTTGGGATTTGCATTGGTCATTGCAGTAAAAGGTTTTTCTCAGCAGGACTATCTGGTGAAAAACGTTAGTAAAAAATCTGCCGAGCAGTACCATCATGTTAAAGAAGAACCTAAGCAGGTGTTTTCAGTACTGCCGGGAATTGTTCAGAAGAGCGCTAAGCTCGTCATTGATGCTCCTTGTGATGGTTGGGCTACTTTTGAATTGAGAGATAATTCAGGAGAAGTTGTGCTGGAACAGCAGATGGCTGTTGAAAAAGGAGAGAACATTATTCCTATCTTCTTTATATCGAAACTCGAAAGAGGTGTGTACACTTCGGTATTAAAGATTGAGGATGAGGTATTTTTTTCAAAGCTGGTGAAGGGATAAGAAAAATGAGGTCATCTCAGCTTGAGATGACCTCTTTCATTTTACCAAGGGGTGTCTCATATTTTTGAGGCAAATTTTTCTCTATTAGTTGAATACATCAAAATCGATTCTTGCTCATCATTACTAATAGTAACTAATCAAATTTACATTTTCATTGCTGACACATACAACTAAAATTACTGACCTCCCTAAATTATTACGAAATGCAATAGTGCATAGCGGTCAAGCCACAGACAAACGGTAAAGTTTAAAGAGATGATGAGTTTGTAGTGGATGATGAATTATTTTTTTTATATTTAAAAATATTCCTACATTCATAATATTGTTTACGTTTTTGTGAGCCCTTTTAACCCTTAAAAAACCTATTGCTATGAGCACTCTACACAAAACCTGATCTCTTCAATCCGCCTGATTTATTGTATAATGTTTTTCCTCTATGGAGGTTACATTTCTATTGATTTGATCATACCGGGTCAATGCCCGATACAGATTTCCTATGCGCCTATTCCTAATAGTATTATTCAGCCTGCTATCCTCATGCATTATTGCCCAGGAGTCGTTAACGACTTATGAGAAGGTGTATGCTTTTCCTGATAAACTCTTTGGGGCATTACATAAAAAAAGCAACCAGTTTGAGCAAGGTGTATTGACTTCTACGCAGAAGTATTTGAAGAGGATGCAAAGAAGTGAGGAGAAGATGAAAAGAAAACTGATGAAGAAGGATTCAGTCAAAGCGGAGGAGTTATTTGGTGATGTAGAGGACAGGTATACGGCTATGAGAAGTGTAATAGAAAATCCTAACAGTAAGTTACCTAAAGTATATAACTCCAGATTGGATTCCATTAAGACGGCAGTCAGTTTTATCGATATCAATAAATATACAGGGCAGGTGGATGCGATACAAAAGAACTTGCCTGTACTGCAAAAAGATTTTACCGGTGCGCAGTTGTCCATGAATAAAATTGATTTCTCGAAAAAGAACTGCAAAAGAGACGCGATGTTTTACAACAGCAATTGAATGATTTTCCATTAGGCAAGAGCTTCACAGCTTTTAAGAAGAATGTGTATTACTACAGGGACAAGATGGACAACTACAAACAAATGTTCAACAGTCCATCGAAGGTGGAGTCATTACTGATGAACCAGCTAAGTGAACTTCCTGCTTTTCAACAATTTTTTGCCAATAATTCTGCGCTTGGCGGGCTGTTTCGCCTGCCGAACAGCGGTCCTATTGATGAAGCATCAATTGCCGGTATGCAGACCAGATCAATGATAATGGCTCAGATGGGAGAGAGATTACCCTCGAATGTTAACGCACAGCAAATGATGAATAACAGCATTCAGAATGCTCAATCCACGATGCGGGAGTTGAAGAATAAAATAAATTCCATGCAATCAAATGGTGATGCTGATATGCCTGATTTCACTCCCAACAATGAAAAGACAAAATCCTTTTTGAAAAGAGTAGAGTTGGGAATAAATGTCCAAAGTGTAAAGAGTAATGTATTTTTTCCTAGTACTACTGATATTGGATTGTCTATCGGCTACAGGTTTACAGGAAAAGCAATAGCTGGTGTAGGAGCGAGTTACAAACTGGGACTGGGGAAGGATTTTCGACATATTCAATTGTCTCACCAGGGTATGGGATTCAGATCGTTTGTTGATGTGAAACTAAATAAATTATTCTTTTGGTTGACCGGGGGAGTTGAAATGAATTACAAAAGTGGATTTAAAGATATTGAATCGCTAAAAGATATTAATCGATGGCAGCATTCAGGTCTTCTCGGGTTATCTAAAAAATACCAGATCAACAAAAAGAAAGGTGAGATCAGATTGCTGTACGATATTTTTTGGAATAGACAAATTCCTGCAGCAACGCCGATAATATTTAGAACCGGATATACTTTTTAAATAGATATATAATTTATTACAAATCGTTTGAATAAATGTTACTCATGTTATACCACTCACTGCTTAGAAGAATTGTACTAATACCTTTTTTGTTTATACAGGTATTTACCGTCTCTGCACAAATCCCTAGTCAACCCGTTACTTTTCAAAGTCCAGGCTCTTCTAGCCTGGGACTATTTAGCGAATCGCCGGTTTCCTATTTCATAGGACTTCCCCATATTGACCTCCCTCTATATGGTTTTTCTGATAATGGAATAAATATTCCAGTCGGTCTTAGTTATCATGCATCTGGATTTAGGCCAGATATGCATCCTGGATGGGTGGGATTAAATTGGAACATGTCTACAGGTTTCGCTATAATTAGAAACGTTCGGGATGAACCAGATGATTATCACAACACGAATCATTACTATGGGTCTTCTCGTGGTTATTATTTTAATAGGAGTGTATTGTCTCCATCAAACTGGAATCAAACTGCTTATATAGAGACAATAGCGAGAACTGACAATATGCTGAAGGATACCGAGCCTGATGAGTTCTCGTTTAATTATCCGGGTGGTTCTGGAAAGTTTTATTTAGACCATAATGGTAATTGGAAAGTACAATCAAATAAACCTGTTAAGGTTGTTTTTGATGAGACCTATTTAGGTATTCCGTTTACTCCTGTTACAGGTACTCAAATGCAGATTAATGGGAATTTTCCATCTTTTTCCGGATTTGTTATTATAGATGAAGTTGGCACAAAATACACTTACGGGAAAACTACATCTGCCATTGAATATTCTTTAGGATTTTTTAGTCAATGGAACGATGAATGGATTGCCCAAGCCTGGTATCTGACAAAAATAACAAGGTCTGACGGTAGGGAAATCACCCTTACCTATGAGCGGGATGACTACATTCATCAAATGTATCTTGCTGTTAATAACGATATTGAAACCAGGGTTTCAATAGGTGGAGGTGGGTTTAGCTTTGACGTAACTTGTACTTCCCCTACATTTAATGGTATTGACGATTCTTATGATGGAAAATTGGTTGCGCCGGTTTATTTAAAGTCGATTAATGGTGGTAACCAAAAAATAGAATTTATCAGGTCAACCTCTACTGAATTATCTTATCCTGCAATTACCTATACAAATAAACTGAGTGCATGGAATAGCGGCAGTACAGGCACAGACCCATTTTTACCGATATTAAATAGCGGATATAATACCGACCTGCAAGGGTTAAGTCAATTGAAGTTTAAGAAGCTTGATACCATTAAGATATTGAATGGAAACGGAGTTGTTGAAAGGAAGTTCGCGTTTGTATATAATAACATTAGTACAGAGAGGTTGATGTTAAGGTCTGTAAGGGAAATCGGGAAAAATAACGAAACAATTCCTTCGTATCAGTTCTATTATGACAATAGTGTAGCATTGCCGGATTATTTGGCGAATAAGAATGATCATTGGGGATTTTACAATGGTAACGAAGCGACTATTGTTGACCCTTCTAACTATTATCTCCTTTATTATAATAAAAGGGAACCCAATGCAACATATTTGTATGCAGGAACGCTTAACAAAATTGTTAGTCCCACCGGTGGAGTTACAGAATATATTTATGAACCTCATGTTTATCACAAAAGATTGTATGAACAAAGATCTTTAGGCATTGATTTATCTTATAATACTAATACGCTTGCCGGTGGATTGCGAATCAAGAAAATAATTACATATGAATTAAATAGGGATACAGTAAAGAACACAAGAGAATTTTTCTATGAATCGGCAATTTCATCATTAGTGTCCAGCGGTGTTTTAGGAGGTAGAGTTCGTTATTATTTTGATGATTATCGTGCTGTTGCTTATTCTAACGGCAATGTTTATTCAAATGCTTATTTTTCTTCACAATCTGTTTTGCCAGGATGTGTTAATGCTTTTGGAAGTCATATTGGTTATAGTTTGGTAAGAGAAAAAAGCGGCGATGGAAGTTATAACCTGTACTATTATTCCAACTTTGATAATGGGTATACTGACGAAGATGCAGATAATTTGTTACAGCCGTCAAGAGCACCTTACGAACCGTATAATTCATTAGAGGCTGAGAGAGGTAACTTGTTGAAAGAGGAGAACTATTCCGCATCTGGAGTATTACTAAGAAAACGAGAGATTTCATATATAAGTCTGAACAAGAGTAATGAGTATGTAAGATCCTTAAAATGCAGGAATTTTAATGTTTGTCCTGGTCTTTCTGTTCAAGGTGAAGAAGGAACCGCTTACAAGATTTATACTTATTCCTACTTACCAGTTGAAGATAAGATTACTCAATATGATCAGAATGGCCTTTATCCCCTGGTGGTTAATAAGTTTTTTACTTATCACCCTACCTACAGGTTATTAGCTAAAGACTCTGCTATTGATAGTAAGGGGCAGAGCTTGATTACATATTACAGGTATCCGTTTGATGTTTTGAATTATACGATATCAGGAACAGTGCCAAATACAAGACCAATAGGTTATATGGTGCAGAACAATATCATAGGAGTCCCAATTGAAGTTATTCGCACAAGGAAAACTGGTAGTTCAGAAATTGTTACTAATACAGAAGTTAACGAGTGTAAGAATTTTCACAGTTTTGTCAGACCTTATAAAAATTATTTATTTAAACAGCCTTCTACCCCCTTGTCAAAATCTTCATATTCTAATTATTCAGTCTCTTTAAGTGGCTCTAATGAGGTCGTAACCAAGGATTCCCGACTGGAACTCCGTAGGACATACGATGCCTATGATAATAAAGGTAATGTAACCGATTATGCTAATGATCAGGATTATAAAGTTGCTTATCAATGGGATTATAATCAGATGCTGTCGACTGCTAAAATTGCGATAGCGGAGCCGACGGCGGGAAAAGAATATTTCTATCAGGGATTTGAGGAAGATATCACCGCTGCTACTGCTAATCCATTTGCTGGAAAACGGTACAAATTGGGTGATTATTCTGTTCCTTTTGCAGCGCCCAATGGTAAAACCTATTATGTAAATTATTATTCACTTCAAGGAGGCAACTGGGTTAAGATAACCAAACAATTCTCGAATTACATGAATCTGACTGAGGGTGATGCCATAGATGAAGTAAGAGTTTATCCGAGCGATGCACAAATAGAATCATATACTTATGATCCTATTCATGGCATGACTAGTGAAGCGGACGTAAACGGGAATACGAAATTATATGAATATGACGGGCTTGGAAGGTTGACAACGATCAGAGACGATAAGAAAAATATTCTTAAGCAATACGCTTATAACTACCAATGGTGGCAGCCTACAGGTACGACACAATGTAAAACATGCCCTTCCAATCCCTCTTCTATCAGTAATATCCTGGAAGTGCAGTATAAGGATAATAACCCATCTAGTCCAACCTACAACCAAACGCGTTGGGTTGAGGGTGGTCCCAGCGCTCAATGTGTGCCTCCTGCGCTGTGGCAAAATACCGCAACTCCTATCCGTTGCAGACTCAACGAAGTTAACCAGAACAGTGGTGAACGGGAAAGAGAGCAGAGAGACAATAATCCTTGTAGCGCTACTTATAATCAGACAAAGTGGGTTTTTGTTGACGTGAATACTTCTATTTGCCCGGTTAATATGACAACCATTATGTTGAATAGTTCAACAACCATTACATCAGGGACTATCACTTTTGCAGGAACATCCGGAACCTATATGTTTAATCTTTATTCTAACGGCACTTATAATTTGGGAAGCATTCCCGGTGGCATATATGACGTAACACTGGTAGTTTCGGGTACATACAATTTTACTTTTGGTGGTTATGGCTATTACGGTAGTAATAATTTCTTTTCCAGTCGACCTATTGGAGGAACAACCTTTAATATAACTGTAAGTCTTTAAAATATTTTTCTATGAAGCTTCTTTTTTTAGTAATTGGTTTATTCACTTTTTTCCCTATAGATATTTATGAAATAAGTTTTCCCGATATCAATGGGCGGACAATTAATATGTCGGAATTTAAAGGCAAGCGCATATTAGTATATAGCTTTGATGCTATCGAAGGAGTGACAAAGGAATTTTCATTTCTGGATTCGTTACAGCATCAATATGAGGATTTGCAAGTCATTGCTGTTCCGGGCCTGGATGCACGAAGAAATAAAAGAGTTGAAGAAATACTCTCTACACAAATCCAGGTAAAATCACGACTCATCATTGCCTATACGGGTGATCTCCAGAAAAGCGGCGAGATCAATCAACATCCGCTTTTTCAGTGGCTGACCAATAAAGAACTCAATCATTTCGTGGATAATGATGGACAGCCTGGCCAGTATTACATAATTAGTGCCAAAGGAACTTTGCATGCTTTTCTACAGCCAGGAGTAAGCCATGCTTTTGTAGAAAGTATTTTACGAACAACTTTTGATGAGAGAAATCATTATATCCTTAATCCTGAAACAAATAAGTATGAACCCCAATTCTAAAAAGATTTTTATTGGCCTTTTGCTTTTTTTCTTATGTTTCTCATTAACAAAAATAGTGAATGCCCAGGTTTTGCCTAAGCCGTATGCTAATGCGACTTCTGTCAACGCTGTTACTACCTGGGGAGTTAAAAGGCCACTGACTACCGTAAATAGTGTTACTACCAATACTAATGCTGCCGAAGTAGAGCAATCTGTAGAATATATGGATGGCTTAGGCCGACCCTTGCAGGCAGTAAAAAGGAAGATGAGTCCTCAAGGAAAAGATATGATAGCACTCTTATTATATGATACAATGGGACGCCAGTCATTGTCTTTTTTACCCTATACCGGTACAACTACTGATGGTTCGTTCAGGACTAACCCGTTTCAGGAGCAAAAAACCTTTGACAGTACCTATTACCTCGGACAAAATCAAACCTGGTTTTATGGTATTACAAAACATGAACCATCCTCTCTTAATCGTGTGACTGAACAGTTTGCTCCGGGCAATAGTTGGGCAGGTTCATCTAATCAGAGTACGGAGAACAACAGAAGATCAATAAAGATTAAATATTATAGTAGTAGCCTCACTGATAGTGTACAAAAGTGGAAAGTAACGGAAGTGTCAGGAGACTTTGGTCATTATAGTATTGATGGTAGTTATTCCGATAGGGAGTTAATTAAAATCATTAGGATAGATGAGCATGGTAAACAGAAAATTGTATTCATGGACAAGCAGGGAAAAGTTATTCTTAAAAAAGTACAAACGACATCCCTGCCGGATGAAGGAACGGGTAAAGGGCATTCGGGTTGGTTGAATACTTATTATATATATGATGATTTGGATAGACTAAGGTGCGTTTTACAACCGGAAGGTTTCAAAACTTTGGCATTAACATTTGGGGAAATGCTATCCAGCGCGGTATTGCAAGGACAATGCTTCAGATATGAGTATGATGGAAGAGGAAGAGTGATTATGCAAAAAGAGCCTGATAGAGGACGTGTAGAAATGGTTTATGACAAGAGGGATAGGCTTATATTGTCCAGAGACAGTGCATTAAAAAGTCAGGGCTATTGGCTGGTAAATAAATACGATGGCTTTAACCGACCTAAACAAACGGGGTTATTATATAATAATTTTACGCGAACCAGGCATCAGGACAGTTGTAATAATAACATCAATTATCCCACATCGGTGGGAGATGTGATGCAAGAAAATTATTATGACGATTATAGCTGGATCACCAGTCCCACTCCCCAGGCAGGTATTGGATCGACCATGTTTACAGTTGACAATAACTCCAACTATTTTATTACTACTTATAACGCTTCGCCTTACTATGCGCAAAAAATTGCGGCTGATTATACCAATGTAAGAGGTAAACAAACGGGAAGCAGGGTCCGGGTAATCGGCACCTCTACTTTTATGCATTCTGTCATATTTTATGATTCAGTAGGAAGGGTTGTTCAGACACGCGGAGCCAATGTAACAACAGGAGGGTATGATATTGAAACCTTCCAATACGATTTCAGTGGTAAAGTTCTTCGTAAGCTTCACCGTCAGGAGAAAGGCTGGCCGGTTGGCCGATATACCAGAGCGGTATCAAAATACGCATACGATCATGCAGGCCGATTGATCTCTGTTACTAAAAAAGTAAGTAACAGTGGAACAGATAAAGTTATCATACAAAATACATATGATGAAGCAGGCAGATTGAAAACCAAAGAGCTTGGTCCGAGCCTGGAAACACAGCAGTTTGATTACAATATCAGGGGCTGGTTGTTGGGTGTGAATCGTGCTTCATTGACAAAGACAACACAGCCTACTGCCAGGTTCAGTTATGAACTGGCCTATGACAATGTTACACCCACTATTACGCCAGGCTCTTATGGCACGGCACAGTATAATGGCAATATCTCCGGATTGATGTGGCGTTCTACAGGCGATTGGGAAAACAGGAAGTATAATTTTACCTATGATCAGGTTAACCGGTTATTAAAGGCTGACTTTACCCAGTTTTCCAATGCAAACAATCAGTTTGATGTGAGCGCTCAGTTTGACTATTCGGTGATAATAGGCGATGGCACTAATATTGATAGCGCCTATGATGGCAATGGGAATATCAGGAGAATGCGGCAAAGCGGGTTTACAATCAATAGCTCCATTGTAATCGATGATCTGCGGTATACGTATGTGAGTGGCTCAAATAAATTACTAAAGGTCGTAGACAGCCAGAATGATCCTAATTCCAGGCTGGGAGATTTTAAGGAGCCTTCTTCTGCAGGAGATGACTATACATACGACTTTAACGGGAATTTGAAAAGTGATAATAATAAGGGCATCTCTACAATTTTATATACGCACTTAAATACACCTTATGAAGTCCGTATTCCGGGAAAAGGCAAGATATTGTACACTTATGATGGCTATGGCAATAAGTTAAAAAAAGAAGTATTTGACAGCACCGGTACTAACCCAAAGAAAACCACCTGGGTGTACCTAAAGAATTTTGTGTATAAGAATGACACGATGCAGTTCTTCGTTCATGAAGCCGGCCGCGCACGCTACGATACCACGCAAACAACGGGTGAGGCTACCAAATTTGAGTGGGATTATTTTGTGAACGATCATCTCGGCAATACCCGCATGGTGCTGACCGAACAGAAAGATACCATCTCTTATGTTACGTTGACTTTTGAAAACGAAAACTTCGACCTGCAGCAGGCCATCTGGGAGAATGCCGCAGGGGGTAATATTGCCCTGATTAACCGCAACAGCCGTCCCACCAACTTCGGCACAGCCGGCAGCAATGGCTCCTATGCCAAACTGATCGCTAAAAGCACAGGGCCTATCGGTGCCGCCAAGCTGCTCAAAGTGATGGCCGGCGACCGGATCCACACACAGATAGATTATTTTTATTGGACCACCAATACCGACAACAGCGGTGCTAATGGCATCGGCAGCCTGCTGACCAGCTTTGCCACTTCACTGGTCGCCAGTGCACAGGTATCTCCCATCGTAAAATCCGGCGCATCCACCCTTGCCTCAGCCTTAAGCAGCAATACCGATTTGGTGAACCTGCTGAACACCCCTAACCAAACCAGTGGCAGCAACAATGCGCCCAAAGCCTACCTGAATATTTTATTTTTTGATGAGCAGTTGAAGTTCGATGAGAATGCTTCACAAGTGATCCCCGTTGGGTATCTCGTCAACAGCAGAGGCACACTTAGCCGGATGATGGCTAATGCCGTAGAAGCAAAAAAGAACGGTTATGTATATGTGTACTTCAGCAATGAGAGTGAAACACTGGTGTATTTTGATAACTTTATGCTCACCCATGAACTCGGACCGTTGAGAGAGGAGATGCATTATTATCCGTTTGGACTCATGATGGCAGCGATCAGCTCCAAAGCATTTAGTGAGCCATTGGAGTTATCCAAATTCAAATACCAAAGCCAGGAGTTGGAAACATCGCTTGGGCTGAACATGTATGAGTTTGAAGCCAGGCAATATGATCCTCAAATAGGCCGGTGGGTTGTTCCCGATCCCGCTAATCAGTTTAATAATATAAGTTCCTATGCTGGCATGGGGAACAATCCGATTAGCTACGTGGATCCGGACGGGCGGTTTATTCTTGGGACAGTATTAGGTTTTGTAGGAGGTTTGGTAAAATCTATATTTAGCGGAGGATTAGAGTTTTGGAATGCCGACAAACAGTATTTTAAGGATGCCTGGAACGATTTTGGTTCATCTGTCAGCAATGGATTTAAGATTGACAAGGGGTTATGGCAAGGCAGTGCTAAACAAATACTTTCGAGGCTTACATGGGAATTACCCAATACCCTTCTTGGGTATGGATACAGTAGCGCTGTGAATGGGCTTCAAAATGTAAGGAGCGTTTCTTATTGGGGAGGCGCAACAGCGGTGGAGAAATTTAACGGCGAAGGGAAAGGAGTAACTCTCGGCAGCTATATTATTGGAGGTAGAGGGCTAGACGCTGACCCCAACAACCCATTATTCCAGCATGAGTACGGACATTACTTGCAAAGTCAGAGTTCTGGAATTTTTTACTTATCGAAATATGGTATTCCTAGCCTTTTGAGCAAAAAACCCCATAATCTCCACCCCGTAGAACAGGATGCCAATGCGAGAGCATTTAGATACTTTAATACCCACATCAATGGTTATAATGGATGGAAATTCAAAGGACCTCACGCCAATCCGATTGTAGGATATAACGATGCATTGGGCTATCATGACCCAGGCAACCAGGAGGCATTAAACCGCGCTAAATTGGGGTTGTCCTGGTATGATTTTCTCTTGTGGAAAAGGCCGCTGATAGGAGCTTTGATAAACACATTAATATTAAACAGTCGCTATTAATAAACAATACAATGAAAAAACTTTTTCGTATTTGTCTGATAATATGTCTGTCCAGTAGTCTGATGGCTTCCAGGTGCAGGAAAGAATCAGCAAATTGCCATAAGGTTATCAAAGCCAGTAACAACTCGGATAGAGCCGTGTATATTTGTGATTACGGAGACTTTGATCCAAATGGTTACCCGGAAGGAAGCCCCATCCATACTACGGAGAGACTTAATCCTGGCGATCAAAATGTATATATACTATCAGCTAGGGGCGAATGTTTTGAGTCGCTGTTTGAATATAATCCTACACCCGTGACTCTTATTGTTTTCGATGCTGAGGTGATTGAAAACACGCCATGGACGGAAGTAAGGCAACAGCAATTGTATATTAGAAAGTACGAGAATATCACATTGGATACGCTAAGAAAGTGGAACTGGACGGTGGTGTATCCTTAGTAATGGAAGCCATTAATTACACAGTTACTATCCATAGGAAAATTTAATTACCAAACAATACAATGAAAAAACTTTTTCGTATTTGTCTGATAATATGTCTGTCCAGTAGCCTGATGGCTTCCAGATGCAGGAAGGAATCCGCAAATTGCCATAAGAGTATCAAAGCCAGTAACAACTCGGATAGAGCCGTGTATATTAGGGATTACGGAGATTTTGATCCAAATGGTTACCCCGGACCAAGCCCCATCCATAATACGGAGAGACTTAATCCTGGCGATCAAAATGTAGATATAATATCTTTTAGGGGCGAATGTTTTGAGTCGCGGTTTGAATATGACCCAACGCCCAGGACTTACATTGTTTTCGATGCTGAGGTGATTGAAAACACGCCATGGACGGAAGTAAGGCAACAGCAATTGTATATTAGAAAGTACGAGAATATCACATTGGATACGCTAAGAAAGTGGAACTGGACGGTGGTGTATCCTTAGTAATGGAAGCCATTAATTACACAGTTACTATCCATAGGAAAATTTAATTACCAAACAATGCAATGAAAAAACTTTTTCGTATTTGTCTGATAATAGGTCTGTCCAGTAGCCTGATGGCTTCCAGGTGCAGGAAAGAATCAGCAAATTGCCATAAGAGTATCAAAGCCAGTAACAACTCGGATAAAGCCGTGTATATTTGGGATTACGGAGATTTTGATCCAAATGATTACCCCGGACCAAGCCCCATTCATACTACGGAGAGACTTAATCCTGGCGATCAAAATATAGGAATACTAACTGGTAGGGGCGAATGTTTTGAGTGGCTGTTTGAATATGACCCTACACCCATGACTCTTATTGTTTTCGATGCGGAGGTGATTGAAAATACGCCGTGGACGGAAGTAAGGCAACAGCAATTGTATATTAGAAAGTACGAGAATATTCCATTGGATACACTAAGAAAGTGGAACTGGACTTTGGTGTATCCATAGTAATGGAAGTCATTAAGTATTTTTTATTTTCAAGTGAATACTGTTACTGCATATAATTGGGGCGAAATTAGGGCGGAATACAAAGTTCCGAGACGACTAGATTTAAGCCAGCAGGATTTGGAAGCGCTTGAATATACGGTGACTTATCCATAGTATGGATAGAACTTAATTGTTATGAGGCTAGCCATTGTGTCAATTATCATTTTTACAACGCTGTTCGGATAGTTTCATTTTGTATCTGTTCGAGTGGCAATGCACCGCATAATAAGGTTACTTGTCAGCTATTTTTTATTTTACGATTTTGATATGCTAATAGCTAAATTTTGATTTGTCATTTTTATCGATTTGATAGTGAAACATATTCCTTCAGTTCAGTCGGGTTTTCAGCTTGTTTCACCAGGAAATCGGCAACATCTGAACGATTAATACTACCAATATTTATACCTTTATAGAGTTGAATTTCTACTCTATATTTTTTTGTCAATGGTTTGTTCTTCAAAGGTCCGGGTCGGACGATTTCCCATTTTATTTTTGAATTGGTAATTATTTCTTCCATTTTGGTTTTATCGGCGTACACATTTTTGAGTAAGAATCTGAAAAATATTTTCACCAAAAAAGAATTGTAAGCACCACTTTCACCTGCACCAAAACCCGTAACCACGATAAATGAAATTTGGGTATTTGTTTCCTGCTGAACTTCTACTAAAAGTTTTGCGAAGTCTGAATATAAAGTAGTCGCTTTCATACTTTTTCCTGTTCCAATAGTCACGATTACAGCATCCGCGTTTTCAATAGACTTTTTCAAATCAGCTCTATTTGTTGCACTCCCTTTTATCATTGTCAAGTTAGGATTATTTGGTAATGGAATTTCTGATCGTGAAAGTGTTGTTACTTTATGATTTCGTTGCAAAGCCATTTTTACTGTTTCAATCCCAACACCTGCAGAAGCACCTATAATTGTAATGTTCATTTTTTTTGCTTCAATTATTTTTGGCAAATGTACAAATGCAGTATTCAGAATATACTACATTTGCTAAAAATACCGGTATCTTTTAGGATACTACAAAAGAATCCAAATGAAGAATAAGCAGAAACAAGTTCAGTTGAGAGATGTTCAGGACGTGCTTGATATAATCGGTGGACGTTGGCGCGGAGCCATTTTAGCAAGCCTGTGTGATAAGGAAAAAAGATTTAATGAACTCAAGCGGGATTTAGGGAGTATTACTCCACGGACTTTAGCTAAAGAATTGAAATATCTTGAAATGAATAAGCTTATCAGCCGTGAAGTTGAGGCTTTAAGTGCTGTGTCAGTTGTTTATAGTCTTACCAAACACGGTAAATCCCTGGAACCCTTGATTGGTCAGATTGTGGCTTGGGGGCAAAAGCATAGGAAAGTTGTTTTGCGGTAGTTTTGTCTGTCTGTACCTGAAGAGATTATTAGAAGTATCCTGAATCCTAAAGATTATAGAATAGTAACAACAAATACGGTAATAAGGAAATTATCTGTGGTAATACGTGTATATATGAATGTAAGCATCCCTTATTTCTGCTCCATTAATAATTAGAAAATTTTAGTTTTTAGTAATCACAGGGAAACGGATTGGAATGTATTAGCGGGAGGAACAAAACCCGGAGATCGGTGATCGATGATATCTCCGTTGTTCCGTTTTAGTATGATGAAGCGGTAGGATATGGCCAGCCCTCGGTCAAGGGGGCACGGTTATAGATCAATTTGCCTGAATTAGGGCGGGCTAGTTTTCCCAAACAGTACTAGTATTCCTTTTTTTGGAATAAAAATATAATGGCAATGTTCTAAATAAATTGATAATCAGTGTATTAGCGAAATGGAACACTTGTTGACTATTATTTGGCACGGATTAATTGATTGATAACCCTACTAAAAAAAATATTATGTTTAAAAGCTACTCATCATTTTTGAAACCATTGTTTTTCGGATTTGCATTGGTTATTTCAGTAAAAGGTTTTTCTCAGCAGGACTATCTGGCGAAAAACACTATTAATAAATCTGCCGAGCAGTATCATCATGTTAAAGAAGAACCTAAACAGGTGTTTTCAGTACTGCCGGGAATCGTTCAGAAGAGCGCTAAGCTCGTCATTGATGCTCCTTGTGATGGTTGGGCTACTTTTGAATTGAGAGATAATTCAGGAGAAGTTGTGCTGGAACAGCAGATGGCTGTTGAAAAAGGAGAGAACATTATTCCTATCTTCTTTATATCTAAAATCGAAAGCGGTGTGTACACTTCAGTATTAAAGATTGAGGATAAGGTATTTTTTTCAAAGCTGGTGAAGGGATAAGAAAAGGGTGTAATTAATTTTACACCTTTTCATTTTATAGAGGGCGTCTCAAAATATGAGACGCTCTTTTGCTTTTATGCCGGCATACAGATGATTTTATCTCCGGTTATTTTTTTATTTTATCCTTAAAGACCTTATTGAATTTTTCCAGTTTTGGTTTGATTACATAATAGCAATAAGGTTGTGACCCGTTATTGTTATAATAATCCTGGTGATAATTCTCGGCTTTATAAAAAGTCGTAAATGGGCTAATTTCCGTTACTATGGGATTATCGAACGCCTTACTTTTATCCAGTTCAGCTTTGTATTTTTCCGCCTTTTTCTTCTGCTCATTGTTGTGATAAAAAATAACACTCCGGTATTGCGGACCTACATCATTGCCCTGCCTGTTTAAGGTAGTAGGGTCATGTGTTTGCCAGAATACTTCCAGTAATTCATCAAAGCTGATTATAGATGGGTCGTACACTATCTGAATTACCTCTGCGTGTCCTGTGGTTCCTTCACATACTTCTTTATAGGTAGGATTATCTACGTGTCCTCCGCTATAGCCGGAAGTAGCAGAGATCACTCCCTTTAATTGCTGGAAAATAGCTTCCGTACACCAGAAACAGCCGGTACCCAAAGTAGTAGTCTCTGTTTTATTATTCGTATTACTCATATTTATATTTTCCTTTTTTTCGGTGTTATTGGCTTGTGCACAGCTCAATAGAAGCGTCATCATGGTTAACGCAAAAGAATAGATCAGTGCTGTTCGCTTCAAATTCATTTGTCAAAATTAGTAAATTATGTTCCTTGATAATGTTTTGTCACTAACCTGACAAAAAAGGTAGTAATTAATGTATTGTGCCGTTGAGAATAATCAGTCCAACCAGCGATGACCAGCAGGAAACCAGTGATTTTAGGGCTGACCTGATAGGATACAGCCATCTGAAAGTGTATTTAAACACTTTATGACTGGTTTATTTAAGGAGGTGACTATTTTGTATTTTTGCGTCCGTATGAAATTTTTTCCCGAATCGGCCCTGGTTCAATTGGAATACGATAAGATCAAGGAATTGTTAAAGGAGCAGTGTCAGTCGGCATTCGCTAAAACAAAAGCAGATGAACTACGTATCCATACTAAAAAGGAATTTATAGCGCACAAGTTGAGGCAGAGCGAAGAGTTTAAACAGATGCTGGCAGCGGGACAGTATTTTCCTAATGATTATATCCTTAACCTGCTTGGTGAACTTAAATTACTGAGTATACCTGGTGCTACTTTAAGTGGCGATCAGTTTCTTGAGTTACGCAAACTTCCTGAAAGCATACAGAAAATCTTCCGTTGGTTTGATAAAGACAGAAAGGTTGTTTATCCCGCTTTATACAGCGTAATAGCCCAAACAACCTATGAAAAAAGGATTATCGAACTGATTGATGAGGTAATAGATGAGAGTGGAAGGGTGAAAGATAATGCTTCGGATGAACTAATGAGGATAAGGCAGCAGTTGACCAGAAAAAGAAATGAACTAAGACGTGTTTTCGACCGTATAGTGCAAAAGCTTACTAAAGCCGGTTATATTACCGATACTGAAGAAGCCTTCCTGAATGGAAGAAGAGTCGTAGCGCTCTATGCCGAACACAAAAGACAGGTAAAAGGTATTTTGCATGGCGAAAGTGATACCAGAAAAACAAGTTTTGTTGAGCCTGAAGAAACCATTGAATTGAATAATGAGGTTTTCGGTCTGGAACATGAGGAAGGCAGAGAAGTATCGCGGATATTGAGAGAGCTTACCGCGCGACTTTCCTCTTATAGCGCGTTATTGTCCGACTGGCATAGTATTCTCGGTCTCTATGATTTTATTCGCGCCAAGGGAAAGCTGGCGTTAATGCTTAATGCCAATCATCCCATGCTGGTCGACAAGGCGCATGTGCATTTGATCAGTGCTTACCATCCGTTACTTTTTTTATATAACCAGAAGAATAATAAACCTGTTTATCCGGTCGATTTAACACTGAATGAGCAGTCAAGAATACTCCTGATATCCGGCCCTAATGCTGGTGGTAAAACAGTAACGCTGAAAACAGTCGGACTATTACAACTCATGCTGCAAAGTGGATTGCTCGTTCCGGTACATCCAGATTCGGAAATGGGAATATTTAAGCAGTTGATGATTCATATTGGTGATACGCAAAGCCTGGAGTTCGAGTTAAGCACTTATAGCTCTCATTTGAAGAACATGAAATATTTCATGGAGAATGCCAATGGTAAAACCCTCTTTTTTATTGATGAGCTTGGAAGTGGAAGTGACCCTAATCTCGGTGGAGCGTTTGCCGAAGCTATTCTCGAAGAGTTAGTAAAGAAACATTCATTGGGAATTGTGACTACTCATTACCTGAACCTGAAAATCATGGCCAATAAGACACCAGGTATTTTTAATGGCGCGATGGCTTTCGATGAACAACACCTGTTACCTATGTATAAGCTCATGATAGGTAAACCAGGTAGCTCTTATACATTTTCGATTGCAGAAAGGATAGGACTTAATAAAAAAGTGATCGACAGGGCGAGGCAGCTAGTTAACGAGGATCATTTTAAACTCGACAGATTACTTAACAGGACAGAGCAGGATCTCCAGACAATTGATAAAGAGAAGAAAGAGCTTCAGCGTCTTCTTAAGGAGAATGAACGGATGAAAAAAGATATGGAGGCGTTAATGAATAAAGAGCGTCACCATCAGCAAATGGAAATTTTAAAGCACCAAAACAAAATCACAGAGGACAGGATCGCTTATTTAAAAGATATGGAGCGCAAACTGAAGCAGATTATTTTTGATTGGCGAAAGTCGAATGAAACCGATAATAAAAATGCGTTGATCAAACAGATGCATGGCCTATTATTTGATCAAAAGACGAAGCAGAAAGATGAGAAGGTCAGAAAGAAACTAAGCTCCAAATATGAAATTGTAGAGGGGGAAATCAGGATCGGTGAAAAAGTACTCATGAAAAAAAATCATCAGGTAGGGGAGGTAAAAGAAATAAAAGGGAAGAAAGCTGTAGTACAGCTTGGACTTATTCCTATTACTGTTGAGCTTAGCGATCTTACTGTAGTGAAAAGCAAATAAGCCGTTATCATGATTTTGTCGGCATGCTATATTAACGGCTATCTGCGTAGTTTGGTTCCATGAATGAAGTAAGTTTTTAGGAAACTGAAAATCAATCTATACATTATTCAAATTGTTGGAGGTCTGCTTGCAACCTTATATTCAAATAAATAAGGTTGATTCTGAAACATTGAATCACTGGTATAATCTCCTTATACTTCTCATAAAAGCAAAGCCGATTTCCACAGAAACTATATTTGAGTTTTCACAATGGGATAATAGATATGTAGTAGTAATTAATCTATAATACTCCTATAATTCCTATGATTCTTCATCTATCACATTAAAGAGCACTTATTAGTTACTTAAATCAGTTGCAGTTTGGCCACTTTAGGGTCGACTATTACCTTGCCGTTTTCGAAATCGAGTTTGATGCGCCATTTCTGAAGAGTGGCAGCGCCAATGATCGCTTCTTCACTTAGACCTGGTACCACCAGGAATTCATCGGAAAGAAGAATATCATCAATAAAAAAATCAAGTCTGACCGCTTCTTTTATTTCTATAAAACGTCCTTCGCTGGTAGTAGCTAACTTTCTGATAACGCCAAGACCTGTAGGTGTTTCGATTCCTTTAAGAAACTCTGGATTAATACAGGATAAGTTAGCTCCGCTGTCGAACAGCGTGTATAACTTTTTTTCTCCTTTTAATCCGAGGTATAGAACTGATTGTTTGATGACAGACATAAGCACTGAATAATTTTAAAAGTAAACAATATTTTCAGAACGTAAAATTATTGGTCGGCCAGAACTCTTCAACGGTACTTTCATCTAAGTTTTACCATTTTTAACCGGGCTTTCTTCGTCTTTCAATCTCCTTCCTCTGATTCGTTTCGGGACTGTTCAAATAAGCTCATCCCCTATAAAAAAGAAAGAGGCCGTCTCAAAAGTAACCTGAAAGCTTTGGGAATTGTTTACACGAAAATCTTTTTCCATCAGGTATCCGAATAAAATCGGGTAAAATTTACTTTTGAGGCGGCCTCCTGTTGTTCGAAGGGCGGATCAAAAATCAGTATCTTCTTTTATCCTTTCCTCTATGATCACGTGCTACACCGTCGGCGTATTTTTTAGAATAATGTTTCCGGGCTTTAACTATCTCTGCTTTTCTTTCTTTTTCTAGTGCTTTTACTTTTTTGTTCTTTTGTTTATTACGAAGATTTGGATCGTTCTTTACTTTGCTGATACGTTTGTCGTAGTTCTTGTTGATTTTCGTTATTCTTTTCTCCTGGTATTTCTTTTTATCCTTATGAACGTTCTTTTTGTGGACCTGGGAGTAATTTTTTTTATCATAACGACGATATTCCGGGGACTTTTGCGCAGAAGCTGACAAGCCGATGCCACTGACAATGAGAATTAAAATGAGTAGTTTTTTCATGTTCTTTATTTTTAGCGTTGAACTTTAGATGCTCAAATTAGTATTGGGTTTATTATAGAAGTGTTAAGGTGGTTAGAATTTTCTTGACCAGGAAGGCAATTATATTATTGTAGAACTGCAGCGTGGTAAACAAAGATATTTTAAGGATCGCAGTGTATATTATTCGATGTTCCGGGTTAGACAACAGGGTGAAAAAGGTAAATGGGATTTCAGGCTCAGCCGGACATATACGATTTGCATCCTTGATTTCTGTTTCGATGATACGCATCCCAACCAGGTAGTACACCGTGTGAAATTGATAGAAGAAGAATCGTATAAAGTATTCAACGACCGGTTAATGTATTGGTATATTGAATTACCTAAATTCAACAAGCAGGAGCATGAATTAATCAACCGGGAAGATATATGGCTTTACGTACTGCGTAACCTGACAGAATTTTCTGAAATTCCACTATTTTTACAGGACGATCCTGTATTTAAAGATTTTTTTATGGATGCCCGCAAAGCACATTTAATGGAACGGGAATTACAGGCCTATTACGCCAGCCTGAAAGATAAATGGGAAAGGTTTGCCGTTGAGGAAACAGCGAGAATGGATGGTTTGGCAGAAGGAGAGGCTAGGGGCGAAACTAAAGCCACTATTTCAATTATCAAGTCCCTACTGGCAAACACAACATTCTCGGAAGAAGAAATAGCAAAGCTTACAAATACTACTGTTGAGTTTGTGAAGACATTCTGTTAATTTATCAGTTTCGGAAAATAGTTGTCATCTTCAGACTTTCCAATCTCTGACTATGATAATGATACCGTATTAGCGCAGTCGACTGGTCTTCAACTGATGTTTGATACTTTGCCCTGTCTTATCGTTTTAGTATTTGCGTCATATTTGTATTTTATTTATGTGTATTGACTGGCAGTCTCGTAATGCCGAAGCTTTCTTTGTATACGCTAATAATAATATGGTGAAGTCTGGTCTTGAAAAGGGGAATATTGAAAATGACCATACTACCGGCAAAGAATTCTCTTACGGTGATAATGCCCGATAAAATTAAATTTGTTATAAATCCATCGGAGTTAGGGAAAAATCCTAAATATTTGCAGGCTATGATGGAAGATGCCGATAACTTTGCCGGTCAGGTTACTTCTGTCAATAAATAATACAGGTATATATTTCTCATGCTAATAACACGACTTTGTTTAATTCTGGTTCTTCTTTCTTCAATTAATGTTGTAGCGCAAACTAATCAACCTGACTCCATCCCTTATTATATTAATGTTGGAGAGGAAACTGTTGTGCAGCGCAGTTTTATGTTTTATGAAGGAAAAGTTTTGACTTATTGCATTTCTGTAGGAAATCCCGAAGGGACACATTTTAGTTTTAATTCCCTCAATGGCTCCCTTATTCTTGGATGGCGAGGACAATTCCTTAATGCCCACCTGATGTGGATACATAAAGCCAGGGGAATAGGCGTGGCACAGCCTGTGGGAACTGAAATATTATTTGGTAACGAAAAAGCCTATGCCTCGGGTACAACCTACAAAAGCAACTGGACAGATAGTATTGTCAACCCGGATACACTTCAGTTCCTGGGATATGATGTTGATAAAATGAACCGGCCTGTCTTCAGATACAAATTCAATGAAACAACTATAGAAGATAATATCAGAGTAAAGAATGAAAAGGATATTATACGATCACTTCATTTGCCTGAAGGTGCTAATGGGGAAGTTCATTTCCGTCTTATATCTGGTAACACTATTAAAAAGAAATCTTCAACAAAATATTTGGTAGATAATACAATAAAGATAACTGTTCCCAAAAGATCACGTGTGTCGGTACAGTCGAATGGCTCCCGTCAGATGTTAATAGTACCTTTAACCGCAGATTTTGAATACACTATTTCATGGTAAGACATTTTAATATAGTTCGCATGCGTTCATTACTTTTTATTATATCTTTTTTATCAATGTCCGTTGGCATCGCCAATAACGTTACGGCACAAACGGAATCTGACTATTATAAGATTTCAACTATTGAAGTACCCGGCAATATAGTGCTTGAAGCGGGGGGTATCAGCACACTACCGGATGGGTCCCTGGCTGTGGGTACACGACATGGTGAAATATGGATAGTAAAAAATGGTGTGTTTAAAAAATTTGGTTCAGGACTGCATGAAATACTTGGTCTGGCGTATAAGGACGGTGCAATCTATACTGTACAACGTACGGAGTTGACGAGGGTAACGGATATTGATAACGACGGCAAAGCAGATAAGTATGAAACCGTTTATCGTTGGGGAGTTACAGGTAATTATCATGAGTATTCATATGGACCTGTAATAGCTCCGGATGGTAGCATGTTTGTGACGACCAATGTGGCTTTTGAAGACTATGATCCATTAAGGGCGAAGAGTTATGTACCCTGGCGTGGCTGGACACTTAGAATTACTTCCGATGGAAAGATGGAGCCGTGGGCAACTGGGATGCGTTCTCCATGCGGTACAGGATGGATCGACAACTCTTTCTTTTATACAGAGAATCAGGGCGATTGGGTTGGTTCGGGCGGATTGGTTGAAGTAAACCGGGGCGACTTTACAGGATGTCCTGCTGGCCTGGATTGGGCAGCGCTTCCCAATTCCCCTGTTACGGTTCGTAAACAGGATATTTATTCAAGAGTTGATCCACAGTTGGCGCCAATAGGCGGACCATACCCCAATCCGGAAAATAAAGAAGGCGAAAGAGGAGAAAGATTATACGAAATAGCTAAAGAAGTAAAAGGTGTAAAGCTTCCTGCTGTTTGGCTCCCTCATGGAGTATTAGGCACTTCTCTGTCTGATGTTTTTACTGATCAGACAAATGGAAAATTTGGACCTTTTGCCGGTCAGGCATTTGTGGGAGATATGGGACAAAGCCGGATTTCCCGGGTTTTCCTGGAAAAAGTAAAAGGTGTATATCAAGGTGCTGCAATCGATTTTAGAAGTGGCTTTGAGTCCGGAGTACTTCGTATGAGTTGGGGACAAAATGGAGAATTATATGTTGGGCAGACTAACAGAGGGTGGGGCTCCACAGGAAATAAACCTTATGGTTTGCAGGTATTAACATGGACTGGCAAAATGCCTTTTGAAATGAAAGCGGTACGTGCAATGCCTGACGGATTTGAGATAGAATTTACTATGCCTGTGGATGAAGCTACTGCTACAGATCTTAGCGGATATACAGCCATGAATTTTATTTATAAATACCATCCGGCGTATGGAAGCCCGGTTGTGGATGAAGGTGAATGCCCGGTAAGAGCAGCTATTGTTTCAGATGATAAAATGCGCGTCAGACTTGTTGTGGATAGTTTAAAGCAATATCTCATTCATGAGTTAAAACTTACGGGGATTAAGAATAAAGAAGGTCAAACTTTGTTGCATAACACTGCCTATTATACGCTTAATGAAATTCCTGATGGAGAAAAAATAGTTGTTAAGCAACCCAATCAACAGCATGCTGCACATACGCAACATCAACCGCCGACCAAACCAACACAGTCGACCCAGGCACAGCCGACACCAAAGAGAATAACAAAAATGCCCCAGGATTGGAAAGCTCCTGATAAAACGATTGTTATTGGCACATTGCCGGGTTTAAAATTTGATCAATCGTCTGTTACTGTTAAAGCAGGCAGTAAAGTAAAACTAATTTTTAAGAATACGGATGACATGATGCATAATCTGGTAATTGTAATGCCTGGAACAGCCACATCGGTAGGAGAGCAGGCTCTTAACCTGGGTGTGCAAGCCAGTAAGCTTAATTATGTACCTGATTCTAAAAATGTTTTATTTCACACCAAAATACTTTCTGCAAATACCAGTGAAACAATTTATTTTACTGCACCCTTAAAACCTGGAAAATACACTTACGTATGTACTTATCCGGGCCATTATCTTATCATGCAGGGTACTTTAGAAGTGGTGAAATAATTATTCGCCATTTGCCTGTGATAGAAGGTTTTGCCAGTATTGCCTGGCTGTATCTATATATTTAGATATTTCAGCCTGTTCATCCTCGTTATCTCCTTTCATCACTGGTACATATTTTTCTATCCAGTTTAAAAAGAATTGTACAGCCGATTTACTGATGTATTTTTTGTTTTTGCCTATCTCAACATAGTATGGTGCTGTAGATGCAAACCTGAAGGTGCCTGGCGATTTTGTAAATACACGAACAATAAACCAACCACTATTATCAAACTTTATTGTTTCCTTTAATTTGCTCCCCTTGAGTGCCGAAGGAGATATCTTTTTATAAGACTGGCCGTTTTTGATGATTTCAATAAAATCAATGGAATCCCTGCTATATATATCTGCATTTATTTTTATCTGCATTTTTTTGGGCGAACTGAATATTTCACCAGGATATTTACCATTAGCTTTACTAATCAAAAGCGGACCATTAGTAACAAATGTCCTTCCTGCTCTTACCTCTTCAAACCAGTGTTCATAAGTAAAATCTTTTTCAACGTGTGCATATAGCCTATTGTATCCAACAGGGTTCATTAAAACACCCGAAGCGCTTCCTGCTGAAGGAGGTATTCTTATTCCTGCATTTAAAACATTGTAATAAATGTCCTGCGTCCAGTTGCCGTTCCCTTTCGGCCATGGATATTTCGCAGTATCTCTTGCATGGCCGTTGGCTTCACCTTCAAAAATACCATACTTGTTCATATGATTATGAGCGATACCCATTGAATTTAATTTCCCTGTGGGAATTAATATGGGTAAATCACGCCAGAATGTTTTTTCTAAATCTAACCAGTAATTTTTTCCAAATTCTTTTTCTACCCTTTCAATAGTTTTGACTAAGGGCGGATATTCCTGGCGGTGATCAACACTGATATTAAGGGGACTTGGCGTATTCAATATCAAAATAGCTCCACCTGCACGCTCGTCCTCAGCACCTCCGGTAGTATAATACCTGTTATTGTCGAATTTTTTAGGAGCATTATTATATACAGAATCCTTTTTTACACCATAATATTGATTCCAGGAAGTAATTACTGCGCCGATATGGAGATCACTAACCAGCATGAGTCTCTCTATATGTTCAAGCTTTCTGTGAATATGTAATTCTCCCGACCACCAGTTTAATTTTTTCAGGTCGATAATTCTTTCGATCTCTGCTTCTATAGATAAGTCTTTATCGGTCACGTGAAATTCTCCGCGTGTATATTTATATTCTGGACCTCTATCTATTTCATAAGTGTATTTTCCTACTGGCAGTTTAATGGTAAATTGTCCGCTGGAAGGATAATCGGGATAGGGTTCACCCCAAAACGCTGTCCAGTAGTAAGTACTATCTGCATAAAAATAATCACCAGCCTCATTGGCAATCCGAACATTGGCGGGCGTAATAACTTTATTTTCGGTAATAAGAAAGCTGACGTTTTGTTGTGCCTTGAGAAATAATGTTGAAACCAGTAATAAACCGGTAAATACTATTGGCCTGTACATTCGTTAATGTTTTTACGAATATACGAGGAACTTATTTTGAGTGAATGGTCAGAATAAAATAGATAAAATGCTTATAAATAATATTCCCAAATCGACAAAAATGAATATTAAATGATTGTTTTTACGTACCGGCTCTTATTCTGCCGTGAGATACCGAAAGGATAAGTATGAAATGGAGAAGCAGATAGACAGAACTCAAAAGATGCTGGGCATCAAAGGGTATTATACCAACCCGGAAGAAAAATAAGCTGATAATAAAACCATCATCGAAAGATATCACGAGTTGTATAAAATAGAGCAGGCCTTCCGTATCGCTAAAAGCGATTTACGAACCAGGCCGATATTCCACTTTAAAGAAGAACCCATCAGGTTGCATCTGCTGGTGTGCTTTATGGCATTAGTAACATCAAAGCATATAGAATTACAAATATGTACCTGATTCTAAAAATGTTTTATTTCACACCAAAGTACTTTCCGCAAATACCAGTGAAACAATTTATTTTACTGCACCCTTAAAACCTGGAAAATACGCTTACGTATGTACTTATCTGGGCCATTATCTTATCATGCAGGGTACTTTAGAGGTGGTGAAATAAACTATTCCTGATTAGCTTTAGATAACAGATGTTGCTAGTAATTTCTGGCC